>CAZLJX010000007.1:0-71161 GCA_964559985.1 uncultured Bacteroidales bacterium
CTTCGATCTGTGCTTTAATCTGTTTAATACGGTCGGCGATATTTTTCTTTTCACCAGCTCCGTTTACAATGGTAGTATTGTCTTTATCGATGGTAATTTTTTCACAACGTCCAAGCATATCTATTTTTGCTGCATCGAGCTTAAGACCTTTTTCTTCGGTAATAACCATACCGCCGGTAAGAATTGCAATATCTTCGAGCATTTCTTTACGACGATCGCCAAATCCAGGAGCTTTAACGGCAGCTACTTTCAATGTTCCTCTTAAACGGTTAACCACCAGGGTAGCCAGGGCTTCTCCATCAACATCTTCGGCAATAATCATGAGGGGACGTCCGGTTTGTGCCACAGCCTCAAGTACCGGAAGCATATCTTTTAAAGTGGATATTTTTTTATCGTGAATCAGGATAAATGGATTTTCGAGGTCGGTTTCCATTTTCTCAGGGTTGGTAATAAAATAAGGTGAAATATATCCACGGTCAAACTGCATACCTTCAACTACCTCAACAGTTGTTTCAATACCTTTGGCTTCTTCAACTGTAATAACCCCTTCTTTGTTGACTTTATGCATTGCTTCGGCTATCAGTTTCCCGATATCCGGGTCGTTATTGGCCGATATGGCAGCAACCTGTTCAATTTTCTGAAAATCATCACCAATTTCATGCGACTGGGCTTTCAGGCTTTCTATCACTTTGGCAACGGCTTTGTCAATACCGCGTTTCAGGTCCATTGGATTGGCACCGGCAGTGACGTTTTTTAAACCCACTGCAATCATTGATTGTGCCAGCACGGTAGCTGTAGTAGTGCCATCACCTGCATTATCAGAAGTTTTTGAAGCAACTTCTTTGACCATTTGGGCACCCATGTTCATCCATGGATCGGCAAGTTCAATTTCCTTGGCAACGGTAACCCCGTCTTTGGTAATCTGCGGAGCACCAAATTTTTTCTCAATTACTACATTGCGTCCTTTCGGTCCCAATGTTACTTTTACTGCATTTGAAAGCTCGTCAACACCTTTTTTCAAAAGGTTACGGGCTTCGATATTGAATCTGATCTGTTTTCCCATAATAAATAATTATTTAATTTTTAATTTTCAGATAATTGCTAATACATCGCTTTGCGACATAACCAGGTAATTTTTTCCGTCTACATTGATTTCGGTACCACTATATTTACCATAAAGAACAGTGTCGCCCGGTTTAATTTCCATGGGTTCATCTTTTTTTCCGGCCCCGGTCGAAATAACTTTTCCGGCTTGTGGCTTTTCTTTTGCCGAATCGGGAATGATAATGCCACTTGCGGTTTTTTCTTCAGCCGGAAGCGGCTCAACGATGATTTTATTCAAAATTGTTTTCATAAATTTTATATTAATGATTAATTATGTTTTTTCCGAAGGTGCTCCTTTACACAATTTGTGCCAAAATTATTATTCCATGATTTTTAAACCATGCCGATGAACCTGGTTCCTTCTGCAAAAAACCATATCGTAAACGTAATTCACTGAATACTAAAATATTTATTAGTTCTATCGTTTCCCAATATTTTATTTCAGGCTAAATATGGACGCGAATACCATTATATATATTGACAGATTTATTTAACGGTATAAAAAAAAACTGCCAGCATGTCAGCATACCGGCAGTTGAATGATGAATAATTTTTTTAATTATTATTTTGCTGGTCATTGGCCGGAGGAGTCTGTGCCGGAGTGGCTGGCAGGTTAATATTTTTAACCTGTTCTTCAATAGCCGATTGTTCGGTTTGGACTTCATCCCTGGGGATCAACATGGCAGCCAGCAGACATAATACAAAAAGGGTTGCAACAAGATACCAGGTAGCTTTTTCAAGAAAATCGGCCGATTTGCGTGCACCCATGATCTGGTTTGCTGCTGAAAAATTGGCAGCTAAACCGCCTCCTTTTGAATTCTGAACCAATACAAATAGTATGAGCAGAATACAAACAATAAAAATTAAAATGGAAACAATGATATACATGTTATTTGATGGTTAAGTTATTTTGATTTTGAATTAACTGTTTGATTTTTTCAATTTGGTCGGCAAAGTAAATACTTTTTTCCGGATATTTCAAACTTAAATTCTGATAGTTTATAATAGCCTTATGGTAAAGGCCTTGCTTAATATATATTTTTGCCAGGGTTTCGGAAAATAATTCCGGGGCCGGTTGTTCATCAAGAAGATCTTTTGAGGGTTGCACTGCCTGAGAGGCAACAGGCACAATCCTTGGTTTTTCTTCGATGAATTTTTCAATCAGCAATTGTTTCCGTTCTTTTTGGCTATCATTACTTTTTAATTCGTCTTCAATCTTTGCATTGTCTGTATCATTTGCAGAAATATCAAAATGATCTTCCATTGATTCAACACCTTCAACGGGTTTGGTTTGTACAGGCTCTCCGGAAGGAGCATCATCAAGTAGTTCAAAATAGAAATCGTCAGGCCATTCTGGCTGGTCATGCTTGGTTTCCTGTGCCGGTTTAGGCATTGGTGATCTGGTTTCAAAAACAGCCTGAGTCGGGAAAAGAATTGTTTTGTTGAGCAGCAGGTATAATTTTTTACGACTGGGAACAGATATGGCAGTTTTTTTTAATTCTTCGTCAAATTTAATATGCCCGAGATTATGCAGACTTTTGGTGTAAAGCATCCGGGCGGCTCCGAAAAAAGGATATTCTTCAATAATCTGAACTAATTCGTGCCTGGCTCTTTCGTCAAGCAATTCGGGATATTCGAGGTATTGTCTGAACTGACTGATATTCATATAATCTTACCAGTTTGCTACCGATTTATTAAAAATATCTTCCGTTAATTCTTCTACAATGCTTTCAATCAGCGATTCCTGGACATCTTCAAGGTTTTTACGGCTGTCGTAATCGGCATATCTCGAAAAACGAGATTCAAAATTTTGTTTTGGATTGTACGCATTTGAAAATCTGACATTAACAACAATAGTAAGCCTGTTGAAAGCAGCCTGATCTCCACTCTGAATAGCAACCGGGCTGGTGTTGTAATCGACTATTTCGCCTTCAAAATTCAGATCGCCGGCCGAAGATACCAACAATAAACTGGTTTGGTTTAAAAACCTGTCTTTCAGTTTCTCGGAAAAAACAACAGCCAACCGCGGATGCACCAGGGGGGCATTGTTTGGAAACTCACTGACCGATACCGTTTTTACTTCGGGAGATATGGAGGCTCCCGTAAAACTGTATTTTACAGTACAGGTTTCCATTACAAAACAACACAAAAACAGAATAAATACTCTTAAAATCATATTATTATTCCAGGTTATGTTCTTTGATTTTACGATATAGTGTCCTTTCCGAAATTCCCAATTCATCGGCAGCAAGTTTTCTTTTTCCTTTATGCTTTTCCAGTGCTTTTTTAATAAATTCAATTTCCTTTTCAGTAAGCGATAAAGATTCTTCAATAATTTCTTCGGTGTCCTGAATATTCTGAATACCTATATCATTGGTCGCATAACCTGTTACGTGGGCAGTTTCGGGCGTAAGTTCAATTTTATTGTTGTCGGGGTTGATGATACGTTCAAAAACCGTATCGGTTCCTGCAGGCATTGCTACATCACCGGGGACATACTGCATCAGGGTATTTACAAGTCTTTTAAGTTCATTTACATCTTTTTTCATATCGAATAATACCTGGTACAATATTTCTCTTTCGGATGAAAAAGTCCTTTCGTCGGTTGTTTTAAGGCGTGCAGGTAAAAACGAAACATTAGAAGCAGGCAGGTAATTTTGAAGCGCACTGGCATTGATCAGGCGGTTCTGCTCAATGATTGAAATCTGCTCGGTGATATTTTTTAATTGTCTCACATTTCCGGGCCAGCTGTAACTCTCAAGCAAATGACGGGCGTCATCGGTAAGTTCAATCGGAGGCATCCGGTATTTGTCAGCAAAATCGGAGGCAAATTTACGGAACAACAGATGAATATCTTCTTTGCGGTTGCGAAGCGGAGGAATAATGATAGGAACAGTGTTGAGCCGGTAAAAAAGATCTTCCCTGAATTTTCCGTTTGAAACCACTTCCATCATATTGACATTGGTAGCAGCTACAACCCTGACATTGGTTTTTTGAGTTTTTGACGAACCCACCTTTAAATATTCTCCGGTTTCGAGTACCCTGAGTAGCCTTACCTGCGTTGATAGCGGGAGTTCAGCAACTTCGTCAAGAAAAATAGTTCCGCCGTTAGCTTCTTCAAAATATCCTTTACGGCTTTCGGTAGCTCCAGTAAAGGAGCCTTTTTCATGGCCAAACAATTCGCTGTCGATGGTTCCTTCAGGAATAGCTCCGCAGTTAACTGCAATATATTGCCCGTGTTTCCGGGCACTATACTGATGGACAATCTGCGGAAAGTTCTCTTTACCGGTGCCGCTTTCACCGGAAATCAGTACCGACAGATCGGTAGGTGCAACCTGTATTGCAACCTCAATAGCACGATTTAAGGCACTGTTATTACCAATAATACCAAATCGTTGTTTAACCTGTTGAATATTCATAATGATCTTAATAACATGCCGGATTAATGTAAAAACCTCTAACCTGACATTTTGACAAAGTTAATAATTTAAGTCAGAAAAATCAGAATTTAAACGATAATTAAAATAACAGGAGCGGATAGGCAGCATTAAGTCAAAACTACTCAACGGTTACTGATTTAGCCAGGTTTCTGGGCTGATCGACATTACAGCCTCTCATTACGGCCATATGGTATGCCAGAATCTGCAAAGGCACTACTGTAAGCAAAGGCGATAAAGGTTCGGCTACTTCAGGGATTTCAAGGGTATAATCGGCCATTTTGGAAATTGTATTGTCGTTTTCGTTGACAATAGCAATCACAATACCTTTTCTGGCCTTGACTTCCTGAATATTGCTGACAATTTTTTCATACGTTGAATCTTTGATGGCTAATACCACAACCGGCATTTTTTCATCAATAAGGGCAATTGGGCCATGTTTCATTTCAGCTGCCGGATAGCCTTCGGCATGGATATAGGAAATTTCTTTCAGTTTTAATGCTCCTTCAAGCGCAACAGGGAATAAATATCCTCTTCCGAGGTAAAGCGAATTGGAAGTAGATTTAAACAATTGGGCAATGGTTTTATACTTTTCGTGATTTCCTAAAATTTTTTCAAGTTTTGATGGTATCTCATATAATTTCTCTATCAGCTTGTGATATTGATTGTTGCTTAAAACTTTCCGTTTAAAACCCAGCAAAATAGCCATCATGGCTAAAACAGTCACCTGGGCGGTAAATGCTTTGGTTGAAGCCACCCCTATTTCAGGTCCGGCATGGGTGTAAACACCTGCATCGGTTTCGCGTGGTATGCTCGAACCCACAACATTACAGATACCCAATACCAAGGCTCCGGCTTTTTTAGCCAGCCGTATGGCTGCAAGTGTATCGGCAGTTTCGCCGCTCTGGCTGATGGCAATAATAATATCATCTTTTGAAATAATCGGATTGCGGTACCGGAATTCAGATCCATATTCCACTTCAACAGGAATACGCGATAACTCTTCAAAAAGATATTCTCCCACAAGGCCTGCATGCCATGATGTTCCACAACCAACAATAATGATTCGCTTTGCCTCGATAAGTCGTGGCAGCACATTAAACAGACCGCCAAGCTGAATATTTTTAAGATCCTGTGTAATACGTCCCCTAAATGTATCTTTGATTGCCCGGGGTTGTTCAAAAATTTCCTTCAGCATAAAATGATCGAACCCATTTTTGTCAATTTCACCAATTTCAAGGTCAACGGTTTGTACTTTTGGTTCGAGCAAATCATTGCGTATGGTTTTTAGTGATAAGCCTTCACGTGTAAGTATGGCTATATCATCGTCGTTCAGATAAATTACCGAGTGGGTGTGTTCGACAATGGGAGTGGCATCTGAGGCAATAAAATATTCACCTTTGCCAACACCAATTACAAGGGGACTGCCCTTTCGTGCTGCAATAAGCATATTGGGCTCATCGCGGCAAATAATAGCCAGACCATAAGCCCCAACAACTTTTGAAAGTGCCAGCCTTACTGCCATTTCGGCACTGATATTTCCTTTCAGGTAAATATATTCAATCAGGTTGGCAAGAATTTCAGTATCTGTTTCACTTTTAAAGCTGTAACCTCTGTTTTCCAGTTTTTCTTTCAGTCGTGCATAATTTTCAATAATGCCATTATGAATAACAACAAAAATTCCGTTTTGCGATAAATGAGGATGAGCATTAACATCGCTGGGTTCGCCATGGGTTGCCCATCTTGTATGGCCAATACCGACTGTACTTTTGGTTTGGTTTTTTGGAATAAACGCTTCCAGGTCAGTGACTTTCCCTTTTTTCTTAAATATCTTTATTTCTTTGTTTATCAATGATATACCAGCTGAATCATAACCTCTGTATTCAAGCCTTTTCAAACCATTAATAATAATAGGATAAGCCTGACGTGGCCCGATATAACCGACTATTCCGCACATAACCTAAATGATTGAATAAGTTATTATTAATTTCATAGCCTTTGAACTTCCGTAGTTTTTTAATACAGCCTTTTGGACCCGGCTGCTGCTTTTATATGGGTGTAAATAAAACGAACAACGGGTTTTGTGTTTCTCCATTAAATCCTGAAAAAACAATGGGATTAGAAATTCATATTGCTTTTTTGATGAATTATAGGTGGCACCATCATAGCTATATCCGGTACTTGATTGCACAAGATAATCGGGAAGGTAAAATTCCGTTCCTGTCTCGTCAATTCCCTTGAGCACCAGTTTTTCGCACATGGTGAACGGCAATTCTGCATTGAATGTTTCCACAGGCAGAATCAGGCTGGCTTTATTAATAACAATTTTCGGATTTTCGTAAAGAAAATCCAGTCCATTGATATCAATTCTGCTAATCAGGCTGTTGCCAGACATGATATAATAAACAGTATCGCTATAAGCTGTATCGTTTAAATACCGGCGAATTGGGTCTGAAAAGGAAGGCTGTGGAAAATTAAAGGTCGATCCGTAAAAAATAAAGTTATATTTGACGACTATTGCTGAATCAGCCGAATCACGGCTAAAATACATTGTAATATATGATTTTTTAGCCAGGTCGAATGAAACCACTGCAGAAGGTTCATTAGATTGATCTACTGCAAAATACAATCCTTTGAAAAAATTGTTGAATTCAGTCTGGCTGTGAAGTTTACGATGATTCTCAACCATTTTGTCCATCAGGAATGTTGGCATTTTAAGGGTAATATTGCCGGTTTTGGGAATAAAATGTTGCTGCGCAAGCAATACCGGATAAAACAGGTTATTTCTTGAAAGCTTCCCCCGGTAAGTGGTATCGAGATGGGTAATTTTTTCCCTGAGTTCGAAAACATTAAGGGTAAGTACTTTTGAAACATCTCCGCTTGATCCGCTGATATTAAGGGTCATCAGCATGGAATCGCGGTTAAAATAAACTAATGTATCTGCAAGGGTTGTATCCACTTTTTCAAGATAAACTTCTGTCATGATTTCCGATACATGATTTCCGAAAACAGAATCATAAATTTTCCCAAAAACGGGTAAATCAGGTTTTACAAAAGCAGAATCATCGGCCATTGTGCGGGCATGAATATTGGTGGTACTGTCGCGCACCACCTCAATGAGTGTCCCTTTGGGTTGAATATCCAGGCCTATAATACTTGAATCTTCTTTACATGAATGTTGTAATGAAACAGCAGCAACAATTAAAAAAAATAATGTTATTCTATTTGGATGAATTTGAAAGGATTTGGTCATAAAATGCCGAATAAGTATCAATATAAGTATCGTTATTATGAAAAATATGAGGTTTTTTAATCGTTTCAACAAATTGCTGAATGGAATCATTAACCGGCTGGCTGACAAATATCACACCATCTGAGTTCGAAATGCCGACTTTAAGAATATTTTCGTAATTGGCCGGGTCTAAAATTTTAAGATCTTTTTCAGTAATCCCTTCCATTTTTATTTTACGCTTAATGGTTTTGTCGAAAACCGTATCGTTTTCGTCGCCGTTATAAATTGAAAAAATAACTTTTGAATGGCTGAACAATGGATTTTCGTTATACGCTTTTTTGATATATAAAGGTACTATGCTGGTGAACCATCCGTGGCAATGTATAATATCCGGAGCCCAGCGAAGTTTTTTTGCAGTTTCAATTACCCCTTTGGCAAAAAATACCATCCGTTCGTCATTATCCTGGTAAAATTGCTGCGATTGATCTTTTAAAATAAACTTACGCTGAAAATAATCCTCATTATCAATAAAATAGACCTGCATCCTGGCCGACTGAATAGAGGCCACTTTAATAATCAATGGGTGGTCTGAATCATCTATAATCAGGTTCATCCCCGATAAGCGTATAACCTCATGCAACTGGTTGCGTCTTTCGTTGATGCATCCGAATTTGGGCATAAAAGTTCTGATTTCCCTTCCCTTTTCCTGAATGGATTGGGGCAGATGACGGCTTATTACCGACATTTCATTTTCAGGAAGGTAGGGTGTTATTTCCTGTGAAATGTAAAGTATTTTTGTTTTTTTCATCGCAAGTTAAA
Source organism: uncultured Bacteroidales bacterium (assembly GCA_964559985.1). Lineage (GTDB taxonomy): Bacteria > Bacteroidota > Bacteroidia > Bacteroidales > CAZLJX01 > CAZLJX01. The sequence goes on from CAZLJX010000007.1 coordinate 8,593, forward strand.
ATTGGCTGGCAATTGCTTATACATAAAAATCCGGTTTTGCAAAATTACGAAAATTTATGATATTCTCAATCTATACCTATAAAGTTGGATAACAGAACGAAATTACATAAGTAATATTTTAGTTTTGAAGTAATTTGTTTATTTTTTTACTTTGCACCTCTTTTTTATGTTTTAAATTATGGATATTATCAATAAAGCGGATGAAATGCATCATGTGGTCGCAAAGGCAAGAACCAGAGGACTTACCATTGGTTTTATTCCTACGATGGGAGCCTTACATCCGGGGCATTTATCGCTGATGGAAAAATCGGTAAAAGCAGGCAATTACACCATTGTGAGCATTTATGTTAACCCGGCACAGTTTAACGATAAAACCGACTTTGTGAGGTATCCGAGAAGCCTGAAAAAAGATGTTGAATTAATTTCAACAATCAAATGTGATGTAGTGTTTGCCCCCGATGATGCAGAAATTTATCCCAAACCCGATAACCGCATTTTCGATTTCGGATACCTCGATAAAATCATGGAAGGGAAGTACCGGCCCGGACATTTCAACGGTGTTGCAAAAGTTGTCAGCCGTCTTTTTGATATCGTAAAACCAGATATTGCCTATTTTGGAGAAAAAGATTTTCAACAGCTGGCTATCATCAGGGAAATGGTGAAAAAATTAAATTATCAGGTAAACATTACCGGATGCCCTATTTTCCGTGAACCGGACGGGCTGGCTATGAGTTCGAGAAATATGCTTCTTACACCGGAAATGCGACGTTTCTCGCCAGCCATTTACCAGGCTTTGAAAAAAGCTGAAGAATTTGTATTTTTAAAACCGGTAGATGAATGCAAAAAAATAGTAATTTCAGAAATTGAAAAAAATACCCGGTTAAAAACAGAGTATTTCGAAATTGTCGATAATGACAGCCTTGAGCCACTTACACAATGGAATTATAAAAAACCCGCCAGGGGTTGTGTGGCTGTACATGCCGGCGAAATAAGGCTGATTGATAATTTTTTGTACCATTTTAATAAAAGTTAAAAGCCCATGTTAATTGAAGTATTAAAATCAAAAATTCATAAAGTCACTGTTACCGAAGCCAACCTGAATTATGTGGGAAGTGTAACCATTGATGAAGACCTGATGGAAGCTGCCAGCCTGATTGAAAACGAAAAAGTTCACGTACTTAACCTTAGCAATGGCGAAAGGCTTGAAACCTATGTAATTAAGGGGAAAAGAGGAAGTGGCGTCATTTGTATGAATGGCCCTGCTGCACGGAAAATACAGGTCGGAGATATCGTAATTATTTTATCGTTTGCTTATATGGAATTGAGCGAAGCCCGCAATTTCAAACCCAGCCTGCTTTTTCCCGACACCAACACCAACAAACTTATTTCCTGATTATTATAATATGGATAAATCAGACATCATTCGGCAAAAAATATATAACCAGGAAAATATTTCAGAAATTTTAGCTTACTGGAAATTTACATCTAAAAAAGTGGTATTTACCAATGGTTGTTTCGATATTATACATCGTGGCCATATTGAATACCTTGCAAAAGCAGCCTCACTGGGTGATGTATTAATGATCGGATTAAATACCGACGCTTCGGTGCGCAGGCTTAAAGGCGAAGGAAGGCCTGTACAGGACCAGAATTCAAGAGCACTCATTCTAGCCTCCTTCTTTTTTATTGATGCTGTTGTATTTTTCGATGACGACACTCCTGCCAATCTTATTGAAGCTGTTCAACCCGATGTGTTAGTCAAAGGAGGTGATTATAAGCCTGATAAAATTGTAGGTGCCGATACCGTTCAGAAAAAAGGCGGACTGGTTACCACCATTCCTTTTGTAGAAGGATTTTCAACCACAAGTATTTTAAAGTCAGTAATCAAATAGTATTTTTAAAAAGTATTTTTTATCTTTGTACAATTAAAGACTGATGAAAATGAAGCATATTATCATTTTTCTTATTTTAGTGATGGCATTTCTTGGTTGCAGAAAGCGCTACGAAACAGATATTGTTGGCATGTGGCAGCTGGTTCCTTTTAACCAGCCAGATACCAACGATGTTTATATATGGGAATTTGGCGGGGCAGATATTCTGAAGCGTTATGCTATACCAAATCCTGGAACTGAAGCAGATACCCTTGAAAATATTTATTTTATCAGCAAAGATATCAGGTATGTTTATGTTGAGATTGATACTTCTGATCTGCATCCCTTTCTGCCAATGCATGATGAAGAAGGGAAGTACCGCATTGATTATCTGAAAGATGGCATTTTGAAAATTACCCGTGTCAGCTTACCCGGGGGCCATCCGGAAGCACCATATATGCGAAGGGAATTCAAACAGTATATTCCGCCCAGTGCAAAAAAATAAAAAAATTTTTGTCTGTCAGAATTGCGGGGCTCAATCGGTAAAATGGATAGGTAAGTGTCCTTCGTGCAACGAATGGAACTCATATACCGAAGAAATAGTCACTCCTGTCAGATCTTCTTCTTTTTCAGCAAACAGTAGCGGTGATCCATTGCATATCGACCAGATTGACCAGGTTGTGACCAACCGCATCCATCTGCCAGGGAATGAATTCAACCGTGTCCTTGGCGGAGGGCTGGTAGCAGGATCGGTTGTTCTGCTGGGCGGAGAACCCGGCATTGGAAAATCAACACTGGTGCTACAAACTGCATTGCAAATCGAATTAAAAAAAGTTTTATACATATCAGGCGAAGAAAGTCCGCAGCAATTAAAAATCAGGGCGTCGCGGCTTCAGTCCAAAGCCAGCCAGGTTTATATTTTATCTGAAACTCATCTTGAAAATATTCTCAATACTGTTGATAAATTTAACCCCGATATCATTATTGTTGACAGTATTCAGACTTTATTTTCTGAAAAAATTGAATCAATCCCAGGCAGCATTTCACAGGTGCGTGAATGTGCCTTTGTCTTGATGGAACTGGCAAAAAAGAAAAACATACCATGTATCCTCATTGGTCATATTACCAAAGATGGCTCAATTGCCGGCCCAAAATTACTTGAACACATGGTCGATACAGTTGTTCAGTTTGAGGGAGACCAAAATCATCTTTACCGGATTTTGAGAGCGCATAAGAATCGTTTTGGTCCGACTTCTGAAATTGGCATTTATACGATGCACAATGATGGTTTACGCGAGGTTGAAAATCCTTCGGAACTTCTGCTTTCATCACATAAACTCAATTTAAGCGGCGTTGCCATTGGTGCATCCCTCGAAGGGATCAGGCCTTTGCTTATTGAGGTACAATCGCTTGTAAGCTCGGCCGTTTATGGCACACCTCAGCGATCTGCTACCGGTTATGATATCAGACGGTTGAATATGTTGCTGGCGGTTCTCGAAAAAAGGGCAGGATTCAGACTTTCAGCAAAAGATGTTTTTTTAAACATTGCCGGCGGAATTAAAATGTACGATCCTGCTATCGATCTGGCCATCATGGTTTCGGTTATCTCGTCCGATCTGGATGCTCCGGTGAATCATAAAAGCTGTTTTGCTGCAGAAATTGGCCTTTCGGGTGAAATACGACCAGTTACGCGTGTCGATCAGCGAATTTACGAAGCTGATAAACTTGGGTTCGAACAAATTTTCATTTCATCGTTCAGCCCGGTAGCTTTCGATCGAAGCCTGAATAAAATAAAAGTACAGCAGGTGGCAAAAATCAGCGATGTGCTGAAACTACTTTTTAAGTAATTTATGGACGATTATTTATTAAAAATCACTGGCCTTACCATTAATGCAAAAGACAAACCCGGCGACAAACTGGTTGATGGTGCAAACTTTATACTTCGCCGGAACGAATCGATTGGTATTGTAGGTGAATCTGGTTCGGGAAAGTCACTCACAGCACTATCCATTTTAGGACTTTTACCCAAAAACCTTACAATTACGGGCGAAATACTTTTTCAACATAAAAATAAAACCATCGACCTGAGAAATGCTCATGAAAAACAACTCCGGCAAATCAGGGGGAACGCAATTTCTATTATTTTTCAGGATCCTCTTACATCATTAAATCCTGCAAAAAAATGCGGATACCAGATTGCAGAAATGGTTACGGCTCATTTTAATGATACTGAAAAAGAGGTAAAAAATAAAATAGAAGAAATTCTGAAACAAGTCAGGATAGAAGATTATTACCGGATTATCAATTCATATCCTTTCCAGCTTTCGGGCGGACAACGGCAAAGGGTAATGATTGCTATGGCACTGATTAACAAGCCTGCCCTGATGATTGCCGATGAACCCACTACTGCACTTGATGTTACCGTACAAAAATCCATCATAACCCTGATAAAGGAATTACAACACGAAAATAACAACTCGCTTATCTTTATCTCGCATGATCTGGGTCTTGTACGTCATGTAGCCGACCACCTGATTGTGATGGAAAAAGGCAAGGTGATTGAATCTGGCAGCAGTGATGAAATTTTTAATAACCCTCAGCATGAGTATACCAAAGGGCTTTTAATGTGCCGTCCGACTTTTAAAACCTTTTTCAGGCGTTTACCCACCATTGCTGATTATAAAAATAAAAATGTCGTTTTTACCCAAAAGACTGATCAGTCCAACAATAGTTTGACTGAAACAATTTTGCAGGTTGACAACATAAATGTTTCATATACAAGGAATAAACTATTCAGAAAAAATATTCCTTTCCAGGTTTTACAAAACATACAATTTTCGGTTTATAAAGGTGAAACCCTCGGTTTGGTTGGAGAATCGGGCAGCGGAAAAACAACCATAGGGAAAGCATTGCTAAGATTAATTTCTACCAGCAACGGAAATATAAAATACCATGGTCAGGATCTGGCTGCTATGGATAAAAAAGAGCTCAAAGCATTCCGGTCAAAAGTTCAGCTGATTTTCCAGGATCCTTATGCCTCGCTTAATCCAAGAATTACAGCAGGAAGGGCTATAGAAGAAGCTATGTTTGTCCATGGCATTGGACAATCGTTTCGCCAACGGAAGGAATTAATTATAGAATTACTTGAAAATGTTGGCCTTGATGATAAGTTTTTTCATCGTTATCCGCATCAGATGAGCGGTGGCCAACGCCAGAGAATAGTTATTGCCAGGGCATTATCGTTAAAGCCTGAATTTATTATCTGCGATGAGTCGGTATCAGCACTTGATGTATCGGTTCAGGCCCAGGTATTAAATTTATTAAATGAACTGAAAGATAAATATGATCTTACCTATATTTTTATTTCACACGACCTGGCAGTGGTAAAATATATGTCGGACCGGGTAATTGTTTTAAAAAGCGGACAAATCATGGAAGCAGGCCGGTGTGATGATGTTTTCACCAATCCTCAATCGGATTATACGCGTACCTTGATTGACAGTGTATACCAGATCTAATCAAAATAATCGCCTTCAACAGGTTCTTCACTTCCTGTAGTAAGCGGATCGTCGTCGCAGTTTAAATCAATATTAAAATTGTCGGGTACTTCAAACTTATCATCGGTAAGCACATGCAATGCGGTATCGGCATACATTTTCTGCATAAAAAGTGCCCATACAGGCAATGCCATATTAGCGCCCTGCCCAAGGGCAAGGTTGTCGAAATGAATACTACGTTCTTCACCACCCGTCCAGACACCTGAAACAAGTTTTGGTGTAACGCCTATAAACCAGCCGTCGCTGTGATTATTGGTAGTCCCTGTTTTTCCGGCTATTTCACTTTTCAGTTGGTATTTAATAATTAATCTCACTCCTGTCCCTTTTCTGATTACTCCTTTTAGAAGGTTTATCATCAGGTAAGCCGTCTGAGCATTAAATGCTTCTGTTTTATCGGGCTGAAATGAGGCCAGCACATTTCCGTTTTTATCTTCAATACGGGTTACAAAAAGCGGGTCGACATGAACACCCTTATTGGCAAAAGTGGTATAGGCACTTACCATCTCACAAAGCGTTACATCGGCTACTCCTAGACAAACACTCGGAACAGGCGGAATGTAGCTTTTTATCCCCATCAATTTTACCATATCAATGATGGGTTCGGGTTTAAACTGTTTCATCAGCCAGGCCGAAATATTATTTACTGAATTAGCCAAACCCCATTTGAGGGTTACCATTTTTCGTTCATATTTATCTTTCGAAGAATTTTTTGGGGTCCATAGTTCTCCGGTCGGTAATACAAATGTAGTGGGGACATTGGGCACTTTATAACATGGACTATAACCTTCCTGCATGGCAAGGGTATATAAAAAGGGTTTAAACGTACTTCCTGCCTGCCTTTTACTAAGTTTAACATGATCGTACTGAAAATGTTTGTAATTAATACCGCCGACATATGTCCTTACATAACCGGTTTCAGGTTCAATAGAGATAAAACCGCAATGCAGATAATGTTTATAATATAAAATAGAATCGTATGGCGACATTACCGTGTCTCTTTCACCACGCCAGGAAAATACTGTCATTTCGGTTTTATGCCTGAAATTCTTCATAATAGAATCGTTGCTGAATCCTTTGTTTTTCAACACCCTGTACCGTTCACTGCGCCTGATAGATGTTTGTATAATCTGCTGTACTTCTTCGGGTTTTAGATCTTCAGCAAAAGGTGCACCGGGTTTTCCCTTTTTTTCGGCAAAAAAACCAGGTTGTAAATCTTTCCCCATGTGGAGGTAAACAGCTTCTTCGGCATATTTTTGCATTCTTGAATTGATGGTGGTATAAATTTTTATACCATCTTTATATAATAAATATGGTGTGCCATCGGGTTTAAGGTTTTTATTGCACCACCCGAAAAGCGGGTTATTTTCCCATTCAATAGAGTCTTCAAGATACATATCGTGGCTCCAGTAATTTTTCCTTGATGGTTTATTCGCAGTCAGTGTCATCCTCAGATATTCCCTGAAATAAGTCGCCAATCCTTCGGTATGGCTTTGTGACATATAATACAAATGTAATGGCAATGCTGAAAGGCTGTCGAAACTTTCCCTGTCAATAAATTTATATTTCAACATTTGCGATAAAACAACATTGCGACGGTATATGGCCCGGTTGGGGTTTCTTACAGGGTTATAATACGATGGTGCTTTAAGTACACCTACCAGTAATGCAGCCTGTTCAATTTTCAGGTCTCCCGGAGGGCAATTAAAAAAAGTATATGACGCAGTATTAATTCCAAAAGATTGGCTTCCAAAAGGAACAGTATTGAGATACATCAAAATAATTTCTTCTTTGGTGTAATTCCGTTCGAGTTTAACAGCGGTGACCCATTCTTTCATTTTTGCAATCCCCAGATTAATTTTCCGCATTACACTGGTATAATAAACGGTAGTGTCGCGGGGAAACAGATTTTTAGCCAATTGCTGGGTGATGGTGCTTCCTCCTCCTTTTGAATTACCTGTCAAAACACCATAGATAACCCTTAAGGTCGCCTTAAAATCAATCCCCGAGTGGCGCGTGAAACGGTAATCTTCGGTTGCAATCAGGGCTTTTATCAAGTGGGGTGATAATTCGTGATATTCAACAAACGTGCGGTTTTGAAAATAATATTTGCCCAGCACAACCTGATCATCAGAAATTACTTCCGAAGCAAGGCTGCTTTTTGGGTTTTCCAGTTCTTCAAAAGTGGGCATAAAGCCCAGTTTTCCATTAATAATTAATATAAACAATAATGCTACAAAAAGAAATGGCATAATAATGATGGCATATAAGCCAATTAAATACTTATTTTTCAATATGGCTTTTTTTATTTCCATTAGAAATATTTTTAAACATTTATAATTAAGGTAATTATAATACGATTTCGGGCATTAAAAGTAGTAAATTAATTGTAAATTTTGATTATCGCTACATATTTGTTTTAATTTGCAGAAAAAATTTAAGCCTATTTTCAATTCCTATGGAAGATCATCTTGTCATCGTCGAATCACCGGCAAAAGCAAAAACCATTGAAAAATTTTTAGGAAAAGATTTTCTTGTTAAATCCAGTTTTGGCCATATCAGGGATTTATCGAAAAAAGATCTTGGAATTGAAATCGAACACGATTTTAAACCCATTTACGAAGTCCCTTCCGATAAAAAAAAGGTTGTTGACGAATTGAAAAAACTTTCATCCAAGGCCAAAGTTGTCTGGCTGGCATCTGATGAAGACCGTGAGGGAGAAGCCATTGCCTGGCACCTGGCAGAAGTTTTAAAATTGAAAGAAGAAAAAATAAGGCGTATTGTTTTTCACGAAATTACCAAGGATGCCATTTTACATTCCATTGAAAATCCAAGGGCAATTGATCACAACCTTGTCAATGCCCAGCAGGCAAGGCGTATCCTGGACCGGTTGGTTGGATTTGAATTATCGCCCCTTTTATGGAAAAAAATTAAACCTTCACTCTCAGCCGGGCGTGTACAATCGGTTGCTGTAAGGTTAATTGTTGAGCGTGAAAGAGAAATCATGGCTTTCAAATCAGAATCATATTTTAAAATTACCGGTTATTTTTTCGAATCTGATAAAAATGTCAATGTTTTCAAAGCCGAGTTAAATAAAAAATTCCAGGCTTCAGAAGAAGTCAGGAAATTTTTAGAACGCTGTAAATCAGCGCATTTTACAATTGCCGATACACAGGTTAAACCTTTTAAAAAATCTCCACCACCCCCTTTTACTACATCAACCTTGCAGCAGGAAGCAAGCCGTAAATTCGGTTTTTCCGTATCGCAAACCATGACCATTGCCCAGCACTTGTATGAAGCTGGTCATATTACCTATATGCGTACCGATTCAACCAACCTATCCGATCTGGCATTAGGAGTATCAAAAAATGTTATCACCGGACAGTTTGGCGATAAATATTATAAGTTCAGGCAATACAAAACCAAAATAAAAGGTGCGCAGGAAGCCCACGAAGCTATCAGGCCGACCTTCATCGATCATGAAAATATTGAAGGTAATACCAACGAAAAAAAACTTTACACCCTGATACGAAAAAGGACACTGGCATCGCAAATGGCAGATGCACAACTGGAAAAAACAGTTCTGACCATAGACATTTCAGGCTCGGAACATAAATTTATCGCAAGTGGTGAGGTAATCAAATTTGATGGATTTTTAAAACTTTATACGGAAAGTGTTGAAGAAGATAACGAAGAATCAGGACATATCCTGTTACCACGTCTGGCAGTAAATCAGGAAATATATTTCAATACCATTGAAGCATCCCAACGTTTTACCCATGCCCCTGCCAGGTATTCAGAAGCCAGTCTTGTTAAAAGGCTTGAAGAACTTGGCATCGGACGGCCTTCGACCTACGCACCAACAATTTCTACGATTCAGGCAAGGGGTTATATATTAAAAGAAGACCGGCCTGGTTTTACAAGAAAATATGAATATATATTTTTAAATGACAATGTCATTAAATCAGAACTAAAAACCGAAAATTCGGGAAGTGAAAAATCAAAATTATTTCCGACAGATATCGGCATGGTTGTTAATGATTTTCTTGTAAATCACTTTCAGAATATCCTTGATTTTAATTTCACTGCATCGGTTGAAAAAGATTTTGATGAAATAGCCGAAGGAAATGTTGAATGGGTTAAAATGATTAAAAAGTTTTATAAAAACTTTCACCATCAGATCGTTGAAACAACCAAAACTTCTGAAAGGGGTTTAGGAGAAAGGATACTGGGAACTGAGCCAGCTTCTGGACAAAAAGTGATGGTCAGGATAGGAAAATTCGGGCCTATGGTTCAGATTGGTGAAAATGATGGTGACCAGAAGCCCCGCTATGCTCCTTTAAGGAAAGATCAGTTAATTGAAACAATTACACTTGAACAGGCACTTGAATTATTTAAGCTCCCGCGGGAGGTTGGCGATTTTGAAAATGAAAAAATTGTTGCTGCCATTGGACGATTCGGGCCTTACCTGAAACATAACAATAAATTTTATAGCCTCCCAAAAGGGAACGACCCGCTCACTATTTCTGCCGACGATGCCGTGAGAATAATCAAGGATAAAAGAACAACCGAAAAAAATAAAATAATTCAGGATTTTTCGAAGGATGCAGGCATTATGGTTCTTAACGGGCGCTATGGACCCTATATCACCATGGCTAAAGAAAATTTCAGGATTCCAAAAGGTACCGATCCGGCCACACTTACTGTTGAGATGTGCCGGCAAATTATTGAAAAACAACAGCAAAGCGGAAAAAGCAAAACAAAGGCACCTTTCAAAAAACGAAAAAAATAAATCCCGCTGATGGAATTGTTTCAATATCTTGACCCCTATCTTCAGAAGGCTCATTATGAAGAATTTACATTTGGTAGTCATATCAAACGCTTTTCTGAACTGGCATTCCATCTGCCGGATATCAGGGCTGGAATTATAGGAATACCCTTCTGCAACAGCGAATTCAATTTGGGATCACATCAAGCCCCCGACCTGATCAGGGAAGAATTATACCAACTTACATGGCATAAAAACGAATATGGTATCGCTGATTTTGGAAATATTAAACCTGGTCAGAATCTCAGTGATACCCACCACGCCATTTCATTTGTTATCCATCAAATGGTTTCGCAAAACATTATACCGGTTATCATTGGTGGCGATGTCGGAAACATGCTTCCGGTAGTCAATGGATTTTATAATCACCTTCCTGAAATTTCCATTACCGGAATATGCCCTGATATTGCAGTAACCGGCGATGAAAACAAACAAACTTATTTTGAAAAGTTAATCTTACTGAACAATCCCGAAATAAAAGATTATCATATCTTAGGCTATCAGAATTATTATATCACACCGCAACATCTTGATTTTATTCATCAGTTGGGGTTCAATGCGGTACGACTTGGGAATCTGCGTTCAAATATCGCTGATGCTGAGCCATATATGCGCGACACTGATTTGATAAGTTTTCAGATAGGATCGGTAAAAACTGCTGATGCCCCCGGCTATGTACGTGTTACCCCAAACGGATTTCAGAGCGACGAAATCTGCCAGCTAGCCCGCTTTTCAGGATCAGGAAGTAAAATCAGTGCCTGGGCTTTGTGGGATGTCAATCCTGTTTATGATAAAAACAGGCTGACTTTAGCCTTGTCAGCACAAATAATATGGCATTTTTTAGAAGCATTATCCAATCGTGTCATTGAATTTCCTTCAGCCGACACCTCCCTTTTTGCCAATTATCACGTATCATCCGAGTTGCACGACTATGCCATCCGATTTTTCCGTAGTTTACGCACCGATCGCTGGTGGGCAGAGATTAACTTTAATAATCAAACATCAACCCATTATATACCATGTACTTACGATGACTATCGCCTGACATGTAATAACGAAATCCCCGAGAAATTCTGGAAATTTTTTCAAAAATTTATTAAAAAATGATAAATTTTTTTTCCGGAGTATTGATTTCTAACAATAATTTATAATTTTAACCGCTTAATACTTATTAACAAGAAATGTTAATATCGTTTGGATATCGTGATAATTTTATTAATTTTACCGATTAAAGGAATTTATTTTTTTACATGAACAGCCTTTCATATATAAGGTTTTTTGCGTTGATGGTATTTGCATTGCTTTTTGCCGATATTGCTGCTGCCCAGCAAGATCCAATGGTAACGCAAAATATGTTCAACCAGCTTGCCATTAACCCTGGATATGCAGGAAGCATCGACGGTATTGAAGCCAATGCTATCATCAGAAATCAATACATGGGCTTTGAAGGAGCACCGGTTACCCAGTTTTTCAATGTTCATTCAGGCCTTAAATTTTTAGGACACAAACATGGTGTGGGTTTAAGTTTAATCAACGATGCCATAGGATTTGACAACAATCTTGGCGTGAAACTGAATTATGCCTACCGTACCACAGCCGGAGCGGGTGATTTGGGAATAGGATTATATGCCGGCTTTTTAAATAAAAACATGAAAGGACAGAAATGGGTTTATCCTGATGGAACAGGTGGATCGACCGATAACCTTGTACCAACCACCGAACAAAAACCTATGGTTTTTGATATGGGACTGGGATTGTATTATAAGATAGATAACCTTTATATGGGGCTTTCTTTTGCACATCTGACCAAACCCGAAGTTAAATACAGCGATGGTTCATCATTTATCGGACGTTCCTATTTTCTGACTGTCAGTTACAATTACCAGTTGACAAATCCCTTGTTTGAATTACGGCCTTCCCTGTTTATTTGTTCTGACATAGCGTCAAACCAGGTTGGAATTAACAGCCTGCTTTACTATAATAAACGTTTTTGGGGAGGTTTTACCTATCGCACTGTTGATGCCATTTCGGTAATGGCAGGTCTTGAAATGCTCGGGGGATTACAATTAAGTATTGCTTACGATATCAACACTTCGGCACTGCGTACCTATAACAGTGGTTCGCTGGAAGTGATGGTAGGCTATGCATTTACGTTTAAAGTTGAAAAAGATAAAAAAACCTATAAAAGTATTCGGTATTTATAGATTTGGATATTAATAATATTTTTTAGAATTTTAGGTCATATTTATATACGAAGGTTTATGAGAAAGTTGTTTGTTTTCGTAGTAGTAGCAATCGCCTTAACCTGGGGATGCAAGAACCAGGGAACCGGTGAATTGACCGGCGTTATGGAACGCCCTCAGTTTAGTGAGGACCCGCCAGCCGGCATGGTTTATGTAAAATCAGGTAGCTATACCATGGGTCCAAATGATCAGGATGTACCCTGGGCCATGACTGCCCAGGCAAAAACAGTTTCGACGGCCGCTTTCTGGATGGACGAAACTGAAATTACCAACAACGAATATCGCCAGTTTGTTTATTGGGTGCGCGATTCACTGGCATATCGCCTTCTTGGAGAAACCATTCCTGACTACCTTAAATCAGAAGATGAATTTGGCGAACCCATTGAACCACCCTATATCCAATGGGAAATGCCTTTGGAATGGAACGGTCAGGAAGAAAGAGGCATCCTTGAACCTTTGTATATCCCTGTAAATGAACGTTTCTACAGAAGAAGGACCATCGATGCCCGCAAACTGAATTTTGAATATTTCTGGATCGACTACCGTCAGGCAGCCCAAAAATTCAGCTTCGACAACGAAGTCCGCAGACGTTACAATTACAAAACAGGGCAATATGATGGAGAAGTTTATGATGCCAATGGCGTTAAATCACCTATTAAAGACCGCTCTTCATTTATTTTACACGATGTGATTAATGTATATCCTGACACCTTATGCTGGATCAGTGACTTTACCTATTCCTACAACGAACCTATGGCCAATATGTATTTCTGGCATCCATCCTATGATAATTATCCTGTAGTAGGGGTTTCGTGGAAACAAGCCAATGCTTTTTCCATCTGGAGAACTTTCTATATGAACTCAGAACGATTTAAAATTGGTATGCCTGAAGTTCAGGACTACCGGCTGCCTAAAGAATCAGAATGGGAATATGCTGCACGCGGCGGACTTGATTTAAGTATGTATCCATGGGGTGGCTATTACACACGTAACGACCAGGGATGTTTCGTTACCAATTTTAAACCATTAAGAGGTAATTACGTTGACGATGGTGCTCTGAACACGAATATCGTGGCCGCTTATCCTCCAAACGATTTCGGTTTGTACGACATGTCCGGTAACGTAGCTGAATGGACAAGCAATGCCTATGACGAATCGGCCTATAGCTTTACCCACGATCTTAATCCTGATTATCATTATCATGCACTGGCAAACGACCCTCCTGCAATGAAACGCAAAGTGGTACGCGGAGGTTCGTGGAAAGATATCGGTTATTACCTGCAATGCGGCACCCGAACTTATGAATACCAGGATACTGCCAAATCGTATATCGGATTCCGTTGCGTACGTGCTTATATGGGTGCAGACGAAAATGCAACTTCCCGCGTTTATTAAATAATTTAATATTTTCATTTATGTCAATTACCGAATTAGTCGAGAGTAAGGGTTATAAAAAACTGATGACCAAAGTATATGGATGGGGAGCTTCTGTTGTACTGATGGGTGCATTGTTTAAAATACAACACTGGCCCGGAGCTTCTTATATGCTTATTATCGGGATGGGAACTGAAGTAATCATCTTTTTCCTTTCAGCTTTTGAACCACTTCACGAAGAACTTGACTGGACACTGGTATATCCCGAACTTGCAGGAATGACTGATGATTTTGATGAGCCATCGCCGGGTAAAGGAAAAGATAAAGACCGTAAAAAACGTGATTTCGAGAAAATATCACGACTTTCTGTTGAAGAAGAACTGGCTTCGCTTCAAGGGGCCGGGCAACCGGGTGCTGGCGGAGTTCAGGGAGGAACAGTTAGCGGGCAGGTGACAGGACAGGTGACAGGACAGGTGACAGGAAGCATCTCAGGCAATGTAAAAATAGGTAGTACCTATGCATTGGAACGTTTTGATGAATTACTTGAAAAATCAAATGTTGGGACAGAGCTTTTCGACAAACTTGGTGAAGGACTGAATAATTTTGCCAAAACCGCCGATAAACTCAAAGATATTTCAAATGCTGCCATGGCATCGGACGAATTTGCTAAAAATCTTTCCTCGGCAAGTAAATCGGTGAACCAGTTTTCAGAAAAATATACACAAAACTCTGAATCATTGGGTAATGCCATGAATCAGTTAATCGATTCATTTTCAGGTTCTGCTTCAGCCATTGCTACCGGTGGCAGCCAGATTTCAGGCATCATTCAGAATAATAATTCACAACTGGCACAAACCTACAAAACCCTGATTGATGCACTCAATAGTGATATTGACCAGATAAAACAAATTCATGGTAATTACAGCGACCAGATGGGATCAATGAACAGGCAGCTTTCGGCTATTAATTCCATTTATGAATTGCAGCTCCAGGCAACCAATAATTACCTGAAATCAGCACAGGATATGTATGATGGCCTTAACCAGATGATGTCAAATCTGCATCAATCGGTCGAAGAAACACAGCGTTACCGCAATGAGATGAATCAACTGAGCCAGAATCTTGCAGCCCTTAATGCTGTTTATGGCAATATGCTGACTGCAATGAACGCTACAAATTAATTTATTAAGAGTAATTTATTATGGGCCACGGCAAAGAAACACCCAGGCAAAAAATGATAGGTATGATGTACCTGTTTCTTACTGCTATGCTGGCACTCAACGTTTCAAAAGATGTGTTGAATGCCTTTGTTGCAGTAAATGTCAGTGTTTCAAAAACAATAGACAATTTTGCAAAAAAGAACCAAAAGGTTTACGATGATTTCGACAAGGCTAAAGCCGAAAATCCGACCAAAGTCGGGACATGGCATGGAAAAGCTTTTGAGGTAAAGCAAAGGGCAGACAGCCTGGTGGAATTAGTAAGAAAAATACAGGTTGAGATCATCAGAAAAGCTGATGGTATGGATGCTCCATCTATCAGGCATGATGGTTCAATTAATACCGACAGCATTGTTGCCAAAGACCAACTGGATGTACCAGCCGAAATCATGGTAGGGGCAACTGGTATCGGAAGAGGAACCGACCTTAAAAAAGCCATAGTTTCATTCCGTGAATACCTTACCGGCCTTGTTAACCCAAAAGACACATTAATAAGAACATCGATAGAAAACAACCTTGATACTGCCGATCCACCACCTAAAGAAGGGGAGACCAAAAACTGGGAGAGAGAACATTTTGAGCACCTGCCACTGGTTGCTGTTATTACATTACTGACAAAAATTCAGAGCGACGTCAGAAATTCTGAAGCCGATATCATTAACTATCTCTATAACCAAATTGAAGCCCAGTCATTTAAATTTAACAAACTGGAAGCTATTGTCATCCCAAAATCCGATTATGTATTAAAAGGATCGACTTATGAAGCCGAAGTAGTTTTGGCTGCTTTTGACACTACCCAAAAACCCCGTATAATTGTGGGCGGCAGCGAACTTCCGATCAACAATAAAGCCCGTGGCCTTTTTAAAAGGCAGGGCACTACCATTGGCTATCAGACATGGAAAGGAGAGGTTGAATTTAAAGCTCCTGACGGAACCATTAAAACCTACCCGTTCGATAGCAAATTTCAGGTTGCCGAACCAAACCTGGTAATATCGCCAACCAAAATGAACGTTTTTTATTACGGGCTTGAAAATCCGGTTGAAATATCTGTACCTGGAGTTACATCCGATAAAATTACCCCGATTTTAAGTAATGCTTCTATGCGCCGTGAAGGGAATACCTATTATATAAAGCCAGATAAACCCGGCGGATTGGTTACTATTAAAGTGATGGCCGAAATTAACGGCGAAAAGCGATCGATGGGAGAAAAGGAATTTCGTGTAAAAATCGTTCCACGTCCTATCGCAAAAGTGCTTGGTAAAGATAAAGGGGATATTACCAGAAACGAATTGCTGGCTGCCGATGGAGTTGTTGCCGTTCTTGAAGACTTCCTGTTTGACCTGAAATTTACGGTTAAGGAATTCAGGGTTACTGTTACTATTGGAGGTTACACCAAGGAATTGGATTCAAAAAGCAACCGGTTTACCATGGACCAGAAAAATCTTATCAAAGAATTAAAACCCAATTCAAAACTTATTATTGAAGATATTAAATCAATTGGTCAGGATGGGAGAACCAATGATTTATCACCTATTGTATTTAAAGTGAAATAATTAATACCTACCAGGATGAAAAGGATATTTCTTACATTAGTCATTGTTGCGAATCTGGTTACGTTTGGTAGTGCACAGATTCTTGATGGTATTTACGAAAACGAACATGTTCCGAGCCGCAGGCCGGTGCCTTATTATTTTATCCGTGAGGCCGACATGATGTGGACAAAACGTATCTGGAGAATTGTTGACCTGCGTGAAAAAATCAACCATCCGTTGTATTATCCGGTTACAAAAATAGGATCACGCATGAGTCTGATTGATCTGTTGCTCTGGGGTATAAAAAACGAAGGCCTGGTAGCTTATAAAACTACCGATGACCGTTTTACTGCTCCGATGACTACCAATGATATTGATGTTGAATTTGATGCCGTTCCAAGAACTGTCCAGCAGGAAGATCCTGAAACCGGACAGATGAAAGAAATTACCATTCAGGGATCCATTACAAGCTCTGAGGTAAAACAATACATGCTTAAAGAAGAATGGTTTTTCGATAGGCAACGCAGCAGCCTCGATGTCAGAATTATAGGACTTTGCCCTATAAGATTTTATAAAAAAAGCCTGGGTACCGGACAGGATGAAGAAGAAAGGAAAAAACAGGTTTTCTGGATTTATTTCCCCGAAGCACGCCGCATATTGGCCAACCACGAAGTTTTTAATCCTTTCAACGATTCCGACCGTAAAACTTTTGATGATATCTTTTTCAAACGCCGTTTCAGTAGTTTTGCCGTAAGACAGTCAAATGTTTATGACGACCGTGAGATAATGGAATACAGGCATGGCGTACAGGCAATGCTTGAAGCTGAAAAAATAAAAGATATGATTTTTAAACTCGAGGTTGATCTTTGGGAATATTAATACAAGCTATATCATTGAAAAAAAGGTATTTCAATTATGAAATGCCTTTTTTTATTTTTTCCGGGCGTATTTCAAAACAAGAAGATTCATGGGGTTTGGCTCCAGTCCGGTTATGTTGCAATGTACAAATCTGACAATACGGTCATAATAGAGAGGTACTACCGGGGCTTCTGCTACAATAATGCTGTCCATCTGCCGGTATAACCCGAATCTTATTTTTTCATCAGTAGTATTAAGGGCTTTTTCATAAAGCTGATCAAATTTAACGTTTCTGAAATGAAAATAATTCGGGCCGGATGGGCTGAAATTTTTACTGTAAAATAAAGCAAGATAATTTTCGGCATCGGGGTAATCGGCAATCCATGACCCTCTGAAAAAAGGCAATTTTGCCTGTGCCACCATTTCTCTGAAACTTGCTCCGGTGCTGACCTCAATATCTATTTTTATACCAATATCCATCAGTTCGTGCTGGATGTATTCGCACAAATCAACATAATCTGAAGTTGTCATCAATGTAATGGCAGGCAGTCCATTTCCTTCCGGGAACCCGGCCGACGCCAGCAGTATACGAGCTTTGTCGGGATTGTAATCGTATCCTTTTAAAGAAGTGGAAAATGAAGGTAACCCTTCGGGAATAAAACCCTGCAGGGCAGCATTACCAATGTTATTGCGCATGTATCGTATCATTTTTCCCCTGTCAAATCCATAATTGATTGCCAAACGTATGGCTTTAAACCTGACAGGGCTGTTTGCAATTCTTTCAGAATTTGTATCAATAAGAAAACCAAGATATTCTGTATTGAGATAAGGACGGGTAATCATTTTAATTTTACCCGCATATCTGCTTCTGAGTGTCCCGTTACGTGTTACCAGTTCATCTTTGAAAGTCGGATGTAAGCCACTGATAATATCAAGATTTCCTTTAATGAATTCGAGAAATTCACTTTGCTTGTCGGCAATAAAAGTAATGGAAACAGCTTCAAGGTGTGGAAGTGTTGTACTATCAGAATCGATTTCGAAATAATCTGGATTACGGCTAAAAATGAGCTTTTCGCCATCCTTCCAGTATTTAAAGGAAAATGGACCTGTACCAACCGGTTTTCGTCCAAAACCAGACCCATAAGCTTTTACAGCTTCGTATGGCACAACCGAGCAATACTGCATGGTTAAAATTCCAGGCAGTGGAGGAAAAGCCTGCTTCAGATAAATACGAAAAGTTGAGTCGTTAACCGCTTCAAAACCCGAATCAGCCTTTTCAAGGTCAACAAATCCAAATATCCACGCTCCGGGCGAAGCGACCTGTGGATTGATAATTCTTTTAAAACTATACACAAAATCAGCTGCCACAACGTTGCGCCCTTTATTTTCTTTTGAGCCAAACACTTCGGAACGATGGAAAAAAACATCATTCCTTAATTGAAAGGTGTATATTTTACCATCGGTAGAAATTGAAAATTTTTTAGCGATACATGGCTTTATTTCAAGCGAAGTTGATAATTGCAATAATCCGTTGAATAACTGATTAACAGGCCAGATGGTGGTTTGATTTCGTGCAAAAACCGGATCGAGCGTAGCTATCCCTTTTGATTCATTATAGCGAAATACTTTGTCGTTGTAATGTTTTTCGCCTGGCCCGCAACCAAAAATAAGCCATACAAAAATCAGATATACAATAAAACGGGTTTGCAACATTTTCTTTAATGATTATGACTGCAATTTGGCAAAAAATAACTTACGCAGGATAAGCATAGTTTATATTTTAACACTAAATTATAATAAAACCATAAAGTATAAAAAATTAAGTAGGCAGGTTATAATTCAATAAAAAAGTATTAACTTTCACCTGATTAGTATCAGTGGTTTTGGGTAATTCATCAATTTCCGGCGATTAATCACTATACAATATGGAAATTGAAGTGTTTTCATGGTCACTTATTCCCAATCACTGATAACATTGGTAAAAACCTAATAATATCAATTGTTATGAAATCAGAAGATAAAAATTTACCGCAACCGGAAAATCCGGCAGAAGAACAACCGCTGGCAAATACACCTGCAGCAGGAGACGAAAGTGGGGCCAAAAAAGTCAAAGAAATGAACGAAGGTATTCATGTAAAAAAAGACAAACATAAAAAAGATAAACATAAAAAAGACAAACATGAAAAGCTGGATAAAGCTGACATGTATAATGAAAAAGGAAAGCTGAAAAATGAATTTTATGAGGAAGAACTTGCAAGGCTTCAGATTGAACTGGTAAAAATGCTTGAATGGATTAAATTTAAAGGATTGAGGGTTGTGGTATTATTTGAAGGGCGCGATGCAGCCGGAAAAGGAGGCGTAATTAAAAGGATAACCGAAACTTTAAATCCACGTTACTGCAGGGTAGTAGCCCTGGGCGTGCCAACCGAAAAAGAAAAAACCCAATGGTATTTTCAACGTTATATTACCCATCTTCCAGCCGCTGGCGAAATGGTACTTTTTGACCGTAGCTGGTACAACCGTGCCGGCGTTGAAAGGGTTATGGGTTTTTGTTCTGAAAAACAATACTGGGATTTTATGGCTGCCTGCCCTACCCTTGAGCGTTTGCTGATACATGATGGAATTATCCTGGTAAAATACTGGTTCTCAGTTAGCGAAGACGAACAGGAGAAAAGATTCCAGTCAAGGCTCAGCGACCCCACCCGGAGATGGAAACTCAGCCCGATGGATCTTGAGTCGCGCTCAAAATGGATTGAATACTCCAAAGCGAAGGACGAAATGTTTGCCTATACCGATACCAAACATTCACCGTGGTATGTAGTTGATGCCGATGATAAGAAAAAAGCCAGGCTCAATTGTATTCATCATCTGTTAAGCCTTGTTCAATATGAAGACCTGACACCGCCAAAACTCGAACTTCCAAAACGAACCGACACCAAAGGATATGTCAGGCCCCCGATTACCGAACAGACATTTATACCAAAAGTATATTAAAAGTTGCAGAAAAAGGAGAAATTAATTACGCTGTTAATTGTATTATTTTTCGAATTCAAGTATTGTAGCTGATTTCGGCATTAAAGTGATTTTTTGACTGACATCAATGGTATTTCCAAGAATGAGGCTTTTAGCTGTTGAAAATGATTTTAAAATTTCAGAAAACCTATACATATTCAAATCATTAACTTGTTGATTTTTATTAAGTATTACCATAACAGCTTTTTCAGGTAGTACCCTGAAATAAACATAAACTCCGTTTTCGGGAATAAAGTGAATGAATTTGCCCGTTTGAACTGCAGCATTATTTTTACGCCAATTGAGCATTAATTTAACAAAATCAAAAATTTCATTCTGCCCGGGTTTATCAATAAGATTGAAACCGTTTTCTACATCCCCAACCCATCCACCCGGAAAATCCTGCCTGATAAAGCCATGTCCCTGATGCTCAAGGCCTGTCATTGCAATTTCCGTTCCATAATATATCTGGGGTATACGGTTGGTGGTAAGCAGGAATGCCAATGCCATTTTAAAAAATGCGGTATCTCTTCCAACATTTTCGAAAAACCTTGTAAGATCATGATTATCGACAAAACCAACCACTTTCCCGGGTTGTGCAAATAAAAAATCCTGTGCCATGTGATAATAAAGTCTAAAAAGGCCATCGGTCCATGAGTCTGGTTCGGTGAAAGCTTTTGCAAGTGCATACGATAGCGGGAAATCAGTCACTGAATTTAATCCTGTTTCAAAATCGCCCTGCAAACCTTTTCCCTGTTGCCATGCAGCGGTAATTGCTATGGTTTGTTCCCATGTTTCGCCCAAAATAGTAAACGAAGGATATTCACTCATGATACGTTTTGCCCAACCTGACATCGGACTTTTAAAAGGATACGGCCATGTATCCATCCTAATAGCATCAATGCCGGCAAATTCAATCCACCACAGGGTATTTTGCGTAAGGTAAGCCATTAATCTTGGGTTTTGCTGGTTGAGGTCGGCCATATGGTGGTCAAACCAACCGGTATTCATCAGGTTGCGGTCATATTCTGATGCATAGGGGTCGGTAATGGTTGCTGCCCTGAAATTGGAACGCGTGAAAACAGGATGAGCATTGATCCAGTCACTGTCGGGTAAATTTTTTATGATGGACGAATGAATGGATAAATGATTAAAAACCATATCCATCACAACCTTCAGGTTTTTTTCGTGGGCATTTTTCACCAGGTCATGGTATTCGTCGTTGGTGCCAAGTCTTGGATCAACCTTATATAAATCGGTAATGGCATAGCCGTGGTAAGAGTATGACGGGTTATTGTTTTCGAGTACCGGAGTTGGCCACACTGCCGTAACGCCCAACCTGGAAAGGTAATCCAGATGGTCGGTAATTCCTTTCAGGTCTCCTCCATGGCGGCCGTCAGGGTTTTTCCTGTTGCATTTTTCAATGGTTTCAGTATGGTTGTCGTTGGCAGGGTTTCCGTTGGCAAAACGGTCGGGCATGAGCAGGTAAATAACATCACCGGGGCCAAACCCGGAATGAGCATTTTGCCCATCGCGGGCTTTTATTTCGTAATCAACCGATATAAAAATTTTTTTGTTTTTGATGAAGTTGATTCTACCGGTTCCTGGCAATGTATTATCTGAAATTTTCAGGTCAACAAACATATAACCTTTATTTTTTGAAGTTTCAAAGCGTATCACCGAAATTCCAGGAAAAATGATTTCAGGAGTTAATGCTTCCAGTTCATTACCATAAACTAATAATTGCATGGTATCGGTTGTAAACCCGGCAAACCAGAAAGGCGGATCAATTCGGGAGATCGTTGGTTTAGCTTCCAAAGGGTTAACACTTTTTGAACCAAGAAAGATTATTAAACAATAAGAAAGGATCAGATGATTAATTTTCATATAAACATGATTTTTATTTTCAGATTTTCAAGGTTTTCGATGCGAAAAGAGCCATTGGTAAAATTCATCGGAAAGATAAACATCTGTCCAGCAGTCGTGTCCATAACCTTTCATTTCAATAAATTCAGGATTTCCACCGGCTGCTTTCACAGCCTCGTTCATTTCGTAACTTTTGGCAATGGGAATGATTTCATCGTTTGTGCCGTGATAGGTGCGGACAGGCATTTTCTTTAATTGATGCGCCAGGTGTGTCAAGCCACCGCCACAGATCGGAGCTATGGCAGCAAATAATCCGGGATGTTCACCGGCAAAATTCCATGTGGCAAATCCTCCCATACTTAGCCCTGTTAAATAAACTCTTTTAGCATCAATGGCATAAAAACGCATCATATCGCCATAGAAAGAAAACAATTTTGAAGTTTCCCATCTTTCACCTGAATTGCACTGGGGAGCCAGAACAAGTGCAGATAAATGGGCATTTTTCATTTTTGTAAAAATCGGGTGTTTTTCTATTTTAGACAGATCGTGCCCGCGTTCAAGTGCCCCATGAATAAAATAAATCAACGGAAAAGGCATTACGCCGTTATATCCGGGAGGAAAGTAGGCGATATAGTTATAGACCGAGCTGTTTTCGTCATTTCTGTCGGAATAGATCTGCTTAATAAGCCCTTTCATCATTTATATTAAACCTTTTCTCTGCAATGTAGTGAATATTTGTGCTGTACTGACGTAATTTCATCAACACCATATAAAAATAATCATTTTGTGTGTAAATTTTGGTGAACCTTTATGTTTATTATGCTTTAAACAGAATCAGTAAAGAATTTTTTTATGGTTTTTTCCATCAGATCAATCAGTTCGTTAATCCGGTATGGCTTACCGATATAATCATCAAAACCGGCCGCCACGCATTTTTCTTTCATGTCTCTCGAAACAAAAGCAGTAATAGCAATTACAGGTGTATGAACCGGGGTACCCGATTCTATTTCCCTGATTTTTCTTATAACTTCAAATCCATCGGAACCAGGCATTTCAAGATCGAGTAAAACAAGATGAAATTTTCGTTTATAAAAATGCTCAATTGCCTGATTTCCATTTGATGCCACAACAATTTCGTTCACTTTGTTTTTAATCCCGAACAATAAAACCTGAAGGTTGGTTGTATTGTCTTCTGCCACAAGAATAATACTGTCTGATAATTGATTGATTCTGGCATTAACCAAAGGCCCGGTAACAGCCTGCTCAAATTTCTGTTTCAAAACGGAATAATTTTCCGGTTTGTCCATGCTTTTTGCCAACATCATTGAAAACCAAAAAATCACTTCATCACCCATTTTTCTAACACCAATATCGCCCCGATAATTTTTCAAAATCTGCTTTGAAATAGAAAGATTATATAAATAATGATAGTCGCTGGCTACAGATTCATTTTTACAATCAATGCCATCAAAATAGCCGAAAAGGTCGCTATTTTTCAGACTTTTTAACGAAGACGCTGCAATACTCTTTGTCGAAAACTCAAAAATAATTTCGGCTTCGGTGACAAACTCCTGTTTGATATAAAGCCGGATATCAATTCCTGGCTTGGTGGATGAATGAATCCTAACGGTTTCGCAAACATTGTAAAATAATTTGGTAATAAGGTTGGGATTTCCATAAAAATATAGTTTAAGACTATCAGGAAAATGAATATTAAAATCGGTTTTATTTTCAAATTCTGTTTGTTGATAAATGGAAATAAACCGGTTTATCGTCTCGTAAAGCGAGAAATATACTTCTTCATAGCGGCTGTTTACTCCAGATTCGAGCAGATTATTGATTTCGTCTACTTCCTTTACGAGGGTATTGACAATATTTCCCACTGTATTGATGTATTCTTTCCTTTCAGAGTCAAGGTTAGAATTGCGTATCATAGGCATTAACCCAACAATGCTGTTGAGTGTTGTACGTATATGGTGCGAAAGATGTAAGATAACTTCGGTTTTGGTGCGGGTTGAATTATCGGCCTCCAGGTAAAGATTTTCGAATTCGCCAATTTTTCGTTTTTTCCGGTACAAGATAAAAGCAGAAATAATATAAATAAAAATGTAAACGCTCAGGAATCTTAATTCAAAAACAAGCTGGTATTCAGGATAGTAATGTTTTACCGGAGGAATAAAAAATAATAGTAAGGCAAAAAACAATGGAATGGCGGCAACCTGTGTACCGCGCCTGAAACCTAAAACGGTTAATGAAATGGGTGGTAAAATATAAAACCACAAATATGAAGCATTTTGAAAAGTTGAAACAAACAGGAATGAACTAACCATAAAAGCCAGAAAAGTCACAGCAAAAACAGAAGAAAACCTGATATTCTTGGTATATTTCAAATATAAAAAATTGAAAAGAATAGCAATCAGCGACAAAGCCAATACAATCACAAGGCCATATAGCTGCTGCACAATGGCAATAATGGCATAAAGAACACAGAATACCGATCCGGTCAATGTAAATACATTGATAATAAATACATTATCAACAACCTCGGAATCGTATTTCTCTTCCATGTTGAAGGTGAAAAAATTCAGCAGTTTTTTGAGTGTCATAACGGTAAGAAATGAAAGTAGATGTAATTCATTATCCGAAAAGTTATTGGCTAAAGATAAATAATTAATGACATAAAATGAATATGTCATAAAATATTAAAGCCGGTTAAATTTAAATCAATGATCAATTTGGGTTTAGGTTATATTAAAATAGTACCGCTGGTAAACACCGAAAAATATTTAACTTTGGTTCAGGAAAATCTTTGTATAAAACCAACCGCTTTGATCTGGATAAACAAATATCGTTTAAAAATGATAAAACCACTGGTTTTTGCTTTTTGCCTGTTTTTTTTTCAATGGGTTTTATCACAGTCAGATACAATAAAATATAAACCCTATTCATCCGATTTCAGGTTTCGCGAAGGCATTTATCTGAATTTTGAACAGGTAAAATATAATCAGCCTGTAGCAAAACAAAACATTATCAGCACCGTAAATCCCTACGACCTGTATTTTTTTGAAAAAATACTGGATGAACAAACCATTGCTTTTTACGATCAGTTCGGGGTAAGAAACGAGGTTAAAACTTCGCAAATATGGGGATTCTCGCGAAAAGGGGCATTGTATATCAATTATTCAGGCGATTTTAACCGGATTCCGGTAGTTGGCAGTATTTGTCATTTTGTAGCCACAGTCATTGTTTACGAAGACAGGTATCCGTCAAGTTATTATTCACCTTATTATTATGGTTACCAGCCCACGCGACAAACAAGCAGTGAAATAAGGCAGTTTTTACTTGATTTTGAAACCGGAAGGGTGATGGAATTTACCACCGATAATGTTTTGATATTCCTGGCACGCGACAAAGAACTGTATGATGAGTATAACAATTTATCGAACCGGAAAAAAAGACAGCTTAAATTCTTATATATCCGTAAATACAATGAAAAACATCCAATCATGTTTCCGGTAAAATAAGTCAAAGGCGAAATAAAAATTTTTATTACTTTTATTTTTCAAAACAAAAAGAAACAACCTAAAAACAATAATATGAAAAGAATACTTTACGCAGTACTTATCAGTTGTTCCGTATTATCGGTATCAGCTCAGATATCAGTAGGTACACCCGAGCAGTTGGCGCAGTTTTTCCGCACCAAAACCATTGTATTACTTATCGACAATCCTACCAGTGAATATAACCGTATCATGAAAGAGGCGGTTGAAAAATACTGGAAATTAACCCCATACGAATTCGTACCTTATACGAAAGATGAGTTTAACAAAATCAGGATGGACACATCGTTATCGTTTCTGAAACTTAGCACCGTAACTTATCCGAATGATGATGTAAAACAACAATATTATTTTTTAACGGTCTCGTTGGGTGGCAAATATAAAGCTGCTGTCGAAATGCCTGAAATAGCTTCAATACCTGTATGCTATGTCGAATCGCAGGAAGATTACTTTGCCTATAAAGCCCCCATGCTGTTAAAATTTATTATAAACCATATCGAAATTGCCAAGGCAAATCCAAAATTAAAGACAAAAAAAGCCCCCGGATATTATAAGAAACAGCTTCCCGGATTGAAACAGAACACCCTGTATGTTATTTCAGATGAATTGGGCAAAGACATGAATGAAAACACGATAAAATCTGTATATCAACATCCTGTAAAAATAGTAAGCCGGGACGAAGCAGCAAAAATTATTGAGAAAGGCGATAAAAACGCAGCATTTATTCACCTGATTGGCGCACAAGAAGTTAAAAAGAAAGGCCGCTGTTACAAGATGGCAATGAATGCTGGCACCGGAATGCTATATTCGCTTAAATGGCACATGATCAATGAAAAAACGCCTGATGCCATGACACTTAAAGATTTTAAAGCAATAAGCAAATAGTTCCTGAAAATAATTAACACCTCATTCATATACATGTATGGCTGATGATAATAAAGTAATTTTTTCGATGGTAGGGGTGAGTAAAACCTTTCCACCTCATAAAAAAGTGCTCAGCAATATCTATTTATCGTTTTTTTATGGTGCCAAAATAGGAATCATCGGGCTTAACGGTTCAGGAAAATCGACATTAATGAAAATTATTGCCGGTGTCGAAAAATCATTTGACGGGCAGGTGGTTTTTTCGCCCGGTTATTCCATCGGATATCTTGAACAGGATCCAAAACTTGATGAGACAAAAACCGTGAAAGAAATTGTTCAGGAAGGCACCCAGGAAATTGTTGATTTACTGAAAGAATATGAAGAGGTAAATAATAAATTTGCCGAACCGATGGACGATGCAGCCATGAATAAGCTCATTGCCAGGCAGGGAGAACTCACCGAATTGATCGATCAGCACAATGGATGGGAACTTGATGTTAAACTGGAACGTGCCATGGATGCTTTGCGTTGTCCTGAGCCCGACCTGATGATAAAAAATCTTTCGGGTGGAGAAAAACGCCGGGTGGCACTCTGCAGGCTGCTGTTGCGGGAACCCGATATCCTGTTGCTTGATGAACCAACCAATCATCTTGATGCAGAATCGATACAATGGCTCGAACAACATTTACAACAATACAAAGGCACGGTGATAGCCATTACCCACGACCGTTATTTTCTGGATAATGTAGCCGGCTGGATCCTTGAACTTGACCGGGGAGAAGGCATCCCGTGGAAAGGCAATTACAGTTCATGGCTTGAACAAAAAACCAAACGCCTCGAAACAGAAGAAAAACAAATCAGCAAACGCCGTAAAACCCTCGAACATGAGCTTGAATGGGTGCGTATGGCACCCAGGGCAAGGCAGGCCAAATCAAAAGCCAGGCTATCGGCCTATGAAAAAATGATGAATGAAGATATTAAACAAAAAGAAGAACGCCTCGAAATTTTTATACCGAATGGACCAAGGCTGGGAAATTCGGTCATTGATGTAATGAATGTGAGTAAATCATTTGGCAATAAATTATTATTTGAGAATCTCACATTTAGCCTGCCACCAGCCGGCATTGTGGGAGTGATTGGCCCCAACGGAGCAGGAAAAACGACGCTTTTCAGACTTATAATGGGGCAGGAAGCCCCTGATGCAGGCACCTTCCAGGTTGGAGAAACCGTAAAAATAGGTTATGTTGACCAGGAACATATTTCAATCGACCCTGAAAAATCAGTTTATGAAGTGGTTTCTGACGGAAACGAGCTGATGATGCTGGGAGGCAGGCAAATAAATTCCAGGGCTTATCTTGGAAGGTTTAATTTTTCAGGCGCCGATCAGGAAAAAAAATGTGGTATGCTTTCGGGAGGCGAAAGAAACAGGCTGCATTTAACACTGACCCTGAAATCGGAAGCCAATGTCTTACTGCTTGACGAACCTACCAACGATATTGATGTAAATACATTAAGAGCCTTGGAAGAAGGTCTGGAAAATTTTGCAGGCTGTGCCGTGGTTATTTCGCATGACCGCTGGTTTCTCGACCGGGTAGCCACACACATTCTGGCTTTTGAAGGCAATTCGCAAGTTTATTTTTTCGAAGGTTCTTACTCGGAATATGAGGAAAACCGCCGGAAACGAATGGGTGATGAAGGACCAAAACGGATCAGGTATAAAAAACTGGTAAAAGACTAATTGTAATATTTTTGCACAGGATTTTGATGATATAAATCTATCGCAACAATAATGGCTGTATAACCCCAGAAAAGCATCGATACTTTATCGGTATCGAGAAAATTATTCATAATGCCATGAAGGTAATAGGTAACCAGGCCCAGAAAAGACCCTAATACAATGATTCTGATTTCGCCTTCTGCCGTAAGGATTAATCTTCGTGCTGTATATATGGTACATATTACAACAGCAATAAACGATAACATACCAAAAAATCCCGATTCAGATAAAGGACCAAGATATTCGCTATGGGCATTGCCAAGAGTTCCGGCATTTGTGCTGATATATGATTTTTCAAATGCCCGCTGGTAGGGAGCGTATTTAAACATAAAGGTCCCGGGACCCCAACCGAACAAAGGTTTGTCTGCAAACATGCGTACAGCGCAACTCCAGCGGTTGAGCCTTTCCTTATTGGATGCATCGTTGGTAACATTTGAAATAGATTGCATATGCTGCGCTATATTTTCAGACGAATGGGCTTTGTTTCGTTCAAGCTGGATTTGAATCTGTGTCCAAGATGACCACAAAATAATCACCAATAAAAGGGATGCAACTGCAATAAAAGTAAAACTTATTTTAAACCTGAATATCACAAAAACACCAAATGCTGCTATAACACCAATCCAGGCAGCCCTTGTGTAAGAAAATATTAATGCAATAATCAGTATAGCAGTTGCGAAAAGATAAATGAACCTTATTGCTGAAGAATATGCTTTATTAAAACCCAGAGCAGTGACTACCGGAATTAAAAAAGCCAATACCGCTCCGTATGATGTGTGGTCTTTATAAAAAGGGTTGCATGCCCAATAAGCGATGGTTTTGTCGAAAATACCATAAAAAGAATGCCTGATAAGCGTGTAGGCAATCACGATAAACAAGGGGGTAAGATAAAGCCAGATAAACCTTTTAATATTTTTTATATTAAAAAACAATTGGGAAGTGAGAAAATAAAACGCCACGATAAACCAGGCATGAGCAAGGGTAAATTTTATAGAAACAACTGGCATAGTGCTTGTCAGAGAGGTGATTAACATCCATCCAAGATAAAAATATATGGCCACTGATACGGGGTGTTGAAGTAATTTCCGGTCAATTTTACGATCAAACAGAAGTTTCATGATGAATAATAGTAAAATGCCGGCCAGCAAAGGTTCAGACGGAAGGTTCATGTCAAATTCAAAGCCCTGGGCAATTTCTTTAAGCGGGATGCTGAGCGGCACCATAAAAAAAACTGCATATAGCAGCCAGTCTAACCGGTAAAAAGCCAGCCACAAAACAGCCAGCAAAAAAGGCAGAAAGAGAAAATAATAAAACTCTGAATACAGTAAAATGCTGTTAACCAGTATAAATCCAACAACCCCTGTTAAAAGCCAGAAACGATCGGATTTAGGTTTCTCAATAAATTCAAGAATCGGATCTTTCACCGGATTTCAGGTTATCGAGTATTAAAAGAATAAGAATAGTCAGCAAAAATGCACCGGCAGTACTTGCCAGCACAATAATCCAGCGAATAGGATATGCTTTTTTCTCGGCCTTCACTGCTTTACTCACCACAAATTTATAAGGAAGGTCATTATCGAGGTCGATTTTTGCTTCCATATATTTATTTTTCAGCATGGTAAGTCTGCCAATCATATATGAAAGCTGTTCGCTGAGTGAATTGTATGAACTCCCATATTGAGAAAGAATTTTCATTTTTTCTTCCAGCATTTTAATACCCTGTGTTTTACCTTGTGCAATAGCAGTGGCATAAGCATCGTTGAATACTTCGGCCTGTGCATTGTAATTGTTAATTCCCATTTTACGGATTTTTGCCAAAGAGTCTTCAATAATATTCATTTGCTTCGCGTAATACAGGTATTCTCTTTCAACAATTTTATAAGCTTTCAGAGCCCTTTGGCGCATCATTTTATTCATTACCGTATCAATCACTTCAGTAATGTAATTAGCCATATCGGAAGCAGTTTGAGGATCGCGGTCAAGCACCTCAATATCAATAGATAAAAATTCGGTCCGTTTAAATTTAATATTTTCTGTAAATTTACGAAAAAGGGTCGTCCTGGGGTATTTGGTGTTTGTATCAATCTCATAATGGGTCATTAAATCAAATTTCTCAATCACCAGGTTACGGATATCGTCTGAATGAAGTACCTGCATCATCTGGTCGAGTTCATCATCGCCACCAAACTGCAGCAGATTTTTATAAGCAATGTTGTCGCTCAGCAGGTTGTGCGACACCGAACCGGCAGCGACAGGAAATATAGTAACCACTGATTTATAGCGTGGTACAATAAGCAAAGAGATTACCATCGAGGTAACTGCAGCCAGCAAAGTGAGGGCAATGATAGGTTTGCGTTTTTCGATCAGTAATTTGAAAAGTTTTACAGAAGTCCAGGAATAAGTAGGTTGCATGCGATAATATTTTCAATATTTGAGGCTTCAAAAATAATAAAAAGCCGGTTATAAAAACGAAATCCTTTAAAATGAAGATTATTTTCTGAATTTTTTTACAAAATCGTCTACCTCTTTAACCCCGCCCTGGTAGATAAGATAACCATTGTAGGGTTCACGCGAGGTTATTTCATCATTAACCGGGGTAAGCATCATATCAATCACTTTCTGCCGCTCGGTGGTTTGTCCCAAAACCCAGCCCAGCTTAATATAAGCGGTTTCGGGCAGCATATTCTCCAGGGGCACAATTCCTTTGGCCATCAGGTCGCGGCCGGTGTCATAAACGAACATATGGGCATAACCCCAGAGGGTTTGTACGGTCATAAAAACATGAATTCCTTTTGCTGCAGCCCTTTCGATGGCCGGGTACAAAGGCTTGTTGATATGGCCTAACCCGGTACCGGCAATGATTATTCCTTTATAACCATTATCAATAAGCGAATCAATCATATCGGGGTGCATATTGGGATAATAATATACAATGGCAACCCTTTCCTCGAAAAAGGGTAAAACAGTGACATTTTTATCTTTCCGCCGGTGATTGTAGTCTTCTTTAATAGGGACAACACCCTTTAATGTAACTGTTCCGACAGGAGTATCGCTGATGGTCCGGAAAGTGCTTCTGTATGAGGAATGCATTTTCCTGACCCTTGTGCCTCGGTGCAAAAAATCATATTCATCGCTGGTTGGGCCGAACATGCAAACCATTACTTCGGCAATATTTCCATGGCCGGCAGCAAAGCAGGCATGCATCAGGTTAAGGGCTGCATCGCTTGATGGCCTGTCCGATGAACGCTGCGAACCTACCAGAATAATGGGAACCGGTGAATTCTGAACCATAAAAGTCAATGCAGCTGCGGTATGTGATAGCGTATCTGTGCCATGGGCAACCACAATGCCATCGATACCGTTTTCAATTTCACGGCCAATTGATTTTGCCAACGTTTTATATTGTTCAGGACCCATATTTTCGCTAAATACCGCAAATAATTTCTCGGTTGAAAGGTTACAGATTTTTGCCAGTTCTGGCACCGAACCATATAATTCGCCCGGTGTAAAAGCCGGAATAACAGCACCTGTACGGTAATCAAGCCTTGAAGCAATGGTTCCGCCGGTACCAAACAGTTTTACATGGGGCAACCCTTTAGTTACCGGAAACTGTTTTTCAGGAATTTTGTAATTGGCTTTCTGGTATCCGGCTTCTTTCATTTTCAAAATAGTGCGGATATCAATGCCAATGTTATAACCTGTAGCAATTTTTAAAACCAGGTGCTGGTCATCATCGTTTTCGGCCCGTGGCAGAATAGTCCCCTTGAATTCGCCCCGTGTAGTATCAATAATGGCAGTTCCCCAGACCCTGACATTATATTTCTTGAGTGTTGCAAGAGCAGCACCTTTATAACCCTGATATATGTCGTCCATAGCCATAATTCAAAATTTATTGTTTATCAATCGATTGGGATAACTCGGTCAATGGCATATTTCCCAGTGCCAGGTGTCTAAGTTGCCCCATAATCCAGTGGTGCCTTCCGTCCACTTTAAAATTACGGCGGGTTTCATCGAATTTTTTATTCATATTTTCAATAGCACCGGTTATATCATTTACATGACGTTTGCGGAATTTTATGGTTTCAAGCACACTTTCAAAATCAAGGCTCGGATTTGAATATAAAACCGGAAGCATGTAACGGGCAAGGTTGATATGCACTTTTTTTCTGGTAAGAAATTCAAACATTTTATAAATTTTATTATAACTCACCGGACTTTTGCCTTTATACCGGCCTTCCATATTTTTCACGGTCTGGCCCATAAAGGTTCCGGCAAAACGTGGAGAAATTTCCAGCTCAGTGATCATTTTTTCAATGACCGGGAAAAGGTTTTTACTCAGAATAAAAGTATAGGTATCAGCCGGAATCTTCCATTTTACAAGTTGTTCGTAACGTTGATGAATCAATGTCGGAACATTCTTCCTGACACGTTCAATATATTCATCTTCAAGCGGAATAGGAGCTGAATCCGTATCGGGATACATGCGGTCGGCTCCGGGTAAAACACGTTCAAAAACAGTGGTGCCATCGGGAAAAGGTTTGCGGGTTTCAGACG
This sequence comes from uncultured Bacteroidales bacterium, assembly GCA_964559985.1. Lineage (GTDB taxonomy): Bacteria > Bacteroidota > Bacteroidia > Bacteroidales > CAZLJX01 > CAZLJX01. The sequence continues at coordinate 41,703 of CAZLJX010000007.1, forward strand.
GAACACCGGCAAAAGCCATCCTGCATCTTTCTTCAACTGTTTCAACAGCGGTGGGGATATCGGCTTCGGGCCCCCAAAGGATAATCTGCGCATCATTGATTCCTGCCTGGGTCTTTTTTCGGATCAATTCAAATACTTCTTCTTTTTCAACAGGTTCAATATCTTCTGAACAAATCATGTTAGGTTTTTCGATACAGGCAATTACTTTAAGCCGGTTGATCAGTTCGTCATAAAAAGGTTTAGACGGCTGGGTAAAGTGTGACAAAACACCCTTAAACATTGGCAGGTTGACAGCAATAATTTTTTCCCCTCGATTAAATGCTTTATGAATATGTGGGCAAGAAAACTTCATTTTATAATAATCTGTCTCGAACCATGTCATTTTCCATTCTTCAGGATTTGACATTCTTTTCAGCAGCAATTCCCTGATATGCAGCAAAGCCCATTGTCTGAATGCTTCGTTGTGGGATAAAGCCGGTATCCATCGGTTATGTGAAACACCTTTAATTTCAACCCTTGTGCCTCCCTGGCAGCTTACATTCACATCTTCCCTGCCCGCTCCTATTCCGGTTCGTACTTTTCCGGTGCTGCGGTTCAAAAAACGAATATACTCAGCAGCTTCCATCAATTCATCGGGAGACAACAGTTCGGGTTTTGTTACTGTTTCTATAAGCGGCATTCCCAACCGGTCGGTTTTATAAATCCGGTTATGGCCTATATCAGAAACTTCGCGGCACGAATCTTCTTCAATGGATAATTGGATTAAACCCACCTTTTTATTCCGCAGGTTGATTTCACCCTCAACACCAAGAATTGCAGTACGCTGAAAACCAGTAGGAATACTGCCATCGAGATATTGTTTGCGGGTGATATGTACTTCGCCTACCACATTCAGTTTTGATAATAAGGTAATCTCGAGGGCTATGTCGAGTGCTTCACGATTAATTTTAAATGGCGGGGTATCGTCAATTTCGTAAGTGCAGGCAGTTTCGTTACTGATACGGTAAAAAATATTTTTACGTGTTTTAAATTCCATCAAAGCCGTCCCGTCATACTGTCCAAGTTCTGAAAGTGCTGGCCGCATGTGCCTGATAATTTCAGCCTCAAAATTTTCGTCATCGAAATAACGTCCTGCCGGACAACGGCAAAACAGTTTTTCCCTGGTTTTTAACTGCTGATGTACTTCAAGTCCCGATTTAAAACCAATACGGCGGTAATCTGCATCGGTAGCATTTTTACGTTCAACATAACCAACCTGTTGCCTGGTGGTACTAAAATTCTCTAATGGATTAAAAGCCGGTTCCATATTCCTATCATTAAAATTTCCGGTATAAAAAGCCGAAAAATTAAGGAATTTTTATTACAACTCATTAAAAAAGCCTGATTACTTAATCATTTAAATGCCAAAAATTCAGGAAAAGCGGTTACGATTTTATTTGAAAACCGTAAAAAACTAAAATATAGCGCATTGGTGTCGATTCATACGGACCAATTTTCAAACACCCTGAGACACCAAATCACTGGCAGATTATTATAATATCATCCATTATTTATGATATAAATTTTACAAGATTGTTTATGGTGATACCGTAAAAAGAAGTAAATTTGAAAAATTTAAGCCCGACCATTAACAAACTGCTTTTTATGAAAACAATTGCCATTATTTTCTTTTTAAGTTTTTTCATTCAGATTTCTTATGCACAGAAAACCATTATCGATGATTGCCAGAACCTGAAACCGGGAATTTATAAAACATTTGATGAATTCAGATGCAATGCTCCTTCTATTGCTTTGGAATACGAAGTTGAAAAAATTAATGACCTGGCCTGCCGGCTCAACATTCAGAAAGAAAAAACAGAATTTATTGGCCCGGTATGGGGATTTTGCGATGGAAAAACAGCGTATATCAATGTTGATCAGAATATGTCAGGAAGGAAAGTATTCAGGCCTGGTTCATTGTTTATGAAAATTCAATATATCGGCCGTTATTGCTATTATTTGTTTTCATCGGTGGCTTATACCAATATTTATGCAACCGGCCAGTACCTACCCTATGCAATTGATTTTAATACCGGTTTGGAAATGTGTTTAAACTGCGATATAAATTTCTGGTTTATAAAACAATCGTGGTTTAAAAAAATTATGACACGCGATTATGAATTATGGAATGAATATAAAAAAGACAAAACCGGTGGAGATTTATTTTTAAAATATATCAGACTTTATTCAGAAAAACATAATTATGAAGTATTATAATTAACCGGCATAATGCGGGCTATTTTACGGACTTTGGATATAACTATTATTCTTTTAACAATTAATGCATTTTAACGCTTAAAAATTATAAGTTTGGTTATAAACACAATACAACAATGAAAACCTATTCAACCCTGATCATTGCCCTGTTATTGGCAGGGTGCACCACTCCAAGCCGCCTGGGTGTCAATTATAAAGGAAAACAAGTGATTAACACTTTTACCACCACCATTGACAATCCGAATATTGATCTGACGGTTTCGCCCCTTTCAAAAGAAGATAATGGATATGATGTGAAAGTTCTCAGGAAAAATTTCATTGCCAGTGTGTATAAAAACGAAAAATTATCGGGTGTTTTACAACAATTTCCGAATGCTAAAATTGAAATGGAAATTGCTGCTTCAGAAGATATTCATAGAACATGGCTGCTTGATATCCCTTTCTTTTATCCGTGTTGCGGTTATTGGCCATTAACCCCATGGTGGGGATCAACCAATTTATCGGCCCGCATGACTGTTTCAGCCCAGGGTGCTTTTTCCAGTGAATTTAATTTTATGGCACAGGAACCATTTTTTATAGCATTATATCCCTATTACCGCGCCGGACGAATTATGACTGAAAACTATTCACTTGCCTACAATAAGCTGTTTGATCAGGTAAAAAAATATCCCTTTGATGAATTGACAGGAAAAATGAATATTCAGCCTGTTGCCATGTATCCGGGGCAAAATAAGTATTCATTTATACGAAAGTCGGACGTTGATAACAATATTCCCGAAACAGCAAAATTGAATGAAAACCGTTTTGCTCTCATTATCGGAAACGAAGATTATTCATCGCAGCAAACCGACCTTACCACAGAAGCCAACGTCCCCTTTGCCCGCGACGATGCCAGTGCTTTTAACGAATATGCCATTAAGGTACTGGGTATACCACAGGAAAATATAACCTTTATGCTCGATGCCACTTCAGGTAAAATGAAACAGGCTTTGGATAAAATGAATAAACTGGCCAAAAACAGCATGGGAAATGCCGAATTATTCTTTTACTACGCCGGGCATGGTCTTCCGGATGAGGTTAGCAAAGAGCCTTACCTTATTCCTGTCGATATTAGTGGTAATAATGTTGCCGATGGTATAAAACTGGAATATGTGTACCAAAAACTTACCGAATACCCAAGTAAAAATGTTACCGTTTTTCTCGATGCCTGTTTCAGTGGTGGTGCCCGAAACCAGGGACTTATTGCTGCACGTGGTGTAAAAGTGAAACCTAAAGAAAATATGGTAAAAGGAAAACTGGTGGTATTTACAGCTTCAACGGGTGAGCAGTCTTCGCTTTCGTACAAAGATAAAGGCCATGGCTTGTTTACTTATTTTTTACTTCTGAAATTGAAAGAAACTCAGGGTAATATCACTTATAAAGAATTATCGGACTACCTGATGCAACAGGTTGGCCTTAAATCAGTAATGCTCAACAATAAAGAGCAGAACCCGCAGGTCAATGTTAGTCCTGAAATTCAAAACCAATGGCAAAACTGGAAATTAAAATAAGCACTTAGTTTATGAAATGGATATGCCTATCATTATTAGCTACATTGGCAATTATATTAAGTTCTTGCGCAACAATTATATACGGCACTAAACAAACCATTTCAGTCCAGTCAGACCCCAGCGATGCCGAGGTCTATATCAATGGAAAATATTATGGAAATACACCCTGCCTGGTTTCTGTAAAACGGAAACAAAAGAAAAGCGATATCAATGAAAAAAATGAATTACATTATATATTAAAAAAATCCGGTTATGAAGACCGGCATATCATTGATCACAGAAGAATTACATGGGCCGCTTATCTTGATGGTTACTTAAATGTTCCGTTTGGTTTATTGTTTATTGCATCCTGTGCCGGCGATCCGGAAGTAGCAGGTACCGGCTGGAGTATCGGGCTGCCAATGGTAGCATCAATTCCACTGGATATGATGACAGGTTCATTATATTCTTATAATAAACTGATTGAGGCCAACTTAAATATTGATATTTATAAAAAAATTGAACCTGGAAATAATAAAAATGCCAAAGATTACACTTACATAAGAAACGCCGATGTTGATAACAATATTCCCGAAACAGCAAAATTGAATGAAAACCGTTTTGCACTCATTATCGGGAACGAAGATTATTCATCGCAGCAAACCGACCTTACCACAGAAGCCAACGTCCCCTTTGCCCGCGACGATGCCAGTGCTTTTAACGAATATGCCATTAAGGTACTGGGTATACCACAGGAAAATATAACCTTTATGCTCGATGCCACTTCAGGTAAAATGAAACAGGCTTTGGATAAAATGAATAAACTGGCCAAAAACAGCATGGGAAATGCCGAATTATTCTTTTACTACGCCGGGCATGGTCTTCCGGATGAGGTTAGCAAAGAGCCTTACCTTATTCCTGTCGATATTAGTGGTAATAATGTTGCCGATGGTATAAAACTGGAATATGTGTACCAAAAACTTACCGAATACCCAAGTAAAAATGTTACCGTTTTTCTCGATGCCTGTTTCAGTGGTGGTGCCCGAAACCAGGGACTTATTGCTGCACGTGGTGTAAAAGTGAAACCTAAAGAAAATATGGTAAAAGGAAAACTGGTGGTATTTACAGCTTCAACGGGTGAGCAGTCTTCGCTTTCGTACAAAGATAAAAGTCATGGATTATTTACCTACTTCCTGTTGTTGAAGCTACAAGAATCTCAAGGTGAAGTTACATATAAAGAATTATCAGATTATCTTTCCCTAAAAGTTGGCCTCAAATCAGTAATGCTCAACAATAAAGAGCAGAACCCGCAGGTCAATGTCAGTCCTGAAATTCAAAACCAGTGGCAAAACTGGAAATTCAGATGAAAATAACAGCTGAGACAGCTTACCTGTTATTTTCGTTTTTTGCAAGGCAGGTTCACCTGAAATAGGATAAGTTTCCTTTTATTTTCTTTCTTCGCAGAATTTTAGGTAAAAAGTAGCTATGGTCTCAATACCTTTGAAGTAATTCCAAAGTGGAAAATTCTCATTGGGTGAATGGATGGCATCTGTGCCAAGCCCAAAGCCGAGCAGTAAGGATTTTAAGCCCAAAATTTCTTCAAAAGTTGCAATAATGGGAATGCTGCCTCCACTACGCACCGGTATAGGTTTTTTTTCGAATGTTTCCAAGTAAGCTTTTTCTGCAGCACGGTAAGGTGCAAAATCAGTTGGAGTTGAATAGGGCTGACCACCATGATGGGTTTGCACTTTAACTGTAACACAATCGGGAGCAATTTTCCGGAAATGGTCTTCAAACAATTTCCCTATTTTTTTATAATCCTGGTTAGCAACAAGACGCATTGATATTTTTGCATTGGCTTTTGAAGGCAGCACAGTTTTTGAACCTTCGCCGGTATAACCACTCCATATTCCGTTTACATCAAGGGTTGGCCTTATTCCGGTACGCTCAATGGTTGAATATCCTTTTTCGCCCCAAAGCGATTGTATACCCAACTCATTTTTATATTGTTCTTCAGAGAAAGGAGCTTTTGACATTTCGTCACGTTCGGTTGCACTGAACTGCAATACATCGTCATAAAATCCCGGGATAGTAATTCGTCCGGCGTCATCGTGCAACGATGCAATAAGTTTACAGAGAATATTGGCCGGGTTAGCAACCGCACCTCCAAAAAGGCCTGAATGTAAATCATGATCGGGGCCTGTAACCTCGACCTCCATATATGCCAGGCCTCGTAGCCCAACAGTAATCGATGGAACATCCTGTGCAATCATGGATGTATCTGACACCAGGATAAAATCGGCTTTCAACATTTCTTTATGCTGCCGGCAAAAATCAGGCATACTTGTTGACCCGACTTCTTCTTCACCTTCAATCATGAATTTAACATTGCATTTCAACTGGTTGGTTTTAACAAGGTATTCAAATGCTTTGGCATGCATCAATGACTGTCCTTTATCGTCGTCGGCGCCACGGGCAAAAATTTTACCATCACGGATTTCCGGTTCAAACGGATTTGATTTCCACAAATCAAGCGGATCGACCGGCATAACATCCATGTGGGCATACACCAACACCGTTGGCAATGCGCTATCAATAATTTTTTCGCTATAAGTTACCGGATTACCTTGAGTTTCAAAAACTTCAGCTTTATCGGCTCCGGCATTGAGCAACAGATTTTTCCAGCATTCAGCTGCTTTATACATATCGGGTTTGTGCTCAGGAATGCTGCTTACCGATGGAATACGCAGCAATGTAAACAGCTCATCGATAAAACGCTGCCGGTTCTGATCGATGTATTGGTGAATCGTTTGCATTGTTTTTCAGTATTTAATTTTCCCTTTGTACGAATTGGAAAGATATAAAGTAACCTGCAATCCTGCAATAGGATAATGCCTGGTCAGGTGGGCAAAAATACCAATTCCTATTCCCATGTCGTAAACAGGTTTATACACCAGGTCAGCAGCAAGGTACAGCGATGGTTCAAAAAATGCTTTATAATATTTTGAACTATCTTCGATATGATGAAAATTATAACCAATGGCACAACCCGGCCCGGCAATCAGGCTAAGGTTTACTGATGAATTTTCAAACCTGTATCCGCTACCCAGATGAAAACCTTTATGCGACTGGATAGAGGTTACAGTATCGTCACTGTTATGGAATAAAAAACTCTCGGCCTGGTAAACAAATCCCCCATTAATGATAAAACGGCTAACCGGAATATAAAGCTCAGCCCTGAAATCCGATTCACGGTTGCGGTTCTTAAAGTTGTAGCCTTCGCCCATCGAAAGTGTAAGATAACTGGCATTTTTTCTGAATATCTTGTTGTCAATAATGGTGTCGCGGTCAGCATACTGAGCATTGCACAACGCAAATGACAAACCCAGCAATCCTGTTATCAAACCAAAAAACTTCAAGTACATTATTAATAATTTTTTTTAACCTGAGGCCAGATAATGGAAATAATGAAACAATCCATTTTTTAACTATGGCAAATATAATGTATTTCCAAACCGGAAAAAATGTTACAACTTATGAAGTAAAAAATCGATTTATACGATGCGTAAAAACTAATATTATTTTTCAAGCATTCCGGGTGGTAATGTACGAGCCACCAATTCAAGTTCGTTAAACCAGCCCTCACCATATTTTTGTATAAGCGCCTGCTTCAAAAACATATAGACAGGCATATCGGTTTTTTTCCCCAGGCAAACTGCATCTTTACAGATTTGATTTTCATCGTAATTTACCGCTTCATAATTTTTATACATGGTAATTCTGACCGGATACAGAAAGCATGAAAGCGGTTTACGAAAAGAAATCACTCCATCGCTAAACGCTTTTTCAATAGCACAGCGGGTGACATCGTTTTCTGTGTACGAATAGGCACAGTGCTGCTGGTGTATAAGCGGTGTAACATAATCGCCATCGCTGTCGATGACATAGACACCGTGTTTTTCAATTGATTTTATACCTTCCGGGGTTAAATAAGGTTTTATAGAAAGATAAAGCTCATCAAGAACAAGTAACTCGTCCTGTTCGAGTGGAGCCCCCGATGCCCCTTCAACACAACAGGCCCCTTTGCATTTCAGCAGGTCACAGGTAAATTTCTGTTTTATCAGGTCAAGACTGACGAGGGTCCGGCCAATTTCAATCATATTCAGGTCAGAAGCAACGATTTTCCTTTCATGATGGTGGGTTGCGCAAGCCCCATTAACTGAATGATGGTAGGAGCCACATCGGCAAGAATACCTGGTTGAATGGCCTTAAACCGTTCAGATACCAGCAGTGATGGAACCGGATTTGTACTGTGGTTTGTATTTGGCGATCCATCTTCGTTAAGGGCCATATCGGCATTGCCATGATCGGCAATGAGCAATACCTCGTACCCGTTTTTTAAGGCAGCATCAACCACTTCTCCCACACAACTGTCAACGGTTTCAACCGCCCTGATGATGGCATTGTAAACCCCTGTATGCCCTACCATATCACCATTGGCAAAATTCACACAAATAAAATGATGGGTTTGTTTATTTATCTGTCCTATTAATGCTTCTTTCACCTCAATAGCACTCATTTCAGGTTTCATATCATAGGTCGGAACCTTAGGTGAAGGTATCAGGATACGTTTTTCATTACAAAATTCTGTTTCACGTCCCCCGCTGAAAAAAAAGGTTACATGGGCATATTTTTCTGTTTCGGCAATTCGCAGCTGGTTTAAACCCGCCTTTGAAACAATCTCACCCAGGGTGTCGGTCAGGTTGTCTTTTTCGAAAATAACTTCCACATCATTAAATTTATCATCATACCTTGTCATGGTAAGGTAACGTAATGGAATGGTATAAAGTCCATGTTCAATGATATCCCGTTGGGAAAGGGCAATGGTCATTTCCCTGAGTCTGTCGGTACGGAAGTTGAAACAGAAAACCACATCGCCTTCCTCAATGGTGGCTAAAGGTTTGCCATCCTGACCCGTAACAACAATAGGTTTAATAAACTCATCGGTAACATTTTCATCGTATGACTCCTTCATAGCCTGCAGCGGGTCGGTAGTAAATTTTCCTGTGCCATTCACCAGCATATCATAGGCAATTTTAATCCTTTCCCACCGGTTATCGCGGTCCATGGCGTAGTAACGTCCAACTACCGATGCAATTTTACCTGATGAAGCAGAAAGATGTTGCTGGAGGTTCTTCATGTAACCTAATCCGCTCCTTGGATCTGTATCGCGACCATCGGTAAAGGCATGGATAAATAAATTTTCAATTCCCATAGCATGGGCTACATCGCAAATGGCATATAAATGGGTATCCATCGAATGCACCCCACCATCGGAAACCAGGCCGAGCAGGTGAATTTTTTTTCCGAATTCTTTGGCATACTGAAAAGCTTCGTTAAGAATGGGATGTGAAGCAAAACTGCCATCTTTGATAGCCAGATTAATGCGAACAAGGTCCTGGTAAACAACACGTCCGGCTCCGATATTCAGATGACCAACCTCACTGTTACCCATTTGTCCTTCAGGCAGACCAACGTGCTCGCCGCTTGCATTCAGAAACGAGTTCGGGTATTTTTCAAAAAGTTTGTCCATGTGAGGTGTGTTGGCTGAAAAAATAGCATCGCTGGCATCTTTTTTACCTATTCCCCATCCATCAAGTATGATTAAAATTACTTTATTGTTTTCCATGTATCAGATAGCATTGATTAATTCTGTAATAATGGCGGTCATTTTTGGTTCTGCCTCTCCAGCAACATTCTGTACTTCCTCATGGGTGGTTTCATCTTCGGGTTTATCTTTTTGTGCCACATTGGTAATGATTGACATGCCAAAAACCTTTATTCCCATGTGATGAGCCACAATCACTTCGGGAACAGTAGACATACCGGTAGCATCAGCTCCCCAAAGCCTGAACATACGATATTCGGCAGGTGTTTCCAAAGTTGGTCCGCTACTGCCTATATAAACACCCTTTTGCACTTTAATGTTCAGCTTTCCGGCAATTTGTTCTGCCATAGCAATATAACCAGGGAAATAGGTCTGCGACATATCGGGAAACCTGGTGCCCAGTTCATTGTAGTTCTTACCGCGTAAAGGATGTTGCGGGAAAAAATTGATATGATCGGTGATAATCATCAGATCGCCTGCTTTAAAGGCAGGGTTTAGCCCACCGGCTGCATTTGAAACAATCAGGGTTTTTATGCCAAGGAACTTCATGACACGAATCGGGAAAGTGACCAGGTTCATATCATAACCTTCATAAAAATGAAACCTGCCCTGCATGGCTACCACTTTTTTATTTCCCAGTTTACCAAAAATCAAACGCCCGGAATGGCCTTCAACCGTAGAGACCGGGAAATTTGGAATATCTTGGTATTCAAATATATAACTTGCTTCAATTTTTGTTCCCAGTCCACCAAGTCCGCTTCCAAGGACAATTCCTGCTTCCGGCTCAAAACCGGTACGCTGACTTAAAAAAGCCGCTGTTTCTTTGTATTTTTCAATCATAATCAGTGAATTTTGAAAATAAAAAGTGCAATTTATCCGAAAAACCTCAATTATTCAAAAAAAAACCCGGCATTTTAAAACCGGGTTCTTTTAAGGGTGGTGCCACCTGGAATTGAACCAGGGACACACGGATTTTCAGTCCGTTGCTCTACCAACTGAGCTATGGCACCCTTTTTAAAAATGCAGGGCAAAGATACAAGAAAGAAATTATGATACAATATCTGTTTGAAAAAAAATATTAAAATATTAGTAAATAATAAGTTATGACTATTTCTTGCTTTTTAGGTATGCTGATATCATCCGGTTTCAGGATGTCTGAAATAAAGATCATAAAAAATCTTTTATCAACAAGGTGTCGATTTCTTTTTTTCAGAAACCCGTAGTTAATGCTTAATTTTGTGGTTTCCCGGAGTATCAGGTTTTTAAAATCAATTAAATTGTCGTCAGATAATTACGTAAATACACCCTTGATGAAGCAGTACCGGATGTTTAAATCAAAACATCCCGATGCTATTTTATTATTCAGGGTTGGCGATTTTTACGAAACATTCGGACAGGATGCTATCAAAGCGTCTGAAATACTTGGTATTACACTTACACGACGTGCCAACGGATCGGCTTCATTTGTCGAACTGGCTGGTTTTCCGTACCATGCGCTCGATACTTATCTTCCAAGGTTAGTAAGGGCCGGACAGCGTGTTGCCATCTGCGAACAACTTGAAGACCCCAAACTGGCCAAAGGAATTGTAAAACGAGGAATTACCGAAATGGTTACTCCCGGTGTTTCTATCAATGATCATATCCTTAACCACCGTGAAAATAATTTCCTGGCAGCTTTTTATCCTGATAAAAATATGGCCGGTGTGGCTTTTCTCGATATTTCCACCGGTGAATTTTATACCGCCGAAGGGAATTTTGATTATATCGACAAACTGATGCAAACCCTCAATCCGAAAGAAATTTTATACGAACGGAGTAAAAAAGCAAGGTTTGCCGAGCTTTTTGGCGATCAGTTTTACAGCTACCCGCTCGACGAATGGATTTTCAACCTCGATACAGCAACCGATCGCCTGCAAAAACAATTTGAAACACAAACGCTGAAAGGTTTTGGTATTCAATCTTTCAATGCCGGTATTGTTGCTGCCGGTGCTATCCTTTTTTACCTCGATCTTACCAGTCACGAAAATCTTAAAAATATTACCGGCATTTCGCGCATCGATCAGGATCAGTATGTTTGGCTCGATAAATTCACTATACGCAACCTTGAACTATTTGCTCCGTTAAATGAAAATGGCAAAGCTTTGGCTGATGTAATTGACCGTACACTAAGCCCGATGGGATCAAGGATGCTGAAAAGATGGATTGCCCTGCCTCTGAAAAATACAGCCTTTATTAATGAAAGACTCGATGTAATTGAATATCTGGTTCATAACAAGGAAATAAAACAACAATTTCAGTCACATATCAAAATCATTGGTGACCTCGAGCGCATCATCACCAAAGTGGCTATGCAGCGTGTTACACCCCGCGAACTGCTTCAGCTTGGCATGGCGCTTAATGGTGTTACCGAAGTAAAAAACCTGGCTTCAGAGTCATCCTGTGATGCGCTGAAACGTATTGCAGAACAATTAAATCCATGTTTTTCAGTTCGCGACCGTATTCTTGCCGAGATCAATCCCGAATGTCCAAACCAGCTGGTAAAAGGAGGTGTTATTGCCACAGGAATTTCTGAAGAACTTGACCAGTTGCGTCAGATTGCTTTTTCAGGAAAAGATTTTCTGCTAAAAATACAGGAAAGAGAAATTCTCAGCACAGGAATTAATTCACTAAAAATAAGCTTTAACAACGTTTTCGGCTATTACATCGAAGTACGTAATACCCACAAAGATAAAGTTCCGCCCGAATGGATACGCAAGCAAACCCTTGTGAGTGCCGAACGTTACATCACCCCTGAACTGAAAGAATACGAAGAAAAAATTCTGGGTGCCGAAGAAAAAATTGTTAGCCTTGAAACAAACCTTTTTAATCAGCTGGTTGCCGATATTGGCGGGTATATCGAAGCCATTCAGCTCGACGCTACACTCATAGCCCGTATCGATTGCTTCTGGTCACTGGCTGAAGTCGCCATGCAAAACAATTATTGCAGGCCAGAGATAAACGAATCGCTGGTGATAGATATATGCGAAGGAAGGCATCCGGTAATTGAAAAACAACTACCTGTTGGTGAGCCCTATATTACCAATGATGTACTGCTCGATGAAAACGATCAACAGATCATTATTGTCACAGGACCTAATATGGCCGGAAAATCTGCTTTGTTGCGACAAACAGCCCTGATTGTGCTTTTGGCCCAAGTGGGTTCATTTGTGCCTGCAAAAAGTGCTTCTATCGGCATGGTAGATAAAATTTTCACCCGTGTCGGAGCATCCGATAATATCTCCCTGGGCGAATCAACATTTATGGTGGAAATGAATGAAGCTTCGAGCATTCTCAATAATCTTTCACCCCGCAGCCTGGTTCTTTTTGACGAACTGGGGCGCGGAACCAGCACCTACGACGGAATTTCAATAGCCTGGGCTATTGTGGAATATATTCACGAACATCCCTATGCAAAAGCAAAAACATTGTTTGCTACGCATTACCACGAATTGAACGAGATGGAAAAATCGTTTGCAAGGGTAAAAAATTATAATGTTTCAGTCAGAGAGGTGGGCAATAAAGTGATTTTTCTGCGCAAACTTGTCAAGGGAGGTTCGGAACATAGCTTTGGCATTCATGTAGCCCGAATGGCAGGGATGCCCAAAAGTGTTGTAACCAGGGCTGAAAAAATTCTTGCTGATTTTGAAACCGAAAACCGGAAAGGTAACCTTGCCAAACCTGTCGACAAACTGGCATCGCACCGCGAAGGCTACCAGCTTTCGATTTTCCAGCTCGACGACCCTGTATTGAAACAAATACGCGACCAGATAAAAAACATCGATATCAACAACCTTACACCCGTTGAAGCCCTGAATAAACTGAATGAAATAAAAAAAATTACCGGGCTGTAATCCTGAAATATCAAATATAACGATTGAGAGGTATTTCAGGTTTTGCCAATAAAAATCCTGTACTGCTGCAATATATTATCATCCTTGAGATTTCTTTGTGATTGTATAGAAACCGTAACGGGAAATGGGTATCAATTACTATAGTAGCGAAGTATGAGCGTAATTCAGACCCTGTTTAATACCTCAAATGCTTTCCAAAGGCACAATATTAAAACAACAACTTGTCCTTCTTTTTCAAAGTTGCCGGGTTTATGGTTACCACCATGGTGAACGCAGCTGTTTTGCGCAGCAGGGTTATGATTTTTTCTTCGCTACGCACGGGAAAAGAAGCCTGTATTTTTAAAAAATAATCGATGTTTTTCAATTCGGGCAAATAGTAAAAATTCTGGTAACGGTTTGCAACAAGCTGGTATGTACACATTGCCACTGTATCATCAAAAACAAACCTGTGAAAATGAATGTTTTCAACTTCGGGGTGGGTTTGCAGGGGTTCTGCCTCAGTCATGGTAATTTTAAGGGTTTTGTTTATCATATTGCAGATAGCAGCAGGCATTTCAGTTGAAACAAGTCCGAAAAGCAGGAAATGAAAATCAGGCTCCAGGATCAGCTTTGGCTTGGCCTTTATCATAATATTTAATTTTGAAGGCTTTATTGCCTCATTGATGGATGAAATAAAAAATCGGATTTTTCGAGTGCTTCCCTGGATGCATTTTGTTCAGCTTCTTTTTTTGAGCATCCCGATCCTGTTCCGGCAAGCTGGTTACCGATAAAAATTTCGGATATAAAAACCGGGTTGTTTTTGGTACTATCCGGTTCCTGAAATGTATCGAAAGTAATATGCAATTTGCATTTCTGGATATGCTCAAGCAGCAGGCTTTTAAAATTAGAATCTAAAACACGTATTTTTTCCAGGTCAATATATTTGGTTAAAATCTGCTCAGTAAAAAAATGATAAGCCGTTTTATATCCTTTATCAACAAATATGGCACCTATGAGTGCTTCAAAAGCATCGCCAAAAATGTGTTTTTTCGAAGTGGCCGAACCGGGATAGCGGATAAGTCTCCAGAGTCCGGTTTTCATCGACAGTTCGTACAGAATTTCTCCATTCACAATGCGTGAACGCATTACTGTAAGAAAACCTTCGTTCTGATCGGGATAAATTTTAAACAGGTATTCAGCAACAATGGCATCCAGAACGGCATCACCAAGAAATTCAAGCCTTTCATTATTTTCAGTGGTAATCTTATAAGTATTTCCCAAAGAACGGTGTGTCAGGGCAATCCGGTAAAGTTGAATGTTATTTGGCTCAAAACCAACAATATTACTTATCAACCTGCGGAATTCCTTTTCAGGAGAAAGAAAATATTTTAGCTTAATAAGTACCTTAAGCACAGGTTATTTTGAAAACTTTTTAAAAATAACAGAAGCATTATGACCACCAAAGCCAAAAGTGTTGCTGAGCGCTATGTTGACAGGGCGTTTTTGGGCCACATTTGGTGTCAGGTTTAATTTCGGATCGATGTTGGGATCCACATTTTTCAGATTAATGGTCGGAGGCACAGTATCGTGCAAAATAGCAAAAATGGTAGCCAATGCTTCAACGGCTCCGGCTGCTCCAAGCAAATGCCCGGTCATTGATTTGGTTGAACTGATATTCAGCTTGTAGGCATGTTCACCAAAAACTTTAATAATGGCTTGCAGTTCAGCAACATCCCCAAGAGGTGTGGCGGTGCCATGTACATTGATATAATCAATATCTTCGGGTTTGATACCGGCATCGTTGATGGCATTCTGCATTACCTTGGCAGCTCCCAGACCTTCGGGATGCGGTGCTGTAAGGTGGTAAGCATCGGCGCTCATTCCGGTACCAATTACTTCGGCATAAATGCGTGCTCCACGCTGAATGGCGTGCTCGTATTCTTCCAGAATAAAGGCAACACCACCTTCGCCCATTACAAAACCATCGCGTGACACATCGAAGGGACGTGAAGCGGTAAGATATTCCTCGTTGTTGGTGGAAATGGCCTGCATGGCATTAAAACCACCCATTCCGGCTTCATTTATTGCTGCTTCAGATCCGCCTGTAACAAATATTTTGGCTTTGCCCAGCCGGATATAGTTGGTAGCATCAATGATGGCATTTGATGAAGAAGCACAGGCTGAAACTGTTACAAAATTAGGCCCCCTGAAATTATATTTCATGGAAATATGTCCGGCAGCAATATCGCTGATCATCTTCGGGATAAAGAAAGGGCTGAAGCGGGGATTATAATCCCCTGCAACATAACCTTTCACTTCTTCGTAGCAAGCATTAATTCCACCTATACCCGAACCCCAGATAACTCCTGCCATATCATGGTCAATGGTCTCAAGGTTAAGACCAGAATCCTTGATGGCCTGATCCGCTGATACAAGGGCATACTGTGCAAATAAATCAAGCTTTTTTGCTTCCTTACGGTCAAAATGTGTTCCCGGATCATAATTTTTAACTTCACAGGCAAATTTGGTTTTAAACCTCGATGAATCGTAATGGGTTATCGGACCTGCACCGCTAACACCTTTTTCAATGTTTTCAAAAAACTCTTTGACATTGTTTCCGATTGGCGTAATAGCACCTAATCCAGTAACAACTACCCGTTTCAATTCCATACAATTCACCTTTAAATGAAGTCAAAAAAAAATACTGTTAATGCAAAAAATTCAGCAGTCCTTATTTTGCATTGGCTTCGATATAGGAAATGGCATCTCCTACCGTGCCGATTTTTTCAGCCTGATCGTCAGGAATGGCAATATTGAATTCTTTTTCAAATTCCATAATTAATTCAACCGTGTCAAGAGAGTCTGCGCCTAAATCGTTTGTAAAACTTGCAGTTGGAACTACTTCGTTTTCATCAACGCCTAATTTATCTACAATGATAGCTTTTACTCTTGTTGAAATGTCAGACATAGTTTTAGGTTTTTTAGTTAGTACTCATTTTTAAATAAAAATAATGGGCAAAGAAATGAATTTACCGAAAATAAAAAAAATAAATTGCGAAAAATGTTCATCAGGTCGGTCAAAAAAAAATGCAACATATTAATTTTCATATTTATACAATCAGAATGGTGGTTCCGGCTTCAGGGAATTTGCTTCGGCGGTATCAAATTTTGAAATTCCACCCGATACTATAAATTTCATAATATCAGCTGCATTGCCTTCCAGCAGGGTTATTTTTGATTTCGGAACAATATACAATTCTCCAAGCATTCCGTATGAACTTGGAAAATAAACAGCAGCCTTTTCGCTTTCGGGTTGCATGAAATGTAACTCATCCTGGGTAAGAAATCCAAGCCGTTCCATATCATTGCCTACTTTTACCAGTACCGGAATGTTAAATTTTTTCTCTTTTCCGACAAATGCCGAAAAAAGATCTTTGACAGAAGTGTACATCAATTTTATCAGTGGAGCCTTGTCAATCATCTTAAAAAACACATTCATGGCTGGTTGCGTGATGATAATTTTAGTAAGAAATCCCATCAAGGTTATTCCCGATATGAGTACCAGTAATCCCAGCCCCGGAAACTCAAAATCCAAAAGATTATCGACAAATTTAAAAACCTGGAAAATAATATATAGTGTTACAGCGATGGGCCCGATAAAAATAAGCCCCTGAAAAAAATATCCTGGTAGTTTTCTGATGAATGCTTTCATAATGGTATTTTTTAAATAAATAATGTTTTTTTATCAATGCATCTCATTTTATGTTTTAGCCCGCTGAGGCCTGATCATATTTTCAGGTGTAAGAATTTCATCGAGCTGTTCTTTGGTAAGCAGCTTTTTCTCAAGCACCAGTTCGTACACCCCTTTATTTTGTTCCAATGCTTCTTTTGCAACCTGTGTAGATGCTTCGTAACCAATTACCGGATTCAGAGCGGTTACCAGTCCAATACTGTTTTCTACAAGTTGCCGGCATCGCTTTTCATTGGCAGTAATACCATCAATGCATTTGAGGCGCAGGGTATTCATTCCGTTTTTGAGCATTTCTATGGATTCGAAGAGGCTCTGAACAATTACAGGTTCCATGACATTCAGTTCAAGTTGTCCGGCTTCAACGGCAAAAGTCACTGTAAGATCATTACCTATAACTTTGTAGGCAATCTGGTTAACCACTTCGGGGATTACCGGGTTTACTTTTCCAGGCATGATGGACGATCCGGGCTGCATAGGTGGCAGATTTATCTCGTTAATTCCGGTCCGTGGTCCTGATGACAGTAACCTCAAATCGCTGCATATTTTTGAAAGTTTAACCGCAAGGCGTTTAATGGCAGAGGAATACATGATAAATGCCCCGGAGTCCTGGGTAGCTTCGACCAGGTTTTTTGCCAGCACCATGTCAAACCCTGTAATTGAGGCAAGGTGCATTACGCATTTTTCTGCATATCCTTCAACACTGTTTATTCCTGTGCCAATGGCGGTTGCTCCCATATTAACCTCAAGAAAAAGCCTGACATTCTGCTCCAGCCGGTCGGTTTCTTCCGATAATGTAACAGCCCAGGCTTCAAATTCCTGTCCAAGGGTCATGGGTACAGCATCCTGCAACTGAGTACGTCCCATTTTGATAACATGGGAAAATTCCTTTGCCTTGCGGTTAAACGAGTCAATAAGATCGTTCAGGGTTTCAATAAGACCTATATTGGCAAATAATAAGGCAATTTTTATTGCAGTAGGGTATGCATCGTTGGTTGATTGGGACAGATTAACATGATTGTTGGGATGGCAAAACTGGTATTCACCTTTCTGATGCCCGAGCAGCTCAAGGGCACGGTTGGCAATTACTTCGTTGGCATTCATATTGGTCGATGTTCCGGCCCCTCCCTGTATCATATCCACAACAAAATGACGGTGATACTTGCCATTGATAATTTCATTGCATGCACCGATTATGGCATTGGCAACAGGGGGTTCAATCAGTCCAAGATCAAGATTAGCCATGGTTGCTCCCATTTTAACAATAGCCAGTGATTTAATAAATTGTGGAAAAAAACTAAGTGTAATTCCACTAATGTTAAAATTTTCCATTCCCCTTAATGTCTGAATACCATAATAGGCTTCGTCAGGAACCTGGCGTTCGCCAAGCAGATCGTGTTCGTTACGGTATTTGCCTGATATATATTGACTCCCGGGGTTTACGACATGCGAATTGGCATGATGCATGCGGCGGGTAATCACCCTGCCCAGCTGTGTAAACATTTTAAGGGCTATTTCGTGATTCTGCCTGAAAAGCGACAGAATATCCTCTTTTTTCAGCTTATAGGTTTTCACATCGGTAACAGCCCGGCAGTTGGTGGTATGCGGAGAATTATCGAACAAACAACCTTCGCCCATAAAATCGCCCCTGGTAAAATAGGCCAGTCTTTTCTCTTTTCCATGTGCCGTGGTTTTATATAATTCACATTCACCTCCTGCAATAATATGAATGGCAGCGCGTGGACCATTTTCCTGGAAAATGATTGAACCTGGCTTAAACTCCTGAAGTGAAAAATGCATGCATGTTTCTTTCAGTTCGTCCATGGTTAATGTTTCAAACAGGTTGACCTGCTGGATAAATTCACAAAGTTTAATTTCGCTCATTGTAATATAATTTTAGCAATTATTAACGGAGAGAAGATACAAAAAGTTTTTGATGTTTGAATCAAATCATTGATGCAGGTTTCAATTTTAAAGTAAACAGGTTTCAGTATAAAACAGACCATCTTTATATTGTGTTTTCAGAAGCCATGTTTAATGAAAGGGTAATAAATTATTATTGCTATTTTAGTTCCCTGTAAAATATGAAGCAATTGAGAAAATAATATGAAACCCGATATTAAAAAATTATTTGAACCCCATGAAATATCAGAAACAGGTGAAAATTCTATGATATTGACATACCACCAGGGTTGTATAGAAACAGCACTGGCCTGGTTTATAAGGTTGCTTTTTCCGATAATAAACCTGCTTATCGCTATTGTTGAAACCATATGCATTGTTAACGGCTTATTGATGGATGAACTTATCATTGCAGTGGGTGTACATCTTGCCTTGATATTGTTTTCATATTATCTGGTTTACAATTTTCCACCGGTAAGAGTAACTTTTGAAAACAAAAAGCTTGTATTAAAAAAGAAAAAGTTCATTTCAGGTACGCGTACTATTGAGTTAGAATGGGAACAGTTACAAAAAATCAGATCATCTGTTTTTTCAGTTAAGGGGGTTCTTAAACTTGAAATGCACGTAATAACCAAGGATGGGAGGCGTATCTTATTATTCAGGCCTATTATTAAAAACCATGAAGAGGGTAACTTGATCAAGGAATATATTGCAGGTAAACTTAAACTTCAGGTTAGTTAAACCGGTGCTCCTTCGTTAACCAATAAATGTGAGGCATTGGTTGTATACTATTACCTATCAGCCGGTTTCTCTCATTATTGTAACCAACAATGTCATTGGTTTATCCGGTAATTACATCTAATAAAAAATGACATCTATAGCAAAAAAATAGCCCCGCCAGAACGGCAGGGCTATATATTCAAAATACATTTTTAAAACTTATATAAATTATCTTCAATCAGCTTGTCGGCAATACGGCGGCGTGCATCTTTCACATTTACTGGTTTAACAGAGGTCAGTACCGAAACGGCACGCAACAACTGATCAAGATTTGCCGGATTCATTGAAGAGAATGCATCACTGGCAAGTTTGCTGATTCTGGCAGCTGCATCGTAAACAAAAACATCAAGAATATCTTTGTAAATACTTGCATTGCCACTTTTCTGTCCCAGTTTTTCGACTCTCAATGCCAGTGATTCTGCCACATATAGATTCATGATCATATCTGATATATTATTAAGTACTTCCTGTTCCTGTGCAATTTTTTTATCGAATTGCTTCTGGGCAGCTAAAATGGCGACCAGCACCAGCTTCTTGAAATTAGCTGCATATCGTTTTTTCTCTTCAAAATATCCCTCACCGGTTTTTTGACCGTCAGATACCGATGCCAGTGCATCATAAACTTTTTGAGCTTCGCCAAACAGGTCATAATCGCCTTTCATGGCACGTTTCATGGCTGTATCGACAACCAGCAGGCGGTTAATTTCGTTGGTACCTTCAAAAATACGGTTGATGCGTGAATCGCGGTAGCTCCTTTCAACGGCCATCTCAGCCGAATAGCCCATGCCACCATGAATCTGTACCCCTTCGTCAACAACAAAATCGAGCATTTCTGATCCATATACTTTCAGAATGGCATCTTCAACAGCATAATGACTGATGGCCTCGATGGTGGCACGGCCTTTTTCCATACCCCCTGCAAGAAAATGGTCAAGCATCACATCAATATCCTTGCTAACACGGTAAATGGCTGATTCGTGAGCAAATTGTCTGATCACCATTTCGGCAAGTTTATGCTTTATTGCGCCGAAGGTACTGATATGAACTCCAAATTGCTTGCGTTCGTTGGCATATTTTACCGAATTGGTAATGGTTTCTTTGGCAGCACCAATGACATTGGCACCCAATTTCATACGTCCCATGTGAAGAATACTGAGAGCAACCCGGAAACCTTCTCCCCGCTGACCTATCAGATTTTCAACCGGTACTTTCACATCGTTATAATATATCTGTGCTGTTGATGAACCTTTAATTCCCATTTTATGTTCATCGGGACCAATTACGACACCGGGATAATTTTTTTCAACAATAAAAGCACTTAATACGCGGTCGTTGTCAATTTTTGCAAATACAACCTGGGTATCGGCAAAACCAGCATTGGTAATCCACATTTTCTGTCCGTTGATGATATAATATTTACCATCATCCGATAGTTTTGCCTGGGTTTTACCTGAATTGGCATCACTTCCAGCGCCCGGTTCGGTAAGGCAGTAACAACCGATTAATTCACCGGTTGCCAGTTTTGTAACATAGCGCTGGCGTTGGTCTTCGTTGCCATAATACATAATGGGTAAAGTGCCTATACCACAATGTGCCATAAAAGCTACCGAAAAAGAATAACCTGCCCCGATAGTCTCGGCAACCAGCATTTGTGTAAGAAATGATTGTCCGAAACCTCCATATTGTTCAGGAATGGAAACACCCATCAAACCGAGCTCGCCCGCTTTTTTCAGTATCGATTTCATCAGTTCGCGGTCGCCTTTGTCAAGATTGTCAAGATTTGGGTAAACCTCGGTTACAATAAAATCGCGGCAGGTTTGGGCAATCATTTTTTGTTCTTCATCGAATTCTTCGGGTATAAAAACATCTTTGGCATCGATATTCTTCACGAGGAATTCACCACTTTTTAGCAAAATATTTTCCATATCAGGTATTATTTATTGTTATTACAAATCGAGCGCCTGAACGACAAGTTCGGCAATATCTAAATTTTTCATTTCTTCTTCTTTATTTTTGTATTTGATCCCATCGGTCATCATGGTCATACAAAACGGGCATGCAGTGGCAATAACGGTGGCCCCTGTTTTCAGAACATCTTCGGTGCGTTCGATAAACACTTCTTTATTTCCTTTTTCTGCTTCTTTAAACATCTGTGCACCTCCGGCTCCGCAACAAAGGGCAAAACTCCTGTTACGGTGCATCTCATAAATTTTCCCGGCTAAATGTTTCAGAATCCGGCGGGGTGGCTCATATATATTATTTGCCCTGCCAAGGTAGCATGGGTCATGGTAGGTTATTTTTACTGAAGCCAGGGTTTCTTTATTAATGTTGAGCTTCTTTTCAGCCATGGCATTATCAATGAATTCAAGATAATTAATTACTTCGTACTGGCCACCAAGGTCGGGGTATTCGTTTTTAAAAATATTGTAACAATGCGGGCAAATGGTAATAATTTTTTTTATTTCATAAGCTTTAAACAATTCAATATTCTGTAAAGCCTGCATCTGATAAAGCATTTCATTACCGGCCCTCCTGGCAGGGTCTCCTGTACATGATTCTTCTTTCCCCAGGACAGCAAAACTGACGTTTAAATGGACCAGTATTTTTGTAAATGCACGGGCAACTTTTTTGTAACGATCGTCGAAAGCTCCTGCGCATCCAACCCAGAACAGGTATTCAGGTTTTTCGCCACGCGCAAAAAGTTCGGCCATTACCGGGATATCTATTTTTTTTGTTTCCATACCAATACTTTTAAAAATTAATGAAATTTCATTTCCATGTCTTTTGCCCAGAGTAATCGGTCTTCAGGCGAAAACTGCCATGGAGCCCCATTATTCTCAATATTGCTGAAAACAGCTTTCAGTTCACCAGGGACAGCCCCTTCCTCCATAGCAAGATAACGTCTCATATCAACAATGAGGGTAGGGTGGTTTATATTGATTGGGCATTCTCTTGCACAGGCATTGCAGGTAGTGCATGCCCACAACTCCTCTTCGGTTACATAATTGCGCAGTAATGATTTACCATCTTCCCATGTTTTGCCGTTTTTAATCATTCCCGGGCCTTTCTCTTTCATCCGGGCACGAACATCCATTATCACCTTACGAGGAGATAATTTCTTGCCGGTTATATTTGCCGGGCAAACCGAAGTGCATCGCCCGCATTGAGTACACGACAGGCTGTCGAAATAATTTTTCCAGGTAACATCTTCAATATCTTTCACCCCAAAGCGTTCGACCGGTGCATCGGCAGGCGGAGCTGAAAATGCAGCATTGGGATCGAGCATTAGTTTTACTTCACGGGTAATATTATCCATATTTGTCAGTTTGCCGAGAGGTTCAAGACGTGACAGAAAAACATTCGGAACCGACATAAAAACATGAAAATGCTTTGAATATGGAAGTACATTGGCAAAAACGAAAATCAGAAGAATGTGCATCCACCAGAAAAACTGGTACCAGACATACAGCGATTCATAACCGGCAGCACCAAAAACCCATGCGAGGTAATTTCCAACAGGGTAAACCCCTGCAATTTCAGCTTTTAAAGACTGTTGATGTGCTACGTAGGCAGCATTCATACCCAACAACGAAAGCATCAGTAATAAAATCAACGATAAGGCAATGGTTGCGTCGGTATGGGTGGCAGGTGTCATCTCAACGCCCTCAAAACGTGGTATATGCATCAGCAGGCGACGGACCATAAAAGCTACAATGGCAATGGCAACTATAAGTGCAAAAATATCGCCCGAAGCCATAATCACATCGTACAAACCACCCAGAAAAACTAATATTTTCTCCGATCCTGTCAATCCATCAAGTACCATTTCTATACTCCCGATAAGAATGACGCAAAAACCCCAGAAAACAAGTGCATGTAACAATCCGATGACCGGCTTGCGGAATATCTTTGTCTGGCCAAAAGCCACACTCATCATAACATTGAAGCGTTTTCCGTAATTGCCGATGGGAAACGGCCGGGTAAAACTGAAAAATTTTATCAGCCTTAACACTGTCCAAGTAAAAATTGCTAAGGTGATCAACAGAGTCGCTGCAAATACAATTTGTTTAATCATATTATTGATTATTTGGGTTTAAACAACGTAATTCAATCCAATGCTCTTTAAATAACCTTGGCAAGGGCAATCCCTTTTTATCATCCTGAAAACTTTTCCCGGTTACTATTTTTTCATATCTTTTACTGCCTCAATCAGTTTGGGCAGCACCTTCAGGGCATCACCAACGATGCCATACTGTGCAGCTTCGAAAATCGGAGCAGTTTTATCTGAATTGATGGCCACGATATATTTTGAAGAGCTTATTCCTGCAAGATGCTGGGTCGCCCCGCTTATACCGACAGCAACATACAGATTGGGAGCTATGATTTTCCCTGTTTGCCCTGTATGTTCTTCATGGGGTCTCCATCCTTCATCAGAAACCGGACGTGAACATGCTGTAGCTGCACCCAGCAGCCCTGCCAATTCTATAATCGGTCCCCAGTTGTCGGGTGATTTCATCCCCCTGCCGCCGGAAATAACGATTTCAGCATCGGTAAGTAAAATTTTCCCGGTCTGCTTCTGAACATCTTTTACTATGGTTTTTAAAAGTTCACCTCCCGATGATGGCACCATTTCAGTAATCTGAGCCTGTACCTGGTTTGGCACAAGATCAAACGAATTTTGTGAAAGGGTGAGAATTTTAATATCTGATTTTATTACTACATGGGCATAAGCATTGCCCGAAAAAGCTCTTTTATATACTGTAAACGGATTTACATTCACCGGCAGCTTACTTGTTCCGGAAACGAGGCCGGCCTTTAAACTTACTGAGAGACGTGGGGCAATGGCTTTTCCGCTGTTATTGTTTGAAAGAATGATAACTGTGGCATTTTCTTGACGGGCAATATCAGCAATAACGCGGGTATAAACCTGTGTGTCAAAAATTTTTACAAAACCAGCATTAGCCGAAATAATCCGGCTGACACCATAAGCCGATAATTTTTCAAGCTCTGATTTTTCAACTTCACCAACAGATAGTGCAACTACATTGGTTTGAAGCATTTCAGCCACTTTGGAGGCATAGGAAACCATTTCGAAGGACAGTTTTTTAAACTTACCATCCCAGTTTTCGGTATAAACTAATACAGACATATATTATATTTTTTGTTCAAAAGTTAAAATTCTATATCACTTTTGCTTCATTCTGAAGCATTTCAATAAGCTGTTTGGGATTATCGGGATCGATAAATTTGCAGGCGGCCCGGGGTTTGGGCATTTCAAAATTTATCAGATCAGTAAGCGGCTCAACAGCAACAGGTTCGTACAGTTTTATAGGTTTTGTTCTGGCCATCATGATTCCCCTCATGGCGGCAATACGCGGCTCTTTGGCAATGCCTTTCTGAACAATGGCAACAAAAGGAGCAGGTACTGCAACAAGTTCTTTGCCACCATCTATTTCGCGGGTAACGACTGGTTGGCCATTTTCAAATTTAATGCCCGAAACAGCAGAAACGGAAGGCCATCCGAGAAATTCAGCCAACATTCCACCAACATTCGAACCGTTGTAATCACTTGACTCGATGCCACAGAGCACCAGGTCAAAATTTTCTTTTTTTACCACTTCGGCAAGCTGGGCAGCTACATAAAACGAGTCGGCAGGTTCAGCATTTACCCTGATAGCATCGTCGGCACCTATGGCAAGTGCTTTGCGAATAGTAGGCTCCGAAGTGGCAGCACCTACATGAGCAACTGTAACGCTCTTAATACCGTTGGCAGCTTCGTCTTTCAGTTCAAGGGCGCGGGTCAGGGATAATTCATCCCAAGGATTGATAACCCATTGTATTCCGTTCACATCAAGCTTTTTGAAATCATCAACAAATTTCACCTTGGTGGTGGTGTCAGGAACATTACTGATACAAACTAAAATTTTCATTGTATAAAATGGTTTATATTTTCTTAATTAAAACACTGCCTCATTTATTTATCCGATAATTATAATATATCTTCCTTCCCAGGTTTTCAAACCTGCAATGAATTACTAAATTTTGCGAGCCTACAAATATAAAACAAAATAGAAAATTTCAACACATCTATTATTACATTGAAATTCAAATGTATACTATTCAATACTCCATTGTTTTTGTTTTCTGTAACAGGTTTTCAGTGCAAACCGGAAAATTTTCGCTGAATCATATTCGTAAATTTAAAAATAATTTTCTTTAAAATTCCTTATAGCTCTTTTTAAGAAGTGTCGGCAGGTATTCATTTTCTTATGAATCGAGGAATACTATTTTCAATCAATTATCAATCATATTATTAATAAAAAAAATACCCGATGGACTATAATTAATTAAATCAAATCTGTTATCTTTGCCAATTATTAATTTTCAACCCTTACTACCATGAAAAAAAATTTCATATTCATACTCAGTGTTATAACTGCAGTATTGTTTTCATCCTGTAATAAATATCGGAATATGCATGGTTTTAAGCTGATTGAGAAGCGTTTTGTAAAAGAAGTGAACGCTGAGTGTTACTATTTTGAGCATGAAAAAAGCGGGGCAAAACTGCTGAAAATAGCTAATGACGATCAGAATAAAACATTTGCCATAGCTTTTAAAACACCCCCTGCCACCGATAACGGAATTGCCCATATTATGGAACACTCGGTGTTGAACGGATCAAAAAATTTCCCGGTGAAAAGCCCGTTCGATATTCTGATCAAAGGGTCGCTCAATACATTTCTCAATGCTTTTACTTCAAAAGACCGCACCATGTACCCGGTAGCCAGCATGAACGATAAGGATTTTTTCAACCTGATGCATGTATATCTCGATGCTGTTTTTAATCCGATTTTATATTACGATGACCGGGTTTTAAAACAGGAAGGTTGGCATTTCGAGCTGACCGGTATAAACGACCCATTAATTTATAAAGGTGTGGTTTACAACGAAATGAAAGGTGCCTATTCCAATCCTGTACGTGAATTGCGTTATCGTACTTTTAAAGCCCTTTTCCCTGAAACTACCTATGGTTTTGAATCGGGAGGTTATCCGGAGGCTATTCCCAGCCTGACCCAGGAAGAATTTATTAATTTTCATAAAAAATGTTACCATCCCGAAAACAGTTATATTTTCCTTTATGGAAACGGCGATACGGAAAAAGAACTGGCTTTTATCAACGACAACTACCTTGATCATTATACACGCATCAATAATCCTGTTGTCATTGATATACAAAAACCACTGGCATCTTTAGAGAAATTAAATGCATCATATCCAGTCCTGGAAGGAGCCGATACTACCTCTCAGACTTTCCTTTCAATGGCTTTCGTTGCAGGGACAAGTGATGACCGGATGTTAACCATGGCACTCGATATACTGGCTGAAGTGCTGGTAAATCAGGAATCAGCTCCGATAAGGCTTGCACTTCAAAAAGAAAAAATTGGCCAGGATGTATATATATCAGCCGAAAATTACAAGCAGAATGTGATGAATCTGGTTGTAAAAAATGCCCACAAAGGACAGCGTGACAAACTATTTAAAGTGGTCATGGATGTTCTTAGTGAACAGGTCAAAAACGGTCTTGACAAAGAAACGGTAAACGGGATTGTTAACCGTATGGAATTTCAACTGCGCGAAGGTGATGATGCCCAGAAAGGTCTTGCATATATAAGCCAGTCTGTATCAATGTGGATGCATACCGGTGACCCGTTTGAAGGTATGATGTGGGAAAAAACGCTTAAAAACCTGAAACGCGAAATTGAAAAAGGCTATCTTGAAAAGCTTATCAGCCAATACCTTATTAATAATACACATGGAGTAATCCTTGAACTTAATCCAATGCCAGGCCTCGAAACCAAAAACATTCAACGTCTTACCGAAAAACTGGCATCAATTAAGGCACATATGAGCAAGGAAGACCTGACAAAGATGGTTGAAGAAACAAAAATGCTGCAGGAATATCAGAAACATGAGGACACACCCGAGGCACTCGCCACCATACCAATGCTAAGTATTAAAGACATAGACCCAAAAGCCACATTTTTCGAAGCTAAAGAGTCGAAATTCAATGGAGCAACCCTGCTTCATTTTGATGAATTTACCAATGATATCGTTTATGCCAACTGGTATTTCGATATGCGTGTGTTGCCACTCAGACTGATTCCGTATGCCCAGTTACTTACCGATGTTTTCACCAGCCTTGATACAAAAAATTATTCGTATGCCGATCTTAACAAAGCCATCAACCTGCATACAGGAGGTTTATATTTCTACACACAGATTATGCTGGAAAATCAGAACGACAGCCTGTTGATTCCTAAATTCATCATGAGTTCAAAAGCCATGAATGACAAAACCGACAAAATTTTTGAACTTGGAAATGAAATATTACTCAATACTGCTTTCGCTGATACTACAAGGTTACATACCGTGCTTACAAGAGTACAATCGCAATATGAAGCATCCGTCAACAGCGATGGGTTTAAATATGCTGCCACACGGGCTTATTCCTATTTTACAAGGCAGGGTTTATTAAAAGAGATGACCAGTGGTATTGAATATTATTGGTTTGTTACAGATTTGCTGAAAAACTTTAATTCCAAATCTGAGGAAATCGTTACAAATCTTAATGAGACAATCCGTCTCCTGATCAATCGTCAGAATCTTGTTGCCGGCCTCACGTGTTCAAAAAAAATTCATAAAAATGCCCTTAATATTGAGGAGCAATATATTTTACAGCTACCAGATAATGCTCCGGTAGTTCAAACCTGGGATTTGAAACCAGCAATTAAAAATGAAGGAATTCTCACTCCATCTAAAGTGCAATATGTTATTCAGGGTTATGATTTTAAAAAACTTGGATATGCATATTCAGGGAAGATGCAGGTTTTACGTCAGATATTGTCGACAGAGTACCTTCAAAACCGCATCAGGGTGCTTGGAGGAGCCTATGGTGGTTTCAGCACCATCCAGGCATCAGGTTTATTGACATTCAATTCATACCGCGATCCCAACCTGGGTTTAACCCTTGAAAATTATGCAAAAACAACCGATTTCCTTAAAAATTACACTACTGACAGCAGTTCTTTTACCCGTTTTATCATCGGCACCATTTCAACACTCGATAATCCTTATACACCAAGCGAAAAGGGCAATATTGCCTTTTCAGCATGGATGAGAAAAGAAAAAGCTGAAGATCTTCAATCAGAACGCAATGGTGTTTTATCAGCAACCGTTGCCGATATTAATTCATTTGCAGCCATGATAGAAGATGTTCTCGACCAGAAAGCCTGGTGTGTTTATGGTAATGTTGAAATGATAAAATCAGAAAAAAACAGATTTAAAACCCTCCTACCCTTAAAAAAATAATATTAAAAAATTAAAAGGCTTGCGTTTGCAGGCCTTTTAATTTTTGTGAATGTGGAGAATATCGGAGTCGAACCGATGACCTCTTGCATGCCATGCAAGCGCTCTAGCCAGCTGAGCTAATCCCCCAATATTTTTAAGAACTTTTTTTACATCATCCGGGGGTTTTGCAAGCGCTCTTTCGCCGCGGCGAACAGCTGAGCTAATCCCCCAATATTTTTAAGAACTTTTTTTACATCATCCGGGGGTTTTGCAAGCGCTCTTTCGCCGCGGCGAACAGCTGAGCTAATCCCCCAATATTTTTAAGAACTTTTTTTACATCATCCGGGGGTTTTGCAAGC
>CAZLJX010000007.1:71261-144170 GCA_964559985.1 uncultured Bacteroidales bacterium
TTTTACATCATCCGGGGGTTTTGCAAGCGCTCTTTCGCCGCGGCGAACAGCTGAGATAATCCCCCAATATTTTTAAGAACTTTTTTTACATCATCCGGGGGTTTTGCAAGCGCTCTTTCGCCGCGGCGAACAGCTGAGATAATCCCCCAATATTTTTAAGAACTTTTTTTACATCATCCGGGGGTTTTGCAAGCGCTCTTTCGCCGCGGCGAACAGCTGAGATAATCCCCCTCTTAAAGTGGTGCAAAATTACATTTAAATTTTATTTTCGCAAATAATTGGATTTTTTTTACAAACCATAGGGAATACAAGTAATAAATTAAAACCATAAACTATTTTTTTCCTATGTTGTTAATATTATAGATAGCTATCACGAAATCGATTGCATTTATTTTTATTGAAATTAAGAAAAAATATTTTCCATAAAGCTCAAAATAATGCATTTTTGCAGTTTTAATTTAAATAGCTGATTACTATGTCTACCCTCAGGTTTAAAGCTTATGACCAATTATTGAACCGTAAACCGGTTGAAATAAATTATCCTTCTGAAAGGATTTCGGATTATTTCGGAATCAATGTTTTTGGGAAGGATACTATGAAAAAATATCTCACCAAAGAATCATTTTCCAATGTTCAATTTGCTATCGAAAACGGCATTACCATTGACCGTAAAGTAGCAGCACAGGTTGCCAACGGCATGAAAGCATGGGCAATTGAAATGGGAGCTACCCATTATACCCATTGGTTTCAGCCTTTAACCGGAGCAACAGCCGAAAAACATGATGCATTTTATCTGATTGATAAAGATAATGATGTAATAGAACGCTTCGACGGTGAAAATCTCGTACAGCAGGAACCTGATGCATCAAGTTTTCCGAGCGGAGGGATACGCAATACATTCGAAGCCCGCGGGTATACTGCGTGGGACCCGGGGTCACCGGCGTTTATTATTGATCATACCTTATGCATACCTACAATATTTATTGCCTATACAGGGGAAGCCCTCGATTTTAAAACGCCTTTGCTTAAATCGCTCAGCCTTATGGACCAGGCAGCCGTAAAAGTTTGTCAGCTGTTTGATAAAAATATAACCCGGGTACAGGTAACTTTAGGATGGGAACAGGAATATTTCCTGGTCGATGAAGCACTGTTTACAGCACGTCCCGACCTGGTTCTCACCGGACGCACACTTTTAGGCCATGCATCGGCTCGCGATCAGCAACTCGAAGATCATTATTTCGGAGCTATTCCACAGCGGGTTGGTAATTTTATGCGCGATTTCGAGATCGAAGCCTGTAAACTTGGAATTCCTGTTAAAACCCGGCATAACGAAGTAGCCCCCAACCAGTTTGAATGTGCTCCCATGTTTGAAGAAGCGAACCTTGCTGTCGATCATAACCAGATGCTGATGGATGCTATGGAGAGAATTGCCCGTAAACATCATTTCTGCGTGCTATTTCACGAAAAACCTTTCAGGGGCATCAATGGTTCAGGAAAACATAATAACTGGTCGTTGCGAACCAATACCAATTTAAACCTGCTTTCGCCCGGCAAAAATCCGAAAACCAACCTGATGTTTCTGACCTTTCTTGTAAATATTGTAAAAGCTGTTCATGAGCATGGCGACCTTATCCGCGCCAGCATAGCCTCACTTGCCAACGAACAACGTCTGGGGGCTTCTGAAGCTCCGCCATCTATTATTTCGGTATTCCTTGGCAAACAACTCAACGCTATTCTTAATGAAATTGATGAAAAACTTACCCCCGATATTTCTGA
The DNA here is from genome assembly GCA_964559985.1 of uncultured Bacteroidales bacterium. Classification (GTDB taxonomy): domain Bacteria; phylum Bacteroidota; class Bacteroidia; order Bacteroidales; family CAZLJX01; genus CAZLJX01. The sequence continues at coordinate 73,038 of CAZLJX010000007.1, forward strand.
AGAAATAATTAGCGCTTTAAAACTTAATATCAGTAAAATACCTGAAATTTTGCCCGATAATACCGACCGTAACCGCACATCGCCTTTTGCTTTTACCGGTAACCGTTTTGAATTCAGGGCTGTAGGATCATCAGCCAATTGTGGGTCGCCCATGACTTTTCTTAATCTTGCGGTTGCCGACCAATTGCTAAAATTCTATGAAGAAACAGAATCTTTGATTCAACAAGGAATAAAACGCGATGAAGCGGTATTACAAATTCTTCAAAGACTTATCAGGGAATCGAAAGCTGTAAGATTTGAAGGAAACGGTTATAGCCAGGAATGGATTGACGAAGCCGGAAAACGCGGACTCAGCAATATCACCGAAGCCCTTGAAGCTTATAAAGCTTTTCTGACACCTAAAACCATTGATTTATGCGTCAGAAATCACATTCTGACTGAACGTGAAATTCACTCGCGTTACGAAATAATGGTCGAAACCATTTCAAAGAAACTTCAAATCGAATCGAGAGTTCTGGCCGATTTGGCTATAAATCATATCATTCCGACGGTTTATAAATACCAGAATATTCTGATTGATAATGTAAGGGGACTGAAAGAAGTACTTACCGATAAAGATTTTGAACAGGTAGCCGCAATGCAATTGCAAACCATCAAGGAAATTTCAGGACGCATTGCCTTGATTCACATTAAAGTAAAAAACATGATCGATGCCCGTAAAAAAGCCAATCAACTAAATGATTATGAAGCCATGGCTGCGATTTATAATACAGAAGTTAAACCCTATCTCTCAGAGATCCGTTACCAGATTGATCATCTTGAACGCATTGTTGACGACCAGTTATGGCCATTGCCTAAATATAGGGAACTCTTATTTACTCGCTAATCTGGCTTAGTTTGTCCATTAAAGATCAATAAATCTCATTTCATGAATAAAACAATAGATTTAATCAAATCGGGTTTTTAAGTCAGAAAAATATATTTATTTTTGTGCCATGGTAATTGTCAGGACATTATTAATTTTTTGCTGGTTTGCCGATAAATATTGGCAAATGCAAAGTAATATCAGCCGTATTTTAAGACCTTCCAAAAAATTGGTTTCTCTTCAACCCGTGGCCGAACCATATTCCATGGACGAATATCAGAGCAAAACCGCCTAAGCTTTATAATATCCAGTTGTATTTTATCGTTTCATCCTTGAATAAATGATTTTAAGAGTTTGATTCGCATAATAGGGTCAATTCATAAAAATTTTTTATTTTCGCATCATATTGCGGATGATATTTTTTCCGGAAAAATAAAGTGCCAATGAAAATAACTATCACAACCCTTATTTTATGCTTTGTTCTGGCCAGCCTGAATGTTTCAGCCCAGAAAGATGCATATACACGTGCCGAAGCTGCTTTCCAGACAGGCCAGTATTTCAAAGCCATTGATTTATATAAATATGCCTTTGGAAAAGTAAAAGATAAAAAACAAAAATCAGAAGTTATTTTCCAGGTTGCACTTTGCTACAAATTAACCGGTAATATGTCCCAGGCTATTGTATGGTTCAAAAAAGCCATCCAGAAAAATTATACTAATCCTGTGGTTTACCTTTACCTGGCCGAATCGTATAAAGCCAACCAGAAATATGAAGAAGCCATAGCCGAATTTGAAAATTACAAAAGACTGGTTCCCGATGACCCAAGAGCCGACGATGGCGTGCTATCGTGCAAGAACGCTGTGGAATGGATTGAAAATCCTACCAGGTATAAAGTCCAGAATATGTATTACTTTAATTCAAAATACAGTGACTTTTGTCCTGCCTATGCAAAAGAAGATTACAATGTTATTTTTTTTACTTCAGCACGCGAAGGATCAACAGGTAACAAAATCAATGATGTAACCGGTGAATATTACACTGATATTTATTACTCAAGGGCTGACCGGAAAGGACGTTGGAGTGAACCCGTTTTACTACCCTCTACCATCAATACTGAATTTGATGAAGGGACGCCTGTTCTGAACCAGAAAGGTACTACCATGTTTTTTACCAGTTTCAGGAAAGATAAAGATAACAGACTGACATGCAGGATTTATTTATCGAAAAAAGACGGTATTGAATGGACAGAACCCGTTGTTTCTGATGTTATTAAAGATACTCTTACTGTAGGGCATCCGGCTTTGTCGCCCGATGAACTTACCCTTTATTTTGTGGCCGACCTGAAAGGCGGTTATGGAGGAAAAGATATCTGGAAGGTGACCCGTCAGAATGCCAACTCAAATGAATGGGGAACACCGGAAAATCTGGGAGCATCAATCAATACCGCAGGAAATGAAATGTTTCCATACGTACACAGCGATGGAACGTTTTATTTTTCATCAGACGGGCACTTGGGAATGGGAGGTCTTGATATTTTTATGGCTATTGATATGGGCAACAATAACTGGAAAGTTGAAAATATGAAGTACCCTATCAACAGCCCTGCCGATGATTTCGGTATTATTTTCGAAGCTACCAAGGAAAGGGGATATTTTTCATCAAACCGTGCCGGGGGTAAAGGAGGCGATGATATATACCAGTTTAACCTTCCGCCGATTGAATTCGAACTGAGCGGGGTTGTCCGTAATCAGAAAAACGATGAAATTATCGCCAATGCAGAAGTTAACCTTATAGGAAGCGATGGAACCAATACAACCATCAAAACAGAAAGTGACGGGAGTTTTAAATTTATTCTGAAACCCAATACCGATTACCGTATTGTTACCCGAAGGGGAGGATTCCTTAATGGTAAGGGGAAAGAATCGACCAAAGGACTGGCAACCAGCAAAAAATTTAAAATGGATGTGTTCATGTCACCCGATGATTCACGCATCGTTTTACCCAATATCCTATATGATTTCGGAAAGTGGGATTTAAGGCCCGAATCGCTTGTATCGCTTGAATTGCTTGTTGAAATATTGAATGATAATCCTAATATCACCATTGAGATTGGTTCACATACCGATTGCCGCGGAAGCGACGATGCCAATATGGAACTATCGGCCAAACGAGCTAAATCGGTTGTTGATTTTCTTATCACTTATGGTATAGATCCCGACAGGCTGACTTCAAGAGGTTACGGCGAAAGCCAGCCAAAAGTAATTGAACGTAAGGAAGCCGAACTCTATCCTTTCCTCAGGGAAAACGATGTTTTAACCGAAAGTTTTATCAACAGCCTGCCTACCAAGGAGCAACAGGAAATAGCACATCAGATAAACCGCCGTACTGACTTTGGGGTAACAGGTCGTGATTATGTTCAGAAAATCAAGAAAAAACGTTAGCTGTGAATTTTATTTTTTAAACAGTTTGATTAAAAGGTAATTAAGAACGATAATATATATTCAGAAACGTTCCGCACATACCCGGAACGTTTTTTATATACCAAAAACAGGATGAATAAAACCGAAAGATACAACCTGAGAGGAGTATCGGCATCGAAAGATGATGTACACCAAGCAATTAAAAACCTTGACAAAGGCATTTTTCCGTATTCATTTTGTAAAATTGTACCTGATTATCTTGGAGGCGATCCAGCCTTCTGCAATGTGATGCACGCCGACGGAGCCGGTACAAAATCATCGCTGGCATATGTCTACTGGCGCGAAACCGGAGATATTGATGTCTGGAAAGGCATTGCGCGCGATGCTGTTGTAATGAATATTGATGATTTATTGTGTGTTGGTATTACCGACCAGATTTTACTGTCATCTACCATTGGCCGGAACAAGAACCTGATTCCCGGAGAGATTATTTCGGCTATCATTACCGGAACAACTGAATTTATTGAAAAACTCAGGACTTTTGGCATCAATATCTGGTACACCGGAGGTGAAACTGCCGATGTTGGTGACCTTGTACGTACAATTATTGTCGACAGTACTGTTACAGCACGCACCAGGCGCGATCAGATCATTTCCAATGAATCAATTCAACACGGGGATGTTATTATCGGGCTGGCTTCTGACGGAACAACACCATGGGAAACAATGCCCAATAGTGGTATGGGAAGCAATGGCCTTACTTCGGCACGCCACGATGTATTTGAAAAATCAATCGCTTTAAAATATCCGGAAAGTTATGACCCACTTGTTGATGTAAGCCTCATCTATTGCGGTTCAAAAAAGCTTACCGATCCCTCGCCGGTTGAAGGACTCGATATGGGAAAAATGATTCTTTCGCCCACTATGACCTATGCCCCTTTTATTGCACGTTTGCTCGAAAATAACCGCCGGGCAGTTCATGGGATGATTCATTGCACGGGTGGGGCACAAACCAAAGTAATGAAATTTGTCAGGAACCTCCATGTAATAAAAGATACCATGTTTGATATTCCACCCCTTTTCATGATAATACAGGAAGAATCAAAAACAGAATGGAAAGAAATGTATAAAGTTTTTAATATGGGGCATCGTTTTGAAATTTATACAAGCCCCGAAAATGCAGGTTATATAATTCAACTTGCTGCTCAAAGCGGGATAAAGGCAAAAATCATAGGTCGTTGCGAATCTTCCCCAACAAACCGGCTGACCATTAAATCACCCTTTGGAGAGTTTATATATATATGATATTAAATATGTTATATTGTGGTTTTATATAAAGTACGCATTTCTTTATTGATGAACTTTTCATTAAAAATCTGAATTTCATATTTAATAAATCATTCATTTATAATAAAATACATTTATGGCTAATCCTGTTTTATTAGAAAAATACGAAGCTTTACGTCTTAAATTCGAAGAAATACAGCAAAAAATTACTGATCCGGCTGCAATAGCCGATATGAAGAAATATATCCAACTTAACAAAGAATATAAAAATCTGGAAGGCATTATCGAAGCATTTAAAAAATATAAAATTCTGCTCGATCATATTGAATCTGCCAGGCAGGTACTTGAAGAAGAAAAAGATCAGGAACTTCGCGAAATGGCCAAGTCAGAGCTAGATGAGCTTGAGCCCAAAGTTGTGCCTATGGAAGAACAGATCAAGCTGCTTTTAATTCCGGCCGATCCTGAAGACAGCCGCAATGCCATTCTCGAAATCCGCGCCGGTACCGGAGGTGATGAAGCAAGTATCTTTGCCGGTGACTTATTTCGTATGTATTCAAAATTTGCTGAGAAAAAAGGCTGGAAAATGAATATAACAAGCTGTACCGATGGTACAGCCGGAGGTTACAAGGAAATTATTGCCGAAGTTACTGGCCACGAGGTGTACGGCATATTAAAATATGAATCGGGTGTTCACCGGGTACAACGTGTGCCGGTTACCGAAACCCAGGGAAGGGTGCATACCAGTGCTGCAACTGTGGCCGTTTTGCCCGAAGCCGAAGAATTTGATATCGACCTTCGCATGGAAGATATCCGAAAAGATACTTTTTGCTCATCAGGACCTGGAGGCCAGAGTGTAAATACAACCTATTCAGCCATCAGGCTGACACACATTCCCACCGGTACTGTGGTTCAGTGCCAGGATGAAAAATCGCAGATAAAAAACCTCGATAAAGCCATGAATGAACTCCGCACAAGGCTTTATAATCTGGAATACCAGAAACATATGGATGAAATAGCACACAAAAGAAAAACCATGGTATCAACCGGCGACCGGTCGGCCAAAATCCGTACTTACAATTATCCCCAGGGAAGGGTTACTGATCACCGTATCAACCTTACACTCTACAACCTTTCGGCCATTCTCGACGGAGAGGTTCAACCCATTATTGATGAACTTCAGATTGCCGAAAATACAGAAAGACTTAAAGAAAGCGAATTTTAATTTTGAATATTTATTATGACCCGCAACGAATTAATAAACCAGATTAAGAAAAAAAAATCGTACCTGTGCATCGGTCTTGATCCCGATACTGAACAAATGCCATTGTTTTTTTCAGGTTTCAGGCATCCTTTATTTGAATTTAACCGTATGATTGTTGATGCCACCTATGATATCTCTGTGGCTTATAAACCCAATTTTGCATTTTACGAAGCCTTTGGCAGTAAAGGGATAGACCAGCTTAAAAAAACCATACGTTATATCCGTAAAAATTACCCTGATTTATTGATTATAGCCGATGCCAAACGCGGAGATATTGGAAATACCTCGAAAATGTATGCCCGCGAAATTTTTGAAATACTTGATTGCGATGCGGTAACCCTTTCGCCATATATGGGCAAAGACAGCATTGAGCCTTTTCTCAGTTACAGCGGAAAATGGGTTATAGTTCTTGCTGTTACATCAAACACAGGTTCAGAAGATTTCCAGATGCTGAAAACTTATGATAATCGGCACCTGTATGAAAAAGTGATAGAAAAGGCAATGAAATGGGGTACCCCTGATAACATGATGTTTGTTACCGGAGCTACCCAACCCTTTGCACTGGCTGATATACGCAGAATGGCCCCAGCCCATTTTTTCCTGGTACCGGGTGTAGGTAAGCAGGGTGGAAACCTCGAAGCGGTTTCCAAAGCCGGATTAATCACAAATGAAGGTGGTTTGCTTGTAAATGCTTCACGAAATATTCTCTATGCATCGAAAGAAAAAAATTTTAATGAAAAAGCCCGTGAGGCAGCTCTTATTATTCAGCAGGAAATGAAAAATTTTCTTTGATTTTTTTTGAATGCGAACATTTATGAATGAGGAATTTATACAATTTGTCTGGAAAAACCAGCTTTTTCAAACCCCGAATCTGACCACCATATCGGGCGAAAAAGTTACCATCCTACATCCTGGTGAATATAATAGCGATGCCGGCCCTGATTTTTTTAATGCCCGTATAAAAATTGACGAAACCCTATGGGCAGGCAATGTTGAAATTCATCTTAAATCATCGGACTGGCTAAAGCATGGGCACCAGAACGATCCTTCCTATGACAATGTTGTTCTGCATGTTGTAACCGAAAATGATATTGAACTCAAAAAAAATAACGGCAATCCCGTACCTGTGTTGGTTCTTCCAGATGTTACACGATTGTTTTCCAATTATCAGAAACTGCTCAGCCTGAACCTTGCCATACCCTGCCAGCAAAAAATTAAACATGTTGCCGGATTTGATATCAGATGGTGGCTTACAGTGCTCGCAACTTCAAGGTTAGAATATAAAACCCGGAAAATTGATGAATTACTCTCTAAAAACATAAATCACTGGGAGGAAACGTTTTATCAAATTCTTGCACGGCAGTTTGGTTTTAATACCAACAGTCTGCCATTCGAAAACCTGGCACGCTCACTGCCATTGAAAATACTGGGGCATTATAAAGAAAATCTTACCCAGATTGAGGCCTTACTTTTCGGACAGGCTGGTTTTCTTGACGACAAAGATAAAAATCTGGAAACAGATGATTATTATAAACAACTCCGGTCGGAATACAGGTTTTTAAAACAAAAACATCATTTGAATGCTTTAGAACCATATATCTGGAAATTTATGCGCCTCAGGCCAGCTAACTTTCCAACCATCAGAATTGCCCAGTTTGCTATGTTGGTTCATCGCTCTTCATCATTATTTTCAAAAATAACCGATGTCGCTGTTTATGAACAGGCAAGAAGCTATTTCCGGTATGGTGTATCATCATACTGGCTTAATCATTACCGCTTTGGTAATGAATCGGCAAAAAAAGAAAAAAATCTCGGAGAAATGGCCATCGATGTTATCTTAATCAACTCGGTAATACCCATTGTTTTTAATTACGGAAAAGCTACCGCTAATGCCGGTCTTCAGGATAAAGCCATAAACTGGCTTGAAAGCACACATGCAGAAGACAACAATATTATACGCATGTGGAAAAAATCGGGGCTAAAACCTGCTAATGCCCTTGAATCACAGGCGCTGATCCACCTTTATAATGAATATTGCAAAAATTCTAGCTGTCTCGATTGCCGCATAGGCATAAAACTGATTCAAAACGATATACAATGAAACCATACCTTGATTTATTACAAAAAGTACTTGCTGAAGGAACCCATAAAACAGACAGGACGGGCACAGGAACCATCAGTATTTTTGGTTACCAGATGCGTTTCGACCTGGAACATGGATTTCCGTTGCTTACCACCAAAAAACTACACCTAAAATCAATTATTCATGAATTATTATGGTTTCTGAAAGGCGAAACCAATATCCGCTACCTGAAAGAAAACAATGTTTCCATCTGGGATGAATGGGCTGATGAAAACGGGGAACTGGGGCATGTATATGGTTACCAGTGGCGTTCGTGGCCTGCTCCAGATGGCCGTCATATTGACCAGATCAAACAGGTTACCGAAAGCCTGAAACATTCTCCTGACTCACGGCGGCATATAATAAGTGCCTGGAATGTTGGCGAACTTGATAAAATGGCTTTGCCACCATGCCATATTCTAATCCAGTTCTATGTGGCCAATGGGCGTTTATCGTGTCAGATGTACCAGCGCAGTGCTGATATTTTCCTGGGTGTGCCGTTTAATATTGCATCATATGCACTCCTCACCATGATGTTTGCCCAGGTTACCGGTTACCAGCCGGGTGAGTTTATTCACACTTTAGGTGATGCACATATTTATCTTAATCACATTGAACAATGCCGCCTTCAGCTTACTCGTGAACCCAGACCATTGCCGGAAATGAGAATAAACCCGGGAATAAATGATATCCTGGGATTTTCGTATTCTGATTTTGAATTGACAAATTACAACCCACATCCACATATCAAGGGGGAAATATCGGTATGAGCAATAACAAACCTGAACTTGCCGTCATTGTAGCCATTGCCCAGAACAGGGCTATTGGATTGAATAATAAATTGTTGTGGCATATTCCGTCTGATCTTAAACGTTTTAAACGCCTCACCTCAGGGCATACCGTGATTATGGGACGTAACACTTTCCTGAGTTTACCGGGTGGTGCACTACCCAACAGAAAAAATGTGGTTATTTCGCATCTTGACGAATCATTCGAACGTTGTACTATAGTACATACACCCGAACAAGCCATTGAAGCTTGCCGCAACGATGAACTAGCTTTTATCATTGGCGGCGGAATGGTTTATGAAAGATTTCTGCCCGAAGCCGACAAACTTTTCCTCACGGTTGTCCATCATGATTACGAAGCCGACACATGGTTTCCCGAAATTGATTTTCAACAATGGATCAAGAAATCAGCAACTTACATTGATAATGATCCTGATTTTGCCTATCCTTATTCTTTTATTGACTTTGAGAGAAAAAAATAGCAGAAAGAAATTACCAGATAAAGTAAGTATCAGAAATACAGAAAATAAATACCACGAAAAAAAATTAAAAATCAGGGACATAGAAATATTTCCCCAATCCGTTGGTAAATATCATATCGCCATAAAGGGCATGCTCAACAGATACAAGCATCAAAGATTTGTAACGTGCATACGTGATGGCAAACATCAATCCACCCCCAAAACTTAGTACCACGGCAAGCCAGTTGTTGAAAATAATATGAAGAAAAGCAAATGCAACTGCATTCAGAATATTAAAAATCAAATTGTTGCCAGTAATAAACCTATAGCGCTGGAAAAAAAATGCACGGTAAATAAACTCCTGGGGATAAACTGACCAAAGCGGATAAAAAATCATAATCATAGCCCAGAGCCATACATTTCTGCGGGGCAAAAATAAAAATGCCTGTGGCTCGAAGATATATACCGACAAGGATGATAGTACCAAAACAATGAAAAATCTAAATAATATTGGTCTCCAATTATTGAAACGGTTTAAGCCCAGCATTTTTCTGTCAAAATTTTTATCAGTAAGCACAATCACCAGGGTATAACCAAATACTATAATCAAAGGAATGAATTTATGGCCGGGTATTATGTTTAGCTTAAATAACAGTGGCAAAACAATAAACAGAATCATTAGTTCGGCAATGCGAAGGCTTTTTGAAAGAAAAGTCAAATTAACCATATTATAAAAAAGTACGCATAAAATTACATTTATAAAAAGAGTTTTAAAATCATTTCTTCACTTTTTAATATTTCGTTACCTTTATAAAAAAAGATTAACAATATTATAAACCATATCATAGATTCAGATTTGCATGGCTCATTTTCTTATATTTTAGTTAACTGTATTTTCGCTACAAAAAATAATTGATATTAAATGAAAGTTTACGGGCAACATTATCGCACCATATGGATGGAAGGTCAGAAAGTCAGCCTGATTGACCAAAATTTACTGCCTTTTCAGTTTAAAATAATTCATGCTGCGGATTATCAAACCACCATTCAATATATCAAAAATATGAATGTACGTGGTGCCGGAGCCATTGGTGCAGCTGCAGCCTTTGCCATGGCGCAGGCCATATTGGAAGCCCCTGACATTGGTTTTAATGAATTTCTTTCACAGGCAAGAAATCAGATTGAATCCTCACGGCCAACTGCTAAAAATCTGTTTCGGTCAACTGAAAGAATATTTCAAAGCCTGAATATTTCAAAAGCCTTTGCCATACAAGAGGCTCAAGCCATAGCCCGCGAAAATGAAGAAGATGCTATAAAAATCGGAGAATATGGCGCATCGCTGATTAACGATGGCTATCGCATTTTGACGCACTGTAATGCCGGTTGGCTTGGTTTTGTTGATTATGGCAGTGCATTATCTCCGGTATATAAAGCTTTTGAACAAGGAAAAAATATTTTTGTTTATGTTGATGAAACACGTCCGCGTAACCAGGGAGCTAAACTAACAGCCTGGGAACTTTATCATGCCGGTATCCGTCACCGGATTATAGCCGACAATGCTGCAGCTCATTTTATGTCGCTGGGGAAAATTGATATGGTGATTACAGGGGCTGACCGTGTGGCCATAAACGGCGATACTGCCAATAAAATAGGCACGCTTGCAAAAGCCATTGCTGCCAAAGAATTTGGAATACCTTTTTACATTGCAGTACCGGGTTCAACCATTGATACGGCAATGCAGAACGGTGCTGGCATTGAAATTGAAGAAAGAAATGAAGATGAATTATTATATTCAACCGGAGCTGATAAAAATGGGAATATCACTGAAATAAAAACTGCAAATCCCGGATCGGGTGCTCTTAACCCGGCTTTTGATGTTACTCCTGCAAAATTTATTACTGCATTTATCACTGAAAAAGGAATCATAAAACCCGATGAACTGAAAAACGTATTTTATCTATAACTCTTTATACCAAAATGAAATATAAAACAGAAAAGAAAGAACTGGTATATTTTGCCGGAAGGCTTTATAAACGGCACTACACCACTGCTACCGGGGGAAATATCAGTATCCGTATTGCAGATGACCTGGTTTTGATTACCCCTTCACAAAAAGACAAAGGAAGGCTCACTATAAACCATATTGGTAAAACAAATGCAGCAGGCGAAAATCTTACACCACACATCAGGCTTAGCATGGAAACCATGATGCATGTAATGATTTACAATCGCAGGCCTGATATTAAAGCCATTATTCATGCCCATCCACCTGTTGCAACGGCTTATATGGCCACATCTCATTCAATAAATACACACCTTACAGGTGAGGTTTTTGCCATTGCTGGTGAACCGGCCTATGTTCCTTATCTGTTAATGGGTTCTGTCGCATTGGCTGAAAAAGTGGCTGAAGCTTCTTTATTATCCAATGTTATTCTGATGAAAAACCACGGGGTAACCACCTTGGGAAACACGCTTACACAAGCTTTTTCACGCCTTGAAGCCATTGAAAATGCTGCTTTGATCAATTTTTATGTCCATATACTGGGTAAACCGGAAGCAATAGGACATGATGAATGCAAAAAAATTCTGGATTTAATCCAAAAATGACCTGGAGCATGATGTACAATTTTGACCAGATAATGGACAGGCATAATACCGACTGCGTAAAATACGACCTTCGGAGTGAAATATTTGGTAACAGTAATATTATCCCCATGTGGGTTGCCGATATGGATTTTGCCACTCCTCCTTTTATTATCGAAGCCATAAAGCACAGAATGGAACATATAGTGCTCGGGTATTCACTACGAAGTAAGAATTACAATCAGGCTGTAATCAGCTGGATGAAAAACAGGCACCAGTGGGCCATTGATAGCGACTGGATAACTTTCAGTCCCGGAGTGGTTCCAGGATTGGCAGTAGCTTTACTGGCATTTACCCAACCTGGCGATAAAATATTGATTCAACCTCCGGTTTACACGCCTTTCCATACGATCGTTAAAAATAATCAGAGAGAATTGGTATACAACAAGTTATTAATTGAAAACAATTCTTTGACCATTGATTTTCAGGATTTCACTGAAAAAATAAAACAAGGGGTTAAAGTTTTTATAATCAGCAGCCCTCATAATCCGGGGGGAAATGTCTGGAAAAAACATGAACTTGAAAAAATGGTTCAGATATGTTATGATCACCGGGTCCTGATCTTTTCTGACGAAATTCATTCCGATATTGTTTTCAGACCGGCCTGCCATATTCCCCTTGCATCGGTTTCACCACTCGCCATGAAGAATACATTGACATTTATGGCCCCCTCAAAAACATTCAATATGGCTGGGCTTTCATCATCTGTAGTCATTATCCCCGATAAGGAATTGCGGGCAAAGTACAATTTTATGCTCAATACCTTGCACCTTAATATGGGAAACATTGCCGGCAATGTTGCGCTTGAAGCTGCTTATACCCAAGGAAGTGAATGGCTTGACCAACTTCTGGAATATCTGCACCGCAACATTGATCATACCATTCGTTTTTTCGAAAAAAATATACCTTCAGCCTGTCCTTTTGTTCCCGAAGGAACCTATCTCATCTGGATTGATTTTCGTAAAACAGGGCTTTCACCGCAGGAACTGAACCGTCTTATGATAGAAAAAGCCGGAGTAGGCCTGAGCGATGGTACTCAATTTGGTCCTGGTGGTGAAGGTTTTATGAGAATGAATGTTGCCTGCCCTAAAAATTTGCTTGATAAGGCACTATACCAGATAAAATCAGCGATGACGAGCTAGAATTATATGCCGGAAAACCATCAGAAGGTTAATTATTAAAAATTATCTTTCCCCCGGGTTGAACAATCGCAAAAAACAAATCTCCTTCAGGCTGATCAGGGCTGCTTTTACGGCCAATAAGGCAAATTGAAGTGGCCGATAATTTAAATACATCACTAATATAAAAGGAGGACGTTTTTTTAATAGCAAACTTATTGGTTATTTTCCCGCTCTGATCAAAATTAATCATCATTGCCCCCCACAGTGAACCATCGGCATTGATTTTGTAAATAGTACCGTCAATATTGCATGTTTTAAAACTTGCAATAACCATGTAATTGTTTTCACTTTTTATAATCTGATTCACAAATCCGGCATGTTCAAACTCATTTTTCCATGATATATTTCCTGTTGAATCCATGGCACAGAGAATAAATTTTTCCATATTTCCGGCATTTACTGAATCGTTGCCCTGAAATGCCATCAGAAATTTCTGGCTAAGATCGTCAAATTCAAAATAAACAGGGTACAATTCAACCGGAACAGCAAAGCGGTACAATTCGTTCCCGTCGGCATCAAATCTTACCAGGGTGTTTGTTATAGCTGGTATTTTCCGGGAATAAACCACAAAACACCCTTTGTTGTCGGGGTAAACTTTTGAAAGGCAAAAAGTTGTTCCTGAATTCAGTTTAAATGGTTTCTCCAAAGGTTTCATCCAGGATATTTTCCCTGAATTGTCGGTTTTGGCAATAAATGGGCCAACATTATCTTTCACCAGCTCATGGCCGGAAAGAAATACGATATTTTTTTCAGTCTTCTTAACATCGCTTATCCTGTATCTTCCTGTAAAATCATCCTTTGTAACAAACATCGGAACAGAATCTTTCTGATAGCTTATATATTTCTGAGGTTTAGGCTGTTTTTCAAGTTTTACATAAGCATTCAATGAAGCAAATGACTGGTCAATAAGTTTTCCTAAGTCTTTCTTTTCCTGTTCGTAATAAATTTTCAGCCCTTCGGGTCCTTTATAATTTTGCCTGAAAAAGGTTTCAAACCTGCTTGCTTTGTCATTATTGACCATTGTTCTTGCTGAGGTAAGTATACTATCGATATTTGATTTGTTTTCAATAAAAGCGGCATAAAACCTGACTTTTCGTTGCAATAGCCCTTTTACCGTATCGGTTGGTGACATAAGCGGATCGAGCCAATCGGCAAGAAATTTCTGCTTTTTGATTTTATAGTTGAATAAGTCTCCTACAAGGCTGTTGTTGTCGTATTTTCCTAACCTGAAAAAAAATTTTTCATCACAAACAGGCTTTTGTGCTTCTGCCTGGAGTATTGTTCTTTTTACCGCAAAATTAGCTATCACGTCAAATTCCTTATCCAGCTTTTCTATTTCCTGTCGTAAAGGAATGATATCATTTTCGTACAAGGTAATAAACTCATCAGTCCACGTTTTGTAATCCCAGATGGTAAAGGAGTTATCAAGAAAATTAGAATTGGTGAGCCCATCGAGCCTGAAAGTACGGATGGTTTTGAGACTATATTGCTGATCATACCCTTTCAAAGGAAAAGATTTGATTAAGGTTTTATAGGTATTAAAATAAAATAATGTAGAATCGAAATACAATTTCAGGTTACCCAACAGATCGAGCATCGTTTTATCGCAATGCAGCAATCCATCATTCAGGGTGTTGTATTTTTTGTTCAGGTTGTAATATATACTGATACAAAGGTTATAGCATTCTTTTGATTTTTCAAGATTGGTGTATACCATTGTCAGCGAATCGGAGAAATTTTTTACCTGGCTGATACGTAAATCGACAAACGAACGAATGTCCTCGTTGGTAAGTTTATTGTCCTTTTTTTCGATAGGAAGATTTGAATAGAAATCACGGTTATTCCTTGCTTCTTTCTCTTTAGCATAAAAGGTATTCAGCTGGTAATAAATAATTGCGGTTTTTGCCCTGTCTATGACTGTTTTATATTCCTTTAAAGGATCAGCTTTCTGTAAAAGGCGATAGGTAATTTCGCCAAGTTGCACATACAGGCTGGCAAAATACGGATCAGTTTTCTGGTAATTGAGCAATTTGCTGTATAACTTTTCATCGGAATATGATGTAATATTGCGGAAATAAATTTCATAATCGGCCGGCTGTCCTTTTACCCATGAAAATTGTACCGAAAAACAAAACAATATGAAGGTTATGCGTATTAATTTTTTCATAAAGGATAAGCTTATTGCTGGTTAGTATCGTCGGTAAATCCAATAATTTTAAATTCAACCCTACGGTTAATGGTCCGGTTTTCATCATTGATGTTAGGCACCAATGGCATCGATTCACCATAGCCTTTCGAAACAAGTCTTTCAACCGGCACTCCCTTTTCGAAAAGGTATTTCACTACCGATTCAGCACGGCGTTCTGAAAGTTTAAGGTTATAATTATCCGTTCCTTTATCATCGGTATGTGCCGAAATTTCAACAATAATACTTGGGTTATCCTGAATCAGGGATACCACACGGTTTAATTCGGCAAACGATAATTCGTCGAGATCGGCTGAGTTCTGTCCGA
This sequence comes from uncultured Bacteroidales bacterium, assembly GCA_964559985.1. Classification (GTDB taxonomy): domain Bacteria; phylum Bacteroidota; class Bacteroidia; order Bacteroidales; family CAZLJX01; genus CAZLJX01. The sequence goes on from CAZLJX010000007.1 coordinate 88,579, forward strand.
AAGTGATATTATTCAGAGTGATGGATGTTTTTGCTTTCAGGGGTTTAAGTTCAACATCCAGGGTTTTTTTCTCACTTTCCGATTTCAGGTCGATGGTACTGTTATAAAAAGCATAACCTTTTGGCCCTTTGATATTGAATTCATAACGGTCGTTTTCGCGTAACATAATACTGGTTTTTCCCGATTTAATATCTTCGGCCGAAACGACTATCGTTTCGTCCCGGTCAAGGTTATAAATAATGATTTCGGCAGCTACCTCTTCCTGCGTTTCAAAATCGCTGACATTAATAACAAATTCTTTCTTTTTTGGATTTAACGGCATATTACGTTCAAATTGTGAGAAAATAATATCATCGGTCAGAGCAAATTCAAATTCCCCGTCTTCAAAACCATCGGAAAATGCGGTTATTTTATATTCATTACCAATAGGAAGTTCTATTTCATTCCTTCCGGGTTCGGGCGAAAAAGAACTGACCTGAATTTCCTGCCCGTTGGCCAGGTTGGTGACTTTAACCTTTGAAGGTATGGGTTTAAAATTCTCGCTGTCGTATGCTACCAGTGTTAGTTTAATTGTACTGAACAAGTTAATCTGGACTGGCAGGTTGTCCTTTGGAATGCCCTGGGTAAGATTTCTGTCAAAACTGGCAAATGAATATCCATGTTTTCGGATATGAAAAAGGTAAGCATACCTTGTGAGCAGCGGAACAGAAAATTCACCGGTCCTTTCGTCAGGAAAAAAAATCCCAAGTTTATTTGAGGTTACCGGGTCAAGTACATCAATTTCAGCTTTAACAGGTTTTCCCGCAACATCTTTAATAGTTCCTTCGATATTGACCAATTCAAAGGGTTTCATTTCATCGGGCAGGTCATTTTTATAAAGCAGACCATTGAAAACCTTTCGTTTGACAAATGACGAGGTGTGATATAAAGCACCATTATGATATTCAGGTTCGCACTCATCGTTTTCACTAATTGTTCCCGGAACCGGAACAGGTATGAGCCAGCTGTTTTTAATTGCTTCACGGGTATAATACAAATCAAAATGATCGGTTTCGCCCCGTATAGATGAGAAATACAGGGTTTTTCCATCGGGTGCAATAAAAGGAGTTGCTTCGCATCCGAGGTTCACAGGGTCTGACATAGCCTGGGGCGTATTCCAGGTGCCATCTTGTTTAGTTGCAAAATAAATAATCTTACATTGAATGGCTTTCGGATCACGTTTTACCTGGGATGCAAAATTACTGCGTGTAAAAAATATTTTATCTGAAGCCGCCGAAAGGCTCGGCGATTCCTCATTTTCTGCAGTATTTACAGGCAACCCCAGATTGACAGGTTCAGACCATGATTTTCCATTCCACAGACTATAATAAATGTCCATCCCACCTTCTGAACCCGGGAAATTAGCATGAAAATACAAAACAGCATCCCTGTAACCAAAAAACGGGCCTCCGATATTTGCTGTTCCGCCCTGGAAATCATTAATCTCTTTTACAGGAAGTAGCTCACCCCAACTGCCTGCCAGTTTTAAACAACTATAAAGCAGTGATCTACTTTCAAAAGCAATTTCAAAAACTGCCATGGTTTCATCTTCATTCAGGGCATAACTTATTATGTTCTGTAAAATACTTTGCTGCTTTGATGTAAACGGAGCCTGCTCCTGTGCATCAACATGCATTGCCAAAAGCAAAATGAAGTAATATACAAAGTATGCTTTGGGTTTATAAAAAAAATTCATCTGAATCATGGGTAACAAAATATCAATTATCAGGTTGGTTCATTTTCTGTATATATTTTTCAATAAAGCCTTTCAGCGCTGCAAGGTCGGTATTTCCGTAATAAGTTTTGAAATATAGTTCAAAAGTATCAAAAAGCAATTGTGGGTCATTTTTTTTCCGCGCCGGCATTCTGTCGTAAACCTCATCAAAATCTGTAAAAAGGTCTTGTTCGCTGATAAACACAAGGTCAAATGAAGTTACCAGTTCAGCATTTTTAGTAGCGGGTTCATAATAATACAGATGCACATTTTCAATCCTGGGTTTCTCAATCACAGTGTCTTCCAGTTCATACAGCCGGTTTTTTTGTATGCGTACCACCTGGTCGCGGAAACCCAGTCTTTTGGAAATTTTAAAAGTATCGATGGCATAATCGAAAACGAGGAATTTTTCTTTGCTCAAAGCATATTCACGTGAACTGACCGTTAGCCTTGCTTCATCGCCCACCACGGTAAAACGTTCATTTCCGAAAAGATCTTTTGTGGTTGCCGGAATTTGCGAAGTTTTCCCACGGGTAGCATGCTTTATCGTATCCGCAATATTTGATTTTATGAGTTCAGCAGCCAGATAAATCAAATGCCTGCCCTCAAAATATCCGGTTGTATCAATCGCCCTGAGCGTTAACCATTCACCACTGGTATCGGTAACAACAGCCATATCGTCAGGATTACTGAAATACAGGCTGTCGGTGGCCATAATAAAGCTGTTTTTTTCAAGGCAAGACTTTTCAGCTGCTGCTTTGATACAACCCTGGATCTTAAAAATCTGCCATTGCTGTTGGGCTGAAATAGTGAATGGCAGCGTGAAAAAGAGAACAATAACAATATTTTTCATAAGCAAAGCCGTTTATGATTTCTTTTTGAGGTAAAAAATAAATTCTCCTCCCTGGTGCTGGTCCATTTTCATTGGGCGGCCTATTGGAGTTTGCTCTGCAACCGATTCGACCCGAAATTTCACATTCTGAATCAGTTGTGAAACCGAAATATTTTTACGGCTTTTCGATAATACTTCAATCAGCGACTCGGCAAAAGGGCTGTTTTCGCCGGCCATACCATCGGCTACCACTTCAATATTTCCCGACGAAAATGCCCACCGCGACGGTGTTTTATCATCGTTTTCCTTATACGAAACTGCATTTGATTTGAATAGTGACCCCGAAAAACAAGCATCGGCTATCAGGAAAATATGCCTGGCTTCAATTTTCGACAGGTAATTATAAATCAGCGAGGTTTGAATATACTCCGAAAGTGAATCCATGTGAGCATTACAGGGAACCCAGTAGCCTATATCGGCCTCTTCCTCATAATAACCATGACCGGCATAATAAATGATAAGGTTGTCATTTGAAGTGATTGTATTTTTAATTTTTACCAGCTCATTCCTGATATTTTCAGTGGTGGCACTGCTGTCATACAACTCAAAGATATTTTTCGGGTTAAATACATATTTTGAAACCAGCAGTTTTTTGAGGTCTTTTGCGTCTTTAACAGGGTTATTCAGTTTTGGCCAATACAGATATTCATTGATTCCGGTTATCAGCAGGTAATTGACAGGAACCGGTACAGGGGCAAAACTGATGGTAGCTGTTTCCCAGTACTCATCGTCAGAGAGTTGTGTACTGGCATCGTTGTCGAGTTTAAAACTCACTTCGGCAATTTCGGAATTAATACCCGATGGTTCTTTTACCAGCACACGTAATTTGTTCTGAACATCTGTTATTCGCTTTATACCTCTTACATTCGGATTATTTTCGCGGTAAACCACCGGAATTTCAACCAGTTTTGACTGTCCGGGCAATACGGTATCGATGGTGATATTGTTTTCATAACTGATATCCGGAATAGCAATGGGTTCGGTAATCAGCACTGTCAGGTTTATGGCTTCGCGGTTGCCGGCATTATACACTTCAAACCTGATGTATGCTTTGTCGCCTTTACGCAGCGAACCATAAAGGCCACTGGCATATTCAAACCGTAATTTATTGATATACAATAATGGAATTTGTTGTACGGTAGTATCGGCCGAAAGCACATTACCGGCAGCTTCAATCTGGGGTATAAGGCTTTGCAGGTTTCTTTCAAGTACTTCAATGGTGCTTAAAGCTTCAAAGGCATCCAGTTCTTCAGGCTTTGCCCTCACTACCTGTAAAAGATGTGGTTTGGCTGTTTCGAAAAACCCCAATGCCATATCAATGGCCTCTTTACCTTGTTTACCAAACTGGTAAGGATTCATTTCATTCAGGGCTTTGTTGTACTCAACCCCCATGAGGAAATTAAAAATTCCGATATTGAAATGAGCATCGGTAAAACCCGGGTCAATATTGAGTGCTGCATGGCATGACTGTATCGATTTTTCGTAATCTCCTTTATTATAAAAAATTAAGGCCAGATTATAATGCAACCTTGCATCGTTGGGATTAACGGCAAGCATTTTTTCAATCTGTGCCTGTGCTTTGTCGAGGTTACCGGTACGCAGGTAAAAATCGATCTCCTGTTTTAAAAGTTCTTCATCGGCAGGGAAATTATTCCTTATCAGTGTAAAATAGGCAGCTGCCTTGTCATTGTCGGGATTTTTTACCGTAACAATATTGAGTAATAATTTAGCTGCATCAATATGGGCCGGAAATTTACGTACAAATACATCGGCTTTTGACAATGCTTCGTTATAATTTCCTGTTTCATAATATACCAGTATTTCTTCGTAGAGCAAACCCTGATTGCCAGGGAACAGCAACAAACCTTCCTGGATTTTATCAAGGGCATCCTGGTATTTTTTTTCAATACTGCGAAGTGTAGCAGCCTGAACTTCGAATAAAAAGGCTGTTTTATATTGCAGCAGCGTTAGCTTTTCAACAGCCTGATATACTGCCCCGGGGTTTCCACTTTTCAGGCCGCAATCGGCCATATAAACAAAGGCAGTGGTATCGAACGGGACAATGTTTGACGCGGTCTGGAAATTTTTTAAGGCAGCATCAAAACTTCCGGCTTTGTAACATTTTTTCCCCTGGTTAATGGCTTCGAGCCATTTTTCATTAATATCCTGTCCTTTCGAAAGTGGAATTAAACCCAATAGCAGGAAACTGAGAATAATAACATTCTTCATGTTCCAATATATAAAAATCAGTTTTAAACTTTGCCTGTAAAATTAACAAAATGTTTACATTTTAGTTTAATTCAACAATTTTGTTAAAATTTTATGATGAGGATGGTTGCAAATAAAATTTTTCAAGCCAAAAAAAACGGCAACAAATATTATATAAACATATGATAATCAAGTGACTCCGGAGGGACTCGAACCCCCAACTCTCAGAACCGGAATCTGATGTTCTATCCATTGAACTACGGAGCCATGCCTGATGCAAAGATATAAAACCTTTTATGATTTATATGCGATGGCTTTTATTCAGAAGCTAAAAAAATAAACACCGGTTTGAAAAATTTCTTTAAAAACCGGTGCTCATTAACGATATCAATCCGTTATTTTTCTATTGAAAGTAATTCAATTTCAAATATTAAAGTCGAATATGGGGGAATGATCTGCCCGGCACCACGTTCGCCATATGCTAAATCCTGCGGAACATATACGGTATATTTTGACCCAACCGGCATAAGCTGCAAAATTTCTGTCCAACCTTTAATGACTTCACTAACACCAAAAACAACCGGCTCGTTCCGATCGTAGGAACTGTCAAACACTTTGCCATCAAGCATGGTTCCCTTGTAATGTACTTTCACTTTATCAGTCAGGCCTGGTGTAACTCCAGTGCCCTGAACTTCAATTTTATACTGAAGGCCGCTTTGCAGAACTATTACACCCGGCTGATTTTTATTATCATCGAGGAATTTCTGACCGTCATTTTTATTTTTTTCAAATTTTTTCGACTGAATACCATCAAAATAAACCTGCAACATTTCATTGGCTTCTTCTTCCGTCAGCATGGCTTTTTTTCCTTCAAAAACATGAAACAATGCAACAGCAAATGCTTCATAATTCAGGCTGTCGATACCGTTTCTGACCATATTTTCGGCGATGCTGATACCAAGACCATAACTTACCGAGTCAATGGTTGTTTTCAGGTCAATATCTTCGCGTAAACCTTTTTTTTGCGAATTGCACGAAACCAATATCATGGAACCAGCAGCCATGATATAAAATAAATTTTTAATCTTCATAAAGTGATTTTTAAATTATTGATTTTTTATGCGTTAATAAACAATTAATCGTAAATTTTTCGTGCTTTGCCTTCAGATTGTATGATTTTTCTGCTGCGGATATGCATTCAAATTCGCAATTATAATTGGTTTTTAACTAAATATTTACAAATAAGCTGCGAAGATACGTATAATTTTTACTCTTTCAAATTTAAATGGCAAATGGCTTAATTTTTTACACTATCCGCTTAACCCGCCTTTATCACTAAAAAGAGATGAAAATGGAAAATAATTCATGATAACCTGACTTTAAAACAGTTATTTTTTATAAGTTTGTAACCATAAGATATTAAATGGTACATCGCAATATTGATGGAAAATAACCAATCCGCACCAGAAAAGGAATGGCAGCAACTGAATATGCTGGCCGATGTAGCCCGTTTTGCCGATAACCCTGTCGCACTGATCAGCTTTGCAGGGATGCTCGAATGGGCCAACGAAGCTTTTATCCGGCTTTATGGTTCTGACTGTGAAAAGTATCTTAAAGATGCCTCTGAAGTACTAAAAGCCATTCATGCTACCGACAAACAATTTTTCAAGGATAACCGTTCGGTAAGCTATATTTCACATAACCACACTCCTGCGGGCGCAACCAAATGGATCCAGACAACATTGACCCCGGTTTTTGATAAAGACGACAAAATTATAAGATATATTGCCGTAGAATCCGATATAAGCAAGCAAAAAGAACAGGAAGAAGAATTACGACAGCAGTACGAAAATACCCTTGCGCTTACCGAACATATCGAATCGGTGGTTGATTATGTTGAAGGACAGAAACGTGAAATTGATGAGCAGAAACAAGCCATTGAAGAGGCTAAAAAACGTACAGAAACTGTTCTCTCCCAGGTTCTTCCTTATGAAGTCGCCGTTCAGCTCAGAAATAAAGGATATGCACAGCCACGCCACTACAAAAAGGTTACGGTAATGTTCATTTCAATTGTCAATTACGACGAGCTTACTGAGCTATATGCCACCGACGAGCTGGTTGATTTGCTTCATTCTTTGTACAGCCAGTTTGACGAAATTATTGAATCTCATTATGTTGAAAAAATAAAAACCGTTTATGGTTCATATCTATGTGCCGGAGGAGTTCCGTTGCGAAACAAGAGCAACCCTATTGACGTTGCCCTGTCAGCATTAAAAATATGTAACTACCTGGTGCAGCTTAACAGGCATTTTAAAAGTCAGGGGAAACCCGAATGGAAAGTATGCATCACAGCTCATACGGGTGAAGTAATTGCCGGAGTGGTTGGTAAACGAAAACTTACCTACGATATCTGGGGCGATGCTGTGCAGGCCACTTTCGAAATTCAGAAGAATGCCCCTTCGTGCAGAATTACCCTTTCCGGATCGGTGGTTGAAAATATTGACGAATATTTTCAGGTTATCCCTTGCCATTCAATTGATCTCAGGACGAGAGGTACCATTGACCTTTACCATCTCGAACGTATCCTGCCCCGGTATGCAGCCGACGAAAAAGGAATTTTGCCAAACCAGGAATTTTTATCACTTATTTCGAGAATTTAACAGCCCGGCATGAAATCGTTCTTATCAACATTTAATCCGGTTTTAATGAAAATTTTTCAGGCATTTTTTTTTCTGATTTTATTTTCAGCCTTTCACCCCTTATACGCCCAGAAAGAATGTAAATACGAAAAAAATGAAATTGACGGCGTAACCGAATTACGGATAAAAATAACCAGCACGGTTCAGGTTGGCAAACTCAATAATGCACCCCTGCTTTTTAAAGCACAATCGATTGGCGATCGTAAATATCTTAAAATGAGATATTACTGTTACGATAATTATATCATTGAGCCTAATTCCTCCATTGTCTTTACCCTGACCGATAATAGTGAATTAAAATTAAATCAACGAATTACAAATCGTGATACAGCCCAATACGAATCTGGTTTAACACCTGTATCATACCTGCTTGTTTTTCCTTTATCCCCCGAACAATTCGACAAATTACTCCATGTTCCTGTTAAACAATTAAAAGTTTTTATCCCAGGTGGTTACGACATTAAAGAAATCAAAGAAAACCACCAGGCATACCTGCAGGAAATTTTATCATGTTTAGCCAATGATTAAATACCAAATATTATGACAACACTTAAAAATCTGATTAAACCCGGAGTAGTTGCCGGTAACGACCTCAACGTACTTTTTAGCTATTGCAAAAACAATGGTTTTGCACTTCCTGCTGTGAATGTGGTAGGTACCAATTCGATCAATGCAGTTATGGAAGCAGCCCATGAAGTTAATTCGCCCGTAATAGTCCAGTTCAGCAACGGAGGGGCTTCGTTTATGGCGGGCAAAGCGGTACCGAACGATGGCGAAAAAGCAGCCATACTCGGTGCTGTCAGCGGGGCAAAACATATACATCTGCTGGCCGAAGCTTATGGTATTCCTGTAGTGGTACATACCGACCATGCTGCCAAAAAACTTTTACCGTGGATCGATGGCCTGCTCAAAGCCGGAGAAGAAAATTATAAAACTACCGGAAAACCGCTTTTCAGCTCACACATGCTCGATTTATCGGAAGAACCGCTGCACGAAAATATCGAAATCAGCAAACAATATCTTACCAGGCTGGCAAGGCTGGGTATGACCCTCGAGATTGAGCTGGGTTGCACCGGTGGTGAAGAAGATGGCGTTGATAATACAGGAATCGAAAATTCACGCCTTTATACCCAGCCCGAAGATGTATTTTATGCTTTCAGCGAACTGGGAAAAATAAGCCACCAGTTTACCATTGCTGCTTCATTCGGAAATGTTCACGGGGTTTATGCTCCCGGAAATGTTAAACTGCAGCCAAAAATTCTGAAAAACAGCCAGGAATATATTACCGCAAAAACCGGAATAAAATCAAATCCTGTAAGTTTTGTCTTTCATGGCGGTTCAGGTTCATCGCTCGACGAAATAAGAGAAGCTATTAGCTATGGCGTTGTTAAAATGAATATCGATACCGACACACAGTGGGCATACTGGAAAGGTATAAAAGACTTTTACATTAAAAACCAGGGTTATCTGCAGGGACAAATTGGCAACCCTGAAGGACCTGATAAACCCAATAAAAAATATTACGATCCGCGTAAATGGCTGCGCGAAGGTGAAAAAACCATGGTCGACCGGCTTAAAACCGCTTTCAGCGACCTCAATGCCATAAACCGGTATATCTGATCATTAAATTTCGTTTTCTTATGCGGGCTTTTACCCATCTTCCATTGGTGTAAAAGCCCTTTTTATTTTCTGATGCTGATGCCCTTAATCGACAGGCTGAAAATAGCAAACATTTGAATTTCCGGTTTTCTCAAACGGACTGGTAAACAAGATATTTATCACAACAATTTTATAAAATCGTGCCAACCATTATTTAACATACCTTTTTATTGCGGTATCAAAATCATTGTTTACTTTGAGCCATATTTTCAGCAATAATGAAATTACATAAGATTCTGATTAGTATTTTAATAAACTTCTATAACAGAAGTACCTCCCGGATTGAAAAATCAGATTTTGGCCTTGACAAACCATTCAGCACTGCTACCATTATGGGTATTTTCGCAATCATTTCCGGACTGATAGCGATAGTTAACCATTATTTGTTTCGTACAGGTGCTTTTGATTACGGTATCATTCATACACTGATGTATGATTTTCTACATTTTAACACTCCCGAATATGGTTCGGATTATTACAATAAGACCATTCATGCTTTTTCTGACCATTTCAGCCCTTTATTGGCCGTATTTTCTCCCTTATCACTGCTTTTCGGCACATACACCATGATTATTTTAACCATTGCCGCATTTGTGTGGGGTGGATATGGTATTTTCAGGTATTCCATGCTGAAAACCGATAACAGGGTTGTTTCAAATCTCTTTATGATTCATTTTTTTGTATTGTGGGGACTATATTCTTCACTGGCTTTTCCCGGACACATGAATGATCTGGCTGCAATGGCAGTACCATGGCTTTTTTTTGCATATGAGAAAAGAAATTTAAGACTTACTGTTCTTTTGTTTTTCATTATTTTGCTTTCAAAAGAAAATATGGCGCTTTATGCGTCTTTTATCGTTCTTTGTTTGTATTTAAGAGATATCGTCAAAAAAAACAGACCAAAAACCATTTTATTATTATTGTTTGCCGGAGGTATAATTTACTTTATCGCAATAGTTTTTTATGTAATGCCCCTGTTTGATAAACCGGGAATGATTTTTCAACTTACCAAGTACAACACTCTTGGTAATAGTGCCGGTGAAATGTTATCCACAGCATTCACCAGGCCTTTGTATGTTATTTCATTGTTTTTCAACAACACCAATCCCGACCCTGTTTTTAACGGAATTAAGGCTGAATTTTACTTGATGCTTTTTATATCAGGCGGCCTTACATTTTTAAACCAACCCTGGTATCTGGTAATAGTTTTGCCAATGCTGGCACTGAAAATGTTTCATTCCGATCCGGCTTTGTGGGGTATCAATTACCATTACAGCATTGAATTTGTCCCCTTAATCAGCTTGTCGGTCATCGATTTTGTTACCACTTATACTAAAACCAACAGGTATAAAACATTTGCCATGGCTATCGCTTTTCTTGCTTTGGTCATGACCATTGCCAAAATGGACCACCGGAAATCGACCTGGTATGATGCCATAGCTACAAGATTTTACCAGATAAAACACTATAAAACCGAATTAAATACTGGCGAAATATATGATGTCATCAGGCAAATTCCAGAAAATGCAACCCTTTCAGCTTCAACAAAAATATATCCGCACCTCGCACTGAGAGATACCATTTACCATTTCCCGAATATTAATAAAGCTGCATATATTGTTGTGATATTAAATAACGAAAATTGCTATCCGTTAACAGTGGAAGCATATTTTCATAAAATTGAATCTCTGAAAAAATCAGATGAATATGTCATTGATTTTCAATCGGATGATTTGCTGATTTTAAAAAGAAAATCGCACTAATCCATACCCCGATATTCTCCCGCTGCAGCTTAAGAGCCCTACTGCACCGGAATATTTTTGTTGTAAAAAAATATATCGTTTTGCCCTGAGCTGATTTGGTTTTTAAGAAAAATGGGAAAGGGATTTTACATAACCCCTTTCTCTTAATTTTAGCCGGACATCAGGAAAACAAAAATTTCAATTTTTAATTATTTTTTTGGTCAAGGTATATTTATCAAAAAAACATTTAACCAAAAAGAGGCCATGATCTTCATTTCGAAGATCAATTTTATATTCATTATTGGTTATTACAGAAGTTTGATATACCACTTTACCTGTTAAGTTATAAATTTCTATATGTCCTTTTTCTCCAGGATGCACGGATGAAACGAACAGGTTAAATATTCCATCAGCAGGATTCGGGAATACTACAAATTATGGTGGTCTAAAAAATTTTTACTAAAAAATGAAAATAACGGCCTCTAATAAATAACAATATGTTACATTCATAATTAATTGTCAATTGGTTCATTTTATTAACAGGATGCATTTATAATGAATTCCTTTTTGATTAACTTTGGCAAGCAGTTAAATGAAGTTTAAATCAAGAATAGAGATAATAGATATGGATAAAATTGAATTATTTCTAAAAAAACACACCTGGCAAATACTGGCATTGGTACTTCTGTCCAATGCGATTATTAAGTTAATATTTTTAAAAGAAAGCCATTTATATTTGGATGAGCCATATACGGTTTTTGTTTGCCAAATGGATTTTCATGAAATGTTTGCCGCAATAAAGGCTGAACATGACCCGAATGCCCCAATGTATTTTATTTTTTTGCATTATTGGATCAGTCTCTTTGGAATTTCTGAAATTTCAGTTAAATCTTTATCAATAATTTTTAGCTTAATTACCGCTTTTTTCATTTTCACAATTGGAAAAAAATTTTTTAACCATACCACAGCATTTGTAGCATCTTTGTTATTTTTATTTACTCCGGTTCAACAGCATTACGCCCAGGAAGCACGCTGTTTTTCAATGGTTACCATGTTGGTTTCTATATCGTATTATTTTTATTTTGAACTTCTCACCAATCATAAAAAATGGTCTTTAATTGGTTTGGCACTTGTAAATTCTTTGGCTATGTATACCCACTATCTTGTTGTGTATGCATTTATTGTTCAGTTTATTGGGGTATTGTTTTTCATTAAAACGGAACAAAAAGCCTTTAAATTTTATTTTCTAAGCCAGATAATAGCTATTCTTTTATTTATACCACAAATTATCATTGTTTTAAAAATGAATCATCCCGGGTTTGAAGGTATTTTGTCTAAACCAGATATTTGGCAATTAAAATATTCCCTTTATACCTTATCAGGAAACAAGGCTTTTATTTATTTGGGGATACCATTGTTTTTGCTCTTTTATATTGTATCAAAACTTATAAAGAGGCCAATCATAAGTTCTGAGGCCAATAAAAAACACCTGGTTATTTTATTTCTACTTTTCGTACTTCCTATTCTATTAAATTTTCTGGTTTCACAAATATCCCCATTTTTCACCATACGGTATATGGTCTATACAAATTTAGGTTTTGTTTTATTTCTAGCCTTTTTCATCACGGTTCTTAATGTTAAATGGGTTTTTAAAGCATTTATAATATTGGCATTAGGATCTGTTTTAATTTCAGAATTTGATTATAAACCGGAAAAATTAATGAATTGGAAAAAAGTAGCTGAGGAAATTAAAAAATACAAAAATGAAAACGATCTGGTGTTGGTTAGTGCATGGTGGAACCACAGGCCATTGGTGTATTACTATAACCGGGATATGTTTAAAGATTATAAAAACACATTACAAAAGCTTGGAAATGATAATGTTACTGCACTGAATACAGCAGATGGACTTGAAAAAAGAGACCTGAATAAGTATTCAAAAATATTTCTGGTAAAACATCATCAAGCGATTGCAGATCCCGAAAGTACAATTAAAAAATATTTAGAGAGTATAGGTTTTACGCTTAACTCCGACATTGGAACTTACGATATTCCTGTTGAAGTGTTTGTAAATAAATTGGTTAAACTTGATGACTACATTGTCACAGATTCAACAGGGAAATGGATTGAAAAAGTGGGAAAGGATATATTGGGGAGGCCGGTTAAGTTATTTTTTAATGGATTTGAAAACGATACAACTAAAAACAAACAAGATTCGATTGTTTATGAAGGTAAGTTTGGATATTTCTGTAAACCGGAAGAGCTTTACTGCAATACTTTTGAAATTTTAATTGATAGTTCTTTTTTAAATCATTCTGGTTATATTGAATGTTCTACTGAAGTATATTCAAAAATTCCAAACCCCAATGCCCATTTTCCAATTCAAATTGAAGGTCATAAAACACTCTGGCTTTCCACATCATTTCTCGATTTTAATATAACCCAAAACAATTGGTCTAAAATTGAAAACAGGGCAAAAATAAATTTTCCCGAATATATCGGTTGCACACTTAAAGTATATATTTGGAACCCAAATAAATGTAGTTTTTACATGGATAATATTGTAATTAAACTTTAACAGGAACTTCAATGGTTAAAAAAATAAACTAGTGGCTGGTTGGTATTTTAACAGCATTTGGGCTTGTTTTTGCTTCAATATCTATAGTGAACCATTACTTTTTTCGCACCGGCGCACTTGATTATGGTCTTTACTTAAATATTCTTTATGATTATCTGCATTTTAAGTTTTCCTATATTACACTTCATAAGGAATTGTTTGGCGTGAATGCTTTTGCCGACCATTTTTGCCCAATCATGTTCCTGTTTGCGCCTTTTACACTGATTTTCGGAACTTATACTTTTATTATCCTTCAGATATTTGCAATTTTATACGGGGGTTGGGCATTTATAAATTATCTGTAGAAAAATTAGAAAACAAATGGATGGCTATATTAATAATGGTACAGTTTTTTGTTATGCAATATTAATAAAAAAGTAGAATCTTTGTCCTATTATTAGGGGGTTAAGGCGATCGTACAATGTATTGGAATAAATACCATACTTGCGTATAGTAGCTGTGATACCTTCTTTGTTTGCTTCCTGCAGAATCGCCAGCTTCTCTTGTGCTGTCCAGTGTCTTTTCTTTTTCATAGTACCCTAAATTAAAACTTAAAACTCAAATTTCTAGTCCAGTTATTTAGGGGGCTAATGAGATAATGACCCATTTTATTACTATATCAACCATTCAGAAACGAAAATCATTCTGGTATAGCAAACATGATACATGTTATTACCATCCTGTGCATTACAAAACACAATTAAATATTGCTGAGGTCAACCGGATGTTAAAACTGATACCTGCCAATGCTTCTGTAGCTGCCTCTGCGAAACTGGCACCCCATATAAGTTTGAGAGATAAGGTTTACCATTTTCCGGATATTCATGATGCTGAATATATTGCATGTCTTTACGATATTCATGAAGGTTGGCCTTTAACAAATGAGGAATATTTGCAGAAGATAGAAGAATATAAACAATGTTCAGATTATGAAATTCTTACAGAAACAAAGGATATCATTATTTTTAGAAAGAAACCAGAATAAAAATTATAATCTATAGCTTTTCATAATCAGACTAACTGTTTGCCTCATGGTTTTAAATACCTTCATTTTACTGTCACTCCCTTTCTGATCGTACCTTAAAATAAAAGGCACTTCGATGAAAATGGGATTAAACCTTTTCATTTTAATAATGACTTCGGCCATAGCAGAAAAGCCTTTTTCTTCAATAAAACTGTCGCCATAAAATTCCATGGCCTGTTTCAGCATCGAAGCCCTGTAGCCCCTGAAACCGCAGGTATAATCCCTGACACCCTGTAAACGGATAAATAAACGGAACAATATTCCTGCACCGGAACTCAAAAATTTCCGGAACCCGGAAAGACCTTTAATCCGTGAACCTTCGCGGTAGCGCGATGCAATTACCACATCGGCACCTTCGTGCAGGCGGTTTATCATACGCGGAATCAGAGCCGGCGGGTGGCTGTCATCGGCATCCATCAGGAAAATAAAATCATTGTCTCCAACCAATTTGACAGCTTCGGTAAATCCGACCCTGATGGCATTGGCCAGCCCCTGGTTGGGTTGAACATCAGCAATATGTAGTTTGTAGCTACCCTGAAAATCCCGGGCAATTTGTAATGTTTTATCTTTACTGCCATCATTTACTACCAGCACTTCGGCATTTAATTCAAATTCGGTAAATACAAAATCAATTCGTTTCAGCAAGGATGGCAACGATTTTTCTTCGTTATAAGCTGGCAGGATTAAAAGAATTCTGGTTTGTTTCATAACTAATAAATTTTCAATGAACTTTTTATGTTGTCGTACATCATTTCTGCCTTGTCAGGATTATGAATAAAGACTTTCATTACTGCGTTTGATAAATCTGTATCGGGCCTGAAAACGTCATTGATTGAGAAAATATAATACCCTTCTTTTTTAATCAAATCAACCGGATCGAGCCTATGTTGGCTTGATAAAACAATTTTATCATTTTTCCAGAACTGAACCAGCAGAAAAGGATAATTATCAGCATTTTCATCGAAATATCGCAGGCAAAACTGGTTTTCCACCTCAATTCTTTCATAATCTGAGCTTAAATTAAAATTGGGTGCAAATGAGCCGTAGAGCGTATTTTTTAATAGCATCATTGATTTATTTCCCATAATCGGGTTTTTACCGGTCAGCAATTCTTTGTCGAAAATATCTGCTATATCGTTATCCTCAAAATCATAATTTACAATCCTGAATATTTTTTTCGAAATTGTATCTGTTTTTTCAGATGAGGGAATTAACATATTTTTATCGACAACATAAGAGTTTAGTATATTAAAACAATGGAGTATATTTTCAATGGAGTCATTCATTACTTTATTTTCTTCAGGCATGGTATTAAGACTGTCTTTGACAATAAATAATTTACCATTATTCAAATAATAGGAATCGAACAGGTAATCAACAATTTCACGGTTATTGCGGATAAATGCCATTCTTTTTAAAGCTCTGAATTCCGAAACTGTATCAAGGCCGGTTCCAAGCCAATGCCCTGCAAAAGGAATATCAGGATAATAATTATTTTTTACCAGTGCAATGAATGACGGAGTAATATCGAGATGTGAAACAACCGGCTTGAAAATATGTGGTTCTTTAAGCATCGGAGAATATATCAACAAAGGAACATGATATTTTTCAATTTCGCTGTTCATAGGCACAACCTGAAGATGATGGTCGCCGGTAATGACAAAAATTGTATTGTTAAAATCGGGCCTGGTTTTATAATTTTCAAATAACAGGCGCAGGGCATCATCGGCAAAAAACACCGAAGAGTAAGCTTTAATACTATTTTTAATAACTGATAAATCACCCCCGGTATAATGTTTTGACCGAAGATATTTCAATAGTTTTTTCTGGTATTCCTCTTTAAACGGGAACATAAACGGATCGTGTGAAGAAAGCGTCAGGAAAATATCAATTCTTGGCTGATCACAAGGTAATGTATCAATGAGCTTACAGGCATTTTTAAATAAGGTCTTATCGTCCCAGCCCCAGTTATTTTTTGGATCCTCGCTGATACAGGCTACGGTTGAATCGGTATTTACAAGAGGAAAACCGGTATTGTTCAGTTCCATAAACTGAAGCATTCCGTTAAAATCCGGATCGCCTCCGTAAAAAAACCTTGAATGGTAACCGTGCGAGGTCAGGTATTTTAATAAAGATAAATGGTCGGGCATCTGGTCTTTCATATCAGAAAAACCTTTGCCATAAGGGGATGAGGCAAAAACTGACGATAATACTCCAAAAGTCCTTTCAGATGCTGCAAGACAATTTGGCCATAACAATGAATGTGCCGATAAAGAATCAAGAAACGGGGTTACCGATATCCCGTTTGACCTGCAGGTAGCATAACTGGTTGACAGGCTTTCAACGATTATAAATACAAAATTTGGCCTTTTTGATGAATCCGTCAGGAAAAATTTTCCCAGTTTATCTTCATAATCGGTTTTGTGGTAAAATGGATATTTCCTGCTTTGATACTTAAATTCGGGAAATAACGATTGGTATAATGTGGCACTTTTAAAAACATCCTTTTCTATATCAATGCTTTGTGTTTGTAATATACTTTCAAAAAAATGCCTGGTCAGGCTTGAACCCAGATAATATTTCTTTTCGTTATCAAATTGTTCGTTTTTGTAATTGATGTATCCCCATGAAAAAAATACACTATATAAAAGTAACTGTAAGGCAAAAAACTTAAAAATTGAATGAAACCGGGGTTTAATAATAATCAAAACTGTAAAAAGGGTTAACGATAATGAAAATAAAATCAGGTTCCATATATTAAAACTGCCTGAAGTGAGTACAATATCAACCAGTTCGTTATAGGTGTACATAAAAACAACCCTGTCGAGTGGTACCTGCGCTGTGATAAAATATGCTGTTAATGAACACAGTAAAACCAAATACAAATATCCGGAAATGACCAGGATTTGATGCACAGGATTTTTGAAAAACACCTTCATTAAAAAAACAAGCGGCCATAATGCTGCGTAAAATATTGAAAATAAAAATATTTCACGTAAAAGGCCAGTTAATAATATTTTAATATCCGATATTGCAAAAGAGATGTCAATATGATACCATGCGATAAAAATTATTTTGATGGTAAAAATTGAAATCAGTAAATAAAGATAAACATGAAAATAGTTGTGAATGAACTCATTCATGTTTTGTTTTCTAAAAAACATGACCAACCTGTTTTTAACCCTGATAATGAATGAATTTACCGATATGGCAGATAGCCAGAGAGCTGTTTGGTTATACAGTTTTATTGAGCTCAGTGTTATGCCAATTACGATTAAAAAATACACCAGCGATAGTGTTATGGTGATATAGGGATTATGAAAATGATTGGCAAGATTAACCAGGGGCGTTCTTAAAAATCCATGTACGGCAAAAATAAACATGGAAATATTTCCGATAAACACCAGGTAATTCGTTTCAATTACCTTTTCATTGATATTGATAAGGATATACCTGATTGAAACCACCATTAAAAATGTTACGGACAAGAAAGTGAGCGGATAGAAGTAAAACAGGAAATTGCCAAGGATAAAAACTGTGATTGCACCGGCAAACCACATCGGATGAATTTTAAGGTTTGGTTTTAAAGCAATAAAAATACCAAGGCAAAACTCGGGTAAATGGCCCGGAAAATTTGCCATTAAAAACAACGAGTTATTTAAAAATGGTTTGTAAAATATAAAAATAACCGCGTATGAAATAAAACATATAGTCCAGAAAGCTTTTAAACCATATTTATCAATGAAACGATATAAAAACGGAAAAATAAGGTAAAGCTGAAAAATAAGGGCATAAAACCACCATGGGCCATTGATTGATAATGCTTCGCCGGGAATTAAGGTGTGCAAAAACAGAAGTTTATAGCCAATCTGATTCAACCATTTTGCATCGGGAAAGCTCTGGGAAAGAAAAATAACCGTCAGAAATAAAATAAAAATGGCCGTTAAAAATGAAGGGTAAATTTTAATAACCCTTGATTTGAAGAAATCTGTCCATTTTGTTGAAGCAGAAAAACTTTTAGCAAGCCCATAACCACTGATAAAAATGAACAACTGAACTCCGTAGTGGCCAAAATAAGAAAAAATCAGGTTAACAGATTCCATTGGATTATCAGCGAGTAAACTGAAAAAACGAAATATCCTTTCAGACCAGAAATCAAATTCATTTTCGCCGGTACTGGGATCAACCCAATGAAAAAAATTGTGAAATAAAATCAAAAGCATTCCAATGCCTTTTATCCAGGCAGTCTGCGTTTTTGAAAAAGCAATGGTTCCGATCGATAATTTCTTCATTTTTAACAATTAATATAAATTTTGTTTAGTAATTAATGATAATCATTTCACTATTGGAATTCGTGATTTATCATGATTAAATATCCACTGGGCAACCTGGGTTTGTGAAAATGCATAATTTCGCAATTGTGATGCTATCCCGGTATTTCCGGAAAAATAATTTATGGGTTCGTTTGAATTGTATCTGTACAACGATTGCTTCCCTCCGAAATTATAAACATATAACCATTCATCGTTTATACAACATAGTTTGTCATCGGATGAAAAATAAATGCAATCCCGTTTTTGTTTCAATACATTTACACCGAGGGTGTTATTCATATAATCAAAATTTAAAATTCCCATTAATATCGGAAAAATATCAATTTGTCCGGCAAAGTCATTGATAATTTGAGGCTTAACTATTTCAGGTGCATAAATAATAAGGGGTATATGATGATATGCCAGAGATACTTCATAGGGGCTGTGGTCAATATTCAGGCCATGATCGGCCACAAATACAAACAAAGTATTTTTGAACCAACTTGTTTCAGAAGCTTGTTTCATAAACTGACCTATTGACCAATCGGTATATGACACGGCTTTCAGATCCTTTTCGGTGAATGGTGATTTGAAATATTCAGGGACAATATACGGATCATGATTGCATACGGTAAGAAGCGTTGCAAAAAAAGGCGCCGTTGAATCAGTTTTACGGATGACGTTGAGTGCATAAGAAAACATATAATCGTCAGATACCCCAAAAACACTGATAATTTTGTCGGCCGGGTAATTTTCGGCCGAATGCAAGGTGTCGAAATAATTTTTTGTAATAAAGGCGCCTAAATTATCCCATTCTTTTGCCTGAGTGGTAAAAAATAAGTTGTTATACCCGTTTTGTTTTAAAACATAAGGTAATCCGCTATAGGTACGCACAGGCTGTGTCACCATGGGGCGTGTTCTTTTCAGTGCCGGAAACCCATACAGGGACGAAAAGATTCCGTTGTTGGTATGAATACCGGCACTATAAAAGCGTGTAAAAAACATCGATTGGCCGGCAAGACTATCCAGTACAGGGGTAAGATTTTTATCGTTTCCGAAACTTTTCATATAGGAAGCGCTCATGCTTTCCATCAAAACCAATACGATATTGGGCTTTTGAATTGGTATATGCTGATTGCTTTTTTCGAAACGGGCAATGGGCGAGACAGCGTCAACCGGGTGAGTGATTTGTAAAAAATGCTGTGTATTTTCAATGGCTGAATGATTGTCCATGATATTGACACTTGATGTATAACTTTTCACGATGGTGAATACCGGGTTCAATCCCACCTGGTTCAAAAACTGATTGTCGCAAAAGAATGCATCGCCTACCATGATGGGACGCGATTTTTTACCCCTCATCCCGGCAAAACACAACACGATGATAATTAAAAAAAATGCCAGTGCTTTTGGCCTTTTTATTTTCAGAAATTCCTGTTTCCAATCAGTAAGCAGTAATTGATTTTTTGAAAATTTGTACATTAAAAATCCTGAAAAACATAAGAATATGATTGCAATGATCAGGAAGAACAAATATTCAGAAGTGCCGGTAATCAACCCGAAAACCATACCAGGATTGCCCATCCATTGAAATGAAGATTCGCTGAGGCGGTTTCCAAAAAATTTAAAATAAGGAATATCAGCAATGGCAGTAAAAAATAGCAAAGGGAAAACAATCGTTGCATAGATAATTATTGTTTTAGTTATGATTCTCCCCTGAAGGTTCAACATATAATGAAAAAATAACAGTATTGCCGGTATGGAAAGGGTGTAGGCTAATACCACACTATCAAACTGTAAACCAATCAGAAAGGATTTTAAAACCATTGCATCGTACCATCGGAAACCAGGAATTCCGATGTACAGTATCATAAAAAATCTTATCAGACTGAAAATAATCAGCGCTGAAAAAAATAGTTTTAAAAGAAATTTAAAAAAAACAGGAAGTTTCATACAACAGTCATTTTGTTATCCACATCAATCTGAAGAAGTTATGTATAACTCAGTATTGTGTTCAGCCATTTTTCAGTTTCCTGAATAGTCATATTTTTCCTACTGGCGTAATCCTCTACCTGGTCGCGGTCAATTTTTCCAACGGCAAAATATTTCGATCCGGGATGTGAGAATACCAGCCCGCAAACTGAAGCAGCCGGCACCATCATAAACGAACTGGTCAGGGTTATTCCTGTTTTGTGCGGTTTATCGATCAGCTCAAATAACCTTTGTTTTTCGCTGTGGTCGGGGCATGCAGGGTAGCCATAAGCCGGCCTGATGCCCTGGTATTTTTCGCGCATCAATTCTTCAAAACTCAGGTTTTCATTCGTTGCAAATCCCCACCATTCGCGTCGCATACGCAGGTGAATGAGTTCGGCAAATGCTTCGGCAAGGCGGTCGGCAAGGGTTTTTGCCAGCAAAGCATGGTAAATATCGTTCTGTTTTTCAAATTTTTCAACCAGTTTTTCGAGGCCTGTTCCAGCCGTACAGGCAAAAACTCCGATATAATCTTTCATCCCCGACGAGAGCGGAGCTACAAAATCAGAAAGGCAATAAAAATAGGGCGTTTCGGATTTGATAAATTGTTGCCTTAGATGAAAAAGCCTTGTTAATTCTATTTCAGGTTTTTCAGGTTGATAAACAACGATATCATCCCCTTCAGCATTGGCAGGGAAAATACCTGCAACGGCATTTGCTTTCAGCAGGTGTTGTGAGCTAATCTGGTTGAGCAGCGTTGAAGCATCGTCAAATAGTTTACGGGCTTCCTGTCCTTTTTCAGGATGATTGAAAATATCGGGATATTTGCCTGTAATTTCCCATGTATTGAAAAAGAAAGTCCAGTTGATGTATTTCTGTATTTCAGTAACCGGATAATCTATCAGTTCAATCAATCCTAATTGATTAGGCTTATAAATTGTTGATCCGTTATGCATTACCGGAGCAGGATTTTTCCGCGCTGTTTCAAGCAAAGCATAAGAATCCCTGCTGGTTTTAGAATATTTTGATGCCACTTCCAAATAATCCTCTTTAAGCTGCCTGAAAAAATTTTCGCTTTTAGAAGCATTAAGTGCATTGGAGAAAAAAGCAGTCCCCTGTGAGGCATCTTTGGCATAAACCACCGGTGATTGATATTCGGGGGCAATTTTTACAGCTGTATGCACCTTTGAGGTGGTTGCTCCACCAATAAAAAGCGGAACAGAAAGATTACGGCGTTGCATTTCCCTTGCTACATGCACCATCTCATCGAGCGAAGGGGTAATAAGCCCGCTCAGGCCAACGGCATCCACTTTTTCGCTCAGGGCTGTTTCAATGATTTTATCGGCTGGAGTCATTACCCCCAGGTCAATTACTTCGAAATTGTTACAGCCCAAAACAACGGCAAGGATATTTTTCCCGATATCGTGGACATCACCTTTGACAGTTGCCAGTAAAATTTTACCAGCCGATGATTTCTGACCTGTTGTTTTTTCCTTTTCGATATAAGGTTGCAGAATGGCAACGGCCTTTTTCATTACCCGGGCTGTTTTTACAACCTGAGGCAGAAACATTTTCCCCGAAGCGAACAAATCGCCAACAATATTCATACCCTGCATTAATGGACCTTCGATAATGGTAAGTGCCGGATGATATTTTTGCAATGCCTCGGCCAGGTCAGTCTCAAGATATTCGGGTATTCCTTTTATCAAGGCATATTCAAGTCGGTTCTCCAGGCCTCCTTTACGCCATTCTTCTGTTTTCTGTTCTTTTTCACCGGCTGGTTTAAGATGTTGTGCAAATTCAATCAATCTTTCCGTTGCATCGGGACGGCGGTTCAAAACCAGGTCTTCAACCTTTTCGAGCAATTCTGGCTCAATGTCGGAATATATCATCAGCATTCCGGGGTTGACAATACCCATATCCATCCCGGCTTTAATGGCATGATATAAAAAAACCGAATGAATGGCTTCGCGCACCAGGTTATTGCCTCTGAATGAAAATGACAGGTTGCTGACACCTCCGCTTACTTTGGCATAAGGCAGGTTTTTCTTAATCCATTGTGTGGCTTCAATATAATCGACAGCATAATTATTGTGTTCTTCAATGCCTGTTCCAATAGCCAGAATATTTGGGTCGAAAATGATATCTTCGGGAGGAAAACCATTGCTGACGAGCAAATGATAAGCCCTGTTGCAGATTTCGGTTTTACGGTCAAAAGAGCTTGCCTGACCTTTTTCGTCAAAAGCCATTATCACCGCAGCAGCTCCGTATTTTCTGATTTTCAGGGCTTTTTCAATAAAATCAGTTTCTCCCTCTTTCAGACTGATGGAATTGACCACCGGTTTTCCCTGGCAGCATTTCAGTGCAGCTTCAATCACTTCCCATTTTGATGAATCTATCATGACCGGAATTCTCGAAATATCAGGGTCTCCGGCCATTAAGTTCAGGAATTTCACCATTTCAGAACGGGCATCGAGCATGCCGTCGTCCATATTAACATCAATAATTTGTGCGCCACCATCCACCATTTCGCGGGCAACAGACAGTGCTTCTTCGTATTTCTTTTCGCGGATAAGACGGGCAAATTTTATCGAACCAGCCACGTTGGTACGTTCTCCGATATTGACAAAATTAGTTTCCGGTTTTATTTCAAGCGGTTCGAGCCCTGATAATTTTGTAATATTATCGAGGGAAACAGGAATATATGGTTTTGCGTCAGCTGCCAGCTCTGCAATTTCTGCAATATGAGCCGGGGTAGTACCGCAACATCCGCCAATGATATTGACCAGGTTGCGGTCAAGATATTCTTTAATAAAACCTGCCATAATGCAGGCTGTATGGTCGTATTCGCCCAATTGGTTGGGCAAACCCGCATTGGGATATGCACTTAAATACCATGGCGATTTTTCAGATAATTCACTCAGAAAACCCAGCAAAGTATCGGCACCAAACGAGCAATTCAGCCCAACACTGAAAATATTGGCATGTGCTATGGAAATAAGAAATGCATTGAGGGTTTGTCCCGAAAGGGTACGTCCGCTTTTATCGGTAACTGTTACCGAAACCATGACAGGAAGGTTGGTACCTTTTTTAAGCTGAAGTTGTTCAATGGCAAAAAGTGCAGCTTTTGCATTCAGGGTATCAAAAATGGTTTCGACCAGCAGCAGGTCAACACCACCATCGATCAAAGCTTCAGCCTGTTCATAGTATGCAGCCGATAATTCATCGAATGTTACAGCCCTGAATGAAGGATCGTTGACATCGGGCGAGAGGGATGCTGTTTTATTGGTTGGCCCCATTGAACCTGCCACAAACCTGGGCTTTAATGGTGTGTTTTTTGTAAATTCATCGGCCACAAGCCTGGCATTTCGGGCAGCAGCCAGGTTTATCCGGCTGATAAAATTTTCGCATTTATAATCGGCCTGAGATATTCGGTTGGCATTAAATGTATTGGTTTCGATAATATCGGCACCTGCCTCGAGAAACTGCCGGTGAATTTCCTTACAGATTCCGGGCTGGGTAACAGATAAAATATCGTTATTTCCCTTGAGATCGCAGGAGTGACCGGCAAACTCATTTCCCCTGAATTGGTTTTCGGATAGTTTATATTGCTGTATCATGGTTCCGGTGGCTCCATCGAGCACCAGCACGCGTTGCTGAATTATTTTTCGGATATCTTGCATGAAAAAAAATATAACTGCAAAATTAACAAAGAATTCCGGAATAATGGATCATGAAGATCTTTTTCATTTCAGGAAACAGACAATCATACAATATAAACTCAGGTTTAATCCGGTATTTTAATCACCATGCAAGGTATCAGATGATTTGGGTTCATTGATTTTGCAACAGGCCGGAAGCTTTTTATAAGCTTTTGGGTCGGCTTTCACCGAATCGGCATCGTAACCCAGTTTTGAAATTGCCTTGCGGATTTTCACTGCATTGGTCTTATTTTCATCGTAAATTACTTTCAGTTTTTTAGTGTTTAAATCAAGGTTAAATTCTTTCACACCTTTTTCATAGGCCATGGCGGTTTCAATTTTTTCTTTACACATACCGCACCGGGCTGAGGTTAGAATATAAATTTCGGTAAACTTATTATCCTGAGCATAGATATAGATGACGCTCAGAAAAGTCAGGATAAAAGGAACTATTCTTTTCATATTATATTGATATTTAATGAATTTTATATCTGAATCCGGTATAAAACATCCGCCCACTGACAGGCCCCCATATCATGGAAGCATCAAAATAAGGCCCAAACGGATCGTCAGCGGCAATGACCGGATTTTTCTGTACATAACCAAGCAGGTTTTCAATACCGGCGTATATTTCAAAATGTTTAAAATTACGTGTAACCTGTGAAAAAATCATCCAGTAAGCCGGAGATTCATCATCAAGGCGGTAGGGTTGAGGATTTGATGCTGTATTTGGCAGTCTGCTTTTTCCATTATACTGCGCAGTAAAATCAAATTTCCATTTTTTCCATGCAGTATAATAGGTAGTTGTAATTAATCCTTTGTATTTTCCTGTAAGCGGCTTTTCGCGCAAAACGCCATTGTAGGTTGCTTTTACCATGGACAAACGCCCTGCAAGGTTAAACTCAATATTTTCGGACGGCTGGTAAATCATCTGTCCCTGCAGATTGTCGGAAAACGATTTGCCATCAAGGTTATAAATTACAGCCTGCTGCGGATGTTGGTACAAATCAACAATCACCTGGTTTTGAAACCATGTATGATAATAATCAATCGTTGTGGTGAGTTTTTGATGATGCCCAAATTTAAAATGCGAAGTAAAATTAACTCCTGCATTCCAGGCTTCTTCAAGCCAGGGTTTATCAATAATTTTTATCTGACGCGAGGTAGCAAGCAAATTCAGATTTTCCGGAATAATGTTTGCAAAGTGATATCCTTTACCAAGAGATATACGCAATACATTTGTGCTGTCCAATCCCCATTTCAGGTGAAGGCGCGGAGTATATACCGTACCCGGATTTTCTGAATAATCAACCCTCAAACCAGTCATTACTGTAACGGAAGGGGTTAATATAAAAGTAGTTTGTAAAAAAATCCCTGGCATTCTTTCATTCATTTGGGAAGTATCGGCAAGTAAATCATCCACCCTGTCATACCTGTAACTTAGGCCTGCAGACAGTTGCCGGTTGGTATTCCCTAAAATGGTTTGAAAAATTGCATTGGCATAAAGCGTGTTTTGTCGGGCGTTGAAACGGCGTGTACCAAAACCCGATTCAAGCTGGTAAAAAAGCTGGTGCAACTGTATTCCAACACTGGTTTCCGATAAATCGTGCAACTCAAAAGCTGTTTTGGCAAACGAACTGACCTGGTAATTATTCACCTGTATTCCATACGAAGGTGCTACATTATTTTTTTCGATAAAATTTGTCTGCCCTCCGGTACGTTGTTCACCAAAAACAGCAATACCAGCCTGTGCAACAACAGGATGACTGTCATATTTCCACCGGTTCATCAGGTTAAGGGTTTTTGATTGAGGGTTGTCGGCAAACCCATCATGATTATGATCTTCAATGTAAGTATTATATCCACCATGAGCTAAAACCGAAGTATACCATTTTTCGCCGGTATTGGGTGCAAAAACCAGGTTGGCTTCACTGCGCAGATGGCTGTTTTCATATACATTGAACAGAACAAAATCGCTGCGGTCGGGTTTCCGTAATTCAACATTGATTTGCCCGGTTATAGATTCAAAACCATTGATTACCGATGCAGTGCCTTTCGAAATCTGGATAGATTCCATCCATGTTCCCGGGATGAGTGACAAACCATAAGGTGTGGCAAGACCACGGATGGCAGGTATGTTTTCTATCATGATCTGAGAATAAATTCCTGATAAGCCCAGCAGCTGAATCTGTTTTGCCCCCGATAAAGCATCGCTGAAACCCACGTCAACCGATGGATCGTTTTCAAAACTTTCTCCGATATTGCAGCAGGCAAGCTTTTGCAGTCCGGCAGTGGTAATGGTTGATGTTAAAATAGCGTCTTTTCTCGATAGATAAGCGGCATCCAAGCTGGCCTGGATCCTTATTTCTTCAATGCTTTTATTATCGGGCATCATCAAATGGTCTACAAAATGATCCCTATCTGTAACCCTGATGGTATCGGTTTTATATCCAATCATAGAAAAAATAAGAAATTCAGCATGATCTTCCATATGAATGCTGAAAAGCCCTTTTTGCGAAGTGATGGCTCCGGTGGTTGTCCCTTTCCAGTAGACCGTCACATTTTCAAGTGGCTGACGGGTAGCGCTGTCAGTCACCTTCCCTTTTAAAACCTGATGCTGCGAAAATCCGGAAAAAGTAACCAGGATAAGGAAAATTAAAATATAATATTTCATAACTATTTCATTGATTTTTCAATTATTATAAGGCAAACACGCATTCGCTTTCATAAAAATAACCATAGGGCAATATTTTGAAATATTACCGTTCAAAAAGCGAAAAATAATTGAAAATCAAATCAATAACGAACAAATGGAAATTACCATATCATTGAAAAATGGCTTTTCATTTTCATGAAAAACATATGGAACTGTCTGATAGAATTTACATAAGCGGATACGATTTATCCACCCTCCTGAATTAAAAAATGTTAAGGGAAGAATTATAAAAGGCTGGATTTTTATGACAGGTTGAAAAACAAGGTCAATAACTGAAACAGAGCAACATTGTATTGAATAAGCAGGTAAATGATTTTTTACGGCATTACACTGAAAATGATCATGAACATGGCAACATGAGCAATTAACGGGCTGATTTTCATTTAACAGTTCTATGTTCCCGGTCATGAGGCAGTGATGCAGATGAAAATGAAAATCGCCCAGCCCTGATAAATAGGCTGAAAATAAAATAACAGCGAGCCCGGTTCTGAAATATTTCAAATTCATAACTTAGATCATCCAAAAAACATTCAAAAATATGTAATTGTTTGAAATATTAAAAAATAATGAATTTTTAGATCATGAAGTATGTGATTAAGAATTAATTTTTCTATTTTTGAGGCGTAAACAAAAATTACAATATGGACGATTATCCGGCGGATAGGCGCAACATAAAAAAAATGTCGAACTAACAGGTATCTGCCATAATCGCTGGTACCTGGATAAAAAAAGGTACCTATGAAACCTTCAACAACAATAAGTCAGTCTGACGTTTCAATGATGAAATGCATTGAAAGCTATTTTATTACAATTAATTTAATGATTTTAAAAATCTAACGTTATGCTGACAATCTGGAAACAGGAAGATGGATTGAAACAGATCAGCAAGTATGAAAAAAACTGCTGGATAAATGTTATTAATCCCACAAGGAGCGAAATTGACCTGCTGGCAAATGAACATCATGTTCCCATCGATTTCATCACAGATACCCTTGATATTGATGAACGTTCACGTACCGAAATGGAAGGCCGCTGGTTGCTGATCGTTATCCGTATTCCGGTCTTTAACGAAAACCATAGTGTTCCATATTTTACTGTGCCTTTGGGCGTACTTATTTCGCTTCATTCCATTATCACCATCTGCCTGATGGAAAATGAAATTATAAAAGAATTATTATATTCTCCCCGTTATATTCATACCAAACTTGATAATAAATCAAATTTTGTTTTGCAGCTATTCCTCATTTCGGCAACTCACTTCCTCAAATATCTGAAAGACATTAACCGGCTTACCAACGATATTGAACAGGAACTGGCCAAATCAACCAAAAACAAAGAGCTTCACAAATTGCTGAAAATGGAAAAATGCATGGTTTTTTTCATTACATCGCTGAAATCAAATGAGTTGCTGATGCATAAACTTCAGAAAGCCAAATTTGTAAATTTCAACGAAATAGATGAAGATATGCTCGAAGATGTTTTGATTGAAAATAAACAGGCGCTGGAAATGTCTTATATATATTCCGATATTCAGAGCGGTCTGATGGATGCTTTTGCTTCTGTTATCTCAAACAACCTCAACGTAGTAATGAAACAACTTACTTCCATCACCATCATCTTAATGATTCCTACGCTGGTTTCAAGTATTTATGGAATGAATGTGCCTAATTATTTCGAAGATAACCCGTTTGCTTTTATCATTATTTTGACCGGTTCATTGCTTATATCAATCACCAGCGTTTATATTTTCAGGAAAAAAAATCTGTTTTAGTATTTTGCCTTTAATTATCTGGTTGTACTCCGGGGAAAAAACCATAGTACCAACCTGTTGAAGCAAAACTGCCCGCCATTCCTGCTATAAAATCAACCAGATCGGCTGTCCGGCCGGCATGCATCCAATGTTGCAGCATTTCTGTTGCTGCTGCCAGCAGGGTTGTCCATACCAACATGATAAAAAAAGGGGTTTTGGCTTTATAATTCTGCGTTTCAACAAGAATAATTGCCGATAAAATTCCAAACAAACCAAAGTGAACCAGCTTATCGAAATGTGGTATTGGTATCAGGGGTAATTTATCGAGTCCTGGTGCCG
Organism: uncultured Bacteroidales bacterium; assembly: GCA_964559985.1. Lineage (GTDB taxonomy): Bacteria > Bacteroidota > Bacteroidia > Bacteroidales > CAZLJX01 > CAZLJX01. The sequence goes on from CAZLJX010000007.1 coordinate 117,963, forward strand.
GTACTAATGTCAATATCAAAATCACAACAGTCCATAAAACTGCATACCTGTGCTTATAAATACATAAAAATGATAAACCGCATTTTTTCAGCATATTCATATTTTTCTTACTTTTAGGCTGTTTTTATCAAAATGACCGGTATTTATATTCATATTCCGTTTTGTAAATCCAAATGTTACTACTGCGATTTTTATTCATCGGCAAATCTCGCAAAAAAAAATCGTTTTATTGAAGCACTTCAAATTGAAATTGAACTTAAAAAGGGCGGGACAAGCAAACAGGAAATCGTATCGGTTTATTTTGGAGGTGGTACACCTTCATTACTCAAGTCACAGGAAATAAATCTGATATTAAGCGAAATAAAAAAGCATCACCATCTGTTACCCGATGCCGAAATAACCCTTGAAGCCAACCCCGACGACCTGAATGCCGATTACCTTAAAAACATCCGGGCTTCAGGAATAAATCGTTTAAGTATAGGGATACAATCATTCAATGACAACATGCTGCATTTTCTGCATCGCAGGCACCATTCCGTTCAGGCTGTAAATGCTGTATACCTGGCAAAAAATGCAGGATTTGACAATATTTCCATCGACCTGATGTACGGTATCCCGGGAATGACAAATGATCAATGGATTGATTCGCTTGATAATGCATTTAAACTCGGTATTCAGCATATTTCGGCTTACCATTTCACCCTTTCACCAGGTACCGTTTTTGGCCGTCTGGCAGAAAAGGGGGTAATTTCAGAACTGTCTGAAGAAGAAAGCCTGGAACAATACGAAAAATTATGCTCAGCCATGTTTAATAATGGTTTTGAGCATTACGAAATATCTAATTTTTCAAAAACAGGCTTTAGGTCAGTACACAATATGCTCTACTGGACCGGAAAACCCTACTTTGGGTTTGGCCCGGCAGCTCATTCCTACAGTGGAACAATCAGGTCATGGAATCCTTCACAATTAGATGCTTATTGCAATTCTTTTTTTCAACGGAACGACCCGCAGGAAAAAGAAATATTATCTCAACATGATTTTTTTAACGAAATGATTATTACAAGGTTAAGAACATCAGATGGAATAATTTTTGAAGAAATTGCACAGGATTTTACGTTGAAAAAAATAAAAAACTTAACCGTAAATGCACAGAAATATATATCTTCAGTCCATATCATCGTATCAGACAAAAACATAAGGCTTACCGAAAAAGGTATGTTTATTGCCAGCAGCATTATGAGTGATTTAATAACAGACCCGGAAAATGATTTATAAAGTATTGATTTTATTAATTTTATCAGGTTTATCAAATTTCTTATTCAGTCAGAATAAGGAAAACCTTATTGAGCAGGCAAGCCCTGAAAAGTTCAAAGCTTACATAGAATCAATACCCAGATTAGTAGTGATTGATGTAAATGATTCTTTATCAAGAATTCATGGATATATTAAGGGTTCCGTGTGGGCTGGCAATGAGAAGCAACTAAAAGCAATTACTGATACCCTTGATCATGAAAACCTGGTACTGGTATATTGTGAAAAAGGAGAACGAAGCCTGCAGGTTTGTAAAATCCTCGAACAGGAAGGTTTTAAAAAAATAGTAAATCTGGAAAAAGGCCTTAAATCATGGAAAAAAAGTAAATTTGAAACTTTACCATAAGTTTTTATGTTATCACAAAAAGACTGGAACGAAATTTTCTTATTGAGAAAAAACATACATCGTAATCCTGAATTATCAGGGAATGAGTATGAAACTACCAGAATCATAAAAAGATATCTCGAATCGGTTGAAGGGGTTGATATCATTCAGCCTGAGAAAGGACCAGGGCTGATAGCAGTAATGAAAGGAGAATCTGAAGGCGACAATGTTTTATACAGGGCCGATATTGATGCCCTGCCCATTGCAGAAACAACCACACTTGAATATAAAAGCCTTATTCAAAACAAAATGCATGCCTGCGGCCATGACGGCCATACCGCCATCCTTGCAGCCCTTGCAAGGGTATTTTCTTATCATCCACCGGTCAAAGGAAATGTAATTCTGGTTTTTCAACCATCAGAGGAAAACGGGCAGGGAGCGCCAATAATGGTTGATAAAATAAAACGTGAAGGCCTTTCACCTGCTTACGGATTTGCCTTGCATAATATCCCGGGTTTTCAGAAGAACGCAGTAATTGTTAAACCCAATGTTTTTGCCAGCGCATCAAAAGGAATGATGCTGAAGCTTATCGGGAAAACCTCACATGCTTCATGGCCGGAATCGGGTATCAGCCCTGTGCAGGCAATTGGCGAACTGATACAGTTTTATAAAAAAGATTTGAAAGAAATACCGGATTTTAAAAATTTTGTTTTGGTTACCATTGTTCATATTCAAACCGGTGAAAAAGCTTTTGGCACTACCCCAGGAAATGCAGAATTTTATGCAACATTCCGCGCATTTGACGATGAGGATATGCACCGGCTTATGACATTAAACCATTCATTTATTGAGGAAATTTCAAAAAAATACAATCTAAAATACGAAATGACCTTTTCAGATGAATTTCCGGCTCTGGTCAACAATTCAGCCAATGTGAAATGGGTGATGGAGGCTGCCGGAAAAGCAGGCCTGGAAATTCTTGTACCGGTTAACCCATTCCGCTGGTCTGAAGATTTTGCTCATTATGCAGGCCTTTGCCCCATAGCTATGTTTGGTATTGGATGTGGCAATGAATATCCGGCTTTACATAACCCCGATTACGATTTCCCCGACGAAATTATTGAAACAGGTGTAAAAATGTTTTACGGAGTATACCAGGTAATCTCAAAATGAAACACAGGCAACTAATTTATATTATTATAATGATTATGATCACCGGTGCCTGCCGTAATGATGAAAAGGCCCCCCGGTCGCTTCATGGTAAATGGATATGTCAGCAAGGATTTTACCAGGGAATGATCATAGAATTTAAAAACGACGGTGCGTTCATCTTGTTCTCACCTGCAATTGCCCAGCTAAACGGGTTTGAACCAGAGGAAATGCTTGTTAATCAATTTATTACAAATCACAACATGATTATTGCTACAATTAACTATCCCATTATCAATTCATTTGGAGATAAGATAGATGTATATAAAAAAACCGTAGAATTAAAATTAACCCCGAATACTCTGACCATCGCTTCTGCCAAAGCAGATAATCGTGAAAACCAGTTGTGGCTGCGATATGAATGATAAAGAAGAAATAAAAAAAAGGTTTTTCACCGACCTGGTTTTATATGCACTGTTGCTGGTTGCTACGCCTTTTATTATGTTGCAGAATTACCTTCAATCGGCAATTGGTTATTTTTCGCATCTGATGATTCCTGTTGCAAATACCAGAATACCGGTTATTGCTTTCTTTGCTTTAGCAACCTGCCTTGTTCTGGTGATTCTGTTTTATAAAAAAATGAATGTTTATGCTATCGCAGGAATCATTATTATTCTGATTTCCATAATGGCAGGGCACAGGTTTTCAGACTTTTACCTGGGATTTGATTGGTATGACCTGCAGCAAAACTGGCATTATTTTGCGTATGGCATTTTTTCGGCCCTTATTTTCAGGTATTTGCATTACAAAGGTTATAATAGCACTTATATTCTCAGGGCAACAGTATTATCGGCACTTGCAGTTTCAACTTTTGATGAAACATTCCAGGCTTTTATTTCAAGCCGTGTTTTCGATATTTCCGATATTGCCAAAGATGGTTTCGGGTCTGTACTGGGACTTGTTTTTATTCATCTGGTTTACTACAAAGCTGAATGGCTTAAAAAAAACGGAATGGAATTCAGGCTTAAAAGCAATACATCATCACATCCGCTACCAGAACTGATCTGGATTTATCTGTCTATGCTGTCATTTTTATATCTTTCATCCCTGCTTACAGCTATTGAAAATCTGCCGGTTGCAATACTGGTTTCACTTATTACCACGGGAACATGGTTTATAATCATTAAAAATTTTCAAAACAGGATTTTCCGCTATTTTATTATCTCATTTATTGGCTTGATATTGCTAATTTTCATAGTTACTTTTTATTCCTCAGATAAAACTTACTTAAAGGCTTACCGGAATGGCATTACAATTTACCATGGATTGCCCATGATTTATTTCGATTTTGCTGTCTTTCCAGATGGCAGTTTCAGAATGACCGACCGGAAAAAAATATTTAATTCAAAAGATATTAAGGCATTAATGCGCGAAAATCCCGATATTATTCTGGTTGCACGCGGAATGCATGGAAAAGGGGGCGAAGGTTTCCCCGAAACTTCAGAAGTTCAGTTTCTTTATAACAAAAACTGTGGTTTGCCAATCCAGGTAATCAATTTAAAAAATGCCGAAGCCGCTGTTGTTTACAACCGTTTAAGACTTGCGGGGAAAAAGGTAACATTAATCTGGCATAATACCGATTAAAATGCAGTCCAATCATATCATATCGTTAACTATAAAAACCATTTGGGTATTACTCATCATTTTTGGTCTGTTGACTTATTTTTTTCCGGAAAAAATTGCAGGAATACCTGGCCAGATCATTGATAAGACGGATGAATTGATGGGGTTGGCTGCAAACGATCTTAGCCAGGGAAAACTAACCAGTGCAGCCGGAAAATTTGAGCTGGTACTGAATACCGACCCTTCTGCTACCGAAGCAGCCGTTGAACTTGCCCGCATATTTACAAACCGCGGCAACAAACAAAAAGCTTTCAAAGTGATTGAAAAATCCATAGAGCAAAATCCTGAAAAGGCATTTATGTGCCATTATTTCCTTGCCGGTTTATTTATTAATGAAGGCCAGGCTGCAAAGGCTGTTCAGCATCTTAAAGAAGCATACAAAACAGAACCTTTCAGCTGGACTGTTTTTGAAAAACTGGCAGATATTTATACCCGTGCCGACGATCAGAAACAATTGCAGGCAGCCCTGTATATGTATATTGATGCAAAAACAAACTACCAGGGAATAGTTCTGTCAGGATTAAAGCGTGACCTGATCTATTCGAAAGGGAATGACAAGGAAAAAATCAACAAATTGATTATTCATCCTGAGAATATCATGCCCGATAGGTTTGACCGGAAAATTTTTGAAACTTCAGTCAGGCGTGATAAATCAATAGCAATGGCCTATTTGCAATTATATTATTCGCACATAAAAACAGGGGAATATGAATCTGCCAGACAAAGTCTTATTTCAGCCTTAAAATTCTGGCCAGAAATGCAGGAAGCCCTGACCAGGTATAAGGAAATGCAACCCTGATTATTCCCTTGCCCACGAAAAATCGAGTTGTTTCTTTTCGAGGTTGGCTTTTTTAATTTTGATTTTTATTTTATCGCCCAACTGGAATGTCCTTTTTGAGCGGTACCCTGTGATACAGTAGTTATCTTCGTCAAAAATATAATAATCACCGGTAAGGTCACGCAAAGGAATCATTCCTTCGCATTTATTTTCAATAATTTCAACATATATACCCCATTGGGTAACCCCCGATATTACCCCGTCAAAAACCTGCCCGATTTTGTCGGCCAGAAATTCGACCTGCTTATATTTTACCGAAGCCCTCTCAGCCGATGCTGCTTTTTGTTCCATATCGGAAGCATGTTTGCAAAGTTGTTCGAAATGGTCAGCATCGACCGACTTTCCTCCTTTGAGGTAGTGTTGCAGCAGCCGATGCACCATCATATCGGGGTAACGTCTGATGGGTGATGTAAAATGCGTATAATAATCGAATGCCAGGCCATAATGGCCAATATTTTGTGTGGTATATTCCGCTTTCGCCATTGAACGGATGGCAAGGGTTTCAACAAGGTTTTGCTCGTTTTTGCCGGCAACCTGGTCAAGCAGTTTATTGATGGATGAAGTAATGTTTTTGCGTGAACCGGTCTGAATCTGGTAACCGAATTTTTTTACAAAACGGGCAAAATTACCCAGTTTTTCCGGATTAGGTTCATCGTGCACACGATAAACAAATGTTTTGGGACGCTTATTTTGTGCCGGCTTACCAATAAGTTCAGCAACACTTCGGTTGGCAAGCAACATAAATTCTTCAATCAGTTTATTGGAGTCTTTATTTTCTTTGAATATAACACCAAGAGGCTTCCCTTTTTCATCAAGACGAAATTTCACTTCGCTGCGCTCAAAGTCAATCGAACCGGCTTTAAAACGCTGTGTCCTGAGTTTTTTGGCAAGTTTGTCGAGGGTCGTGATTTCATAAGCCATTTCTCCCTGCCCGGTCTCGATGATGCTTTGCGCCTGGTCATAATCATAGCGCCTGTTTGAATTGATAATGGTACGGCCGAACCACTTATCAAGCACTTTTGCATCATTATCCATTTCAAATACAACGGAATAGCAAAGTTTATCTTCATTCGGGTTGAGCGAACAGATATGATTCGACAATTTTTCGGGCAACATAGGCACAACACGGTCCACCAGGTAGACCGATGTTCCGCGTTCAGCAGCTTCGCTGTCAATCGGTGTATTGGGTGTAACGTACCATGAAACATCGGCAATATGCACTCCCACTTCCCAGTGCCCATTATCAAGTTTTTGAAGCGAAAGGGCATCGTCAAAATCCTTGGCATCGGCCGGATCGATGGTAAAAGTGGGTATACTTCTGAAATCGCGGCGTTGTTTTATTTCATCTGTGCTTATGCCTTCCTTCAGTCTTTTAGCACTTTCTTCAACCTGTTTTGGAAAACGATAGGGCAAACCATACTCGGCCAGTATGGCATGAATTTCCACATCATTTTCGCCGGGGGTTCCTAAGACTTCAACAATTCTCCCGATCGGATTTTTCGATTTTTTTGGCCATTCCAGAATTTCAGCAATTACCTTCTGGCCGCTTTTTGCTCCATTCAGTTGATCTGTCGGGATAAACATGTCGTACGGAAGATGACTGAAATCGGTGATGAGGTATGCATAGCTTCCTGAAATTTCGAGGATACCCACAAAACGCGTCCTGGCACGTTTAATGATTTCAACTACTTCACCTTCAAGTCTGTCTGATTTCCGTCTGGAGAAAACAAATACTTTTACCTCATCATCATCAAGGGCATGATGAAGATTGGTTTCGCCAACATAAATATCCTGCTCCGATTCATCCGAAATGATATAAGCCGACCCGTTCATTTTCAGGTCAACACGGCCTGTAATATAGCTGCCTGCAAAGATATATTTATACTTTCCGCGTCGGGTTTCTTCAATCACTTTTTCATTAATAAGCTCATTCAATACGGTAACAACCTGCTGCCGTTCATTAACATTTTTTAAATGAAGCAGGTGACATATTTCTTTTAAGGTAAAATTTTTATCGGGTTCTTTCGACATTAATGCCGTAAGTTGCTCGTAAATAGCATTTTTATTGTTTTTTTTTGAAGTATTCTCACGGCTTCCTGTTTTTTGCTTTTTTTTCATCATTGCTTTATAATTTGGAAAAATTTGTGCCCCACTGACGACCATCGGTGTCAGCTACGGACAATTGTAAAATATGGTCGGTAAAATGGTCAGCCATTTCGTCTATCGATGAAGGATGAAAATAGAAACCAGGACTGGCAGGCATTACAATAGCTCCGGCTAATATCACGGTTTTCATATTATCGATGTGAATAAGGCTTAAAGGTGATTCACGGATCACCAAAATGAGTTTTTTCCTTTCTTTCAGCATAACATCAGCAGCACGTGTAAGAAGGTTATCGGCAATTCCATGGGCAATTTTTGCCATTGTTCCCATAGAGCAAGGACAAATAATCATTGCATCGTAGCCAGCCGTTCCGCTTGCAGGCGGAGCAAACATATCATCATGTTGATAGGTAGTAAAAGAAGGAATGGCAGCTGTTTTTAATTCAAAATCCCAAACCTTTTTACCATTGGGTGTAAAAATCAGTTCGCAGGTTATCTGGCTCATTTTTTTTATTTTCTCCAGCAGGCTCAGGGTATACAAAGATCCGCTTGCGCCGGTAATTCCTATAATTATTTTCATTATTTAAGTCTTAAAAGTCATAATACAGGTTTTCAAGCGATGTCGAAATCCCGGCAGTTATGAAATTCTGATGAGTATTTTTCAGCATATTTTCTGAGGTGCGCATCGAAATTTTAAAATTAAGGCAGAGATTATATCGCGGGTTAAGAAGATAAGCTACTTCAAATTGATGCCAGGTCAGCGTAGTCAGTAAACCCTGCAAAACAGTATTGTTATAGGAAGGGAAACCCCGCAGGGCTTTAAAATCGCTGATAAAAATATCGTGCCCCCAGTGCGTACCATTGGTGTCGGCTCCGTAACGGGCATAATTTATTTTATAACGAAAAATAAAATCATTGATCCGGTAATCAATTCGTCCGGTTATTTCCTCAAAATTAGCCCCCAATGGATGCGCCAGTGGCTGATTATAATGTGTGTAATTCTGCGAAGGGCTTTTATGAGCATATACATAAGGCCTGACGCGGTTATATTCGGCCTGGATAAATAAATGGGGAATTCCTAAAAAATTATAATATTTCAAACCGGTCTGGTAACCGGTTTTGTTTAATAAATAACCATGTCCTTTTTTCATCCCTCCAAGGTCAAAATCGTCAATCACCAGCTGACCATAGAAAATAAGTGCGTTGCTGATTTTCAGTTTCATGGTGGCTCCAATCAGGGCATTATCGGGCGAAGACAATGAAAACTCAACCGGACGATAAAAAATGACAGGGTTGAAATAATTCAGGTCATATCCCCTTCGTCCCGTTGAATCGGCATCCTGCCATATGATAGCCTCGAAAAGCCCTATTTGCAGTCGTTTATGAAGATTGACGCTCAGGTAATGAAATGTGGCATGTTTTTTCTGAAATCCTCCTTCGTAAGTATGTGGGGCACGGGTATCGATAAAAGTAGCAAAAAGGTTGGTATAACTTATTTTCCAGACAGTAGTGTTAATTTTAAGAAACGGGTAATTAAAACCGACATCGGACAATAGCAGCGAACGGTAGCCATCGCCGATAAAATTTTTGCCATGCCCGAATTGTATATTAAAATAACGACCCGGCGAAAATGAAACAAGGCCTGATGCATAGGCATAATCATAACCATGTGATTTAAAAGATTTTACCAAACCCTGCCCGGGAGCAATACCATTGGTTTTAACAAAATCACTGATGTATGACGGAAATTCTGACTGGTTTTCATAAAACGATGATTCAAAAGCCAGCCGTTCTCTTATTGTTCCGTTTATTCTGAATCCGCGGGTATTCTGATAAAAAAAAGCCGTAGTATCGGTTTGCCTGGTAATTGTACCTATCACCACTGGATTGATATTTAATTTAAAATCCTGGGTGTCAATTCCGATCAGGTTTTCATACCGGAGTTTTCGCCAAAACCAATTGATATAATGGGTTTTAACGCGTAAAGCAGCATCTACTGAATCAGGATTGATTTTCATTGCAGGTTGAACAAAATAGGGTTTCAAACCTGTATGAAATTCATTATCAAGATGGTTTAACAGACTATCGTACCTGATAAGCAAATCGTGCTGCATAACCACGGTTTGCTGTGCATAAAGTTCAGTAATAGAATAGAATATGAATAAATTAAACAGTATGAAATGTTGGAGGAAAAATTTTTTCATGCAAGGATTTTACATTTCAATATAAATTTTTTCTCCGTTGCGCATCAGGCTTTCCTGTGCAGCTTCAATCATTTTAATTACCCTGAGTGCATGCATCGAATGAGTACGTGGTGTAGCACCGCTTTCGATACAATCGATAAAATGGTTGCATTCTGCACTTAAAGGCTCTGTATTGGTCAGATGTGGTATATGGATATCGCCGGTGCGGTAAGTAAGCTGAAATTCACCAAAAGTTTCCGGTTCTTTGATGATATCAACACCCATATCAAATTCTTTTACTTTTTCCGATGGATGGGTATCGTCGTAAACAATCATACGTTTTTTACCCACAATGTACGATTGCCTTAATTTAACCGGCGACAACCAGCTGAGATGTATATTTGCCAGCAAATCGCCCGGGTAAGAAAGGTTGATAAATGCCACATCGCAAACATTTTTGTAAACCGATGATTTTCCGGTAACCTGAATCCATTGCGGGAGTTTGTCAGTCCAGAATTCAAGAATGGAAAAATCGTGGGGAGCAAGGTCCCATATTACATTGTAATCGTGTTTAATACGTCCAAGATTGATGCGTGTAAGCTGAATAAAATCAAGTTCACCAATGCTTCCTGATTTAATAATTTCGCGAATTTTGATAACCGGAGGGCTGTACAAAAACGTGTGTCCTACCATGAGTATTTTATCCTTTTCACTGGCTATTTTTATCAGTTCATCCATTTGCTGAGATGAAGCAACCAAAGGCTTTTCGGCAAGTACATGTTTCCCGGAAAGCAATACATCCCGCGCTATTTCAAAATGGGTAAAAATTGGAGTAGCAATATTTACAGCATCAACCGATGAATCGGCAAGAATTTCGTGATAATCTTTCACCGTTTGAGTATGCTGATAACTGACTTTTGCCTGGGCAATACGGTCATCTTTAATATCACAGATATATTTCAGGCAGGCTCTTTTATTCTGATTCCAGTTTCGGGCAAGATTTGGCCCCCAGTATCCATAACCGATAAGTGCAATGTTTATCATAATGTATTACCTAAAGGTGAGTTTCTGAATTGGTTGTGAATATAAACCTTTGCTCCAATGGCTGCCGATTCGTAAATGGCGTTGATAATTTCAACCGATTTTTTGCCTTCAAAACCTTCCACAATGGCATCCTTCCCGGTTTCAAGCGATGAAATGACATTTCTGAAATAAGCTTCATGCCCGAAACCATATACATTGGGTGGGTTTTCACCGTATTGGGCTAATATTTTCTGGTCATCGTCAATAGGCTCGGAAAAATTCCATGTTTTGATAACATTAACGGCAAAACCACCGATTTCAACTGCACCTTTTTCGCCTAAAACCGACAAAGAGCCTTCAAGGTCAACAGGCCGTGTAGCTGTAGTAGCTTCGATAACACCAATGGCTCCGTTGGTGAATTCAAGAAGGGCAACACCGGTATCTTCGGTTTCGATATTTACGAGTGCTGTACGGGTTACCGCCATAACACTCTCCACATCGCCGAAAAACCACTGCAGCAGGTCGATATGATGACTTGCCTGGTTGGCAAATACACCTCCGTCAAGTGCCCAGGTTCCCCGCCAGTCGTCCTGATCGTAATAAGCCTGGTTACGCGACCACCTAACCCTTACGGTTCCAAGTACAAGTTTCCCAAAACGGTTACTTGTCAGTGCTTCACGCGCCTTAATTACAGCTGCATTAAAACGGTTCTGTTTCACAACAAAAAGCCTTACTCCGTTTCTGTCTGCGGCACGCAACATATCGTCGGCGTCTTTCACTTTTAAGGCCATAGGTTTTTCAACAATCACATGTTTTCCTGCATCCATACATTCAATGGCCATATCGCTGTGCATTCCTGAAGGAGTAAGAATATTAACAATGTCAATATTTTCATTCCTCAGCATTTCACGATAATCTAAAAAATATGGAACATTGAGTTCATTTCCGTATTTACGCGCACGCTCTGGTTTATTATCGCAAACAGCAACGATATCAGCCTGAGAAATTTTTTTCAGCGATTCAATATGTTTGTAACAAATACGCCCGCAACCAAGTAAAGCAAAACGATAAGAAAGCGACATCGTATCCAGTTTTATTGATGTTGAGTGTTTATTAATATAAAACCAGCAAGTTATAAATGATTTTGTTAATTCAAAAAATTGTACTCATTTAATAAACAAATTCCGGACACGAAGGTTCAATCATAACAATGAAATCAGAAAATTCCCAGCCGGTTACCTGTTTATCTTACAGGTGAAAAAATCATTCATTTCCAATCATTCTAAGAACCCTGGCCGGATTGCCGGCTACAATTGCTCCTGCAGGAACATCCCGGGTAACTACCGAACCAGCCCCAACAATAGCTCTTTCACCAATGGTAATACCGCACAGAATAGTGGCATTTGAGCCAATTGAAACTCCTTTTTTAACAAAGGTGGGAACACAAACCCAATCGGTTTCGGATTGCATTGAACCATCATGATTTACCGAACGTGGCATCTTATCGTTAATAAACATTACACCATGGCCGATAAAACAATGGTCATCAATATGTACTCCTTCGCAAATAAACGAATGAGATGATATTTTACAATTACGACCAACAAAAGCACCTTTCTGAATTTCTACAAAAGTCCCTATTTTCGATCCGTCTCCGATTTCACAACCATACAGGTTGACAAAATCATATATCTTAACATCCTGTCCCAGTTTCACCTGGTTGATATTTTGCTTCGGGTTGATTTCCATTCTATTTAAACTTTTGATGTTTTAAAATATTCTCGAATAACTTCACAGGTATAGCTTATCTGATCGTGAGTCAGTTCAGGGTACATTGGCAGTGAAATATTTCTTTGTTCCACATACTCAGTAACCGGTAAATGTCCTTGTTTTAAACCTAAATGGCTGAAAGCCTGCTGCAGGTGTACAGGAATTTTGTAATGAAATGCGGTTCCTATTCCTTTTGCAGCTAAATACTGCTGAAAATCATCACGGTTCTCAACCAGCACCACAAATAAATGCCAGACTGTTTTTACATCCCTTGCAACATAAGGAAGCTGAAGACCTTCAATTCCGGCCAGTTCATTAATATACCAACCGGCAACCTGTTGGCGCATTTCATTCCATGTATTGATATATTTAAGTTTTACCGAGAGAATGGCTGCCTGGAATGCATCAATACGATGGTTGCGTCCGGGAAACTGATGAATGTATTTTTCGGCTGAACCATGATCGCGAAAAGCCGAGGCAAAAGCTGCATACTTCTCGTTATTTGTAACAATAGCTCCTGCTTCTCCGCAGGCACCCATATTTTTCCCGGCATAAAAACTGAATGATGCAATATCGGCAAAACAACCGGCAGGTTTCCATGCTCCATTTTCAAAAATCTGCGAACCAATCGATTGTGCACAATCAGCAATTAATACCAGGTGGTACTTTTCGGCAATCTTCTTTATTTTAAGCATTTCAGCCGGTTGTCCATACAAATAAACAGCAATAATGGCCTTGGTACGCGGAGATATTTTTTCTTCGATTTTCGCTGCATCAATATTCCATGTTTTTGCATCAATATCGCAAAATACAGGCGTAGCTCCGGTAAAATGAATGGCAGCCACTGTAGCAATAAAAGTATTTGAAACAGTAATTACTTCATCGCCCTGCCCTATCCCGGCCGATCGGAGCGCCAGTTCAACGGCTGTCGTTCCGTTATCGAGGGCAACAGCATATCGGCATTGATTAAATGCTGAAAACAACATTTCAAATTCTTTACCGGTTTTGCCATAAGCAAATTCGGTTTGATCATACAATGCATCAAGACGGGCAAAAATTTCTTTCTTGATGCTTTGATGCTGTGGTTTAAGATCGAGAAACGGAACTTTCATTTTTATCTCATTATCTATTTCAGTTATTGAGGCAATAATATACAAATATCTGAATTATATACCTTAAAAAAGGAAGATTTGTTCCCGATAAGAAAAAATAATCAAAATCCACCTTTTCCAAAAATCATTACAGGGATGGTTTTTAATATAAGCCTTATATCAAGCCATGGTGAAATATTATGAATATAATATAAATCCATCACCACCATATCATCAAACGATACTTCACTGCGGCCACGCACCTGCCATACACCCGTACATCCGGGTTTTACCATAAAACGTATTTTATGCCAGTTTTTATATTCCTGGTATTCATAAGGCAGGCAAGGCCTTGGGCCAACAAGGCTCATTTCGCCTTTCATTACATTAAACAGCTGAGGCAATTCATCAATGGATGTTCTTCTGATAAAACGTCCTATCCATGTAACACGTGGATCGTTTATTATTTTTTGCGGACCATTGTTAATCTTTTCTCCTTTAATAAATTGTTTTACAAAATCCTGGTGCTCATCCGGTTTATTATTAAGATACATTGACCTGAATTTATAAAATTTAAATGGTTTACCATCTTTACCAATACGAACCTGGGTATAAATAACCGGGCCTTTTGAACCTGCTTTTATCAAAACAGCAACTATCAACAGAAGCGGTGATAATAATATCAAAGCAAGCATTCCAAGTACAAGATCCATGACTCTTTTTATAACCAGTAAAAACAATATTTTTGAGTTATAGCTGATTTCAACCAGGGGCAATTTTTCGTATTTTTCAATATGCCCTACCCTGCTCAATACCTGGTAAAGATCAGAAATCAACAAAATCTGTATATCCAGCAATTTCAGCTCATCTATTAATTCCTGGAGTCTTTCATGCGACAAGTTGTCGATGGCAATGATTACAGTATCGACAAGCCCATGCCTGCGAAGGCTTTCAATACGGTTAAAATCCCCCAGGATATTCAGGCGGGGATCTTTTTTCTTATGATCGTCAATGAAACCCAGAAAATGAAAACGTGTTTCGGCACAAATCATTTTCATCACTTCACGTCCTCTTTTTCCGGCTCCGTATATAACTGCACGCGGCCTTAAAGCACCAAGTTTCTGAAGGTACAGAAAAATATTTCTGAAAATTACAACCCGGTAAAGAAAGAATACCAGGGTCAGCACCATTAAAAACGAAAGTAAAAACAATCGGCTCTCAAATCGCGGGCCAAGTCTGAAAAGAAATATAACAACTATCAAAGGGATAAGTACATCGATATATAAAACCCTGAAAAGTTTGGTAGTATGGTTTTTGATATTGGTAAAAACCTGATATTTATACAATTGATTGGTTTCAAATAAAAAAAGTAAAATAAAAGAAATAAAGGCAAAGATAACTAACTCATTAACAACAAATCCTTTCCCAAGATTAATAATATCGATGCCTGGAGAAAACCTGATACGCAAGGCAAGAGCAAAAGAAAGATTAAAAAAAAGGTAATCGAAAAAAGCCAGAACAATTTTATAACCGTGGAATTTCATTGGTTAAATATTTACCAAAAACAAAATAAATATCATTTTTCAAACTTGTTGAAAATTTTTTACCAAATTACCTTTACTTTGTTTGAAATGAGTAATATTAAAGATATAAAATCTAGAAATATTTTTTATATTTTAATTTCCCAATCACAACCATCTTTTCGGTCTTTAATAATAATACCTTGTTGCTGAAGCATATCACGAATCTGATCGCTGGTGGTGAAATCTTTTCGTTGTTTGGCTTCCTGGCGGATTTTTAAAATACTTTCTATTAAATTGTCTAAAATTTCTTCGTGAGCCATGGTACTAATATTTTCCTCCAATCCTAAAATATCCAGAAGAAAAATATCAAAGGTTTGTTGCAGAAGGTCAATATCGGTTGCTGTAAGTTTTTCTTTTCTGTCAATGGCTGAGTTTATAATCCTGACACCCTCAAAAAGGTTAGCCAGTGCAACCGGGCTGTTTAGGTCGTCGTTCATGGCATCGAAACAATTGCGGCGTAATTCTTCAATATTAACGGTCGATTGCGAAGCTGCAGGGATCTTTTTTATGGCCTTTGCTGCATTAAGCAATCTTTGCAGGCCTTTCTCGGCTGCCTGTAATGCTTCGTTAGAAAAATCTAGGGTAGAACGGTAATGTGCTGTCAGAATGAAAAAACGAATGGTCACAGGGTTGTATGCTTTCTCGAGTAAAGGATGATTTCCTGAAAATATTTCGTTAAGACTAACGGCATTGCCGAGCGATTTTGCCATCTTCTGCCCGTTTATGGTAACCAGGTTGTTGTGTATCCAATATCTCACCGAATCTTTTCCCAATGCAGCCACTGATTGGGCAATTTCACACTCATGATGGGGAAAAAGCAGGTCCATTCCACCACCATGAATATCAAATACTTCACCTAAATACTTCACACTCATTGAAGAACATTCAAGATGCCAGCCCGGAAATCCTTCGCTCCATTTCGAAGGCCAGTGCATAATATGTTCTGGTTGGGCTTTTTTCCAAAGGGCAAAATCAAGCGGGCTGCGTTTTTCTGCCTGTCCGTCAAGCTCACGGGTGGTATTGATTAAATCTTCCAGGATACGTCCCGATAGTTTACCATAATGGTATTTCTGATGATATTTCACTACATCAAAATATACCGAACCGTTTACTACATACGCAAAACCGTTTTCAAGAATTTTATCAATAAGTTGTTGTTGTTCAATAATATGTCCTGATGCCCTTGGCTCAATACTCGGATTTTGAACATTCAGTTGTGCCATGTTGTGATGATAGCTCTCTGTAAAATACTGAACCACCTCCATCGGTTCAAGTTTCTCAACCCGTGCTCTTTTCTGTATTTTATCTTCCCCTTCATCGGCATCATCAACCAGGTGGCCAACATCGGTAATATTCCGGACATATCTGACTTTATATCCCAGGTATTTCAGATACCTGAATAACAGATCAAAAGTCACAGCCGGACGTGCATTACCCAGATGGGCATGTCCGTAAACCGTTGGGCCACAAACATACATGCCGGCAAACGGCGGATTGGAGGGTATAAAATTTTCTTTTTTCCGGCTTAAGGTATTATAAAGATATAATGGATGTTCCATGGAAAAGACGATTTTAAAATTTGGCAAGAATAGATTTAATTGTTTCAATTTTTTTATTCAGTAGTTCCTGGGTACGAGCTTCGGCTATCAACCGCAGGTAGGGTTCAGTATTTGAAGGTCTTATATTGAACCACCAGTCATTGAATTCAATGCGGAAACCATCAAAATCGTACCCGGCAATAGATTTCTCCGATTGTAAAAAATGATTTTTTACTGCTTCCATCGCACCTGATTTATTGTTGATTCTGAAATTAAGCTCACCCGAATTGGCATATATTGCCATTTTTTCTATGATCGACGATAGTTTCTGTCCCTGTCTCTTCAGTTTTGAAACAATTCGCAGAATAAGCAGGCAAGCCAGGATTCCTGAATCAGAATAGAAAAAATCTTTAAAATAATAATGCCCTGCAAGTTCGCCACCAAAAATACCATCAATTTCCCTTAATCTGGGCGCTGCAAAAGCACGGCCTACTTTCCACATATGCACGGTCGCACCCATTTTTTCAAGATATTCTGTCACCGCTTTTGAAGTGCGTATGTCCTGAAGTACATTGCCTTTCAATCCTTTTTCTTCAATAAAATAATGTCCAAGCAAGGCAATCATTAAATCAGGCGAAATGAATTTTCCTTTATCATCAACAAACATCACCCTGTCGGCATCTCCATCAAATATTACACCGATATCGCAACCTTGTTCAATAACCAGTCTCTGAAGGTCTTTAACATTTTCAGGTTCAAGCGGGTTAGCTTCGTGATTAGGGAAAGTGCCATCCAGATCATCATAAATGTATACAGGCTCCTGCCCAAGAAATTCCTTGATAAAAAGGGCGGCCATACCATTTGAACAGTCAACACCAATATGCAGGTTCGATAAATCTGATTGATATTGCTGCAGAAATGCAAGGTAAGGAGTCTTAACATCAATATCATAAATTTTCCCTCTTTCAGGCACAGGTACTATGGTTTCTTCCTGCATCCATTTTTCAACCAGGTTCAGCCCCTCGTCATATCCGACAGGCAAAGCAAGGGTTTTTGAAATTTTTAGCCCGTTATATTCGCGTGGATTGTGAGATGCAGTAATCTGCACCGAAGCATCGAAACCAAAATGAGCGGTTCCGAAATATACCATGGGTGTGGTGGCAAGGCCACAATTATATACATCGGCGCCTGCATCATTCATACCACAGGTTAATCGTTCAAAAATTTCATCTGACGAAATTCGTACATCACGGCCAACAAGTATTTTTGAGGTTTTCAGCAGGCGTGGAATAAAATATCCGATTTTATATACATCGTCTGCATTAAAATCCTGGTTATAAATTCCCCGGATATCATATGCCTTGAATGCTTTCATAATTGTATAATTTTAATCCTGTATTAAAGTAATAAGAAAGATTTCAAAAATGCCATTTTTTTTTTCGAAAACAAAGTATTTGATCCTTTAAGCAAAACTAAATCGATTGATAAGCTGAAAAACGATTTTTTGAATAATAAAAAATGTATTAGTTTTGGCCTTGTAACAATTAAGGCCGATGACACAATATTTAAAACAAGTTATAAAAAATCAATGCATTAAGTATATTGCAACGCTTATTTTCATTGTTTTTTACACACTTACGGCCTTTTCCGGAGAAATAGTGGTTGAAGGTATCTATCAGGGAAAAAATTTATATATCATTAATCCATTTTCGACCTCAGGCAGTGGTTTTTGTATTTTCGAGGTCATGGTAAATGGAAAAATATCGAACGATGAAATAAACAGCAGTGCTTTTGAAATTGACCTTGCTGTATACAACCTCAAACCTGGCGATAAAATTGTGGTTATTATTAAACACACCGATAATTGTACACCAAGGATTGTAAATCCCGAAGTTTTGAAACCCAGGAGCACCTTTAATACTTCATCCATTAAAATAGAAAAAGACGGCTGGCTGAAATGGGTAACCACCGATGAAGCAGGTAGCCTGCCTTTTGTAATAGAACAATTTAAATGGAATAAATGGGTAAATATTGGAACTGTTCAGGGTAAAGGCCTTCCGGGGAATAATGAATATTCCTTTAAGGTCGATTTTCATTCAGGCGAAAATAAATTCAGGGTTAAACAGGTCGATTTTACCCGGAAACCCCGTTATAGCAAAGAAGTCAGAATAAGATCAACGGTTCCCGAAGTGGATTTTTATCCCGAAAAACCAACTACCCAAATTGAATTCTCTGCCGAAACTTGTTATGAAATTTATAACAATAACGGTGAATTAATGCTCAAAGGAAGGGCTAAAACAGTCAATATCTCAGGATTACCCAAAGGCGACTATTTTCTGAATTACGATTCAATGACCGAAGGTTTCAGAAAAAAATAAATTTTCAAGCACATTAAAATCATCATTCATGCTGTGATGCCATACCCTGAAATGTAATTTTCCAGCCGCTTTTATATTGGTTTCTGCATCATCAATAAACAACGTATTTTCTGCTTTAATGCGGGTTTCTTCTAAAACCTTGATAAATATTTTTTCATCTGGTTTGCTACATCCCATCCTGAAAGAATAAAAAGCCTGGTGAAACAATGAATCGAGCGAAGTATATTGAAACTGATTTGTAAATTTCTGATTTAAATAGGCATAATGCATTTCATTGGTGTTGCTTAAAAGAAATACTGCATATCTGTTTTTCAATCTTTCTATGAACCGGATTTTTTCCGGATCAAAATCAAGAATCATGGCCATCCATGCCTGGTACAACTTATGAACAGAAATATTTGAACCCGTAAAATGCTGTATCTGATTGAAAAATGATTCTGTTCCGAATTTTCCCAATTCAAAACTTCACAACAAACCTGACTTTATTACAGAATTAAAAACTACTTCACCGCTATCATCGGTGAATAATTGCTTAAATGCCCTTTCCGATGCATCAGGGTCAATATGCAATACAACACCTCCAAGGTCAAAAATGATATTTTTTATTTCTTTTACCATGTAGCAAAGATAGATAAATACTTCACAAAAAGCCTTGCTGTTTCATGATCACTGGCATGATCCTTTTTGATAAACATAATGCTTTTGTTGGTATAAATACATGGTTTATGGAGTGTAATTCAGATTTTGGATATAATTTTGCCTCAAATCAAAAAAAAATTAAAACCATGAAAAAATTACATTATTCTATCATTTGTTTATCAATTGTAGCTGCATTTACAGCTTGTACAAAAGAAGACAATGGTGATAAATATGCACCCTACACCGTTGAACAAAATAAAGCCAATATCCAGCTGCAGGGTATTGAAATGATAAACGAAGCACGCGATATGCGTGATTTACAAAGCTGGAAAGCTGCCGAATCGATGACTCATTTTATGAATATGGCCGATCCTTTCGGTGGCATGGATGGAAAAAACATTAACCGTTCGACCATTGTAAGATTGATGAAACCCATTACTATAGCTGCTTCTGCTTCTGAAAACAATCCTGACTTCGTTGGCAAACAACTGAAAGGAATGACCGATGATTCCACTTTTATGGATGGATGGGATATGCTTACCGGTATTTATACATGGAACTCAACCTTAGAGCAATGGGATTACGAAGATACAGGCAACGAAATTTTATTCCGGTTCCCCTCAACCCCCGAAGGAACCCAGAATAATGCCGAATTCCGTATTTACGGCTTTGAAGTATATAACGGAATTTATGCATATACCGGCGAAACCGTTGAAATACCGGTAGCGCTGCATGCAACCCTTAAAGTTAATAATGCTGAGGTCTTAGGCTTTAACTATCAAACCAATATCAATAACCAGGGATATGTGACCTCTGTAACCATTGAACTTACAGCAATGCAGTATTCATGGGGTATTACTGTAACCTACACCCCGCACAACAAAGCCAGTTTTAAAGAATGGCTGAAAAAAAACAACGATGTGCTGATTGAAACCTACTTCGGAATGGAAGGAAATTTTGAAGAAAATAATGTTGAATTAAGCATCGACCAGGAAATTCCGGAAAATATCCTTCATAATGCCAATGCATACATACAGGTTATGAATATTAAACTCGAAGGTTTGGTAAATTTCAACGAACTGATGCCCGCAATGCGACAGCTTGAAAATGATTCATTACAATATAATACCGATTCAGCATTTATGGCCGCCAATGCCAGAATTTTAAACGACAATACGGATATGTACCTTCGTTATGCCGCCGAAAATACCATTATTGCCCTCATTGATTTTATTCCTTACAAACAGGTCGAAAGTTACTCATACTGGTATTGGGATTATCAGCTGGAACAATATGTTGAAGAAACTTATACCTATACCTATTGGGACATTAAACCAAGATTTACTTTTGGCGACGGCTCAACCATGGATGCTGATACCTTTTTTGAAACCGGTTTCGATTCATTTATAGACGAATTGGATAGCTTTATGGGAGAAATGGAATAATCATCCTCTTATATTCAGATACAAAAAGGCTGTTGCAGCGTGCAACGGCCTTTTTATTTTAAAAGCATATTTTTTATTTGACAACCCATAATTTTTGTTGTAACTTATATTCTTTTTAAATGATTAAAATCTAAACTTTATGAAAAACAAAGTATTCTTTTCAGGAAATGGTCTTATTCTATTAATAATGTTGATGTTGAATTTTGCTGCTTGTGAGAAGAAAGAAGAGAACAAACCACCTCAGATTCCGCCACAATCATCCATGGTGATAGATTTCAGTAATTTTCAGCAGGACACAACCCAAAAAGGCATGAATACAGACACTTACCGTAACTGGGTTTTTTCTGCCCTGAATGTTGCATGGTGGAATTTCGCTTTAACGGTTACACTGGCCGTCCCTGTAGCCTCTTACCTGGAATCATTTAACCACGAACCGGTCGAAATTTCTCAGAATGAATGGAAATGGCCCTACACGGTAACAGCAGCCAATGTCACTTATTCTGCCGAATTGCATGGCATTAAGACAGACACCGGGGTAGTATGGAAAATGTACATCTCACGTGCCGGCGGATTTCAGAATTTTTTATGGTTTGAAGGTTTTTCAGATACCGGATTGACCCAGGGGACATGGACATTATACAACAATCCGTTCAGCCAGACTACCTTTATAGGTATTGTTTGGCATAACAATAACGACGGAACCATTGCAGACATCAAATACACCAATATCATTCCCAGCGATCCTAATAACGGTGGTTACATTCTCTACGGCATAAACAACCTGGAACCCTACAATGCTTATTATAATATTTATGGCGTTGTAAACAATAACCTGATTGAAATTGAATGGAACAGGGCCACCAAAAACGGAAGGGTCAAAAACCCGGCATTTTTTGTCGACCAGCTGTGGCACTGCTGGGATGAGACACTAAAAGATATTGATTGCGAATAATTTAAATTATAAATAATTTTTGATGTACCCCGAAAGGATTGCTTATTAACGGGGTAATGGTTATTTTTAAAAATCTGCTCAATAACAGTAATTTCCTTCATTTCGGTTTAAAAAATAATACTACTTTTGTAGTCATAATTAATTAATATATAGCAACCATGGGCAAAATCAGCATTATCCGTCAATGTATTCTCTTAATATTCATGGGGATCAATCTTATAGCTTTTTGTCAAAAGACAGATCAACTGAGAATTGAAAATATCAATTTTGAAAAAGGAGATAAAAAATTTGATATTACCTTTAATATTGCAAACGCCCAACCAGACGATGAATTCATTGTTCAGGCAATTCCGGTAGCAATGCCGGGGAAAAAAATAATTCACTCATCTGTATTGGCTAACGGCAGCAGGGTTACCGGAGCCGGAAAGCATACCATTATTTGGGAATTTGCTAAAGAAGGACTGATTTTTACAGGGCAGGAGATATATTTTGAAGTGAAAGCAGCCATCATACCAAAAATAAAAACATCAGGTGTTGTTGCAAAGTCACTCATTATGCCCGGTTTAGGACAGTATCAGCTTAAAAAGGGAAAACCATACTGGATTTGGACAGCCCTTGGATATGGTCTTGCCGGTGCTGCTGCATATTACGGTTATAAATCTGTAACTGATTATAACGCTTATAAAAATTCTGCTGATATTGATGAAGCAAATTCATTATTTGAAAGTGCACAGTCTTCACAACAAATTGCGATGATTGCCGGAGCCGGGGCCGGAGCGATATGGACAATAAATTTACTTGATGCAGGAGCTAAAAAGGGGAAAGCTGTAAGAAGTATTCCAATATCGGGAAGCAAACCCGATTTTAATGGAATTCCATATATTTCAAATGTTAGTAAAAGCCGTTGGGTTGATACCAGACCCCCGTTTGAAATTGCAAAATTAAAAGGCGATTCTTTGCTGGCTATAACAAAACTGGCAGATGCCAGGGCAAAATACCTCGATGCATTGAAATATCAGCCAAACGACCCTTATTGTACCGGTAAAGTTTCTGCCATTGATGCGCAACTGGCCCAACAACTTCAGAAAAAAGTTGAAATAGAAGTAGTTGATCTGGAGAAATATTTCAAAAAAGCCGAGGAAAAATATGCAGTTCAAATTGAATCAGAAATGAAATCATCAGGGCTTTTTAATGTTGAAGACGAGGAATACATGACCAAAGCAGAGCTGGAAGCCTATCGCATCAGACAAAATGATTATAAAAAAGCCATGATGCTTGAATATGCCAAAAAATACAAATCGTTTCTTGAACAAACCATACGCAAATCGTTTGGGCAAGTCGAATTTGGACTTGAAATTGAAGGAAATTATAACGCTGAACTTGAAGAATTTGCTATTGTAACTAATGATCAGAATTTCAAGGTTAAAGTACCCAGAAACGAGGCCAAATTTTTTAAAGCAAATTCCGATAAAGTCAAAGTAATAGCCGACAGGCAGCTGGATGAAAATGGCGAAATCTACCTGGTTTTTAATTATCGCGCCATCAACCCAACTACAGGTAGCGAGTACCAGTTTGGGCCACAAAGAAAAGCACTTTATCTCGACCTTGAAGAAGGTGAAATTACAGGTGTGCCAAAAGTCTTTGCATCGGTTAAATTTATCGAAACCAACAACAATCAGAAACTCGATGCCCTTGAAAGTGGTGAAATTATTCTTACACTCGAAAACAAAGGATCTGCTCCGGCAAAAGGCTTAATTGCCAGCTTAAGCAGTGATGCCCCGGAAACTTTTAGCTTCGACCGGACAGCAAGTTTACCTACTTTAGCCCCTAACGAAATTCAAAAACTTATATTTAAAATTTCCGCATCAAAAGATATACCTGATGGAAAATTTAATTTCAATTTCGATTTTAAAGAAGCCATGGGTTTTAAACCCGAACCCGTCAAGCTTGTCATTGAATCATCAGCTTTCCAGGCCCCGCAGCTTGCCTATGGTGGATTTACATTCAAAGAAATTGACGGCAACATAAACAATATCATTGAAAATTCTGATATTATTGAAGCCATGCTTGATATTGTTAACCTGGGAAAAGGAACTGCCGAAAATGTCAGTTTTACTATAATTATTAACGATATTAATATTAAACCCCTTAAACGGGAACAGTTAAAAACCGAAATCGGAACTTTACTGCCCGGACAAAAAGTTTCTAAACCATTCCGTTTTATCGTTAATAATGAATATCAGATAAGAGAAGGAGATAACAACATCCTGCCTATTTCCATGACCATATCAGAAAAATATATGCAATATTGGCTGCCAGGCAAATCTGAATATTAAAATCAAAACCAGCAACGATTTTGCCCCGTCACTTTCCGATGTTGATGAAAATATTCCTGCTAAACCGGGGTTTTTTGCAAACCGTTTTGCCATTATTATTGGCAATGAAGATTATGCATCATTCCAACAGGGTTTGACCCAAGAAAGTAATGTGGCTTTTGCCCGTTACGATGCCATAAGGTTTAAGGAATATGCTGTTAAAGTGTTTGGCATCCCTGAATCAAATATCAGGTTGCTTACCGATGCAACGACAGGGCGAATGAACCAGGATATTGAACTGATTACCAAAATGGCAAAAACCTACGGAATGGGAGCTGAAATTATATTTTATTACGCTGGCCATGGTTTTCCTGATGAGAATTCCAAAGTACCTTACCTTGTTCCGGTCGATGTCAATGCTGCCAATATTACCAGCGCTATTAAACTTACCGATATTTATACCAAACTCAGTGAAACCGGTGCCGACCGCGTGACTGTTTTTCTCGATGCCTGTTTTTCGGGTGGTGGAAGGCAATCAGGTTTACTATCGGCACGGATGGTAAAACTGAAACCAAGGATAGAAATCCCTTCGGGTAAATTGGTATGTTTTACCGCCAGCAGTGGTGAACAAAGCAGTCTCCCCTATAATCAGAAACAACATGGAATGTTTACCTACTTTTTACTTAAAGCCTTACAGGAAACAAAAGGTGAAATTTCTTATGAACAACTGGATGATTACCTGCTCAAAAATGTATCGATGAATTCATTGCAAATCAATGGAAAAGAACAAAACCCCCAGTTAAATATAAGCAATGAAGTAGGTGATGACTGGAAAACATGGACCATCCGGTAAATATTTTTAAACTGTAATGAATTATTTAACCAGAAATACGTAAATAAAATCACTTTCGCTATATGAAAAATACAATATTAATCCTGGTAATTCTTATCGTTCCTGTTTTTGTAACTCAATGTGAAAAAATTGAACGTATCAATAAAGTTGAAACAAAAGAAGTAACCGATATAGAACAGAATTCTGCTAAAGTAACCGGGGTGCTGGTCGATATGGTAAAAGAAAATACAGGTGAATTTGGTTTCGTTTACAATACTTCACCATCTCCGGGATTGGAAAATTTTAAAATAATAAAAGGAAATCCTGATAAACCCAAAGAATTCAGTGCAAATTTAACAGGCTTAACTGCAGGTACGGATTATTTTATAAGGGCATATTATTACGTCAGCACTCAGGTAGTCTATGGTAAAGAACTCACTTTTAAAACCTTAGATGCTGTAAAACCTACAGTGATTACTTCTGAAATTGGAACTGTTACCTCCTCCTCCGCAATATGTGGTGGCAATGTTACCGGAAATGGCGGATCATCAATTACCGATCGGGGGATTTGCTGGAGTACCGATCAGAATCCTGATATTTCTGGGCCTCATAGTAGCGCCGGTTTAGGTACAAATTCCGGATTAGGAACTTTTTCTGTTAATATTACAACAGGATTGGAACCATTGACTCATTATTATTATAGAGCCTATGCAACTAATATTGCCGGAACTTCATATGGTGATCCAAAAGAGTTTACTACCCTTCAGAATGTTTCCCTGCCACAGGTAACCACTACTTTGGCCAGCCAGGTAACCTCACGTACAGCAAAATCAGGCGGAACCAATATTAATAACGGTAATGGTATTATCACAGCAAAGGGTGTCTGCTGGAGTACCAGTTCAACTCCTACTTTGACAAGTCCTTATTTTACTAACGAAGGCACTGGTACTTCTAATTTTACAAGTGATATTACCGGACTTATACCTGCAACTAAATAATCTAAGTTGCTAGTTATGTGTTATGATTAAAATATTCATTGTATTATAAATC
>CAZLJX010000008.1:0-119277 GCA_964559985.1 uncultured Bacteroidales bacterium
TATATTTGAAATGAATGAAGAATTTTACCAGACAGAGTTCAATTTACACACCCTTCATTAAACCGGAAATCAAAGTAATTTTAATTCACAAACCACCCTGCCGGGTTGCACCACTTTTCGCTTGCGGCTCCACCATGGCAGATATCTCGACACTTGACACTTGTCGCTTGCCACTTAACACTTGTTGCTTCCAAAATTGCTTTCAAATTGTTTTTTTACGATCTTTGACATAGGATTTAAAAATTTCAGATACTGATGAATTACGTTGTGAATTGCTTTCAAATTGTTTTTTTACGATCTTTGACATAGGCCTGGCTGCTGATTACCGCCTGGTTGTATTGTTGTGAATTGCTTTCAAATTGTTTTTTTACGATCTTTGACATAGGCAGAACCGGATAGGGGCAACCGGCCTCATTGTTGTGAATTGCTTTCAAATTGTTTTTTTACGATCTTTGACATAGGAATCGGAAGTGATGCGGATGGTGATTTTAGGTTGTGAATTGCTTTCAAATTGTTTTTTTACGATCTTTGACATAGGTTTCTGCCTGCTGCTGTTCATTAATCAACTGTTGTGAATTGCTTTCAAATTGTTTTT
The DNA here is from genome assembly GCA_964559985.1 of uncultured Bacteroidales bacterium. Classification (GTDB taxonomy): domain Bacteria; phylum Bacteroidota; class Bacteroidia; order Bacteroidales; family CAZLJX01; genus CAZLJX01. The sequence goes on from CAZLJX010000008.1 coordinate 596, forward strand.
TTACGATCTTTGACATAGGAAATGTTAAAAAATATTTTACAGAATTACAGTTGTGAATTGCTTTCAAATTGTTTTTTTACGATCTTTGACATAGGATAAAATTAAATCTCATTTCCTCAACGTTAGTTGTGAATTGCTTTCAAATTGTTTTTTTACGATCTTTGACATAGGCGATGTGCCTTATGCTAAAATACATAATCAGTTGTGAATTGCTTTCAAATTGTTTTTTTACGATCTTTGACATAGGCGTCCTTGTATTTAGCTTTAACATAAGTGGGTTGTGAATTGCTTTCAAATTGTTTTTTTACGATCTTTGACATAGGTAATTTCTGCAATTCAACATCATATTGTTGGTTGTGAATTGCTTTCAAATTGTTTTTTTACGATCTTTGACATAGGCAATGATTTTAGAAGAGTACGAGGTGCAGGTTGTGAATTGCTTTCAAATTGTTTTTTTACGATCTTTGACATAGGTGTTCTCATAATCATATAGTTTTAATTGTCGTTGTGAATTGCTTTCAAATTGTTTTTTTACGATCTTTGACATAGGCACAATCTGTTCATCCTGCTTGTCTTTCAGGTTGTGAATTGCTTTCAAATTGTTTTTTTACGATCTTTGACATAGGATACCTTGATTCAAAGACCTGATAATTAATATATTAGATTCACAAACAGGATTGAAAAACTATGTCGGGAAAAGATGCCCCAAAACAAAAATGGGGCATTTTTTTATTCCTGTTGCTTTGTAGGAAATTGTTTTAAGTATTCTATTTGTTTTTTTTGCAAAAATTTTTTCACGGCTGGTAGCCTTAAACCGGGTTCAAGTATCATTTTTGGCCAGGCTGAGACATCGATATCGGCAAAATAACAAATGCTTTTCAGGGCATGAAAATCGTTGCGCAAAGCGTACTTTTGTCCATAAAATTGCAGAATTTCTTCCAGGCTGAATTCGTGTAACAGGAAATACAAATCCACAAAATCTTTAGCCCGTGTGCCATTGCCTGTTATAGCATTCACTTTCATGGCAGCGATGTCCTTTTTTGAATACAGCATTACGCCATCGGCTACAATTATTTTGTCAACCAGCGGATAAGCATGGGTAATAATATCAACCATAATCCCTTCAATAATTCCTTTAATGGTATTGCGGGCCGAAAAATGAAGCCTGAAACCAAAATTTTGTTCCAGAGATTCAACCATGGTTTCTGTGTCGAAGGGTGACTGGCTGAATAAATCAATATCAACCGAATGGCGGTGTCCTATCAGTAAGGCCAGTCCTGTGCCACCGGCCAGCGAAAAACCTGAAAGTGAATCAAACGACTGTAATTTCCTGATCAATCCCAGTAAACCGGGTGCGACTGCCTGCGTTTGTAACATCTGAATTTTGATTTTGGTATTTTTAAAAAGGTGCTTGCAAAATGAAGGGTTTTTGGATCTAACCAACCAGCTTCCACTATTTCTGATTTAATTATTTCCATACCATAAAATTGAAGAATAGTCCGAAATTCATCAAGTGATCCAAAATTAAATACACGTTCAATAATTAATCGTTTACTTTTCAATGAATTTATAGCTGAGTTGGATGTATCCCAAAATAATTCTTTATGTAAAGAAATTAAGTCCATTGAATTACATTTTTTTATTGATTAAAGTTATGTTACCTAGTTTATTAATTTTAACTTTAATCCCTGTCATATTATGTAGACTTTGAACTATTATTAAATCTCCCAATTTTTTAGATAACATTTCATTCTTTTTCTCATTATATTTATCGTCAACTCTTGTAACTAAATGATTTCTAAAAAAGTAATTATTTTTAGCCAATTTTTGGACTCTAAATAAATGCTTGCTAATAAAAGAATAATTATTTTCAGTAATAGCATTTTCCAGCTCCTCAGTAGTTAACCCAAATACAAACATTTCATTTTGTTGCATAGAAGTAACAAATTCCCACTTATCTTCCGGCAGATTTTCAATAAGGTTTTGATTGATGATTTTATCATTTATAATCTGATCCCAAACTTCCTTTGGTTTTGTGATAATAACTGGCAATTTGGCTTTTTTACGTTCAAAAGCATCCCAGAAAGTAACGGCATTTTCATGATAATTGCTATCTGAATCTTTATAAATAGCTATATGGTGGTTATTCCCGGTTAAAGCAAAACCAATTTCGTTGCCATTTTCATCTTTTTTAACCGGGACATAAGCTTCCAGGTTTGTAAAACACCGAATAGATCTAATTGCAATCCCTTTTTGTTCATTAAACCACAATGGCCCCGAATCTTTAGCAAAAGCTTTTTTAATGTCCATGTTGTATTGAGTCAATCTTTGTCTTACAATTTCACGAACTTTAATGTCAACAATGCATAATAATGCTTTTTCTATCTGACTTATGCTTTTAGTTTCAACGCCAGTTTTTTTATCAATTTTACTTTTCTGTTCGGTTGTTTCTTTTCCGGTAAAAATAAAACCAGTAGCCCCATAACCAACTTTATACTTTAAAACACTTGTTTTTACAATATTGTCATTTCCTATACGATGTGAAATTAGCCCATTTACTGATTCTTCATGCAATCTTCCCCTTGGGGTAAGTTCTTTTTTTACTAATTCACCCTGTTTGGTTTTTATTACGTTTTTCGACCAAACGGCAACTCTTTTCCCAGCCTTAAATGAAATAAGGATTTGTGCCAGTGCATTTTTTACCGTTTCTGTATTAAAAGGTTTTTTTTCAATAAGGGATTTCTCAAGCAAACTCAATTTTTCCTTATAATTTTTATTTATTGTTTCATCATACATTTCCTTTCTGGTTTGCTCAGAGTTTAAAGAGTTTATTCTCTGAATCATACTCTGGCTTGTGCTTGCAATGCAAAGGGCATCCAAAGCATGATGCCTGTAATCATCGCGTTTACTCCATCCTGTAATGCGTTCTTTATAATGAACCTGTCCGTCTTTAACAAATTCTATACTTTCGGTCATCCCATTTTCACGGTATTTGTCTATTTGAAGCGACATTAAAATATCGTCCCAACCCCACAAAACTCTTAGCCGCGATGTAACAGTTCCAACTGTTGTATGAACATTTCGACAAACTTTTTGAAGTAAAGTTCTAACCTCACGGCTTATAAATCGGGTTTCCTGCATTTGACGGTCTATAAAATCATGAGGAATTTTATCGGCAGGCATCATGAGTTTGTTAAACTTCGCTTTACTTATGCCATTCTTTCGATACAAATTCTTTTTCAAGAATTCAATATATTCATGGAATTTGTCTTCACCAAGTTTCTTCATAAAGTCGTATGCAGTATCCTGATTTTTCCCTTCCACACCGGAATTCATTCCTCTTGGACATAATGTTTTATTTGAAAAGGAATCGTCAAAAACCCTTGATTTTGGAATAATATGCTCTATATCATATAATATGCCTGAAACTTGATTAAAGACCTCGGCCAACGAAATTGGTTTGGAAGGTTGGTATGGTGAAATGAAACCGAATTCTTCCCATAATTTATAACGCACAATATCATTTGAGCTTACACGACTAAAGCCCAATTCATTTCTGAGTCTGTCTTCAATTTCTTTATGTTTCTTGTCCTTTGCTGAATTGTTTTTAAAAGTATTGTTTCTTTCTTTAGCGGATTGCTTTAAATCACGTGCCAATTCAACCCTGATTTCAAATTTATCTTCTGCAAGGCGTTCCTCTTTTGTAATAAAACCATTTTCAGGATCAATAATATCATTTATCAAATTAATAACGTGATTAATTATTTTTTCAACTACCGGTTGCCGAAGACTATTTTTTGGATATAATTCCAATTTATCAATTAATTCACGAACTTGATTTTCCTCTTTTGTTAAACTATTTGAATGGTTATAACCTGCCAGGCAACATGCATCATCATAATCCATACCATCCATTAAATGTGGTAGAATATTGCGCAAAGCCCTTGCACTCATGTTCCCATATCCTTGTTTTGCAAAATCAATTTTTGCTAAATCTTTGGCAGCATCCTTTTCAAAACCATAATTTTTTACTAAACAGTTTTCCAAATCTTTTACTTCATCAATGGAATAAATTAAATGCCAAAGTTTATATAAGGGTTGCTGTTCAAAATTAACTTTAACACGTCGAAACATTTCACCTGTTTCTTTATTTACATTTCCTGAATCCTCAGTTTCCAGATCAAATCGAAGTAAATCATTTCGTTGTATATCATGCTTTTCAAAAACTTTTTTAATCGCTGAAATAGTTCGATTTTCCTCCATAAATTTTTCATTTCGGAGGTTAATTTTAAATTCATTATAACCTGATTTATAGCCAAGTTCCTCAAGTATTTGTTTAGGAGTAAGTTTTTCACCTAAATTCAACTTATTGAATAAATTTTGTTTTTCAGAAAGCGTCAATTTGCGCTTACCATATTCATCAAATCCGATCCTAATCTTTTCCAAAATAATATCCGATTTTCTTGATTTCATGGCTTGAAAACTTGTAATTTCAATATTATTAAGTTCTTGCCATATTTTTGAAATCTGAAATAAAGGTGAACTTTTTGGAACTACTTTTGGACCACTAAATACTTGTTTTTCATAATTTTGTTTCTTGTCGTCATAAGTTTTACCTTCAAATTTGCAAACCGAAACCAAACCTTTTTGAGATTTTAATGGTCTATGATAATAAATGATTTCATCACGTATATGGATTTTATTAATATCATTTAATATTTCAGGGTAGAATTGTTTTTGAAAATCCCATATTTTATTGAATTCATCTACATAACTACTTCGCATGAAAATGTTTTCTTTAATTCTATATTGCGGATTCTCTTTTAATTCATTATAAAAAAACTGACCAATTGTGCATGATTTACTTTCAATAAGCTTTTCTCTATCTGCTATTAAATCTAAATATCCTTTCTTTTTTTCTTTTTTTGGAATCGTCTCTTCTTCATTAGCATCTTTGCTTTCAATTCCCTTTTCTTCTTCCTCATTTTGTGCTTTTCTGTTACTTTTGTATCCTCTTTTTTGATTTAAATGCAGAAAGATTCGACCTATTTCTTGTAACGAAATTTGCTCATTTAAAGCTTTATCGTGTAATCCGTACAATTCTAATGCAGAAATTAGGAACAATGATTTATCTGGCAACATATTCAACCTGATTAAACATTCACTTAAAGCTTTTCGCCTTAATTTATACCTTTGTGAGCCTCTTCTTGCACCTCTTTTTTCAGTTCGTTTTGCATTTTTTGAAATAGCATTTCCTTTGGTAAACTCATCGTTGTCTTCTTTAGAAAGTGGGACAATGCGCACACCCATTCCTTGAATTGAATATTTTTCTGATTTTGATTCTGGCTCATTTATTAATGCCCAACCTATTGAAACAGATCCTAAGTCAAGTCCCAATATTTTTTTCATGGTATAAAATATTTTGCATTTAAAGATAATTATTTTATTTTTGAAAAACAATTTGAGAGCAATTCACAATAAGGATTATTCCGTTGTGAAAACATTCTAGGCGGCGCAAGTCGCCTTTTTCTTTTTCAGAACAATTCAAGTTGCTGCCATCCTGTTTGTGGTTTCACCACTTCGTGCGATTGAAACAACTCCATCATGCCAAACTGTTTGTCGGTAATGGTGAAAATGGCTACAAAGCCCAGCGGTGGCAAAAAACGTTTGACTCTTTTAACATGTACCTCGGCATTTTCGTGGCTGGGGCAATGCCTGGTATAAATGCTGAACTGGAACATGGTGAACCCATCCCTGATCAGGTTCTTCCTGAACAATGCCGCTTGTTTTCGGTCTTTCTGCGTTTCGGTTGGCAGATCAAAAAATACCATTACCCACATAACCCTGTATTGATTTAAACGTTTTGATTCCATTGGGGTAAGCTGAGTTTACGGGCTGTTTTTTCAAAGCATTCGCACAGCGAAGCAGCCGTTCGTTGCATGGCAATCATCAGGGGGCTGGTTATTCCATCAATACAAATATCATTGGCAAGCAACTGCAGCAATTGCTTCTTGAGTTCAGGGGTAAGGTCGTTGCTTAGTGCATTATTCAGCGTCATGGAATATACCAGGTCATCAACCCATGGCCGGTAGGGTTCCATCATATCATCGGCAAGGCAAAAAGCATTGTATTTATTATGGTGATGAATGCCAAGGGTTAAAAACAATCCCGTTCCGGCCAAGGCTCTTGCCATTGATGCTCTTATCAATGCGTAGCCATAATTGAGCCAGGCATTGGGGGCTATGCCTTTGGCTTCACGGGTAAAAAACGGGATATGGCTGAACAGCTGAGGCCAGTAATGGGCTGCAGCCCTGCCTTCGAGGTTTTGTGTGTCGCCGCTGTTCACTTTCTGTGCCCAGTAATGCATGGGTTCAAAAGCCTTCCGGTATTTTTCAAGCACTGCTGCCTGGTTCAGAATTTTTGCGGTTACCACCTGTTGCCAGAGGCTTTTGCAAAGTGGCAGACTGGCTTCTATCTGGGCTCTAATCTTGTGGTTTTGTTCGCTATGCCCGGCAATGGGCAGCATTAACCCCGACGGCATGTGTTTTTCGTCGCAACAAATTACGGCTGTGTTATTTTCTGACAATGCAGCGAGTAAACGTGCAGAAATAGTAATCTGAGGGTTTTCAAGTACAACAAAACCAATGTCTTCAACAGGTAAAGTTGTTTCCGGTTTACTTCCATCGGGATATTGTATTACCACCTGGTTCTGCCTGTGGCTCAGGTAAGCCGGATTTCCAAAAAACAGGGTTCTTTTCAGCATAAGGATGATTTTTAAATTATTTTGTAATAATAATATACGATAAATGAAGTAAAAAGTTAAATTAAATAATAAATTATACTATTTCGGGTTTTATATCTGAAAAAAAGATTTATCTTTATAATAAAATTGCCGTTGAATGAAGAAAATGATTGTGTTTTTGGCTTTTTTCTGCCAGGTGATTCTCACGGCCTACTCCCAGAACCCGACCGACAGCCTTATCAGGTTGCGGAATCAGGATAAAGGAGATCGCTATATCGGTTTTAATCTTGGTGGAACAACAGGTATTGGTTTTTCATATATTTATTGGCCCAAAAAGCATGGTTTCCAGGTTACCTTACTTCCCATAGCCGATAGTAGAAAGGTATTTATCAGTGCTGCAATGGCATATCTGCAAACCATAAAAGATTTTCGCTATTCGTCTCTGTTCTGGTTTGTAGGTAACCATTACCTGTACAACAACGACGAACTGGGCTTTTCAATTGGTATTGGTCCCGGGATTCATAATACATACGATGAGTTTGATATTAATTTTATGGCAGGGCTTGCTGTTTTCAGCTTTCCTGATGAGACCGTGCTATGGCCAACCATTGAAATAGGAACTTTTTACAGGTTTTAAGAATAATATTTTCCGGACAGTATTTAAAAAATCATTGTATCTTTAGACCCTACATACCATTGGGTTATATGGCGCCTGTTTTACACAAAATATTACAATACCGTGCTTTTCTCCTCTCATGGCCTGTATTTTACTGGGGTTTATGCCTGGTGTGCATCAGCCTGCCTGTTTCGCCCTATTTTACCAGTGTTGGCCAGTTTGTAATGCTGGGCTGCTGGCTGGTTGAGGGCAGATTTCGTGAAAAATGGGAAACATTGAAAACCAACAAACCGGCATTGGCCATTATGTCAATATACCTGCTGCATGTCATTGCCATGTTTTATTCTACCGATATTGACTGGGGAATGCACGACCTGAAAATAAAACTTCCGCTACTGTCGCTTCCGTTAATGCTGGGATCTTACCAGCACCTTGACCGTTTGTGGGTGAAACGTGCCCTCGGCCTTTTTGTTGCAACCTTGTGGGTGGCTTCGTTTATCGGGCTGGCTTATTACATGGGTATTAGCGGGTCAAAAGCAACCGATTACCGCCAGATTTCAGTTTTCATTTCACATATCCGGCTGGCACTGATGTTTGTTCTTGCAGTTTTTATTTCGTTTTGGATGGTTGCCGGCCGTGAATTTACACTGAAATGGTATGAAAAAGCCGGATACAGCTTATCAGTAGTCTGGTTCATCATTTTTATTTTTATTCTCAGGTCGGGTACCGGAATGGTGGTGCTGGCATTGGCAGGCACGGTGATGTCGGTCTTTTATTTTGCCCGTTTTCCGTCAAAAGCAATACGTATTGCAGGAATTGTTTTGTCACTTTTACCGTTAAGCCTTGCCGGAATTTATGTGTATCACGTGGCTAAGCCATTTCTGTATAAAGACAAACCGGTACTAAACCCTGATAAATTAACCACTTCAGGAAATCTATACACGCATCATTATGATCTTCAACAATATGAAAACGGGCATGTCGTGGGGGAATATATTTGTGAACCAGAACTGCGTGAAAGCTGGAACCTTCGCAGCCCGGTGCATTACGACAGTTGCCGCCGTAATGGGTATGGGATAAAATATACTTTATTCCGCTATATGGCATCGAAAAACCTGCGTAAAGATGCAGAAGGTCTGGCAAGGCTGAGCGATGAGGATATAAAAAAAGTAGAAGCGGGAACCACCAATTACCTTTTTACCAGCCGCTGGTCGGTTTTCAGGGTGGTGTACGAGGTGGTATGGCAGATTGATAGTTATTGGCGTACAGGTGTTTATACAGGCCATTCGGTAAGCCAGCGTTTTGAATACTGGAAAGTGGCCGGAGCTATTATCGGTCAGCATTTCTGGTTTGGCACCGGCACGGGCGATGTTGTACAGGCTTACCGCCGGCAATATGAAATAATGAACAGCCCGTTGCCTGAAGATCTGAGACTTAGAGCACATAATCAATATATTACCATTTGGGTGAGTTTTGGGATCGTTGGTTTTATATGGTTTATATTTGCTTATTTTTATCTTATTTTTGTTAAACAAAATTATGCCGATTTTCTTATAGCAGCGCATTTTTGTATCACTTCCTTATCGATGCTGAACGAAGATACCCTTGAAACCCAGGCTGGTATTACCTTTTTTGTGTTGTTTTTCTGCCTTTTTATATTCAGGGGAAAAAGCACAAATCATGATTAACAGGATGTTCCTGGAACAGTATCGCTTTGAACATTCGGTTATTCCTGCTTTTTCAGTTTCCTGCCAGAGTATTGAAAATCATTAACATTGTTTGTCAGACAGCCCTGAAAAGAAAAACGATATAGCTTTGGCAAAGTATCAGGAATTTACGGAAATTACTGACTCTGAAACGTTTTTGTGTAATATCGGATGCTTTGGCTTTTTTAATTTTCGAAAACAAGGCGGTGTAATATTGATACGCCAGGAAAACGCCAAACTGCACTTCTTTTTTCAAAAGCCTGATGCCATGCAATGCTGATTTAAAATCGAAATCAATTTCCTTTTCAATCTGTTTTTTTTCGTCATCACCAAAACTGCCTATTTCGATTCCCGGGAAATACATACGCCCGCGTTGTACATGGTCGTCGTGCATATCGCGCAGGAAATTGATTTTCTGAAAAGCTGCCCCGAGATAACGGGCAAATGGTTTCAGGCGTTCATATTCTTTGTCATCGTCTTTATAGAAAATGCGAAGGCACATCAGTCCCACAACTTCAGCCGAGCCATAAATATAAGTTTCGTAATCATGTCTGTCATAGCGGTTTTTAAACAGGTCGTCTTCCATGCTGTGCAGGAAAGCATAAATATGGTCGTGATCAATGTGATATTCGTGAACCAGCCATTGAAAACTATGCAATATAGGATTGACGCTGAATTTATTATCGATAGCATGCCAGGCATCGGCGCAAAAAATCCTGAAATAGCGCAACCGGTCATCACGGCCAAGGGTATCAACCATTTCATCGGCATACCTTACAAATCCGTAAAGGGCATAAATGGGATACCGGTAGTTTTTTCCCAGCATATGGACACCCATCGAAAATGAGGTACTGTAATTTTTGGTGGTCAGCCTGCTGCATTCCAGGGCATTGTAATTAAAAAGTTCCATAGTTGTTCAGAATTCGTTCGGTTACAAGTTTTGAGCTGATGATGGCCATAGGAAGTCCCGTACCCGGCACGGTAGACGAACCTACGTAAAAAACATTTTTATACTTTTTGTCGAAGTTTCCGGGCCTGAAAGCGCCAATCTGCATGATGTTATGAGCCAGACCAAGTCCGCTGCCACGGTAAAGTCCGAAAGTTTTTTCCCAATCCAGGGGTGTAAGCACGGTTTTGCTCAGCAGGTTGGAGGCAATGTCGTAATTAACCCTTTGCGACAGGTCGTCAATGAGATTATTTACCACCTGGTCGCGGTCGTCCCACGATGGTTTGTAGCGCAAATCCGGCACAGGTACCAGTATAAAAAGGCTTTCGCATCCTTCGGGGGCACTTTCGGGATTAAACTTTGAAATTGTATTGACGTAATAATAAGGTTTTTCGAGGCCAATGGAATTTTTAAAAATTTTTGAAGCATATTCTTTAAAGTTCTGCCCAAGAAAATAATGATGATGATGGATTCCGGGTATTTTTCCCTTTACCCCGAGATAAATGGTAAGCGGGGCCAGGGTCCAGTTCATTTTGTCGAGTTTGGGCGTGGTGTACTTCGGGTTTTTTAACACTTCGCCCCTGAATACTGCAGCATCGGCATTGATGACAAAAATATCGGCTTCGTGTTTTTTTCCATGCTGATCGGTCAATGCGCTTATCTGGCCGTTTTTGCTTTCAAAGCCTGTAATTTTTGTATTGAAATCAAAATGGCAGTTTTCTTTCCTCAGTTCGTTCATCAGCCCTTCAACAATGCGGTACATGCCACCCCTGACATTAAAATAGCCATTATGCACCAGTTCGGTGTAGGAGAGCAGGGTATAAACCGCGGGTGTATCGAATGGTGTTGCCCCGAGGAAAAATGCCACCAGCGAAAAAATTTCCTTTACTTCGTTTGAGGTAAAATAACGTTCCATTTCGCTCCATACACTTCTGAACATTTTCGGAGCATGACCCCATGGTACTTTTGTGAGGGTGAATAAAAAATCAGGCAGGGAATCGAAATTGCGCCTGATGACCAGGTTTTCGGTATCGTGAAAAATTTTGCCGGCCATTGCAAGAAAACGCTGCATTTTATCTTCAAAACCGGGTTCAATTTCAGCAAATTCGGCAGCCAGTTTTTTGAGGTCTTTATAAATCAGGTATGTTTTTCCGGTAGATGAAAAATTGACAGCATAAAGCGGATCGAGCGGTACAAATTCAAAAGGGATTTCGATATTGCAGAAACGGGCAAATTCATCAAATTCATAGGTCATGCTGAAAAATGACGGTGCCATATCAAAGGTAAAACCATCTTTCTTCAGGCAGTTAAGCCTTCCTCCAGGCTGGGTGAATTGTTCAACAAACCTTACATGGTAACCCTTTTTGGCAAGCCTTAACCCTGTTGCCAGCCCTCCAAGCCCTGTCCCTGTAATCAATACTTCTTTCATCAATGCCTGCTTTATGAGTCATCTAAAATACAATAATTTTGAAAAACTGGTTGTGTAAAACAATAAATTATCAGGTTAACAATACATTAATTTTTATGAAAAGTGTTAATTTACAGGTTCAACCTATTGCCATTTCAATGGTTTATGCTGCAAATCAGCATTGAAAAAATCCATTGCATAACCCGATAATAAATCATTAAATTTGGCTTTTATTAAAGTGCGATGGGAAAAGTAATTGTAATAGGTGCAGGCATTGCCGGACTTGCCTCGGCCATCAGGATGGCAGTGAAAGGTTATGAGGTAAAAGTGTTTGAAAAGAATCATTTTCCCGGCGGTAAACTGGGTCAGCTCAATATGGCAAACTACCGGTTCGATACCGGCCCCTCACTGTTTACACTTCCCGGTATGATTGACGATTTATTTCTGCTGGCAGGAAAAAGCCGTGAAAAATACATTACATGGTCACCGCTCGACAATGTCTGCCGCTATTTTTACCCCGATGGGAAGGTCATTAATTCTTTCAGCAATCCCGAAGCTTTTGCCCTCGAAGCACACGAAAAAGCCGGAGAACCCAGCAAAAATGTTGAGAAATACCTTGAAAATGCCCGGATGCTTTACAACCTGGCAGCGCCGGTGTTTATAAACAATTCGTTGCACAAAATCAGCAATTACCTTAAACCGGAATATAAAAAAACCTTGTTTTACATGCACCGGTTCGACTTTTTCAACAGCCTTCATCACAGGAATAAAAAATCGTTCACCACACAGCATCTTGTCCAGCTTTTCGACCGTTATGCCACCTACAACGGGTCAAATCCGTATCAGACACCGGCAACACTGAAAATCATTGCTCATCTTGAACACAACATGGGTGCTTTTTTCCCCGATCGTGGTATGCATTCTGTTGCCAATGGGCTTTACCAGCTTGCATCTGACCTGGGTGTGCAGTTTTGTTTCAATACCAAAGTAACCCGGATAGAAACGTTAAAAAAGAAAGTAACAGGCATAGAAACAGAGGATGGCAATCATTTTGAGGCTGATTATTTTGTGAGCGACTGTGATGTTTACACCCTGTATAAAAATTTTCTTTCCGGACATCGGATGCCATTTACCGTGAGCTGGCCCGAAAGGTCGTCATCTGCATTGATTTTTTACTGGGGAATAAAACACGAATTACCACAGCTTTCGTTGCATAATATCCTGTTTTCAGCCGATTACAAGGGTGAATTCGAAGCTCTTTTCAAACAAAAAAGCCTTTTTCACGACCCCACCGTTTATATTTTTATCAGTGCAAAACATGTCCCCGGCGATGCCCCCAAAGGCAGTACCAATGGCTTTGTCATGATAAATGCACCACAAAACTGCGGACAGGACTGGGTGGCTATGAGAAAAAAGGCTCGTGAAAATATAATCCTGAAAATCAACCGGATGCTCAACTTAAACATAGAAACCCTGATTGAATCAGAACATGTCAATGACCCTGTAAGCATTGAAGAAAATACTTTGTCGCACAGTGGTTCATTGTATGGCAACAGTTCAAACAGTATGCTGTCAGCTTTTCTGAGGCATCCGAATTTCTCACGAAACATTAAAAACCTGTATTTTACGGGTGGCAGTGTCCATCCCGGCGGAGGAATACCCCTTTGCCTTGCTTCGGCTGCAATTGCCTGCAACGAGATAAAACCTGCTGCAAGATGAAAACACCCCTTCATCATCTGGTTGCATTTCTGCGCAGCGACAGCGGAATTTTTCATGCAAAACGGTTCGTCGGTATTTTCTATAGCATTGGCCTGATTGGATTTTTAATACCCCTGAGCCGTAATTATTTTATGGGAGCAATACCATGGTCATTGTTATTGATTTTCACTGTTTTAATGTTTTACGAAACCAATGGCAATATTCGTCTTGCCATTGCCTGCCTTGTTGTGGCTGTATCCGGTTTTTTGGTTGAAATGGCAGGTACGCGTACCGGGATCATTTTTGGCAGCTACAGCTATGGTGACATCCTGGGCTGGAAAATCGCCGGAACACCTTTAATCATAGGAATAAACTGGGTGATGGTTTCCGTGCTTGCACGCGGTGTGGCTTTACATTTCAGGGTCGCAACCACAGTACAGATTTTCATGGCTGCTTTCATCCTGGTTATTTATGATATACCGCTCGAAATATTTGCTATAAAGACCGGTATGTGGACATGGGAAAACCATCATCCTCCGGTGCAGAATTTTATTGCATGGGCTGTTATTGCACTGATTTTCCAGTTTTTTTTGCATGTTTACAAAGTTAAAATTCAAAATCCCTTATCTTTTATGGTATTGATTTCGCAGATACTGTTTTTCACTGTGTTAGCCCTTTTCTTATGATTTACCCTAAATATTCACCCTTCTTTACAAGGCTTTTCAGTCTTTTTGTCGGCTTACTTATCCGCCTGCATTTCAGGGAGATTCGTATCATCGGAAAGGTTGAGCCTGATGAGCGCCCGGTTTTGTTCATTGCCAATCATATAAGCTGGTGGGATGGCTTTATTGCCTTAAAAGTGAATGAAAAAATATTTCGCAAAAAGATGTTTGTCATGATGCTTGGTAAACAACTGAAACATTTACCATTGTTTCGTTACAGTGGTGCTTTTTCCATCGACCCGGGAACCAGAAGTGTTGTTGAAAGCCTTGCTTTTGCCCGGAATCTTCTTGAAAAAAAGGAAAATATGGTGGTGATGTACCCCCAGGGTGAACTGCGATCGATGCAGCACCGCGATTTTGTTTTTAAAAAAGGCATGGAGCATGTTGTCAGGGATAATGAAAGCCGGATAAACATCGTTTTTGCCGCTGTCATGGCCGATTACTTTGCATTTTCAAAACCATCGGTTTACGTTTACCTGGATGAATTCCGTCCCGGGGGAAAAACCAGTACCTCTGAAATGGAGGCTGCCTACCGCGATTTTTTTAATTCATGCCTTCATCAACACGATATTGCGGTATGATGTGGTTAGCCTGTTTTATCCTGTTTTTCCTCGCCGTCAGGTTGATGGTAGCTGCGTTGAATGTGGCTACTGCACGAAAAAAATACAGGCCGGTTTTAAAAGGCAGACCTTTGTTATCGGTCCTTGTTCCTGCCCGTAACGAAGCGTTGAATATCGGGAGGCTTATACAAAGTATTGAAAACCAGGAATACAAAAATTATGAATTGTTGATCTATGATGACCAGTCGGACGATAAGACGGGCGAAATTGTTGAAAGTTTTGCAAAAAATAACCCTAAAATAAGGTTAATCAGGGGGAAAACACTTCCCGAAGGATGGCTGGGAAAAAATCATGCCTGCCATTGCCTTGCCAGCGAATCGAAAGGTGAATACCTGCTTTTTTTAGATGCCGACGTGGAAGTTGGCATCCATTTGTTTGATGAATCAATAAATTATTTAAACGAAAAAGAAATTCAGTTGCTCAGCATATTTCCGCAACAGGTCATGCTCTCAATGGCAGAAAAATTAACTGTTCCGCTTATGAACTGGATATTGGTAAGTTTGTTACCCCTGGTAATGACACGGTTCAGCTCATGGAAATCATTTTCGGCAGCCAACGGGCAGTTTATGTTGTTTGATGCAAAAATTTACCGCGAACATTTTTTTCATTCGTTTGTTAAATTAAATGCAGTAGAAGATATACAAATTTTCAGAATGATGAAAAAAATGAAATATCGGACAGAAACACTGCTCAGCAACGGACAAATCAAATGTCGCATGTACAATGGTTTCAGTCAGGCAGTGGAAGGGTTTTCAAAAAACATACCGGCGTTTTTTGGCGGAAGTGTTTTGTTTACCCTTGCATTTACCCTTATCACTACTTTCGGATGGGCCATCGTACTTATCTATATGTCATTGTATGTTTTTATAATATTTGCAGCCGGTACACTTTTTTTACGTGTTTTGGTTTCATGGGCAAGCAGGCAGAACTGTTATGAGAATGTTTTATATGCCCCGCTTCAGCAATTGGTATTTGCCTATATCGCATTCCGCTCATTAATGATAAAAAAAACCGGGCAAATTGTATGGAAAGGTCGTACCTACCATCCGTGACATGATTTGGATGTTGCTGTAATATGTTTAATTATTAAATGATTACAGCAATGAAGAAAAAAATATTTCAAATTACACTTTTCATTTTCGTGATGACTACCACCACCATTTCACCGGCAGCATCACCTGAAATGCTGAAAAAACTTTATTCGGCTTACATTGGAAACCGGATGGATATTTGGGAAACTACCCTTACCGAAATAAAAAACCGTGGGGCATCAGCCACTGATTATCCGTCAATGTACCAACTGTCAGTTAGTTATTACGGATATATTGCCTATCTGATTGGTACAGATCAGAAGCCAAAAGCACGTATTTATCTCGACCAGGCCTTTACCTTGCTCGATAAAATGGAAAACCTCCGTCCTGATAACAGCGCTGTACATTCGCTCGAGGCAGCATTTTTGGCTTACCGCATTGCCCTTGACAGTTACAAAGCCGTTTATCTTGGGCCTAAAAGCCTTTACCACATCGAACGGGCTATTGAACTAGATAACCGGAATCCTTTGGCGTGGCTGCAAAAAGCTAATGCCCTTTATTACATGCCCGAGGTGATGGGTGGTTCAAAAACCGAAGCCCTGAAATATTACCGCATGGCTATCGATCTGATGGAATCGGAACCTGCACAGTTGCAGCATAACTGGCTTTACCTTAATATGCTTACTATCATGGCCATGGGTTATGCCAATACCGGCAATATAGACCTGGCACGAAAAACCTATGAAAAGATACTGGCCTGTGAACCAGATTATCAATGGGTAAGGGATGAACTTTATCCGGCAGTTATTGCATTGTCAAAACAAAAAAAGCCATGAACTGCAAATAAATTGACTGTTTCATCCGTAAATGGCATAGATTTTAAAACCGGACCTGTGAAAAATTAATGGATGATTTCCGGTTTTTTTATAGCTATCAGATAAACTGGGTATAAACGTCTTTCAGGAATTTTTCTTCGAGCAGTTTGGCAATGCGTTTTACCACGGTGCGTCTTATTTCGAGTTCGACGGGCAGGGTAGGGTCCTGGTGGGCAATATTGATGCGTGTGCCAATAATCATGTGAATTTCATCACTTTCGAGCAGCATTTTAACAATCTGGTCGGCAGGCCCTTTGCCCAACCTTGTCTGGGGTGAGTAGCCACGCAGCATTTCAGTAACTTTTCCCAACGTCAGTATTCCTTCGGTGATAAGGTCAACACCCTCCATGTACGAAACAGGAGGCAGGTCGGGGTCGTCGAATTCAAAACTATCGGTGATGGGTTTGCCCAGTTCGCGCGATATGATGTCGGCAGTGGTGGCTCCGCAAAGTATTTTACGGCCTGTAAATTCCTTGATTTTGCCGGCATATATTTTGTCATTTTCTTCTTCGTAAGGAGGCCCGGTACATATCAGCAGTTTTCTTGGTTCCCTGAAATAAATCACTCCGCAGCTGGTGTCATCTTTTGAGTGATACTGATCGTTTGCCACTGCACGGTTTACCACTTTTTCAGCAAGTTTCATGGCCGAAATGTCGGGGGTGTTATCAATAATTTCGGCCACAAACGCTGAAATATTTTCAATTCCCCAACCAAAAGGATACGATTTACTTCCCAGTCCGCTCTGTGCAATGCCATCGGAATAAAATACAATGCGGTCTTCTTTTTTCGGGTAGAATGAACAGGTTCTGAGTTCTTTTCCCTGGTTCTTTTCGCTTTGAAGTTCAATTTTTTCCCAATGCGGGTCAAATGGTTCATTGCCATGCAAAAGGGTGCACCGGGGGTTATCGTATTCAAGAATACTGGTTTTGCCATCGGTATCGATATCGATAATGGTAAAGGTTGAATAGCTTATTTTCCGGACACTGCATACCGGAAGGGTTTTCATAATAATTTCGGCGGTGGTTTTAAAATCCTTGTGTTCTTTGGTAAAGTTCATCGCCATGGTGGCTGTCAGGGTTGCCAGGATATTGGCTTTTACGCCGTGCCCCATGCCATCGGACAAAACGCATACCAGCCGGTTTTCTTCTTTCACCCTGGCCGATACAAACACATCGCCGCAAATACGTTCGCCTTCATGATTTTTCTGCTGGCAAAATACTTCTATGTGAAATTGCTGGTTCATTCGGGCTTTTTCCTGATGGTTTTGTGCGATTCGATAATCGAATTAAGCATCTGTTCTATGTCTGAGGCTCCTTCACCCAGCAGGAAACCAATTTTCTGAACCATTTCAAGATTTTTATCAATCACGTTGGTAACCCTTTTTATCACTTCTTCGTTTCTGACTTCGGGGTCGTACATATCGCGGATTACGGCACCTACAATTTTATTTTTTTTGATGGTAAAAACCGAAACATTCAGCATGGAATTTTCGAGATGGACATCGCGGTCGAGAATATTTTCGTTGTTGTTGAGCACATAGGTAAAAAGGTTATAGATCGGATAGGGGAGGAGTGTTTTCAGGTCGGCGCCTGCCAGGCCGGGAATAATTTCGTCTATTTCTCTGGCATCAGCTCCTAAAATATTTACAAAAGAGTGGTTTGACAGAATGATTTTCATTTTGTTATCAATAATCACAACTCCGGCCGGGAGTTTTTGCAGCATGGCCACTGTCAGTTCCTGGGCTTCGCGGGCAGTTTCTTTTTCCTGGCGGGCAATTTTTTCCGATTCGCGCAAGGCTTCCTGTGTCTTAGCCAGTTTCTCGTTGGTTGATTTTAAGGTTTTTATATATTCCTGCCGGTTTTTAAGGGTAAAGCTTAAACACATATCGGTTTTTGCCAGTCCGTTGGCCACCGCTACGGCAAATTCGCGGCAGTTGCCATATCCACAGGCGCCGCAGCCCCATAGGTTGTCAGAATAATTTTCCTTTCCTACGGTTTTCAGGATTTCTTCAATTTTTTCTTCCGGCGGCATAGCAACGCGTTGGTCGTCGGGTTGAAATTGCCTGTCGTAAGTGAGTTTTTCAAAATTTTCAATGTTCTTTTTCCATTTGTCGCGGTCAAAATTTCTGGCGCGTTTATTGGCATAATCGGTTACCAGTGTGCGCCTGATGTATTTCTGACCACCAGGCGAAGTGCCCGGTCCCATGATGCAACCTTCGCAGTAAAAAAGATTGAAATGCCGCCTGATCATTAAAATGGAGGCATTAAATTTACTTACCGCTTCAAGAATATTATTGCGCCCTTCGGCAGTTATAATGGTTCCGTTCATCAGGTCTTCGCTCAGGTCAACCGATTGCATCCATCCGTTGCTGATGGGATACAGTGAGCCTTTATCGCCAATGGGTTCATCAAATTCGCTGAATTCCAAAGCTTTTTCTGTAATTCCAAATTCTTCAAACAGTTGCCTCAGTTCAACAAATGTCAGCACCGCATCAACCTGGCGTGGGGTGCCTGTATATTGTAAGGCTTCATCTTTGGCTGCAATGCACGGGCAGATATAGACTACCTTACAATCCGGCCCGTTTATCTCTCTGACTACCTGCGTAGTGGCAATCATCGGGGTGATGATGGGAACCAGGTTGTCGATCATTTCGGGATAAAATTTTTCAACCAGCTTCACCACCGGAGGGCAATGGGCTGTAATGTAATATTTCCCTTTAAAATCATTCAGCAGGCTTGCATATTTACGTGCCACAAGGTCGCATCCGAACGAGGCTTCGTTCACTTTGTCAAAACCCAGGGTTTTAATCATTTTCACAAATTTCCGGTAATCGGTAATGTCGTCAAATTCGCCTGAAATGCTGGGGGCTACAATGGCAACTTTTGTTCCGGGCTGAAGCAGCAAAGCTTTTGTTTCTTCTTTTGAATCACGATATTGGATGGCATTTTCGGGGCAAACACCCAGGCAGCTGCCACAACCAATGCACCGGTCTGCTATGATGCGTGCAAAAGCCTGGTTGGCTTTTACTTCAATGGCCTTTACCGGACATATCCTGACACAGGCATAACATAGTGTGCATTTGTCTTCTGTTATTTTTACCAGCTGATCCATGCGTTGTAGCTTTTTATTTCCAATTAATGTTCAAATGCCCTGCCCAGCAAATCGGGAATATCGTTTTTACCGATTCCTTCATGCATGGTGTTTCCTATTTTTACAATGGGCCCTTTTTCGCAGTGCCCGAAACAATGAGCTCCATGAAAATTTACTTTATCTTCCAGTTGATTGTCTTTGATATAGGTCATGATGTCTTTTACCATTTGCTTATTACCTCTTGCAAAACAGCTGCTTCCAAGGCAAATCACAATTTCTTTCTTGTCGTCCATACCAATTGCATTAAAAAATCCATCTCAAAAATAACCTAAATTCGTAAATATAATATATTAACACCGATTCATTTTTTTCAGGGATTATCTGAATGATGGTTTTTAAGACAGGCTGATACTATAAAAGCTTCAATTTCCGGATTTTTTTTGTAAAAGTTGTGTTAAAAAACATATCGTGTTTTTTGCCACCTGAGATGAATATTTTATACATTCGCAGTAAATAATCATGTTTAAACTTAAATATCTGGTTTTATGAAAGAAAATGAATATGTTTTAAACCCCAACCCGCTGGTGAAGTTTCTGAAAAAACCGGCATCGGAATTTACCCGGGAAGATATCATCAGTTTTGTTGAAGCCCATCATATTGAGATGATCAATTTCAGGTATATGGCAGAAGACGGCCGGCTGAAAGCCCTTACTTTTGTCATTACCTGCCGCGAGCATCTTGAATCGCTGCTTACTACCGGCGAACGCGTTGACGGTTCGAGCCTGTTTTCGTTTATCGGAGCCGGTTCGAGCGATTTATATGTCATCCCGCGCTACAAAACTGCTTTTGTCAATCCTTTTAATGAAATTCCCACCCTCGATATTTTATGTACTTTTTATACCAACGAAGGCAAACCGCTTGAAAGTGCACCCGATTATGTGCTGAAAAAAGCCCAGCAGGTTTTCAGGTCGCGCACCGGCTGTACTTTTAAAGCCATGGGCGAACTGGAATATTATATCATTGTGCCCCTTGATGAAAAGAATTTATACCCGGCACGCGATCAGAAAGGATATCACGAAACAGGGCCGTTTACCAAATTCGATGCTTTCCGTACCCATGCCATGAAACTGATTGCACAAACCGGTGGAAAAATCAAATACGGCCATGCCGAAGTGGGTAATTTTAAAACCGATAAATTTTACTGCGAGCAACAGGAGATTGAATTTACCCATGTCAATGTTGAAGATGCGGCCGACCAGCTGGTGATTGCCAAATGGATTGTACGTAACCTGGCCAACAAATATGGTTTGCTGGTCAGTTTTGCCCCGAAAATCACGGTAGGTAAAGCGGGCAGCGGGCTTCATATTCATTTTATGGTCGAAAAAGACGGACGCAACATGATGGTTGAAGAAGGAAAACTTAGCCCTATGGCCAGAAAAGTCATTGCCGGTATTTTGCAGCTGGCAGGACCCTTAACGGCTTTCGGCAATACCATTCCAACATCGTATCTGCGCCTTGTGCCTCACCAGGAAGCACCTACCAATATCTGCTGGGGCGACCGTAACCGCTCGGTACTGATACGTGTTCCGCTGGGATGGCTTGGATCAATGGATATGATCAAAGAAGTTAATCCACAGGATACATCCCCTGTTCCCGATATTCAGAACAAACAAACCTGCGAGCTCCGCTCGGGCGATGGTTCGGCCGATGTGTACAACTACCTGGCCGGTATGGTAGTGGCTGCGCTCCATGGCCTTGAAATGCCCGATGCCCTTAAAATTGCCGAAGAAACCTATATGAATATCAATATTTTTGATGAAAAATATAAAGATAAACTGGCCGGCCTGAAAAAACTCCCGGCTTCGTGCAGCGAATCGGCCGATCTGCTCAATACCTACCGCAGCCATTTCGAAAAAGACAATGTTTTCCCGGCTGGGCTTATCGACCGCTTTATTAAAATGCTCAAAGCATACGAAGATGAAAACCTGAGCGAAAAATTATATGGCAACAACGAAGAAATAGGAAGGCTGGTAAGGCGTTACCTGCATTGCAGCTGAAAAAAATATGAAAGAAGCGTTTTTTTAAGCGCTTCTTTCATTTTTTTTCCTCCTTTTCATTGGTTTTGAAATGCTTCGGATTGATATTGCCGGCAGAAAAACTGCCCGTTTTTAAAGTGTACAAAAATTGTTTAATTTCAGATGTTTTTTTATGACAGAATATTGCGATTCAAATAAATTATAAACAATATGAAACCTATCAGAAATACTCTTTTCCTTACAGCAGCATTTTTTTTAATGTCCCTTTTTTCAGATGCACAAACCATTACCAATGTGCAGGCAAAGCAGCAGGGCGATCAGGTAGTGATAACCTATTACCTGCAATGCACCGGCACTGCCTGTATCAGTGTATATGTCAGCGAAGATGGGGGCATTCATTTTACCGGGCCACTGAAAAACGTAAACGGCGATGTTGGCTGCAACATTACCCCCGGCAGTAAAACCATTACATGGAATACCCTGCAGGAGCGCGACCTGATGGCAGGCAATAACATTGTATTCCAGGTAAAAGGCTTTGAAAAATATGGCACCATGACTGACCCCCGCGATGGTAAGGTCTACAAAACCGTTACCATTGGCACGCAGGTATGGATGCAAGAAAACCTTAAAACTACCCATTACAATGACGGTGCCCCGATACAACTGGTAACAGACAAATCCACCTGGGCCAGTATGACTTCCGGTGCGTATTGTTATTACGATAATAATACTTCTTATGGCAATACCTATGGCGCCTTATATAACTGGTACACTGTAAATACCGGTAAACTCTGCCCCACCGGCTGGCATGTTCCCACCCATGCTGAATGGACAATTTTGACCGAATACTTGGGTGGAGAAAGTGTTGCCGGCGGCAAATTAAAAGAAGCTGGCACCGCACATTGGCAAAGCCCAAATACAGGCGCAACCAACGAAAGCGGCTTTACAGCTCTTCCGGGGGGTTACCGTAGCGGCAATGGTTCATTCGTCAACGTTGGCGGCAACGGTTACTGGTGGAGTTCTACCGAGCTTAATGCCGATAACGCCTGGTACCGGTTCGTGAGCTACGGCAGCAGCAGTGTGCGCAGGGGCGGCGACGATAAGGAGTGTGGGTTCTCTGTCCGTTGCGTGAGGGATTGATTTATTTGATTATTTGACACTTTGGGGCGAAGCCCCCGAATTTTTTTGAAAATACAGAAGATGCAAATAAAAGAAATAATTGCACAGGAAAGCAATAATTCAGGTTTCATTATACTGATCAGGGAAGGTTTTTCCTGGAGAGCATACGAGCGATAGGCTTTTTACTTTTTTACCCATATAAAACCTTACCAGCTGACCAGGAGGTACTTCAAGAATATTGGCTACGAGGTTGTCTTTTGTGTTTTCCCAACCCCGAAGGGGTTGAATCATGATAACCACCTGCGAAGCAGGTGGTTAAGTACCACAACAACCCTGCAACCCTGAAGGGGTTGAATATCATGCCCTGCAGCAACAACCCCGGCTGTTGCTGCCATGTAGCCATTGATCATCCGGTTGATGGATTATATTTATATCGTTTTTATTGCCATGCCCTTCAGGGCGTGGCAATGATATAAACGCATTATGTTTGGAGGGCTTCAGCCCTTTAAAACAGATTATTTTAAGCTCCCGGGCAAAAAGGGCTAAAGCCCTGCCCGACAATTTATTATTTTGCTCCAATTGCCCTGCCCTGAAGGACAGGGCAATTAGTCCACTTTTCAATGCAATAGGATGTTCTGAACCAGACTTTGAAGCGAAGGACGAAAAAGCAATTCCAAATTAATGGATTGCTCTTTGCGCTATCGGTCTGCCAACCCAGCAGGAGCTGCCCTGACTTTTTGCAGTTTCCTGGCTCCGAAGCAATTGGCCTTGGTTTTTCTGGTTTTCCCAACCCCGAAGGGGTTGAATCATGATAACCCCCTGCGAAGCAGGTGGCAGGATAACCCGATAGTCTGCAACCCCGAAGGGGTTGAATATCTGGCCGTGCGGGCACCACCCTGGCTATTTCAACCATGCAGCCATTGATCATCCGGTTGATGGATTAAATTTATATCGTTTTTATTGCCACGCTCTTCAGGGCGTGGCAATAATATGAAAAGTATCATGTTTGGAGGGCTTCAGCCCTTTAAAACAGATTATTTTAAGCTCCCGGGCAAAAAGGGCTAAAGCCCTGCCCGACAATTTATTATTTTGCTCCAATTGCCCTGCCCTGAAGGACAGGGCAATTGGCTCGCTTCTCAATTCGGCAGGATGTCCTGACCCTGCCTTTCCAGACAAAGTCGAAATAAATTACAAATCAATGGATTGCTATTTGCGCTACCGGACTGCTAACCCATGCAGGAGCTGTCCTGACTTTTTGCAGTTTCCTGACTCCGAAGCAATTGGCCTTAGTTTTTCCGGTTTTCCCAACCCCGAAGGGGTTGAATCATGATAACCACCTGCACATTACCGGCATGGCGTTAAGTTTCTGGGTACTTATATTAAACCCCACCGTATTTACATAGCCAACCGTACCAAAGGGAATTTTTACAGGTCGGTCAGTCAATTCAACAACCTGATACAAAATAACAAACATCATACTTTGACGCCTGTTGAAAAAGAAAATACAGTTTCGGGGGTCAATGCTTACCTGGGAATAACAAAACACTACAAAACTTACCGTTTGCGAAAAAAAATGCTGGGAAAAAAACTATCGGGCTGGTTTTTTAATTATTTTTACATATCCGGAAATTACAGTAAACTGGTATCAAAAATGAAAAGAAAAAAGCATCACCCTTAAATATAATAAAAATGAACAAAACCTCTTATTTATTCATGGTTGCACTGTGCCTTTTTTGCTGCACAAACACGCGGGCACAGGAGTTCTACGGAAACAGCGCGCCTGTTTCGATTGCCATAGCCAGCGATCGGATTCCGGTTCATCAGATGCCGGTGAGTGTATATGTACGCAAATACGTTGAACAAGAAATTGACAAATGGCAGCAGAAAGGCGAATTCGAAAAAACTGCCGATTACCAGAAACGCGTTAACGAGCAAACCCGCAATACCAGGGTGCAGCAACTCACCAATGAAGCAGTTGCAGCTCTCAAGGCCGAATATGCAAAATCTATCCAATGGCAGGCGTGCGAACTTGGCACCTACGACGCCGATAACGAAACATTTTTGATAAAATCAGACATACCGGGCACTTTTGCACTGCCTGTGCCGCTTGCCGATGCACAATCGTTTAAACAGAACTGGAGCTCAATGATAAAACAAAATGTTGATTTTTATATCAACGACAATGCCCTGGTACTGGCAAAAGTGTCGTTTAAAAATCCGGCCAACGGTAAAATTTACAAATACGACAGCAAACAATCCACCACGTATGCCTCGAGCAATATTACCTATAATTTCAAACCCATTGAAGTAGATGTTAAACAGGATAATATTGTGCAGAACAATACCCGGATTGAGAACAAGACCACCGAGGTAGGTACAGCCGATGTTGATGTTAACATCCCTGTCAATGCCCCGGCTAACGATAAAACATTTGCCGTAATTATTGCCAACGAAAATTACCAGAAAGAAGTGAAAGTGCAATTTGCAGCCAACGATGGTAAAATATTCAGGGAATATTGCGAAAAAACACTGGGTATTCCGAAAAAAAACATCCATTTTGCACAGGATGCCTCCTACGGAAATATGAAGTCGGAAATAAAATGGATCAGCGATGTTACTTCGGCATATAACGGCCAGGCAAAAGTTATTTTTTATTATGCCGGGCATGGCATGCCCAACGAGTCCGATAAATCGGCCTATCTTTTACCTGTGGATGGATTTTCATCTGATTTTGAAACCGCCATCAAACTTGATGATTTGTACGCCCGTTTGACTGCAAACCCGGTAAAAAGCGTAACTGTTTTTCTTGATGCCTGTTTCAGCGGGGCAATACGCGATAATGGCATGCTTGCCAATGCACGGACAGTAAGATTAACTCCCAAAATAGGCCCAATGAGTGGCAATATTGTAGTTTTCAGTGCTGCCACCGGCGATGAAACTGCCTATCCATACACAGAAAAACAACATGGATTATTTACCTATTTTCTGTTAAAAAAACTACAGGAAACAAAAGGGGATGTAACGTATGAAAATTTATCAAAATACCTGGTTGAAAATGTAAAACAGCAATCGGTGGTGGTTAATCAGAAATCACAGTCACCACAGGTAAATACTTCGGCAACTATGCAGGAAGCATGGAAAGTAATGAAAATGAAATAATTATAAGACGTTTTGTATATTAACTTCTGATAATTAGGTTGTTGAAAATAATTTTCATGCACAGGTTTAAAATCCGGTATGTTCATATCCATTGAAGCAAACTATTTTCTATAGCCGTCATTCTGATGCCGGCCAGATGTGATGCTTGCAGCATCAAAAACTTTGTAAACTGCAAATTTCCAAATAAAAACTTCATTTGTGATAGTTTACAAAAACAAATTTATAAATTTGGCTTGCCTAATGATTATGTAATTTTAAAGGCTTGATATAATGCATATTGGTAAAATGTTAATCACTTATTTTGAATGCAGTTGTTCTGTGAAATGCCCAGCTTATTAAAACCCTCATCATAATAAATATGCAACTTTTAAAGATTTTACGCGAAGAAAAATCAATAGCTTTAAAAGGCGGAATATATCATCAGACACAAATAAAACTGGCATATAATACCAATCGTATTGAAGGCAGCAGGTTATCTGAAGAACAAACAAGGTATATTTATGAAACAAATACTGTTGTTTTTGAAAATGGAACCAATACTGCCAATGTCGATGATATTGTTGAAACTATAAATCATTTTACATGCTTCGATTATATGTTAGATATTGCAGATGAACCATTATCAGAAGAACACATCAGGAAATTTCATTATTTGTTAAAAATAAGCACATCCGTTTCTAAAAAGCCATGGTTCAGGATTGGAGATTATAAGATGAAGCCAAATATTGTCGGAGGGATGGAAACAACTTTGCCATCAGATGTTCCGGCAGCAATGAAAAACCTGATAGAATCATACCTGGAAAAGCACACCATTACAATAAATGATATCATTGATTTTCATTATCATTTCGAAAAGATACATCCATTTCAGGATGGAAACGGTCGCGTAGGCAGGTTGATCATTTTTAAAGAATGTTTAGCAAACAAGATTATTCCATTGATCATAGAAGATGACCATAAATATTTCTATTACAGGGGATTATCTGAATATCCGAAAGTGAGAGGTTATTTGATTGATACTTGTCTTTCTGCACAGGATAATTA
This sequence comes from uncultured Bacteroidales bacterium, assembly GCA_964559985.1. Lineage (GTDB taxonomy): Bacteria > Bacteroidota > Bacteroidia > Bacteroidales > CAZLJX01 > CAZLJX01. Next base: position 27,408 of record CAZLJX010000008.1, read on the forward strand.
TAAGAAAATAATGGAATATTTTTTGCCCGGGTCAAATCCCGAAAATGAAAACCATAGCTGAATTTCAGAAATTTTATCATGATGGTGCTGTAAAAAAAGGCGACAGGTTTACACCCTACAGCCACCTCAAAAGGGACTGCCAATTGTTTTTTTCTGAAAAAGTTGACCCGATTTTTTTCTAAGGTTTGCGTATGTAAAAATTTGATCAGTAAGCAGTTAAACTTTTATAGCATCAAATCCTTTACCGTAAACGCCGATGACATTTCCGAGTGAGATAAAAGCATTGGGATCAATATTCCTGATAATGCGGAAAGCATTGCGGGCTTCGTATTTCCGCAGAACCACCACCACCACTTTAACGGGTTCTTTTGAATACCAGCCGGTTCCGTCAAGCAGGGTAACACCGCGGTTAAGTTCATGCGAGATGGTTTCTGCAATTTCGTTGTACCGGGGCGAAAAAACAAACATCTGCACACTTTGCGATGCTCCTACTATCATCAGGTCAATGACATAAGCCGTTATTGCCATGGTAACAAAACCATACATCATAAACTCAACCGACCTGAAGACCAGGAAAGATGATGAAATGATCATGATATCGCAGAAAAGGATAACCCTTCCGGGGCTGATATTGCGTTTAGCATTGATAAGTTTTGCAATAATATCGGTACCACCGGTGCTGCCACCCTGGTTGAAAATAATACCAACACTTGCCCCAACCATGGCAGCGCCAATGATTGCCGCCATAAAACGATCGCTTACAAATGGTTCGGGTATCCATCGCTGGAAAAAGAAAATGGCAACCGATAATACGACAATGGAATACATGGTTTTAAATCCGAAATCACCGCCCAGCATCCTGAATCCGACCAGCACCAGCACTGCATTCAGGGCAAAGTAACTGATCCCCACCGGAATATCGGCTGAATAATAGATAATGGTTGCCAGTCCGCTGATACCTGCCCCTACAATTTTTGAAGGAATGAGAAAACCCGTCCAGCCAAGGGCATCCACTAAAAGCACCACGGTAATAATTCCGTATTCTTTTATAATTCTTGCTATGTTGTTTTTTTGAAAATCCATGCCGGCTTTTAATTAATGTCCGCAGCCACAACTACCACATCCACAGGACGAAGCTTGTTTTTTATTTCCGGGGTTTTTCTGAAATTCATAACCCTCGCCACCGCATGCCGGACACGATGAAACATACCGTTCGCAGGGGCCATAAACCGGGTTGACATAGCTTTGCTTATTGCCTTGTGCCAGATAGGTATTACCACACTGTTCGCATTTGAAGTGTTTCATTGGCATGGTTTTAACTTCCATAACTTAAATTTTTGTGTTTAAAAAAAGTAAAAATAACCGTTAAATAAATAATTACCAAAAATGCTCCGGTGGCAGAGAACAGAAACATAAAACGGGGCGAAAATCCAAACCACAACAAACCGGCAAGCGATGAAGAAACAAGGGTTATTATACTTGAAAATGCATTATAAAAACCCATGGCAGTGGCGGTATCTTTTTTATCGCAGATATTGCTGATCAGTGCCTTGGAAATTCCCTCGGTAGCTGCAGCAAAGAAAGCATAAACCATAAAAACAATGCCAAAAAATACCATTCCACCGGCAAAACTGATGAGGGAATAAGTAATGCTGAAAGCTACCAGTCCGGCCAGCAGAATCCGTCTAAGCCCTACCTTGTCGGCCAGTATGCCCACAGGGAAACTAAGCAATGCATAGCCTATGTTGTAAAAAATATAAAAACCGATCATGGCACTATCGGAAAAGCCTTTTTCTTTGATGATAAGCAAAATAAATGCATCGCTGCTGTTGAACAGGGTAAAAGCGAGTAAGCCAATTACCAGGAGGCGGTACTGGCGGGGGGCTGTTTTCCAGTAGGATAAAAAACCAAAGAAATTTCCACCCCGGTTTGTGGTACTTTTCCCCGCTTTGTTTTCTCTGATAAGGAAAGTCAGTAAAACGGCTACCATGCCCGGAAAAAAGGCCAGGAAGAAAAGCAGGGCATAGCGTGCCGGGAAGAAACTAAGAAAAACCAAAGCACAAATGGGACCTATGGCTGCACCAAGCGTATCCATGGCGCGGTGAAAACCAAATACTTTACCTTTATTTTCCGGGGTTGATTCATCAGAGAGCAGGGCATCGCGGGCACTGGTGCGCACTCCTTTTCCAAGCCGGTCAAGGCTTCGGGAAAGGAAAATCCACCACGGAGCTGTAAATACAGCCATCATGGGTTTTGAAAATGCACTCATGGTATACCCCGCACGGATAAATGGAATCCGTGAGTTTTTTAAATCACTCAGCTTGCCGAAATAACCTTTTGAAAAACCTGCTATGGCTTCGGCCAGGCCTTCCAGCACCCCGATGAGGATAACAGAAAAGCCAATGCTTTTAAGGTAAACAGGCATCACCGGGTAAAGCATCTCACTTGCCACATCGGTAAAAAGACTTACCAGCGAAACAACAAGGATTTTGCGTGTTATGAATTTTGGTGACATCTCTCCCGAAATTTAATTAAACCGGTTCGGCATGAATCATAATTTGGGCTGTAGGGATAGCTTTCCGGATCGCTTCTTCAATTTTATCGCAGGTGTCGTGAACCAGATCTAAATGCAATTCCTTCGGCATTTCGATATGAAATTCGATGAAAATATCGCTGCCTGCTTTACGGGTTTTAAGGTCGTGAAATTTATACGGAAACTGTAACAGAATTTCATTGACTGTATTGAGCTGTAGCGGGTTGATGGATACATCGACCAGGGGTTTGAAAGCTCTTTTTGTAAGTTCAATGGCTTCGTAAATGATGAACAATGCCACAAAAATAGCTATCAGCGGGTCGAGCCAGTTTAGACCGGTGATCCACAACAGCAGCAACCCACCACCAACACCTGCCGAAGTGTAAATATCGGTCTTAAGATGAAGGGCATCGGCTTCAAGGGCTACTGAATCGGTCAGCTTTGCAACTTTGTAAAGCCTGCGCGAAACATAAATATTTACCAATGAAGAAATGAGCATTACTATTACTCCCCAAAAAGGAGCATCGACCGATGAAGGGTTGATAAATTTCATTACAGCTTCGTAAATAATCCATGCCGAAGCAATGAGTATCAGCAGAGATTCAATAACCCCTGAAATGTTTTCATATTTTCCATGTCCGTATGGATGCTCCCTGTCAGGCGGAATACCTGATATTCTTACCGAAAAAAAAGCAATGATGGCCGCCAGCAGATCCATGGCCGAGTGAATGGCTTCTGAAATAATACTGACCGATCCGGTGATTATTCCTACAATAAATTTAAGAATAATAAGCAAGGTATTGGAAAGTACCGATAATCTTGCAACCTGTGTTTTTGAATTCATCATGGCCGGTAAAAGAGACCACCAAATGTAAAGTTATTTTTTTGAAAAAAGGCGGTTGTTTTTAACCGCCTTTTTCATTAAATAATTTTTTATTTCACAATCTGTATTTTACGGCTTGTCAGCTGATTGCCCGAACGAACAACAAGGTAATACAATCCGGCTTTAAAGTTGTGCACATCAATGCTGCACCTGCCATTTTCAGTGTTGTAGCGGCCAATCACCTCCCCAAGCTGGTTCACCAGTTCAAAATCTGTTGCTGCCTGGTGGCCGTTGGTTTCAATAAACAGTGTTCCTGAAACAGGGACAGGGTAAATTTTCAGATTGGCTGCCGAAAGCCCTGCAATGGCGCTTGGTATGGTAGTAAAAGTCAATGATGCAGGAACCATTGCGATATCAAAATTGCTTTCGAGACCTTCAACCGATAATGAATAACTGGTGTTGAACTGCAGCGATGAAACAGGGACAATGTCAATGACTGTTTTTACTGAATTGACAGAAGCTGTATAATCTACAGCGTTATCGCCGGAAACAAAAGTAATGAACGTATGTACATTGGTGCCATCAACGGGTGTGTTATCAGGCATCCTGACAGGCTGGTCAAAAGTCAGGATAATATGAGTATCAATCCCAATGCTGTCGGCATCATTCTCAATATTGAAAACACCAACCGGTGCAGTTGGCTCGGGCATTGTGGTAAAGGAGAAAGCAACCGAATCGACCGGGATATCGAGATTATTTTCAACACCATCAACACTGATAAAATATTCCTGTTCATAAGCCAGTGGTTCAGCGGGTACAATTGTCATCACCATTTTGTCGATGCTGATTGATGCAGTGTACGAAAGCGGTTGCCCCGAAGTTGACCACAGGGTTACAAAATCGCTGATATCCGTATTGTCAATTTCAGCATTATCCGTTTTTCTGACAGGTTCGCTGAAAGTCAAAACAAGTTCGGGCTGAACCGGTACTTCTGTGGCGTTGGTATAATTAAATGCAACTTCGGTTTTTACATTGCTGTATCTTGAATTGAAGATTTTTTTTGTACTGTTCTGCTGCACAAAAACCACAATATTCAAATCGCTGTACTGCTCCACATGAGTTCCATTGAGCGAACCATTCAGGTTGAGGGTAACCGGAACGCCATCGGTAAACGAAAGAGGCGTTCCGTTGGCATCGGGCAACATTTTCATCATCACATGTTTAAATTGAGTTTCGCCATTGGAGCCAACATTTCCGGTTGTTACATTCTCAAATACAACAACAAAGGCAGTAAAACCGGTTCCTGTAAAATAAGGCACAAAAGTGGCAGAAACCTGTACCTCATGTGTTTGCTGATCAATAATATGACAGGCATGAACCGAAATAAAACCCGGATCGTTTTTCATGGTTACCAGGAAATTATTCATGGCCGATACACTTGAAGTTGATTCTACCCTTTTTCCATCGCCATATAAATCAGGAACATAACTGACACCATAATACTGACGCCTTACTCCGCCTTCGGCTGTATAATAAATGTCGCCACTCCCGGGCCAGTTCATCTGGTATTTTACGTAGGTAATTCCCTGGGCTGCATTAAAAAACGGATTTAGTACAGTGCCGTTCAATGAAGCACAAGGGCCACAGGTTGAACTGGTAAATTCTTCAAAACACGGTACCCGCTGAATATTTTTAGAGGCTACAGAAATATCTTTAATAAGCTCATTATTGGTATTATTATTATCACCTTCGCTTCCGTTCACGGCCGATATCCATATTTTAAGCTGATGCAATCCGGCAGTTGCATTCCATGTTGTATTTGAAAGGTAGTTGTAGCTGGTATATTTCGGAATTGTAACATTCAGGCTATTGGTAACAATATCACCACCATCAATCTGCCAGTTCAGTGTAATTGCTGTTATTGCTGTGGATCCAACATTGTCAACACGGGCTTTAATCTGGGTATTTCCGGATACGACAATATCTTCAACCAGTACGGCAGCCAGACAGGCATCAACGGCAGGTGGGGCAAACAACTTAATGTTGTCGATAAACCAGTTATCGATATTGTATGAATTTCCGCTAAAGAAAATACAAAACTGGAAATCGGGCTGATTAACATCAGAATTGTTGATTTCTACATATTTAACTTCAGGGCCAATATTGCCGCTTACGGTTTGTGTCCATACATTATGCCAGGCACCTCCTGCTCCAACCCTTGTTGCAACTCCAATCTGGGTACCCGATGAATAGTAGTCCATAAAATGGTTGAACTGGAGGGTAACAACCGAAAAACCTGTCAGATCAATGGCAGGTGAAATAAGCCGGGATGTTCCGTTGAATGTAGGATTGTAATAAAGATGTGCTTCGGGAGGAGTACCTCCGGCATATTGCGTGGCTGTAAGGTTCCAGTTGGCTATTTGTGCATCAACAGTCCATCCCTCGGGTGGGAATTGTCCGGAACTGAAATCTTCATAAACAAAATTTTGTGCTTTGATTATCTGGAAACAACCAAGCATAAATAAAATAACGAAAAGGTTTTTCATAAGCAATTATTTTAGATGAATGAGCAAATGTAAATATTTATTTATTTTTGCAAACAGAGTTTACATTAATTCAAACACCTGCAAAATGAAAAAGTTATTTTTATTTGTTTTTAGTCTTTCTTATGGGCTGGTTGTTTCTGCCCAAAACATTACACTTCACGATGTTAACGGGAACAACATCACCAACCTGACAGTACCGGTTTCAGACCTGGTGAGTTACCATGTTCATGTTTCGAACAACAGCCAGGCCAATATGCCCGTAAAATTGAAGATTAAAGAAGTTATACAACCTTCAGGTACCAATGTTGAATTTTGCTGGACGGTTTGCGTTGCCGATCCCAGGGCAGGTTTCGAGTTCGATGCCATCAATATCGGCCCCGGAACAACCAATACCAGCGCATTTCATATCATGTACTATGCAAACCAGGTGAATGAGCCTGCAAGTTTCACTGTCCTATTCTTTTCATCTGAAAACCAGACCGATACTGCACAGATTACCTTCAGCTACACCCCATCGGGCGTTGCAGCGGATGAGTTATTTAAAACCGGGATATATCCCAATCCGGCAACCGATAAGCTTTTCGTAGAATCAGTTTATACCATCACCGGATTATCTGTTTATACGGTTCAGGGCAAAAAAGTATTACAATGCCCCGGCAATTCAGCTGATATCTCACAGCTTTCGTGTGGAGTATATTTCCTGGCAATAAAAATTCCTGACAGGATAATTCTGAAAAAGTTTGTTAAAACGGGTTTTTAGTTTAAACCAGGCAATCGCTTAATTCAACGATTTAAGGTTTTTCAGTGCATCAGGAACAAACTGCAGCACGTTGCCTAAAACAGTGCAGCTTTCCAGCAGATCGCATTCAGCGCAGGTTTTAAAATTTTTAGCCATGGCACAACTGCGGATTTCACACTCAGCGCAATGCCCGATTTTTGCTCCGGGTTCCCTGCATCCTGTGCAATTGATCATTTCAGGAGTAATAGCAGCGTTGTACTGAACTTTCCATTTTTCTGCTGTCTTTGTACGTAAATCATTATCGTTGGCAATGGTGGCTATTCTTGCATCGCAGGTAGCACAATCCAGACCACAGCAGGCAATTAGTTTTTCCATGTTCTTGAATTTTAGATGGTAATGTTGTTCTGTTTAATGAAATTTAAAATAAATACATTATTATTGTAAAGTGTCCCAAATTTCTTTGTAAAGTTCGAGGTACCCGAGCATACATTTTTCCCATGTAAATTTTTCCGCATGTTGTTTCACTTCTTTTTCATTTGTTTCGCGTTGCTGGTAAAAAGTGTTTAATTTAGCTTTTATCAGCGTACTCATGTCCGATGGTTCAAAACTATCAAAATAAAACGCTACATCACCACCAATTTCGGGCAGGGAAGTAAATTTACTCAGAAAAACCGGTTTCCCGGCTTTCATGGCTTCGATGACAGGCATTCCAAATCCTTCGGCCAGTGATGGAAATAAAAAGGCTTCGCAGTGATGATACAGCCAGTATTTTTCAGGTTCGGTAATTTTTCCCGGCACTATGATTTTGTTTTCCAGTTTCAGCCGTTTTATTTCGTTTTGAATTTCTTTGCCATAGGCATTGTCGGCATTGCCGGCCAGAATCAGTTTGTAATCGTCAAAATGCTGCATAACAGGCAAAAGGGTATGGAAATTTTTTTTCCGGCTGAAAATACCAATCGAAAAAAAGAACTTTTCATGACTTATAAATCCTGGTTTTTGGCTTTCAACAGCTCCATCCGGTGCAATTCCATTGTAGATAACCCTTATATTTTTACCTTTCAGGTCAAGGTTTGTTTCAATCTGGTTTTTTGAATATTCTGAAATAGTTGTTATGTAGTCGGCAAGGTCGATATTTTTCTGAAGCCGTTTTTGATACCTGGCCGACTTCTCCGGGCTTTTTTCATGCAGAAAATTCAGATCATGAATGGTTAAAATCCAGGTTGAACCAGGGTTGGGAAGATGAGAAGGAAACTGGTGCAGGCTGTGCCAGATGTCATACGCCGGGTTTAAAAACGGCAGGTATCTTTGTTTTAAACCTGTTCTGACAAACCTGATTTTTTCATCTTTCATGATTTGTTTAAAACCACTTCCTTTTGAAACAAGGAAACTGATTTCGGTATCGGCTGGCTTTTGAATGATAAGCTGATTGGCAAAATTCAGCGAAAACTGGCCCAGTCCCGAATAAAGATCTCTGATTTTATAAGTATCAATTAAAATATTTTTCATGGTCAGAACCTAAACGCAAAAACCCGAAGTTCAGCAAAAAATCGTAATTAACAAATAATTCTTACGGGTGCAAAAAGTCAGAGGGAAGAAATTGTATGGAACGAATTATCAGATTGGTTTTTAAGATAGAAATTTCTTACACATCGTCAGTTTCTTTATACACAGGTAAATCATACAAATTGTCAATCATCGGATATATTTTATTTTAGTCATCACCCCGTAATGATCGGATACAACGCCTACTACATCGGGTTTAAAAATAATTTGTGAATCAAATACATAGAAGAGGCTGTCTTTTTTCATAAAGATGTAATCTATCCGTCCCGGAAATTCTCCTCCAATGGTGTTGTAACGGCTTTGAGCAGGTTTGTTGTTGGCATCGGGATAGATTTCGAGAAAGGTATCGCAGTAACTATTGCCCTGCATCATGGTCTGGTAGCCTTCGCTCCAGGGATCATCGCTGGTGGGATTGCCGTTAAAATCGCCGCAAACCAGCGATATGGGCGAAAAATTCTCATTGATCCCTTCTTTTTCTTCTACCATCAGTTTTATTTTTTTCACCTGGTTATTCTGTTCCTCGCTGGTGAGTGATGTCCGCCAGTGGGTATGGGCCGAAAAAAGGTTAAATACACGGGAATTGCCTGCCTGGCATGAAACAAAAATCACTTTTCTCGATTCAATACTGGTAACGGTTGTCAACGATGAAATATATCGTGATTCGTAAGCAGTGATCGGATATTTCGACAAAACAGCCACACCTTCTTCCCATACTTCCCAGCCGTAATGGGCCCAATCCCATTTAAAATAATAAGTTTTACCAAATTTTTCCATGATGCGGCCGGCAATGATTTTAGCCATATTATCGGTTCTGATATTTCCTTCGCTGATGGCAGTATTTCGGTTTTGGGCACATTCCTGGAATGCAATAAAATCAACGTCCATCATGCCAATGACATCGGCTATGAGATTAAATTTCTCGTTTTGACGGCTTTCCTGGTAAGTATGCAGATTCAATGTAAGTATCAGGTACTCATCCGGCGAAGTTTTATACATCGAAGATTTTATTCCGGCCAATGAAGTGGGTTTATACCCGATATCAACCTGAATGGAATCGGACAGAACCGCGTTCAGATCATCATTCGCAGTTAGCGTAATGTTATATGTGCCGGGAAGATCATAGATATGAGAAACTGTAAACCCGTCAAACGGTCCATACATATAAGTGTCAGCTTTGGGATCACCCCAGCTCGTTTTTACCGATGTAACTTTCCCTTCTGCATTTTCAAGTTTTACGCTCAGGGCAACATCTAACCCTTCGGTGGCAGGGTTGATGACAAATTTTAAGGTTTTATCGGCACTCTCTTTGCTACACGCGAAAAATACCGGTATCAAAAGCATAAAAAGAGCGGGATATTTCATTTGAAAGGTTTTAACTATGATGATGGATGTCAGATATTTTCGATAAAAAGCAAATCGTTCCAATGTTTTGTATTACGTTACCAGATACCGGGAATAATTTTATACCGGGTTTTTTGAGCATATTCAGTATAGCCTTCCAGTTCGCTCATCAGGGTCTGGTCTTCAAGGTATGTTCGTGTCAGTAATAATAAAATGGAAAGGCCTGCAGGAATGATACTCCAGAGAGAGCCAAAAATCAATGGAAATCCAGCAGATTGGATTGCCATACCCATGTAAGCCGGATGCCTGACTATCCTGTACAATCCCGTTTCACAAACCTTGTGTTCCCTGTCTTTCTGTATTCTGACAGTGCTTGAGAAAAACCTGTTTTGTTTCTGTGCAATCAGAAATAATAATTGTCCCGAAGCAGTAAGAATTATTCCCGCCAGGTACAGCCCGGCATGAAAATCGGGAGACCAGTGATAACGGCCTGAATCAAGCCCTGCTGTTATATACATGGCAATGGTTACAAGCAGCGATAAACCCAAAATGGCTTTGTCCCATTTTTTGGTATCTTCTCCCGGTTTTGAACGTTCTTTCAGCAGCTCATCATCAATACGCAGAACCGTGTAATTCAGCACGGCCATCAAAAAACCAACTGACACATAAACCAATCCCTGCCAATAGTTTATTGTTCCGGCACTTATAAAAATGATGGCAAAAAATATGAAAGTGCCGGCAAAATGTTTAATCACATAACTTGATTTCATCATTCAATAATTTAATTTATATCTGATTTGTTTTCAACATGTCCGATAATATATCCGGATAGAACTTAAACAAAATTACATCGTTTTTTATAAAAAAGAAAATCATTTATTACTTAATGAGGTTTAATATTTGCTATGCTATAAAACAATATTTTCAGGCCAGGGATTGGTTTTTGCTCCACCCCATAGTTTATTGATATAATCAATGGAAAAGAAGTCTTCAAAGGCATGGATCCAATAAGAACCTCTGTCTGTTAACCTGATTGTATCGTATTCATCGTGCAGAAATCCCATTAGTTTGAATAATTGCATGTAATTTCCGAATTCTTTGTCAAAATCACGATTGAATCTGGTGGTAAAATCTTTCTTATGGAATTTTGTTTCATAAATCCTCCAGTAAAGCCATCCGGCCATCCGGGCTTTCTCAGTCAGGTTCACCGATAAAGCGACAGAAGAATTTTTCGTTTTCATCGCTTTGATGTATTCTTCCACATGAAAAGTATTTACATAAAAGATATCGCTGAGGTAAGATGCCCCGCTTGCTCCCAGCCCCAGGTAAGAAGGAACCGTAACCGAACAGTATTTGTTTACCCCTTTCCTGGTAAATGCCCATACAGAGGAACGCTCAAAACCGGAATTGTAGAAAATCTGTTCAATGATTTTTAAAAACCTCCTGCGGCGAAACATTGTTGCAATGGCTTTGCGGTTATGGCTGAACTGTTTGCCAAACCTTGTGTGATCAAACCGGAACAAGGGATAGGTAGCTGCCTGGTGAATGCCCATACCCACCATTTCGAGCATTGCCTGTTCAACTTCCGCATTGGTTTGTCCGGGTAAATCAAAGATATAATCGAGATTTACACACTCAAAATTTTTACCAACAGCCCTTTCCACACTGTTTTTAACATCTTTTACGGTATATGGCCTTTCAAGCACTTTCAGATGCCTGTCCTGCAAAGCTTCAACGCCAATGCTGAGATATCTGACACCCAGCCTTTCAATGGCATTCAGATTTTCATGGCTCAGATGGTTGGGATGGCTTTCCATATGAATGGAACACTGCATGTTAAACTTTTGATAGATGGTATTTATTATTTCTTCAATGCCACATCCCAGCATCGTGGTTGGCGTGCCGCCCCCGATATAAAAACTTGAAATGGGTTTACCAGCCATCAGGCCGGCATAATAGTTCACTTCCTTATTAACCGCTTTTACATAATTTTCAACAGTTGCTTTGTGAAATATTTCCTTATTATACGGGCAGTAAGGACAAATCTGGTTGCAGAACGGAATATGCAGGTACAAGCCAATCTGATTGAGTGCGTGAATGTTTTCCGCTATTAATTTCTCATCCGGGATGGTTTGCTGAAATTTTATTTCGTTCATACCGGTGAATTTGCGGTTTAGCCTGTTCCTGATGTAATCTGATATCATGATTAATGGTGTTTTTGTATGTGACAATGGCTTTCAGCATACCTTGAAAACAGGTAAAGAAACTCAATGGCTTTCTTTTCAACAAGGTACAGATACAATCCCGAAATCTGATTATTGGTCAGGTGGCACTCCTGGTAATATTCCACCAGTGTGGATTTTTCCGACGGTGTTATTTTGTAATATCCCGTGGAGGATAACATCTGAGGCATAAAAGCATGACTGTTCCAGCTGCTTATCAGTGTGAAATCGACCCTTGAATTTTTCTGATCAAGTGTCCTGTTCCACAACGTTTCATTTTTATAAAAAGGAAACTGGAAAAAAGTGTACTTTACCTGGTTCGTGTTGTTTTCCTGTTTGACTAATGTAACCTCTTCTGCATCAGGTGCCAGTGCTTTAATGTCGTCGAAGTTAAAACACACTGACAACAGGCATTCAGCGCAGGCAATAACCCTGAAATTACCATAAAATGAATAGGTTGTGTCGGTATGTACGAAAGAATAGGATACATTTTTTTCTCCCTGCGCAAAAACCTGAATGGCAGGCATTAAAACAGTGATCAGATTCAGAATTATTTTTTTTTGTACAGTATGCATCTGTTCTTTATGGTTTTTTACCGTCAGTTAAAAATACTTTAATGCATTTAAAACAGCTCCGGGATTGAGTTTCAGGGTTTGTTCAATCTCGGCATAGCTTAAATACCCGCAATGATTGCACACTTCTCCGTCCATGTTTTCGCGGCAGCACAAGTAATATTTTCCTCCTTCGTACACCTTGCATATTCCGAGTTTTTTCTTCCAGTCGTCCCTGATGGCCGACCTCAGGCCTGCTGCTGAGTTCAGAATTTTATACTTCTTCTTTAATGCAAGTAAATGGTACAGTATTTCGGTTCTTCTGTTTCGGTCGAGGTACAACTCATCGATGCCGTAATAGGGTGTGTGAAAATAAAAAAAGGTACCTTTAATCTGTGAGATTTTGTCAACAAATCCGCAAAAATCATCGATTCCGGAATGGTTGACCGAATTGATGGTGTAATTGATATAAATGGAAGGATGAATGGATTTTTCAATATTGCCCATAATCCTGTCAAACGACTTTCCTCTCAGGCTGTCGTGTGTTTCTTTTAATCCATCCAGGCTGACAAAAATTGTATCGGCCTCTGAATTAATGGCTTGCAATCCGTTGGTATAAACAACTACCGTCAAAAAACCTTTTTGATGGGCATAACTAACGATGTCTTCCATGGTGTGTGCTTCATCTTTCCAGATAAATGGTTCACCACCCTCGAGGTACAGGCAGCGACCACCCTCGGCATAAAATGCATCCATAACTTCAATGGCTTCACGGTAACTCATGGTGTCTTCCGGCCGATTAACAACCGTGCAATGGCGGCATCGTAAATTACATTTATTATGTAATACCAGGCCGCAGATCAGCGGTTTATTCTCTCCGTATATCCAATAATTGAAAAGATATTTTATGCCAAAAAGAATATGTTTCATCAGGTTTTATTATTATTCAAGGGTTTTCAAAACAAAAATCCCGGCAAGCTTTGTTACCAGTCGTCCTGGAAGAAACCGCACCATGAACACCTGCATTTTATTACCAGTTCCTGGTATTGCCACCCGTTTTCCTTTTATGAAGGCACGATACCCCGTTTCTGCCACAGACTGTGCATCCATTACCGGGGTAAGGAGATTGTTTTTACGTTTGCTGAAATCCTGAAAAGCAGTTCTGGTAGCTCCCGGGCAAAGTGCTGTAACATGGATGTTGGTGTTTTTAAGTTCTTCTGCCAGGGCTTCCGAAAAGCTCAATAAAAAACTTTTTGCCGCACAGTAGATGGCATTATAAGGCCCGGGCATAAAAGAACCTGTTGAACAAACATTTAGAATACCTCCTTCGTTTTTTTTCAGCATTTCTGGCAGAAATAGTTTGATGAGCTTTATATGGTTAATGCATTGAAGATAAATTAACTGCTGTTCTTTTTCCCACCCTGTTTCAGCAAATGCACCCTGCATATAAAACCCGGCATTATGGACAAGGTTATTTACCGTGACAGATTTTTCCCTGACCATGTGGTAAACTTCATCTGCAGCACCAGGCAATCCAAGGTCTTTTTCAATAACAAGCACCCCGGTATTGTATTTTTTCTGAAATTCAACGGCAATTTGCTGTAGCATATTTCCCTGCCGTGAGACAAGAATCAAATGATTTCCTGCTGCAGCGAACTTTTTTGCCAGTTCATAACCTATGCCACCCGAGGCTCCGGTAATAAGCGTATATTTCATTACCTGTTGTTTGAAATGAGCGTTTTTTTTATGAATAATTATCCGAATATACCTGAAAAATATTGAATTTGTTTTATTTCTTAATTTTATTTCTGAAAGTTTCCCGGAAGAATAAATTGATTGGTCAATAATTCTTCGCTGTCCGGGCAAACCGGAACAACCTTTGTTTTTTACTCAAAAATCAGTGCAGCCATACAACCACATAGCCTTTTAATCTGACAGGGTGTAAAATTATTATAAAGAATTTTTGGCTTATCAGATATTTATAATCAGTACATTAATAATATTTTGACCAAAAGGTTAAATTTTTTAGTTAAATTATTTGGTTAATCCATTTGGTTGAATTATTTTTGTCCACATGGTTAAACCATTTGATTAATACAAAATGGTTGTTTATGTAATTAAAATATAATTGATTATAATATTATGGCCGAAAACGAAAATACCGAAAATAAAATCCTCGAAGCAGCCAAACGTGTCTTTATCCGTAAAGGAATGGACGGTGCCCGCATGCAGGAAATCGCCGATGAGGCCGGAATCAACAAAGCCCTGTTGCATTATTATTTCCGGTCGAAAGATATGCTTTTCAGAGCGGTATTCCAGGTAGCTTTCCAGTTTTTTGTACCGCGTATCATTGAGAAAACCCAGACCGATCTGCCGTTTTTTGATAAAATCAGGTTTTTTGTTCATACCTATTGCGAGCTCATTGAATCGAACCCTTACCTGCCGGTCTTTATCATGAACGAGATAAACCGCGATCCGTCCGGTTTACTTAGGATTATACGAAATTCAGGAGTAAAACCCGAATTAATCATTGCTATGTTTGACCACGCTTACGAAGAAGGCCTGATAAAAAAAACGGATGGCCGTGAAATATTTCTCAATATCATTGCTTTATGTGTTTTCCCGTATGCAGCAAGGCCTTTGGTTGAACAAATTTTGTTTAACAGCGATAAAGCAGCCTACAATATAATGCTCGAAAGGCGAAAAAGCCAGGTGGCCGAAATGATTATCAATGATATAAAAGCCAGTTAGTATGAAAAAATTGTTTGTTATCCCTTTATTTTTAATGGTGAATGCATTACCGGCACAGGAAGTTTTGTCGGTTTTTGATTGTTACCAGCTTGCCGGGCAAAATTTCCCGGTGGCAAAACAAAAGGAATTATATGCAAAAATTTCTGCACTTAAACTGCAGAATATCACCAACGACTGGTACCCTTCGGCCGATCTGAATGCACAGGCCACCTACCAGAGCGATATTACCAAAATCGATATCCAGGTTCCTATCCCCGGCTTTAATGCAAATATTCCCTCACCAAACAAAGATCAATACCGTTTTACGCTCGATATCAGCCAGATAATTTACGATGGGGGTATTAATGCTGCCCGTAAACGGATGGAGCAGGTTTTAAGTGCTGTTTTAGCGCAAAATACCGAAGTTGATATTTATGCCTTACGTGAGCGGATAAACCAAGTGTTTTTTGGCATCCTTATTTTACAGGAAACGCTTAAGCAGACTGAACTGGCAAAATCTGACCTCAATGCCCGGCTTAAAAATCTGGAATCGGGTATTGCACAGGGAATTGTTTTACCGGCTGTTGCTGATGCCATTAAAGTGGAAATTCTTCAGGTGGAGCAGCAGGCCTTATCGGTTGATGCTGACATAGATAATTTTCTGGGTGTTCTTTCGGTACTGACATCCCATACTTTTGAAAAGCGACCGGTGCTGGTACTGCCCGAAATAGCTGATTCGCTGCTGGTTGAAAATAAAAGGCCTGAGCAGCAACTGTTTGACTTACGAAAACAGACCAATGATGTTGCCATTGAGCTGGCTGCCAACAACCGCAGGCCCAAACTGGCCGGTTTTGCACAGTTGGGATATGGAAATCCCGGTCTTAATATGCTCAACAACGAATTTGATACCTATTACATCGTGGGTGCAAAACTGACCTGGAAATTATGGGATTGGAACGATACAAGACATGAAAGACAGATTTTACGAATTCAAAACGAACTGATTGATAACCAGCGTGAAATATTTAATAAAAATATTGAAATAGCTGCTTTGCGTGAAAAAGTGAAAATTGAAAAACTGCAGAAAATGATAGATGCCGACCGTCAGATTGCCGGAATGCGAAAGAATATCCGTATCAGGGCTGCTTCGGCACTTGATAACGGAACGATCACCCCGGCAGAATATGTCAATGACCTTAACCAGGAAATACGGGCAGGAATTAACCTGCAACTGCATCAGGTGCAACTGGCTGAGGCAAAAATAAACCTGTTCTGTATTTATGGTAATTAATTAAAAATAAATGATATGAGTACTTTAAAAATCTTAATAGCCGCATTAATCCTGGCTTTGATGATGTCCTGCGGTCGTTTCGAAAAAAAATCGGATGCCTACGGCAATTTCGAAGCGGTTGACGTAATGGTTGCAGCCGAAAATCCGGGAAAAATTCTTTTATTTTCTTTCAACGAAGGCGATCAGGTGGAAAAAGGACAGCTAATCTGTATCACCGATACCCAAACGCTTTATCTGAACCGGTTACAGCTTCTGGCACAACAGAAACTTACCCGTACAAAAACCCACAATCTTCAGACACAGATTGATGTGCAGGCCGAACAGAAAAGATTGTTCGACGAAGACCTGGCACGCTTCAGCCGTATGCTTGCCGACAGTGCTGCAACACCCAAACAGGTTGATGATCTGAAAGGACGCATAGCATTGACTGACAAGCAGATTGAAAGCCTCAGGGCGCAGTTTGCCACCATAGCGGCAGAGCTGGAACTGATGGATGTGCAGTTGAAGAACATTGATCTGCAATTGCGTAAATGTTATGTTCACGCACCTGTTGGCGGTACAATGCTCGATAAATATATGGAAGAGGGCGAAATGGCTATGGCCGGAAAATATGTATGCAAAATTGCCGATACCGGCAAAATGATCCTTAGGGTATATGTAAGCGGAAGTGATTTATCGGAACTAAAAAACGGACAACAGGTTGAAGTACTGGTCGATAGCCTTGCCGGTGCCATGAGGACTTTAAACGGGATGGTGATCTGGATATCACCGCAATCGGAATTTACACCGAAGATTATCCAGACCCGCGAAGAAAGGATCAACCTTGTTTATGCTGTCAAAGTGGAAGTGAAAAACGATGGCCGTTTGAAAATCGGTATGCCGGGTGAGATTAATTTCGTAAAACACTGAAAAATATGACTATGCCAATGGTCGAAATTGAAAAATTATCGAAACGATATGGTGCAGTGAAAGCACTGGAAGATGTTCATTTAAGCGTTGGCAGGGGAGAGCTGTTCGGGCTCATTGGCCCCGACGGGGCAGGCAAGACTACTTTGTTCCGTATATTAGCCAGTTTGTTACTTCCCGACTCAGGCTATGCCCGTGTCAATGGTTTCGATGTGGTGAATGACTATAAGCAGATCCGCTGCATTACCGGCTATATGCCAGGCCGTTTCTCGCTTTACCAGGATTTGAGTGTTGAGGAAAACCTGCAGTTTTATGCTTCGGTTTTTGGCACTACCATTAGCGAAAATTACTACCTGATTAAAGATATTTACAGCCAGATAGAACCTTTCAGGAAAAGGCCGGCCGGAAAACTCTCGGGAGGAATGAAACAAAAACTGGCATTGTCGTGTGCCCTGATACATAAACCTGAAATCCTGATACTTGATGAACCTACAACCGGTGTCGATGCAGTGTCGCGTAAGGAATTCTGGCAAATGCTTGCACGGTTGAAACAGGAAGAGATTACCATTCTGGTTTCAACACCTTACATGGAGGAAGCAGCCATGTGCGACAGGGTTGCCCTGATTCAGAAAGGTGCCATCCTTGATATAGATACTCCTGCACTGATTGCATCCCGGTTTTCACAAACTTTGTATGCCGTGCGGTCTGACCAGATTTACAGGCTTATCAACGATCTGAGGGCATTTCCGCTGATCGGAACGGTGTATGCTTTCGGGCAATACCTGCATGTAACAGCATCTTCCAAAGTTGATATCATGGATGAAACCAGGCAATATATGCAAATGAAAGGGCACAGGGAGATTGAAATTTTTGCCATTGAACCCGGAATAGAAGATTATTTTATGGAACTGATGACCAGCCATGAACCCATAAACCGTTAAAAGATGAATCAGCGCCTTACCGTGATAGAAGCAGAAAATATGGTGAAAAAATTCGGTCGTTTTATCGCCAATGATCATCTGAATTTTAAAGTTTACCGGGGCGAAATTTTTGGTTTTCTGGGGGCCAACGGTGCCGGAAAGACTACAGCAATACGCATTCTGTGCGGATTGCTTAAACCAACATCAGGCACGATTAAAGTGGCCGGATACGATGTTTATTCCCAAACCGAACAAATAAAACGGAAAATAGGGTATATGAGCCAGAAATTTTCGTTGTATGATGATCTGACAGTCTGGGAAAATATCCGTTTTTATGCGGGTATATATGGAATTCCGCTGAAAACCATCCGCTTGCGTGCCGATGAACTGCTGTCAGGACTTGATATGGAACATGCCCGGAATGCTTTAATTGCTTCGTTGCCTATGGGATGGAGGCAGAAACTGGCCTTTTCACTGGCCATTTTTCACCGTCCGGAGATTGTTTTTCTTGATGAGCCTACCGGTGGGGTTGACCCCATAACACGGCGACAGTTCTGGGATCTGATTTATAAAGCAGCCAGTGAGAATATCACGGTATTTGTTACCACCCATTATATGGAAGAGGCCGAATATTGCGACAGGGTCACTATCATGAGTGAAGGAAGGATTGAAGCTATTGATTCGCCGCAAAACCTGAAAACACAATTTGGAGTGGAAACCATGAATGAAGTATTTGTAAAAATTGCACGGAACAAAGAATAACACAGTCAAACCATGAAAGCATTCCTTGCCTTTGCACGAAAAGAATTTTTCCACATTTTCCGCGACCCGCGGACGCTCATCATCTTATTTGGTATTCCGGTAGTACAATTGCTGATTTTCGGGTATGTGGTCAACAACGATATTAAAGATGTTCCGGTAGCAGTGCTGAATTTATCGGGCGATAATACGGCCCGTGAATTATGTCACAAATTGTTTTCGTCGGGATATTTTATCAATGCCATGGATATCAGTTCTGAAAAAGAAATTAAACAGGCTTTTGCAACAGGCAGGGTGAAAGAAGTGTTGGTTTTTGAACCCGGTTTCGGCACCAGGCTCATCAAAGAGGGAAAAGCATCGGTGCAGGTGCTGGTTGATGCATCGGACCCCAACATGGCCAACCTGGCATCGAACTATACCCGTGCATTGATCATGGAATATGCCATGCAACTTAATCGGTCCGGCATTCAGCCTGTTATGATTGAGAGTCGGGTAAGCATGTTGTTTAACAAGGAAATGAAAAGTGCTTATATGTTTGTGCCTGGTACAGTGGCAGTTATTCTTATGCTTATTTCTGCCATGATGACTTCGATTTCCATTACCCGCGAAAAAGAAATGGGTACGATGGAAGTGCTGCTTGTTTCTCCGTTAAAACCTTTGCATATAATTCTGGGGAAAGTTGCTCCGTATGTTGTACTGGCATTTTTTATTTCTGTGGTTATCATCACCATGGGTCATTATATCTTCATGGTTCCGGTAAGAGGCAGTTTATGGCTGCTTTTTGCTGAATGCACATTGTTTCTGCTGCTTGCCCTTTCGCTGGGAGTATTTATCTCAACCGTGGCCCGCGATCAGCAGGTTGCCATGTTTATTTCAATGGTTGCCCTGATGCTCCCGTCAATTCTGCTTTCAGGATATATTTTCCCCATCGAATATTTACCCGGTTGGTTACAGGCAATCAGTCTTTTTATGCCGCCCCGTTGGTTTATTGTAATCATAAAAAGCATTATGATAAAAGGTTCTTCTTTGCAGCATGTCTGGCATGAGACCTTAATACTTGCGGCTATGGCCATTGTTTTTATAGGGTTGAGTGCCCGGAAATTTAAAGTCAGGCTCGGATAATTTACCATACTATGCGCACCATTTTATTTTTGTTACAGAAAGAATTTATCCAGGTTTCGAGAAACCGCATCATGCTGCCCATCATGTTCATCATTCCCATTGTTCAACTCCTGATTTTGGTAAATGCAGCCACTTTCGAGGTAAAAAAAGCCAGGGTGCATGTGGTTGACATGGATTTGTCGCCCTCTTCAAGGTTATTGACCGGCAAATTTGACGGGTCTCCGTTTTTTAATATCACTGCTTCTTCCTTTTCGTATCAACAGGGTTTGGATGAAATTTTTGGCAATCAGGTGGATATGATTTTGCAGATTCCCGAAGGTTTTGAAAAAAGCCTTGTCCAGGGTAAACCCAAAGCCCTGGGATTGACCGTTAATGCGGTAAATGCAGTGGCAGCAAACCTGATTTATGCCTATTCAAACCAGATAATCAGTCAGTTTGCACGCGAAAATATGGAGATAAGCATCGACAGGAGTATGATGGGTAACCCCACTGAAATAAATGTGCCGGTTTCATTCTGGTTCAATCCTGAACTGAATTACCGTATTTACATGTTGCCCGGAATTCTGGTCGTGCTGGTAACCTTGATCGGCCAGTTTCTGACAGCACTGAACATTGTGCGGGAAAAAGAAATGGGAACCATTGAACAGGTGAATGTTACACCCATCCGCAAGCATGAATTCATTATTGGCAAGCTGGTTCCTTTCTGGATGATAGGGATGATAGAATTTTCATTTGGCCTGCTGATCGGCTGGTTGTTTTTTAAACTGCCCATAGCCGGTAGCCTTTGGGCATTGTATGGTTTTGTGGCTATTTACCTTGTTGCTGCTTTATCGATGGGGCTTTTTATGGCTGCTATCAGCAATACCCAGCCCCAGGTTATGTTTACCGCTTTTTTTCTCAACATCACGTTTATTATGATGTCGGGAATTTTTACTCCGGCCGAAAGTATGCCTTACTGGGCACAGAAAGTAAACGTTATCAATCCGTTGGCCTATTTTATGAAAATCAACCGGATGGTACTGCTCAAAGGCAGTGGTATGGCTGATATCTGGTACGAAGTGCTGGTTATGACCTTGTTTGCCCTAGGTTTGCTGTTCCTGGCCAAATGGAAATACAAAAAAACCAGTTGATTTTTTCTGCAGGTAAGGTTTTACATTTTTGCTTTGGTAAAATTTTCGGGCATAAAAATTTCTTCCTCCAGCTGGCAGTTTACCTTAATGTTAAAGTACCGTTCTACCATTTCCAACTGGCCGGCAGGGGTATAAAACCTGATTTCGGTGGCTACCGGATATCCGTCAATCGTATCGTATTGCGAAAATTCCACCTCACGGCTCTTTTCTCCTTTCACACGGCGCATTTTCAGAAAAAGAAGGCTGGCAGCATCAACCCAGAAACATAGTGAATTGGTATCGCCGGTTACATAGGCGGGTTTGCCAAAACAGTGCGATAAAGTAAGCTTATCCAGGTCGTATCCCATTTGCCTGGCACGGCCAATGGTTATTTCAGGTTCAAGATTATTAACATCAAGCCCCAGTATGACAAGGTCGTGCAGCCTTGCCATTTTTATCTGTGCTGTCCCGACACTGAAACTATAAAAAGTATCCCTGCTGAAAAGCATACCATCGCCGCTTTCCCATGTGTTGAACTTGATGACCAGTTTTCCGGGGGCATGATAAGCTTCGTGCCAATTTTCTTTCTGATAAATGCTATCACCGTGATATTTTAACACTTCCTGTGAAAAACAAAGGCTGGTGTACCAGTTTTTACTGTTTTTCCGGTGCATCGCTTTAATCAGGTCTTCACCGTTATGGATGGTTCCCTGATGGCAACCGGTTACGATAAAAATAAAAGCTAAAATATTGATAAACGGATATTTCATCATAAAAAGTTTGTGTTTCAGGCTTATCATTATGCAATTATGTGAATCTTAACAACCTGCAATGTAATAAAAAATTTTATTTGTCAATCAATTTTCAATCAACGTGTGGATTATCGCGGAAAACAATGTGAACTTTTCAGGCAGGGATATAGTAACACCTGTTGTATTTGCAAATAAACCAGCTGTTTTTGTTATATGATTAAAGGGAAGTCTTAAATATTGAAAAAATAAAAAAAAGTTTTATTTTTAGCAAATGATAATCGTGAAATTGATAAAAACAACCATCATAGATTAAAAATATGAAAAAGTTTATACCACTTATACTTTCGGCCATGATTAGCTTTGCTGGTTATGGCCAGGTTACCTCCTCAAAAATCTATATTAAAGATTTTCAATATAATGATGACAGGCTTGAAATCATTTATGGTTTCAACAATGTAAAACCGGCAGCAAAATATCATGTCTGGCTCGAGATTTATTCCGAAAAAGGAAATAAAATACCTTGTTCGTCGCTGAAAGGCGATATTGGCATGGTGGTTCCTTCGGGCGAGAAAAAAATTACATGGCTGCCAGCCAACGACCAGGTAAATATTGAAGAAAAAATCACCCTGAAAATTTTTGCCACCGAACAAATTGAACCTAAGCCAGGTAAAGCTTACCTTTATTCAACCCTGTATCCCGGAGCAGGTCACAGGCAGGTGGGAGGAAACAATAAATTATACCTGGGTATTATTGGTTACGCCGGCATTGGCGGTGCCATTGCATTTAACAGCATGGCGGCTGCAGCACTGGCTGACTACCGCGTTGAACAGGACCCTGCCAAATCGGTTGAATTGATGGATAAGGCAACATTCAACCGCAATATTTCTATTGCCTGTGCAGGTGTAAGTGCCGCTGTATGGGCACTCGATTATTTTTTAATTTCCCGCACCGCATCAAAAGCAAAAAACCGCAAACCGGGTGAAATAGAAATGGATGTGCACAAATCTGACCTGCTCAGTTTTGAAACGCAACCCAAATTCATTTCAACCCGTGGCCTGCCACCCAACCTTTTTGCTGATCTGGCATTTAACGATGCCAATGGCAATGGAATTGTCGAAGCCGGTGAAAAAGCCGAAATCAATATTACCCTGTCGAACCAGGGGAAAGGAAATGCCATGAACCTGAATGTACAGGTAACCGATAATTTCAGTGACCCAAGTTTAAAAACCGGCCAGGTACAGGAAATTCCTGTCATTGCCCCGGGTGGCTCGGTGAAAATTACAATCCCTATTACTACCGATATGGATCTGAAAACTGCCGAACATAAGCTGCAGATCAATGTTACCGAAAAATATGGTTACGATATGGACCCAGCCTACCTTGTTATGCAAAGTTTTGCCTACCAGCATGCAAAAATGGCTTATTCAGGCATGGAAATACTCGACAGCGGTCAGGGTACCTTTGCCATATCCGAAGATGGTCAGCTGCAACCGGGCGAATCGGTAATTGCTAAAATTATGGTGCAGAATATAGGGCAGGGAATAGCCAATAATGTTACCTACACGGTAACAACAACCGATAACAATATTTTTCTGCGCGACAATACCGGAACACTGGGAAGCATCAATCCCGGCGAGGTGAAAGAAATATTTTTCAATCTGAGTCCGAATAAAAGGGTTGCTTATAAAGACAAACTGCCGGTATTTCTTGATCTGAAAGAAGAAAAACAAAAAGGCAACCTCACTGCTTTTCAGTTGCCGGTACAGCTTAACCAGAAACCTCCCAAATCAAATATTATGACGGTAAGTTCCGATGTTGAATCACTTACCCGCAACATTGCCCGTTTTGAATATTCATCGAAAAAATTTACGGCCATTACCGGCAACGTTATCAATATCAAGGCAGTAGCTCCTTCAAAAACAAAACGCAACAATGCCGTTGCCGTGGTAATGGGTGTAAGCCGTTACGAAAACATGGCTCCTGCCCCTTATGCCGATAACGATGCATCCATCATGAAAGAATATTTTGAAAAAGTGTTGGGCATCAAACAGGTATTGCTTTTTACCAATGCTGAGGTTACTATCAGCCGGATGAATAAAATTTTCAACCCCGAATATGGCGAGCTGCAAAAAGCGGTTGTTAAGGGCGAAACCGAGGTGTTTGTGTTTTTCTCAGGCCATGGTGTCCCCGACAAATCGGGCGAAAATACCTACCTTTTTCCTTACGATGGTGTGAAAGAAGATCTTGAAACTTTTGGCTATAACACCACCAGGCTATACGAAAACCTGTCGAAACTGGGAGCGGCAAAAGTTACTGTTATACTCGATGCCTGTTTCAGCGGCAGTTCCAGGAAAACCGACAAGGTAAAAGAAGAAAACCTGGTAGCCCAGAAAGGTGTAAGGCTGAAACCCCAAAAGCCCTGGAAAAATAATAGTACGTTCAATATGATCAGTTCCTCTACCGGCGAAGAAACCTCGCTGGGGTTCGACCCTTCTGAAACAGGCCTGTTTACCTATTATTTCTGTGCCGGCCTGCAGGGAAAATCCGATTTGAATAATGATAAAAAAATTACCCTCTCCGAATTGAATCAGTATGTTACGGGCAAAGTAACCGAACACTCAAAAAAAATATCCGGCATTCAGACACCCGAATTTGAAGGAGATGAAAATATGGTTCTTGTTGAATTTTAAAATTTACCGCAATGAAAAAGACAAACAACTATATTGTAAATTTTATCCTGCTTATTACAATGATAGGATTGACATATGCCTGTCAAAAGCTCGATTTCAGCCATGTAACCAAATGCGATATTGTACAAGTTGTTCCCAAATCACCTACTTCGGTCGAAGTACAGATCAATGTTTTTGACCTGAGCAGCGACCCTCACCCCGATCATGGAATTTGTTACGACACAACCAACACTTATCCTACCATTGGTGACAATATTGTTTCGCTGGGCAGCATCTCAGCAATATCGAAAAAAAATCATACCCTTACCGGTTTGATCCCGGGCACAACTTATTATTTCAGGGCCTTTGTAATGAACGGTTCAGAGGTGGTTTATAGTTTTCAGGCCTTGGCAGAAGCCACTGAATCGGTAAATGTTCCGACAGTTACAACTGCTCCAGTTACAAACATCACTGCTACATCAGCTTTTACAGGCGGAAATGTTACCAACAATGGAAATGCAACTGTTACCGCCCGCGGCGTATGCTGGAGTACCAGCAATAATCCCACCATTGCCGGCAGCCATACCACCGATGGCAGCGGTAATGGTGAATTTACGAGCGAGATTACAGGCCTTTCTTCCGGAACAACTTATTATGTAAGGGCATATGCCACCAATAGCGCCGGAACAGGCTACGGCAACGAAATTTCATTCACCACTTATGCAACTATTACCGATACCGACGGGAATACATACACTATTGTTACTATCGGAAATCAGGTATGGATGCGCGAAAATCTGAAAACGACAAAATATTCCGATGGTACTGCCATACCTGATATAACAGGCAATTCGGCATGGGCAGGGCTCTCTACACCGGCATATTGCTGGTACAACAACGATCAAAACACCTATGGAAATGTTTATGGTGCACTTTATAACTGGTATGCGGTAAATACAGGCAAGCTCTGCCCCACCGGCTGGCATGTACCCGCCGATGCTGAATGGACAACCCTTACCGATTATTTGGGAGGCGCAAGTGTTGCCGGCGGTAAATTAAAAGAAGCTGACACCGCACATTGGCGAAGCCCAAATACAGGTGCAACCAACAGTAGCGGCTTTACAGCCCTTCCGGGTGGCTACCGTGTCAGCAATGGGTCATTCCTTAACATTGGCGACTGCGGTTACTGGTGGGGTTCTACCGAGAATGGTACCGATGGCGCCTGGGGCCGGGGCATGTACTACAGCGACGGCGATGTATTCAGGGGCAGCAGCAATAAGTACTTCGGGTTTTCAGTGCGTTGTATCAAAGATGACGCAACAACTTTACCAACTGTAACAACAGCCGACGTTAACAATATCTCATCAAACGGAGCCACCTGTGGCGGAAATGTTACTGCAGGAGGCAGTGCATCAGTTACCGCCCGCGGCGTATGCTGGAGTACCAGCCAGAATCCTACCATTGCCAACTCCCACACCAGCGACGGAAGCGGCACAGGGGCTTTTACAAGTAATATTACCGGTTTAAGCCTCAATACTACTTATTATGTACGGGCTTATGCCACCAACATTGCCGGAACAGCCTATGGCAGTCAGGTGAGTTTTACAACCCTCAATGCCAACCAGATGAGCGATATTGACGGAAATATCTATAATACCGTTACGATTGGCACGCAGGTATGGATGAAAGAAAACCTGAAAGTTACCCATTTTAACGATGGTACAGCCATCAACTATGTAACCGGCAATTCATCCTGGGCAAGCACAAGCACACATGCTTACTGCTGGTACAACAATTACTCTTCAAGTGGCTCGACTTATGGAGCACTGTACAACTATTATGCTGTAGTGGATACCCGGAAACTTTGCCCTGTTGGCTGGCATGTACCTTCGGACCAGGATTTTAAAATTCTTGAAATGGCGCTGGGAATGACTGAGGCAGAAGCAAATGGCGTTGGTTATCGTGGTACCGACGAAGGAGGTAAAATGAAAGAAGCAGGAACTACGCACTGGCTTAGCCCTAATACCGGAGCAACAAACGCAAGTAATTTTACAGCCCTGCCCGGTGGTTTCAGAGGCTATAGTGACGGCCTGTTTTACGGGCAAGGTGAAAATGCCAATTTCTGGACTGCTACCATGGCTTTTGATCCGGCAGTTATTTACAGGGAACTGTTTAATAATTCAAGCCAGGTGTACTGGAATTACCACCAACGAAACTATGGATATTCGGTAAGGTGTGTGAAAGACTAGATGGATGTAAGGCCTTTTTAATTTATTATTAAGCCTTTACCTGTATATTCTTCATTGGTAACCCTTTTGTTGCCGTAAACTTTTCATTTTGGTAATATTTTTTATACTTTAGGCTTTTTAAATTCCTGTTATGCGTCATCTGTTAAGTATAATACTTGCCATATTGGTGCTGGGTTCATGCACCAGGCACAAACCCGGCTATATGGATTATTTCCTCGGTAATGCATGGCTGCTGGGCGATCGTATTGTTTTGCGCAACGACAGCATTTTATCGCCATGCAATTACGATACAACCCGAAAGCAATTCACCGGTAACACAGCATTTTTACTGCAGGTTTCCGATTCGGTACTGATTTATAAAAGATATGAACTGAATGTGCAGAACCGTTCCGTTTCAGGTAAATTGATAACGGGCGATTCTCTTTATACCGATACCGCTTTATACGATTTCCGTCTGGTTAACCAGGTGCCAAGGCTGGTGATATACTTGCCCGGCGCTCCGCTTATCCTTACCGGTGCCGATGCCTCGCTTCCCATTGCAGAGACCTTCAGGGTGCAGCCTCCCAGGTTTGTTATCTCGGGATATAGCATTGGCGACCAGATTGACCGTAACCTTTTAAAAACAAGGGGAATATATAACTACCGCGATTATTCCATCGAAGATTGCGAGCTGGCTCAGAACAGCGATATACAGATCAAAATTATTGGATACAACACCATTTTTGCCATTGAGCGGCACAATATTCCCGATACCAAGGTAAAAGAAATAATCGGCATTGTATCGGCAAAACTGGGGGTTGAACCCCAGTACTCACCTATGAAAAAATGGAGCCGCGGTGCCGATTACGAATACGAGTTTTACCGGTGGAACAAAAACTATGTGCGTGTTACCCTCAGCCGCAGCCGGTATGCCGGTTCGGCCAATTATTACAAGTACCTGTTGGACAAAGACAGCTGGAACCTGAGCTACGACGACGATATTCAAAAAGCCCTTTTGATAGAAAAATTTAAAAATCCGGCGCAATCGAATGCAATTATTGAATAATTCTTTATATTAGCATCATTATTCATTTAAAAATTTACAACTATGAAAAAACGTAACTTTATTTTAATAGCCCTTGTGGCTGTTTTTAGTGCCGCCATTTTCTTTGCCTGCAGCAAAGATGATGAAAAAACTAAAAAAGAAATGATTACTTCCGGATCATG
This sequence comes from uncultured Bacteroidales bacterium, assembly GCA_964559985.1. Taxonomy (GTDB): domain Bacteria; phylum Bacteroidota; class Bacteroidia; order Bacteroidales; family CAZLJX01; genus CAZLJX01. Next base: position 55,439 of record CAZLJX010000008.1, read on the forward strand.
GCGTATGACTGCAGCAACATGTGAACCGGCTATTCCAGGAGTAGGTAATAATATCTTTGTTTTAATGGAATCATGTGATAAGGACAACATTCACACTTTTAATGCTAATGGAACAATGGTTGAAGATGAAGGAGCTACAAAATGCGATCCTGATGATCCTCAAACCATTAATGGTACATGGGAATTTGCAGAAAACGAAACTAAGGTTATTTTAGATAAAAATACTGATGATCAATTGACACTGACTATTATTTCATTGTCAGAAAGTCAGGCAGTATTTTCAACTCCTGATTTTATGGATGGTTTTGTAGTTACTTTTACATTTACAAAAAATTGATTTGATCTACTACTTTTTTATCGCCGGTTAATCAAAAATTAACCGGCTTTTTTTTAATTAACCTGCCATTAAACATAATTTTTTGTTTTGTCAGTTCGGTTTTTTTTTTGCAACTGGAAATGATTTAGCCATTTAACCCATTTCTGCGGAAACCGAAAAGCATATGAGTAGGTAAATCTTTTAATTAATTTTTTATGAAAACTTCAATTAAATTATTATCAGTTATTGTTTTACTATTTTTGTTATCTTGCTCAAAAGATGAAAACAATCAAAAAATTCTGAGTCAGCAAAAATATCTTTTTGAAGGGAAATTTTTCACCATCCATAGCTATGAATTAGACGGAAAAATTTATATATGTGATGAATCAAAAGCAGATGCAGCATATTTGAAAAATAATATTCCGGCAGATGCAAAATTTCTTGACATTCCATTTCAAAATGACTATACAATTATTTTTAAAACCGATGCAGAATACGAACATTATATGAATAAAAGTTTTCCGTCCAGGGAAAGCAGTTTTATAAAATCAGCAGGTTTCGATGCCAATATTAAATTTTATTTTTTACCAGATTTTCAATCCTACCTGTTTAATGCTTTAAATAGCAATAATTCACCACTGCCGTATAATTTAGGAAATGGTTTTTATGGATATAATAATTTAACCTGTTTTAATGCAAATGATAAAATATGTTCCATGCGTATTCAGAATTGTAGTAGTCAGTATATTGAAGTTCAACTTTTTAGTGAGTTTAATGATACCGGATATTCATGGGCAATCTGTCTTAGAGGTGCTGTAAATGGCAATTGTGGAGATTCTGATTTTGAACCCAATTTGTCACGTCAATGTAGAAACTTTATGACAAAATATTTTTACGGTAATTTGTTCGATCCATTAGGTTGGGCCTGGAAAACCAGCTCCGTAAAATGGATTTTTTTCAATTGATTCAAAAATGATTTACATAGAAAAGCTGCCAGAAAGGTGGCTTTTTTTGTGCCTATCTGAAAGGTATTTATCCGAGCCAGCCAGCACAATGAAGCATGGTTAACAGGAATAGGCTCAATGCGCTTTTTTGGTATTGCAGAGCCAATTTGCTATTTTATCATTTGCATAAGAAATACTGATTCTGATTATGGAGCCCTGTATAACCAATTGATGTATATATCAGATTTGCAATGTCAGCTTCAATCTACCTCCGAAACCTTTATGAATAATGTTCATTAATGTTGACAGCCGGATATCGGAAGCGTTGTTTTCAATGCGTGAGATGTAGGATTTGTGGGTTCCACACCTTTCTGCGAGTTCAGCTTGTGTTAGTCCCAGTTTTTGTCTTGCTTCTTCAAGCATTACTCCAAGCCGGAAGGTTTCAAATTCCTGCTCCCATTCTTCCCTCTCAGGAGTCCCTCTTTTGCCATATTTACTGTCAAGCAATTCGTCAAGGCTGGTAAGGTGCTTATTTGCTAATTTTTTCATTAAAGTATTCCTCCATTATTTTTAATGCTTTTTCAATTTCGCCTTTTGGTGTTTTATCTGTTTTTTTCCGGAATGCATTTCCAAGCACTATCAAATTTCCATGATCGAAAAAGGAGAATATTCTGAATATGTTGTTACCGACCTCAACCCTTATTTCATACAGTCCCTTTGTGCCTTCAATATGCTTCAGGAACTTCTCGGGTACCTGCTTGTAAATACGCAATAAATTCAGAGTCCATTCTATTTTTCGCTGAACATTGCCAGGCTGTTGCTGATAGAAATTCAGAAAATAATGCTTGTAAGCTACAACTTGTCTTTCCATATTTATTGAGCAAAGTTAACTAATCAGACAACATTTTCCAAATTTTTTTTTTTTGAGTAAAAATTAAATATCACTGCAGGTAAAGTGTCCTGAACGAACTATCCTGACGGAAATATGAAATTCATATAAGGTGCCATCTTGCTTTTTGTCATCGTACCCATGGAAATACCCTTTTCAACTTCCGGCGTAAAAAAAGTACCTGTTTTTTAGCATTTCCTTGATTTTTTTATGACTTTTGCTTTTTAAACGTACAGGTTATGAATTCAGCCCAGAATGTCCGCAAGGTTACAACCCATGTCCTGATGGAGATGAAGTTGAAAAATGAAAAAATAAGCATGCTTACCGCTTATGATTACAGTTTTGCCCGCCTGCTCGACCAGGCTGGTGTTGATGTGATCCTGGTAGGCGATTCAGCTTCGAATGTTATGGCCGGACACCTGACAACCCTTCCCATTACCCTTGACCAGATGATTTACCATGCTGCATCGGTGGTGCGCGGTGTGCAACGGGCGCTGGTGGTGGTTGACCTGCCGTTTGGTACTTACCAGGGAAATTCGAAAGAAGCGCTGAATTCATCCATCCGTATCATGAAAGAAACCGGAGCTTCAGCGGTAAAACTGGAAGGTGGTATAGAAGTAGCTGAATCCGTTACCCGAATTCTTTCAGCTGGCATTCCGGTCATGGGACACCTGGGATTAACCCCTCAGAGCATTCATAAATTTGGTACTTACGTGGTAAGGGCCCGTGAAGAAGCCGAAGCGCAGAAATTACTCTCCGATGCCAAAGTGCTTGAACAAACCGGTTGTTTTGGCCTGGTACTCGAAAAAATACCGGCTGCCCTGGCAGGGAAAGTGGCTGCCGATGTGCGTATTCCGGTCATTGGCATTGGCGCCGGCGCACAGGTCGACGGGCAGGTGCTTGTTTTGCACGATATGCTGGGAATGTCGCTCGAATTTTCACCGCGTTTCCTGCGCCGTTATCTTAATCTTGCCGAAGAAGTGAAAAATGCCGTGCAGCATTACATCCACGATGTAAAAACCCTTGACTTCCCCAACGAACGCGAACAATACTGATGACAGAACTGCTGCCGGTATTATATGAAGATAACCACCTTATTGCCATCAATAAAAAAGCAGGGCAGATTGTCCAGGTTGATAAAACGGGCGATATTTCGCTCGAAATGATGGTGGCTGATTATATTGCCACCCGATATCACAAACCCGGAAAAGCTTTTATAGGAGTTATTCACCGTTTAGACAGGCCGGTGAGCGGTGTGGTGCTTTTTGCACGCAATTCAAAAGCTTTGTCCCTCATGAATGAAGCTTTCCAGGAGAAAAGTATCAGGAAAATATACAGGGCTGTGGTTTATGGATGTCCCTCACCGCAAAAGCAGACACTGAAAAATTATATCGTCCGTAACCCGGAGAAAAACAAATCGTTTGTTGTTGCAGAGGGTGTTGAAGGATCAAAATGGGCAGAGCTCGATTATGAAGTCATTGCCAGCATTGAAAAATATTCCCTGCTCGAGATACACCTGAAAACAGGCCGTCATCACCAAATAAGGTGTCAGCTTGCACATATCGGGTTCCCGGTAAAGGGCGACCTCAAATATGGCTATCCGCGAAGCAACCCCGACGGAAGTATCAGCCTTCATGCCAGCTCGGTCGAATTTGACCATCCTGTCACACATCAGCATATCCGCATTGAAGCACCGGCACCCGACGAAAAAATCTGGAAACTGCTCATCAATCAAATACCGGAAAAATAAATGATTAAAATCTTAATTTTTTTAATCGTCCTGCTGCCTGTCATTCCTTTGAATGCACAGTTATGGGTTTATCCTTTTTCAGCCGATTCGGCTTCGGTGGCCGATGAATTGCTGAACCCGGGTTTTATGATAAGGAATGTCCGTTTCAGGGGAAATCCTTTAGCCATAGGACGTTTTGGTTCTGACTTAAATGCCATTCCTTTTAAACGCGGACTATTGTTTTCGACCGGAATAGCTGCACATGCAGCTTCGCCCAATTATTCAGCATCAATGAGTTATAACATGGGTACTGCCGGCGACAGGGAGCTTTCACTCCTTGCAGGTATGAATACACAGGATGCCGTTGTGCTTGAATTTGATTTCATGGCTTATTCCGACAGCATCTGTTTCGATTATTTTTTTGCTTCGGAAGAATATCCCGAATATGTCAACAAAGGGGTGAATGATGTTTTTGCATTTTTCATTACCAATCTTGAAACCGGTATCCGCAACAACCTGGCCATGATCAACGGCCGCCCGGTTTCGGTCGATAATATCAATGCCAATGTCAACAGCCGTTTTTTTAAGGCCAACCGCAACTGGAACTTTGAAAATATGCAATACCTGAGCCATTATCCCGATGAGTCTGAACTGGCTGAAAATGTTGAATATGATGGCATTACAGCAAGTCTGACCGCTGCAACCGCCATAAAACCTTTTGAATGGTACAGGCTTAAAATAGCCCTTGCCGATGCCGGTGATGCCGAATACGATACAGGTGTTTTTATCCGGTCACGTTCTTTCCGTAATGTAGGCCGGATTCCCGACCAGGCACTGGATATGAGCATTAAAGCCTATATCGGTCATCTTGAAAATTTCAGCACTGATATTGAAAATAACCAGTTGGTGGTAAGGGCGAATATTGAATATCAGAGCGATAGCTTCCTGGTCGAAAAATCCTTTGAGGGCTACCTCGACCTGCTGGCCGAAGTGATGAGACTTAACAACTCGTTCAATATTGAAATTTCGGGTCATACCGACAATACAGGCTCCCAGGATTATAATCTGAAATTATCGGCACGCCGGGCCGAAATGGTGGCCGAATACCTGATACATAAAGGTGTGCCCGAAAACAGGCTCGTATATAAAGGCTATGGACAATCACGCCCGCTGTTACCGAACGATATTCCCGAAAACAGAACAAAAAACCGTAGGGTCGAATTCAGGTTCAGGAAATAAATTACATATCAAATTTATCGAAAGTGAGGGGCATCAGATCATTGATGGAATAGGCAGTGATGGATTTTTCACGGCCATACATGATAATCGGGAAAGGTTCATTAAATCGCATCCGTGTTTCAAGCATCACCTGGCGGCATGCGCCGCATGGAAAAACAGGCTGCCGTGTAAAATCGCCGTTAAATTTTGCAGCTATAGCCATTTTTTTTACCGGTTTGCCCGGATAAAGGCTGTGAGCATGGAAAAGGGCAACCCGCTCGGCGCATAAGCCCGACGGATAGGCAATATTTTCCTGGTTATTGCCGGTTACAACCGTTCCATCGCTTAATAAAACAGCACATCCGACACGAAACTTTGAGTAAGGTGCATAAGCATTTTCACAAGCCAGCATGGCCGCTTCAATTATCCTTTTATCTTCTTCCGCAAAATCACTTAAATGATCATTCTCGGAAAGTTTAATGTTTATTTCTTTAATTTTTTTCATATCGCATGAGCTTTCAATTCCCTTTGCATGACGTAAATATACAATTATCTTTATAAACCTCAATTATTTTTCATGTCTTCGGTCATTGATTTTTAATTTTAACCGGTAATGTACAAAACAATGTTTATGTATATTTGTTGGTTTAATATTGCATTTTCAAGGCGCAGCCTGCTTTATATTGTTGATTGTATGATAAAACAGTTCGCTTTTTCTTTATTTATTTTGATATGCTTTGGCAGCCTTAAAGCCCAGCAGAAAATTACTCCCGAAGCGTACATCTTACGTTATGCACAGGTTGCGGTTGATGAAATGAAGCGTTCGGGTGTTCCGGCAAGCATTACCCTGGCGCAGGGTATTCTCGAATCCAATTCGGGAAACAGCACCCTTGCGCGTACAGCCAACAATCATTTCGGTATTAAATGTCACAACGACTGGAACGGTGAAAAAGTGTATCACGACGACGATCATAAAAATGAATGTTTCCGGAAGTATAACACCCCCGACCAGTCGTTCCGCGACCACAGCGATTTTATTGCCGGTAAACAACGATATGCCCGGTTGTTTGAATTAAAAACTACCGATTATAAAGGCTGGGCAAACGGTCTGAAAGAGTACGGCTATGCCACCGACCGAAACTATGCTGCACGGCTGATCGATATCATTGAACGATACAATTTAAATCGTTTCGATGATGAAAATATTGATCTTGCACGAATCGACAGATCAAAACTTGTAAAAACCGATCCGGACAATTTAGTGGTCGATCCTTTTCAACCGGAAATCAAAGAAAATAATCGTATTCAGTATGTTGTTGCCAAAGAAGGCGATACATTTGCTTCACTGACAAAAAAATATGGACTGTTACCATGGCAGCTGCCCCGTTACAACGACCTTCCACCCGAAGCGCAGCTTAAACCAGGTATGTTTGTTTATCTTCAGCCTAAACGTAACAGGGCTGAAGCCGGTTTCAGGTATCATATTGTGAAACAGGGCGAAACAATGTTTGAAATTAGCCAGTTATACGGCATTAAATTAAAAAAACTTTATCGCAAAAACCGTATGGAACAGGGGCAGGAGCCGGTTGAAGGTCAGAAATTATGGCTTCGCCGCAGAAAACCACGTAATGTATAATGATATTGATAATGAGATTGATACAATTAATGAAAAATTTATTTCAGGCCCTGGTGGTTATGGCTTTGTTTTTTTTACAGGCCTGTACAAAAGACACTGTTGATGAGCAGATAAACGAAAACGCTTCAGCTGTTTTTCAGAAATCGGGAGCCATTGGTGATGTGGCTGGCCATGAAATCTGGTGGTGGGCGCATCCTTCGCTTCCTTACGCTACCAATCAGACCCTGGGGAATATTACCAAAGAACGAAAAGTGCTGGCGAGTTTAAAATATTTGAAAATCACTAATTTATATGGTTGTTATGCCGGTGTGAACAATCCTGAGCTGCTTCGCCACTGGAACTCATTACTCGCCAACAACCAGATTGTTTCAGAATTGCTCTTATCTGAAAATTCATGGATTTTTCCTGAATTCCGTAATGAACTGCTTGACCTGGTGCAGGTTTCATTGATCGATTTTAACCTCGCATGCCGTTCAAGGGCACAACAGTTCAAAGCTTTGCACCTCGATATTGAACCGCAAGGCATAGCAGGCTGGGATACCCTGACTACCGATGAAAAAAAACTGTACCTAAAACTACTCTCGGATACATATCATGATGTCAGGAAATTACTTAATTTAAATGGAATGAGCTGGGTAAAACTCAATGCCGATCTGCCTGACTGGTTCGATGCCATGGATAGCTCTGTTGGCTGGGTATCGGAGCACGAACGCAATGAATGGTATTTTGGCCTGGCCAAAAATCTTGCTTCTGTGTCGCTAATGGCTTATGAAAAGAGTACGTTGGAAGCAGTAATGGCAGCTACATCGTGGGAACGGAAATTTCTGCCATGCACTGTTGTTGTCGGTCTTAATTTCCGCGACCATGGCTGGAACGGATGCATTAACCAGTTTCTGTATTTTGCCGGAGAACTGGAAAAGAAGATCAGTAACCATATCGCTTTTCACAGCTACGAACAAATGGCATCACAGGTTTTACCGGTGAATGAATTTTACGGTCAAAATTGACGGTATATCATCAATGACTGAATATTAACATTATGAAATTTGTCAGCATAAGCAGCGTAATATGGCTGTCATTGTTTTTTTTAAATGCAAAAGCACAGGATTTCAGCTGGTGGAACCGTAAAGTGAACTGGGATGGATATACACATTGGCGTAATTACCTGATTTTTGCTCCCGGTTATATGGGGCCCAATGCCCTGCCTGTACCCTTAACCGGAAAAGGTGCGATTCAGGGCGATTTTCAGCTTGAGCAGGCCATGGATTTTCACCATACACCCCATGAATATACCCAGAATTATTACCTCAGGTGTTATTTCCCGGTAGCTGGTAAAAAAGCTGCTCTTGAAGTAATAGCCTATCCAGCTGAGTATTATCGTTATGATACCCTGATCCGTGACCGGCGTGCCAGCCGTGATTACGATGGCGAAGGTTTTGCAGCCGGCGACGTTTATGTCATTTCTCATTTTCAGCTTATCCGTAACCATCGTTTTTTGCCCGATTTATTGCTTACAACCGCTATAAAAACCGCATCGGGAGGAAATTCGCAGGGAGCACGCTATACCGACAGCCCCGGGTATTATTTCAACGGTTCGTTCAATCATCCTTTCAAATTGCCAATCATGAGCGATTCTATACGCTGGTATGGCATGATGGGATTTTATTCATGGCAGACCACACATGCACGTCATTTTCAGAACGATGCTTTCCTGGCAGGAATGGGTTTAACATACCCGTCAGGAAAATGGGAATTTGACATAGAACTGGCCGGATATTTCGGATATACCGGTAAAGGTGACCAACCGGTGGTAATCCGAACCCAGGGACGCTATAAGTCAGGCAATATGCTATATGGCATGATGGTGCAAAAAGGGTTGCATCATTTTGATTTTCTGACATTCAGATTTTCTGTAACATATTGTTTCAATCAGTTGGCAGATAAAATAAGGAATAAACGCTATACCGGATGGATTTACCGGCAAAACATAGAATCGCTTAGTTTATAACCTCTTAGAAATTCAAGGGTTGTCATTCTTTTTTTCCCGGCTACCTGGAGCTCAAGCACCTCAATAAAACCATCGGAAGTGGTAATCCGCAGGTATTGTTTGTGGTCGGTCATAATTTTTCCCGGTTCTCCCATGGGATTTGTAATCGCAGGTTTGGCGCTGAAAATTTTAAGATTGAATTTTTCTGTACCATTTTCATAAACCGTGGTGTGTGCTCCGGGGTATGGGGATAATCCCCTGATAAGGTTATTCACTTGTTCAGCATTTTTTTCCCAGTGAATGTTACAGGTTTCTTTGGTGATTTTCGGCGCTTTTTTTCTGAGTCCTTCCGGAATATCAGGCTGGGGAACAGAAATAGCCTTGCCACTTTCAATCAGCCTGACTGTTTCGAGTACCATTTGGCTGCCTTTTATGCTCAGCAGGTCATGGAGCGATCCTGCGTTCATATCGTGTTTTATATCAATTTCTTGTTGTAGAATAATATGGCCGGTATCAATTTCATGCTGCAGGAAAAAGGTGGTAATACCTGTTTTTGTTTCCCCGTTGATAATGGCATGGTTTATAGGTGCAGCTCCACGATATTGGGGCAGTAATGAGGCATGCAGGTTGAAAGATCCGAGGGGAGGCATGGTCCACACTTTTTCCGGCAACATTCTGAAAGCCACAATAATAAACAAATCGGCCGAAAGCTGTTTCAATTCGTTTATAAAAGTTTCATTTTTCAGATTATCAGGTTGAAGCACTTTCAACCCCATTGCTGCTGCATATTGCTTTACGGCTGACGGGTGCATGAGTAAACCCCTTCCTGCAGGTTTGTCAGGGGCTGTAACCACTGCTGCAATGTGATAGCCATTTTCAACCAGTATCCGAAGTGAAGGAACAGCAAAACCGGGCGTTCCGAGAAATACAATTTTCATGTTCCAAATGGCTGTCTCAGGCTTTTTCTGCCTGTTCGTAACATCTTACCCAGTCCACTGTCATGCTTACAGGCAGGTGATTGTCTTTTGCTTCGCCGGTTAATCCGGCATTAAAAATCAGGTAAAGGGGTTCGTCGGGTAAACCACCTTTTTGCTGTGCAAAAGTTATCCCGTTAATCTGCCATGTCAATGATTCCGGTGTCCATATCAATGTGTAGATATATTCTTTTTTATCGAAATCAAGTCCGGATACCTTGAATATTTTATTTTTCACCTGGTTGTTTTCCTGCCAGTGGTTGCCTCCGAATAGTTTTCCTGCTTTGGGATGGTGGTACTTGGCTATATCCACTTCAGGGGTTATTTTATCGCCTCTGAGCCAGAATGCCTGGTATACCGGGTAACGATGGCTGAATTTTATTTTTGCTTCAAATTTCCCGTATTTCTGCCTGAAACTGTGTGCAGTGCAGATGATGCCTGAAGTATAATCAAAATTTTTAGGCATAAAACCAAATTGCTGTGTCCAGCTTTTTCCGGCAACTTTTTCACGACGGGTGATAATTTTCAGGCAACTATCCTGTATTTCAATGTTTTTCCCATTGGTAAGGTAATGTTTGTCTTTTTCCAATACATAACTATCGTGCAGCAAAACTTCGCCCCAGAAATAGCTGGTAAGCCATTTGTCTGTATCAAGCCCGGGCTGGTTGAAATGATCTTCGAAAGTCAGATTCCATTGTTTCAGTAGTCTGAAAGTGTCATTTTTAAGGCATTTAAAATACCATATAATGGTTGCATCGGTCTTTAATTTCAGATATTCCTGCTGTTTTGCATAAGCCTCTGATTTTTCCCATTTTTTAGGGTCTTCCATGTAGGCCTTGAAATCTTTAAATGCTTCCGATTCAATGGTTTCTTTGAGTTCAAAATATCGTTTCAGCGCATCGCTGCCTTCTATTTGCAGGTAAGTGGCATATTCAGGACTTTTTTCAAATTTGAAATATTTAACAATGCCCTGATCTTTTTTAAGGTTCTCAAAAGATTGAAGATCTTTAAATTGCTCAGTATTTTTAAATTCACTGGATTGCAGTTCACTTTTATATTTTTCTGAATTGACGAGTGACTGCAGTTCGGTAAAATGCTGCAATAAATCAGAAGCATCAATTTCGTTAAAATGGCGTAAATCGTCCGATTTTGAATATTTCAGCCAGTGCTGGATGTCTTTGTCGCGCAAAAGGTTGAAGAATTCTTTTTCCTGCAGATATTCAGGACTATTCTCGTACCGGCAGGCCTTCATATTTTCATCAAACCCTGCAGCAGTAACGGTTTTTTCGAGCTCAAGAAATCCGGCCAGCAAATCTGAACTACATGTTTTGATATAAAGCTGGTAAGGAGCCGATTTTTCAAATTTTAAAGCAGCCTGAAATGATTTGTCGTTTTTAAGGGCATTATATTCCTGAAGTGCTTCGTAAAATGGTGATTGCTGAAATTCATCTTTTTTCATTTCTTTTTTTGCCGTCAAAAACTCCTGCGATCTGATCATTTTTTCAAGTCCGGCAAATTTTTCGGGCAGGTCAGAATTCTTTACGGTTTCAAAATGCTTCAGTTGTTCAGCATTGACAAGTTTTTTGTAATTGATTATTTCTTTATTCTTAACCAGTGTTTTAAATTTTTTAAGCTGGTTATCAAGTTCATCCAGTTTCTGTTTTAATGATGATTTCAGTGAGGCAAGTTGTTCAGATTTGGCGAAAGTTTCGAGCTGCAGGTATTTTTCAAGTTTTTCGGATTTAGCAACCTGCTGGAATTTTGCCAGTTGTCCCGAATTTTTAATTTTAAAATACCTGACAATTTCAGGTTTTTTCGAAAGATTCCGGAATTCTTCACCAAGCTGCAGCAGACTTTTTTTCTTTTCTGACAAATCCTGGAGAAATTGCTGATAGTCTTTCGATTCAAAATATGATTTCAGGTGGTTGTATTTCGATAAAGTATCGCTATCTGCAAAATCATTAAAAAACTTTAAATTTTCCGAATTTTTAACAGAAAAGTAAGTCTTAAAAGGCTTTGATTGATGTAGTTTGGTGAACTCGTCCAGCTGTTTCCATTGTTCGGTATTGGCAAAACGCAGGTTTTTAATTCTTTCTCTTTCTTTGACAAATTCATCGGATTGAATATATTTTTCAAGTTCCTGAAAATGTTTCAGTTCATCTGATTCAGCAAAAAGATTGAATTTTTTGAAATCCTCTTCAATTCCTGTTTGCTTTTTTTCCAGTTTCCCGGTATCGGGAAACATCCCAAGCATTGAAAGTACCGTAATTTTAAAACTTCCCATAAGGTACTGTTTTTATTTGGTTAATTATTTTACCGGTTTCGAAGCCGGCAAGGTAAAAATAAAATCGCTTCCTTTTCCAAATTCACTTTCAACCCAGATAGTGCCTCCGTTTTTTTCAATAAACTCATGGGTTAAAACCAACCCAAGTCCTGTCCCTTTTTCCTGGTTTGTACCGGGGGTTGAACGGTTTGTAGTGATGTTGAACAAGTTGTCAATATCTTCTTTTTTTATCCCGATTCCGCTATCAGTAACATGCACTTCAATCAGGTTGCCAAGATGAATGGATGAAATTTTTATCTGCCCGTCTTTTGGGGTAAATTTCAGGGCATTGTTCATCAGGTTCCTGATAATGGTAGTAACCATGTGCTGATCGGCGTAGCATTGTTGTTTTTTTTCAACCAGGTTACTGACAGTAATATTTTTATTGATAGCGATGCCTTTTAATAATTCTATGGTTTCCTGAACAATATCGTATAAAAATATTTCTTTCGGCACAGGTTTCAGGGCGCCTAGTTGTGAACGTGACCAATGAAGCAGGTTCTCGAGCAGTTCGAAAGATTTGTTGGCAAAAATATTCATTTGTATGGCAAAATCTTTTATCTGTCCTTTTTCGAACGAATCGATGTTGTTGAGCAGCAAATCAGAAAGTCCGATAATGGTGCTGAGCGGATTTTTTAAGTCGTGGGCAATAATTGAGAAAAAGCGGTCTTTCGAGGCATTAAGCGCTTCAAGTTCCTTACGCTTTTTGTCAATTTCGTTCTTTTGTTGTTCTATCTCCTTGCTGATACGTGTAAGCCTTTCTTCAAGTATATTGTTGTTTCTCAGACGTTTTATCATCGCCATCAGGATAGAACGGTGAATGTCGGGATGTTTATCGGCTACCAGGTTAAACTTTTCCTGGTCGAGTTTTAGAAGTTTTGTTTTTTCAATGGCTGTAACCGTGGCCGACCGTGCATAAGAATCGATGAGTGAGTACTCACCGAAAAAATTCCGGTGATGCAGTTCGGTAAAGATATATGGCCCGTCGTGAATTTTTACTATACCTTCAGTAATGATATACAACGCATTAAGATTGTCGCCTTTATAGAAAAGTGTCTGATTTGGGTCAAGTACCTCTTCAGTCATAAAGGAGGCAATTTCCTGAAGCGAGTTTTCGCTGACTCCTGCAAAAATTTTTATCTCTTTCAGCAGGTCAACCCTGAATTTCAATTCAGTATTTTTTGCATCCATTCCTTTACTTTATTCTATTATGTTGTATAATAATAATTTATATCAATTCAATACTGCCTGAATCACTAACATGAAGCTAAATAATTAACTTACTAATATAATACGAAATTATTTCCTTACAAAATGCTTTTGGTTAATTCTGTTTTTTTATGATATTTTTGTTAAATATTTTTTCTGTTTTTTTATAAAAATCTCTTATGAAAAGCATTGTAAAAAACGGAAAAAGTTTTTGTTTTCATCAAATGTAAATAGGCTGCTCCATTTGAAAAAATTGTAATTCAGGATGCATTCAGCAACCTGTCAGCTTTGTATTTTTCGTATTTAATTACCCTTGTTATCAGGGTTTTCAAGATCAAACTTTTAACCGGTCTTTAAATGGCTCAAAGGTCATAAAATCAGCATGATGAACAATGTAAGCCTCGACCGAGCGTTTTACCATATCGCCTTCACCGGCATGGGTAGCAATAATATGGCACACTTCGGCAGGTACACCGCATTGTTCAGCCAGCGACACTCCTGAAAAAGGATGCCGGAGGTATTTTCCGTATTTCCCCTGCACGGATTTGCCTGTATTGTCAAGCTCGTATTCGAGCAGTTTTCCAACATCTGCCAGGATGGCGCCGGCCAGAAGTATGTCCATATTCACCGGCAGGGAATCTTTAAAGAATACCTGCATTTTCAGGGCGCATTCTTTACACAGATGAACTACAGCCCTTTTATGGTCCATAAAACTCACCTTAAGATCGGGACCGCACAACAGGGTAAAAGGTATGGTGCGTAAATCGTTGGGTTTTAATACACTTTTTTTAAGGGCAAGTTCCCATGTTTGAGCTACTTTCAGGCGTAAATCTTCATTTTCGATCCACCTGAGCTCTTCACCCCATAAGGCATATACATCTTCCATGATATTGTTTTTAATGATTTGGTTTTTACATTTATTTTTTTTGCATTGTCTGAAATGAAACATGCAGTTTTATACTTATTTTCTGATATATGTTCCTGTTTTAATATTGTCATAATAATCGAATGGGAAAATAACAAGCGTATCGGTGTTGTAGTGAATAGAATATGAGTAAGTAAACGGCGATGTTAAAGTTCTCCATTCGTTATACTGTGGATAGAACATACGTTTTAACGTTATGGTCAGGATGGTATCAGAAAATATCACTGAGCCATCGTCTCCGGCGACCACCGATGAATTTTCAATTTTTTGAAATGAATACTGCAGATTATCAAGGGTAAGCATTTTATAGCTGTTTAATGAGTCGGGTGCATCATAACAGTAATATTTTCCGTTATATTTAGCTTCATTATCGTCTGTTTTACTGCAATTTGCAAATAAAACAGCCATGCACAAGGCTGCTATAAAAAAGAGATACCTTATAAAAAGGCTGCCATTGAGGATATCTTCAGGCAGCCTTACTTTTTTAAGCATACATTTTTTATTTTAATTTGGCGATAATGGCATCGGTCATCTGTATGGTACTTGCAGCGCCCTGGTTAAGCACTTCAGGACAACCGCGAAGTTTAAGCATATCATAGGTTCTCACTTTGCCTTCGGCAACAACGTCTGCAATGGCTTTCTGAATGCGTGCCGATATTTCTTTTTCACCGATATAATCGAGCATCATACAAGCCGACATAAACATGGCTATCGGGTTGACAATTGATACTTTATAGTCGGCATATTTGGGAGCCGAGCCATGGGTAGGTTCAAAAACAGCCACTCCTGTTTCGCCAAACTGAGCGGAACAGGCAAATCCGAGCCCTCCGATAAGCCCTGCAAACCCGTCAGAAATGATGTCGCCGAACATATTTCCGGCTACAACTACATTATAATCTTCCGGGTTTTTGGTAAGCCACATCATTTGTGCGTCGATATTGGTGTCCCAGACCGAAATGCCAGGATATTCGTTGCGTGCAATGTCCTGGGCCAGTTTAAGCATCATGCCTGAGGTTTCGCGTATTACATTGGGTTTTTCGCAAACGGTAACTCCTTTGTACTGGTTCTTTTTAGCATACTCGAGTGCAGCCCTGACAATGCGTTCGGTATATTTACGAGTGAAAATCCTGGTTGAAACCGCTACTTCGTTTTTTGGATGATTGCCAAAATTTTCGCGGAATTTCGGGTGCGACATCAAGGCATCCCAAACCTGGTCGGGTGGGTTGGTCCATTCCACACCGCCATATAACCCTTCGGTATTCTGACGGAAAATCATGACATCGACCAGGGGTTCTTCAATGGTATTACCAGGTCCGCGACGAATGAAATTGAGCGGGTTTCCTTTGAATGTTTTACAGGGGCGCATGCAGATATCCATTTTAAAATGCTGGCGCATGCTGACAATCGGGCTGTAATACTGGAATCCTTTATCACGGAGTTCAGGCTTCAGCTCGGCAACTGCTTTGTCTTTTGGTTTTGAGGTTATTGCCCCAAAGAGTCCAATTTTATGCTCTTCGAGCAATTTTATGGTGCGATCGGGAAGAGGATTGCCTTCGCTGCACCAGAAATCCCAACCAATGTCGCCCTGTACATAATTTGCCTGGAAACCTGATGCATCAAGGAGCCTGATACACTCTTCGGTCACTATTTTCCCGATGCCATCACCTGGCATGGCTACAATTGTTCTTTTTCCCATAGTTATTCTGTTTTTGAATTATTAATTAATACATGTTTGCACTTAAAAATATCGGTAGTTTATGAAATCCATTTTACAAAGTTGAAGTCCTGGCGATGCGGCAGATCTTTGTGTTTCGGGAAAATTCTTATTCCGTAATCAAAAATCCCGGGACGGGTAAGTTTAAGTTCAATCTTATAAAATGCAAGGGTGTCAACCATTTTGGTCAATTTCAGTTCTTCAGTATGGCAGGTACTGACCCTGTCCTGTGTTAAAACAAGTTCAACCCCGACTTCGGTTTCGCGCAATTCTTTGAGGTCAAGCACTACTTCGCCATGATAATCTTCACCCATTTTAAAGGTTCTTTTTGTGGTGTTGGGAAAATCAACACTTACAACTTCAATGCTATCCCATCCGCGACTCACTTTCCTTTTCCACGACGATAATTTAATAGCCATTTCAAAATTGTTTTCGGTCATTTGTTTTGTGCGTTGCCATAATTTGGTGTAATAGCGGTTTTTATAATCGTCAATCATTCTTTTGGTTGTAAAATCAGGAGTGATCTGGGCAAAAGAGTTTTTGATATATTTGATCCAATCAACAGGAACATTGGTGCGGTTTCGTTTATAAAACAAGGGGATAATTTCATTTTCAAGTATTTCGTATATGGTTACCGCATCAAGTTCGTCCTGGAAGTTGGGATTGTCGTAAGTGTTTTCTTTAGGCAGAGCCCATCCGGCACCCTTTTTATAACCTTCGACCCACCATCCGTCAAGAACGCTGAAATTCAAAACCCCGTTCATCTGTGCTTTCATCCCGCTGGTACCCGAAGCCTCAAGAGGCCGGGTTGGCGTATTAAGCCATACATCCACGCCTTTTACCAATCTTTTGGCGAGCTCAATATCATAGTTTTCGAGGAAAATTATCTTTCCAATAAATTCAGGCCGTTTGGAAATGTCAACGATATGCCTTATCAGGTTTTGTCCTGCCTGATCAGCCGGATGTGCCTTGCCTGCAAAAAGAAACTGCACCGGCATTTTTGGGTTATTGATGAGGTTGTTTAGCCGGTCGAGGTCATGGAAAAGAAGATGTGCCCTTTTGTAGGTGGCAAAACGACGTGCAAATCCGATAGTAAGGGTGTGTTCGTTGAATTTATTAACAACATCAATTATTTTGGCCGGGTTTTCGTGTCGTTTAATCCAGTATTCCTTAAAGCGGGTTTCAATATAATCAACCAGTTTTTTTCTGAGTGTTTGCCTTATTTCCCAGATTTCTTCATCAGGGACGTCGTATATTTTGCTCCAATGGTCTTTGTTTGAAAGATTTTTATGAAAACCGGCATCAAATTTTTTATCATAAAGTTTCTGCCATTCAGTTGCAGTCCATGTATAGAAATGTACACCGTTGGTTACATAATTGATATATAACTCTTCGTTGGTATAACCATCAAACATTTCAACAAACATGTCGCGTGTTACTTTTCCGTGCAACCAGCTTACGCCATTCATCTCCTGACAAGTATTGGCAGCAAGGACACTCATGGAGAATTTTTCGTTGGCACCGGGGTGTTCTTTTCCCAGATTGAGGAATCTGTCCCAGCTAATGGCAAGTTGTTCGGGTAAATGACGAAGATAAATCCTGATCAGGTCTTCGCTGAATTTGTCGTGTCCGGCCGGAACAGGAGTATGCGTGGTGAAAAGCGATGATGCTCTGACAATTTCTATGGCTTCGTCGAATGAAAATTTATATTTTAAGATCAGGTTGCTGATGCGCTCAATGGTTAAAAAGGCAGCATGGCCTTCATTGATGTGATACAAATCGGGGTTAATATTCAGTGATTCAATCACCCTGACACCTCCGAATCCAAGCAGGATTTCCTGTTTCAATCTGTTTTCCCAGTCACCTCCATATAATTGGTGAGTAATGGTACGATCCTGTTCGTTATTTTCATCGAAGTCAGTATCAAGCAGGTACAGTGGTATCCGCCCGACATCAACCCGCCATACCCTTGCTTTGACAACACGTCCCGGAAGATCGATACTGATGGTCAGTAAGATGCCTGCTTCATCCCGTACCGCAGTAATTGGTAATTCACTGAATATCTGTGGCTCAAGGGTAACCATCTGCTCGCCGTTGAGCGATAATTGCTGTGAAAAATATCCAAAGCGATACAGCAGGCCAATACCAATCATATTGGTATTGGTGTCTGAAGCTTCTTTCAGATAATCTCCGGCCAGGATTCCCAAACCACCCGAATAAATTTTGATGATATCATTCAGCCCGTACTCCATGCTGAAATAGGCAACTTTCGGTTGGTCGGACGGAGGGGTTTCTGACATGTACCGGTTAAATTTTTCGTACAAAGCCAGCAGTTTGGCAATAAACTCAGTATCGTTTTCGAGTTCATTAATCCTTTCCTGCGATACTTCTTTCAGTATCAGCAAGGCATTTTTCTTATGTTTTTCCCAAAGAACAGGATCAATGGATTCAAAAAGTTCGATTGCATCGTAATTCCATGTCCACCAGATATTTCGTGCAATTTCATCGAGGGTTTTCAGGTTTTCGGGCAGGTTTGATTCAATAATCATTTTCCGCCACTGGGGTTTGTTTGATTTCTGAATATCGGTGACAATCCGGGTTTCGGTCTGTTTTATAGCTGGTAATAATTCTTTTCGTTCTTCAATTTTCGAAAGAGCAATGGCATAGGCATTTTTGTAATGTTGCAGCAGATGGTTCCATAAAGCTTGTCCCGAAAGATTAACAGCATTCTGCCGGCACTGTGAAAGCTGGCTTTCCGAATACCGGCTGAATCGTGCAATAATTTCAGAAATCTGCATCGAAACAACATTGTCGTTGTCATCGGTACGGGTAACTACTTCAACTCCTTTTTCGAGGTTGGCCTGTTTTGTGAGTGCCCATTGCCCAAAGCCCGACAATGAAGTGGTAATGGTCGGAACATGAAATGCAATGCTTTCCAATGGTGTATATCCCCATGGTTCGTAATAGGAAGCATATATGCTCAGATCAAATCCGATTAACAGATCGTAATAATGCAGGTTAAACAAACCATCCTCGCCGTTGAGGTAACAGGGTACAAAAAATACTTTTACCTTGTCATTGGGTTGGTTAAACAATTGGTTCGTTCTGAAATGGTTCAGAATAGGGTCAAAATCAGCATCGTGGAGATAATGTGTAAGATAGGGGCTTCCGTTAAGTGGTTTATTTTCACCGGATTCAAGCACTTCAAGAATGTCTTTCCTTGGCCCGTAATGATTGGCTGGAATTGTAATAAAGGCCAGTACGGTTTTTTGTAATGCCGGATTCTGATTCAAATGCCCCAGCGCATTAATAAAAACATCAATGCCTTTGTTTTTAAATTCGTATCGTCCGCTGGTTCCGATAATAAGACAGTCGTCGCTGAGTTTTTCGTTTAGTATCAATCCTGCCGTTCTGATCAGTGATTCCCGTGCGGTTTTTCGCTTAGCATCAAAATCATTTCCTTTAGGGACAAAATCTTCTTCAAATCCGTTTGGCGTTATAACATCAACTTCTTTGCCCAGAAAATGCAGACATTCGGTAGCTGTAATACCACTGACCGTGGTAGCGCAGTCGGCCACCTGGGCCGAAATTTTTTCGAGCGATTGCTTGGCAACTACATTAAATTCGCGTGCTTTATCATCGGGATTATAGGTGGCGATTTTCCCGTACAGAGGCTGGTTATTGCCGGCTATTGCCCTTCCAAGCACAGTGGCATGGGTAGTAAATGATGTGGTAATTTGCGGTGCTTCTTTTTTAAGATACAAAATGCCTGTTCCGGTCATCCATTCATGAAACTGGGCTACAACCCTTGTTCTTACCGAAAGATTAAAAAGGCAAAAACTTTCTATCACTTTTGCTGCAGCATATCCAAACAGGGCCGGTTCAATGTAATCCCACTGGCCTGAAAGTGAATCGAGACGATATGTTTCCCAGAAACGGCTGAAAATTTCATCCTTTTTCGAAATAAAGGGTGTAAAATCGACCAGGAAAACCAATGGTCTGCCCGGAATATTCCACCTGCCGATTTTTATTCGTATCCCTTCTTCCTGAAGGGTTGCTTTCCAGAGTTTGTAAAGACTTTTATCTTCAAGAAATTCGTTATTCACTCTTGAATCGCGCCAGATATCGGGTCCGATCAAAATCAGGTTGTCGCCCAGTTCTTTGACCAGGTTAAGCGCTTTTGTTGATATGACTGTGTGTATGCCACCAACCTTGTTGCATACTTCCCAACTGGTTTCGAACAGGTATTCCGGCATATTTTTAATTTCGTCCATATAATAGATTTTAGATTTTCAAAAATAACTTTTTTCGCCAATTCCTCATGTTTTTTTTTGTTAAGATAACAGAAAAAATCGGTTTCTTCTAATTTTTATCTAACTGATTGGGCAGTATTAATTTAATAATAGGTCGACTAAATTCAATGTTCAGTATTCACCATGATATTCAGGATCTCAATAATGTAATTTAGTTGAGTATGCGAAATCAGGTGGGCAATTTACCGGATATTTTAAAATTGCCTGATAAAAAATGTAATATAGACTTGTTTCTTCCTGTCGTCATTTCAATCGGTTGGTTTTTAATGTATTGGTTTGTATGGGTAGTTCATGGCATGAGAATTATTGAGACATTTATTAAATCTGTTTATTCGAACAATGAAAACCGAAATAAATATGTATTTTTATCACATAAATTCACTGCTATGAAAAAAATATTTTTATTATCAGGTCTGTTGGTATGCCATATGCTGATTTATGCCCAACTTACAGGCGTAAGATTTGTTCCTTCAACAAATTATCCAAATTTTAAATCTATTGTCGATTCCATCAATTTATATGGGGTTGGTGGTGGAGGTATTGTCTTTGAAATGGATGGCAATCAGACGTATAGTACGCCATTGGTCAATATTACCGCAACCGGTACATCGGGGTCAGCCATCACCATCAGATGGAATAACCAGGGGCAAAAACCGATCTTGAATTTCAGCGGAACAGCGGCCCTTGCCGAAGCTGGTATTACACTTTCTGGTACGGATTTTTTCAATCTTGAAGGGGTTACTATCCTGTCACAGAACAACATGCTCGAATACGGAATCCTGCTTACGTGTCCGTCAACCACCGATGGCTGTCAATACAATAATTTTAAAAATATTACCCTTACCCTGGATAAAACCAATACCAATCAAACGGAAGGTATACGTGTAGTTTCACCGACAGCTCCAACAGCCCAGTCCGGAACCCACGCTCATAATAAGTTCATTAATAATACAATATCCAATTGCCTGATAGGATATTATTTCGATTCGAACACAGGAACAGTAAGCCTGATGGGTTTTGATAATGAAGTCGGAACCTCGGGCACAGGAGCAAGCATTATTACTGATATTTCGCTCTGCGGGGTTTACCTTAAGGGACAAAATGGTGCAAAAGTTCATCATACGCAAATCACCAACCTTGAAAGGATAGGGACTGGTGTTACAGCACCTGCAGCCATAGCGACAGCAAGCAATAATCCGAATACTGACCTTACAGGCACCTTTGATTTTTACAATAACCTTATTGAAAATCATACCTCTTCATTTACAAGCATTTTTGGATTTTATCTCAATGCCCGTAAATCGGTTCACAATCTTTATAATAATCAGATCAGGAATATTACAGCAACAGGAGGCGGAACAAATACGGCCTGTGGAATCATTGTTTTTGGCACCAGCATAACAGCCAATATTTATAATAACTTTTTATCAGGTATAGCTGCACCAGCTTCTGCAGTTTCCGGAAGCCCTGCAACACGCGGCATTGAACTTCGTACTTTCAGCCTTGCTCATGTATATTATAACACTGTTAAGTTGAATTATGATGCTACCCATGCATCAAATTCATCCGGGTCGCTGACCATTATCAATGAAGCAGACCCTGTATACCTGAAAAACAATATTTTTATCAATACAACGACGCTCCCTGCCGGTGCAACGGGTGTTGCAGCAGCATTTTACAAAAGCAGCCCTGTGATTACCAATATACAGGCATCAACAACCAATAATTTTTATTATGCCGGTGTACCTTCTGCCAGTCACCCGGTATTTTTTGGGTATAATTCCATATCACCTACGGTGTGTAATACGCTTGAGCAGTACCAGTCGTTTGCATCTACCTTTGACCAGACGGCTTTTACCGGAGAATTATCGTTTTTATCCGGTAATGATCTGCATGTTAATCCATTTGATACTTTGGTGCGCGAAAAAGCAGTACCTGTATTGCAGCCCTTCACCATTTCAACCGATATTGACGGACAATTGCGAAGCTCTCAAAACCCCGATCTTGGAGCCGACGAACTAATTGAACTGTTTCCGCTTAATGCCCTGAATCCTTATCCTGCATCCGAAACTGTGATTGCTCCTGAATATCTTGATTCGCTCAGCTGGGATTATACTGATGATAATCAGCATCTTTTGCCTGCCGGTTTTAAATGTCTTATCGATACTTCACCATCACTCGGTCAGGCATTGACATTGTGGATACCATATATTGCAGGGAAGACGCATTATTCCTTACATAATATTGAAGATCTGAACCTTGATTACCTGACTTCATATTACTGGCAAGTGCTGCCTGTAACTGCCGGTCCCGATAGTATTGAAGCAATTGACCAGCCTGTATGGTCTTTTTCAACCATTTATCCTTACCCGGCCGTGGCCAATTACCTTTCACCAGAAAATGAACAGTCAGGAATGCCGGTCAGTAACATCAGTTTCAGATGGGAATACCAACACAACGATGCAAATACGCTACCCACTGGTTTTAAAATTTACCTTGGAACCGATCCGGTAAATGCCGGCACTGAAATAGGTTTTATTACCTATAATTCCCAGCAGTCACAATTTTCATTTTTAGCCGAATCCGTTGAACTTGAATACCAAACCGATTACTATTGGAAAATTGTGCCTGTAGCAGGCATTTTTGAAACACCCGGACAGCCGGTCTGGAGTTTTACCACAAAATATAGTTTCCCGGCCCTGCCTTCCTGCCTTTTCCCGTCTGACGGGCAAACAGGCTTATCTGTCACTGCCGATAGCCTGGCATGGCAATATATTCACGACAGTGTTTATTCGGTGCCGGTTGGGTTTAAAATTTACTTCGGAACCGATTCCCTGCTCTCTGAGAGTCACTATGCCGGATTTGCTGATTATTTTCCGGAAATTAATCAGTATTTTTATCTTACCGGTATAGATTCTCTTGAATACGAAACTGCCTACTTCTGGAAAATTGTTCCGGTTTCAGACACCTTGCACCAGGTTTTTAACCCCGATTGTCCAACCTGGCATTTTGTCACTGAAATTGACAATTATATCGGGAATGATAAACCAATCTGCCGTAAACTTGATATTTTTCCAAATCCATCGGATGGTTTTATCTATCTTGTAGTTGATGTTTATTCAACCATAACGGTCTATACCTGTGATGGAAGGTTACTGATGAGCCATGAATATTATCCCGGGAGGGTCGCAATTCCGCTTCAGAATGTTTCAGCAGGTTTGTATTATATTAAGGTTGAAAATAATCACCAGGCTGTTGTTGAAAAAATTATAATCAAATAAAGTCCTGTCAGGATTTTGTAACAAATGCTAAAGTAAAAAGCCGTTGTTCAACTCACTGAACAGCGGCTTTATTTCTGTACAAATTAGCGAAAAACCACTATATTTTTTTCTTTGTTGGTTTAGCTTTTTCAGCTGGTTTGGTTTTTTTTTGGCAATGTTTCTTTTTTCTCCTTTTTTACAGCAGTTGCCTTGGCAGGTTTTGTTTTGGTGGATTTCTTTGCTGTTTTTTTCTCGTCAGGAACAGCTGCTGCAGCGGCAGTAGTATTTTTGGCCTTTGAAACAGTCTTTTTGGATGTTTTGTCAACCATTATTTTATCAGCGGTTTTTGCCTTTTTTATGGCAGGTTTCTTCTGCTCTTTTTCAATGGCTTTTGCCTCTTCAGCTTTTTGAATTTTAGTTGTTTTGGTAGTTTTTAAAGTTTTTGACTTTTTATCTGTTGCTACTGGCTCTTTGGCTTTGGCTTTTTTTGTCGCGGTTTTTTTTGTCACTGCAGATGCAGGTTCTGAAATTACAGGAGCCTCAGTTTTTGAAGTTTTTTTCACTGCTTTGGTTTTAACAGTGGCAGCTTTTTCAGAAGGTTCAACAGGTTCCGGTGCTGATTTGGCCGGCGCCTTTTTTGCTGTAGTTTTTGCCGTGGTTTTTTTCACCACACGGGTTTTTTTCAGTTCCTGCTGCAGTTTTTCAATCATTTGCTCTTTTTCTTCAAGCGTTTTGCTCAGATTTTCTTCTTTAGCCAGTTTGGTTTTTTCGTCTTTTTCAATCCGGATGATGAAATCATTTAAGACATTCATAAAGTTGATATAGGCATCGTAAGGCGATTCGTAGGGGTTAAAATATTTATGTACCTCGCCGTCGGAAAACCATTTGGTGCACATATAATAAAAATGATCGCTGGCCTGAAGGTAACGCCATTCTTTAAGCATTTCAGGTTTGTTTTTTACCTGTTGATATAAAGCATAGAGTTTATTGAATGAGTCATTTTGCAGTTCGTTGCCCAGCCATGCCGTCAGGTCACGCTCTTCATCTGCCCATGAAATAGGGTAGGGTACATGTACAGGTGCCACCGGCAGGTGTTTTTTAATAATTTCGGAAGGTGTACTGAATGACATTTTTGCCTGGATAGCTGCCTTAGGAAGGTTTTTCAGGAATTCAAAAATTCCGGTATCGGCCCACTGGTGTTCTCCAAAGGTTTCATAATCCATAAACAAATTGATAATCTCCTCTTTAGGATCGATATTTTTAATCCATCCTATGAATTTTTCTGCAGTCAGCGGATAGTCAGACCAGTTTCTGTTAGAAAACCGGAAAGCAATATCATCGGTCAGTTTAAAATTACGCAACAGAACCTTAAGTTTTGGATTGCGGGCGTTGGTATATACATAGTTGGGGCTTTTCCACCCAAGGATATGTTTTGCACCTTCGGTAAGCATGGCTTCATATCCCATTTCGGCGACCATGGCGCCCATTTCATCACTGTATATCAGCTCAGTGTTCCGGAAAATTTTAGGTTTCTGGCCAAATAATTCCTGAATTTTCTTGGCATGCAAAACAACCTGTTCCAAAAATTCTTCTTTGTTTTTCAGCGCTGCCAGTGAATGCGAATACGTTTCAGCCATGAATTCGACACACCCTGTTTTTGCCAGTTTTTTAAAACTGTCGAGCACATCGGGAGCATACATTTCAAACTGTTCAAGGGCAGAGCCTGAAATAGAGTAACTTATTCTGAACTGTTTTCCGTAATGTTGAATCAGTTCGAGCATCAGCTTGTTGGCCGGAATGTAACATTTATCGGCAACTTTTCTGAGAATATTGCGGTTGGCAAATTCATCAAAATATTCATGATGGGTACCGATATTGAAAAAACGGTACCTGCGGAGTCTGAATGGCTGATGTACCTGGAAATAAAGACAGATGGTTCTCATGGTATGCCTTGTTTATTTTAACGATTGGTAAATATTGATTAAAGTTACAGCAGAGTTTTCCCATTTTAAACGTTCCACTTCATCTTTTCCAAGACGTCGGAACATTTTTGAAAGGGCTTCGTAATTGAGCAATCCGTAAATGGCATCGGCAATGGCATCAATGTCCCAGAAATCAACTTTGATAGCATGTATCAGTATTTCCGATACACCTGATTGTTTTGAAATGATAACCGGTACATTTGAACGCATGGCCTCTAAAGGTGATATGCCAAAGGGTTCTGATACAGACGGCATTACATAAATATCCGACATGGCAAACATGCGGTCAACCTCTTCTCCTCTCAGAAAACCGGCAAAATGGAACCGGTCAGAAATGCCAAGTTTGGCAACTCTTTTTACCATCTGGTCAAGCATATCGCCGCTGCCAGCCATCACAAACCGTACATTTTTTTGTTTCTGCAGAATTTTATGAGCAGCTTCAACAAAATATTCCGGTCCTTTCTGGAAGGTAATCCTACCCAGGAATGTAACAATTTTTTCTTCTACATTGGCTTTAAATTCCATAAATTCCCTGTCGGGAGGTTCAACGGCGTTATAAACCGTAACTACTTTTTCAGCCGGAATTCCATAACGTTCAATAACAATCTGCCGGGTGTAATTACTTACGGTAATGATTTTATCGGCAAATTCCATTCCTTTACGTTCAATGTCAAAAACGCTCTGGTTGACATTTTCACCGCTACGGTCAAATTCAGTTGCATGTACATGAATAACAAGCGGTTTTCCCGACACGTTTTTTGCCGCTATGCCGGCAGGGTAGGTTAACCAGTCGTGGGCATGGATGACATCGAAATCTTTTTTCGATCCCAGTACAGCGGCAATCAGGGCGTATCGAGCCACTTCCTGCATCAGGTCTTTGCCGTAGCTTCCCGAAAAGGTAAAAGTGGATTTAAATATTTCTTTCTGTTCCAATTGGTCTTTACCTAACGAGGCATTCACCATTTTTTCAAATTCTTTTGGTGATACATAAGGAATCAGGTTTGAGCCAATTTCAAGATATGTAATGTTCTTCCAGTATTCTTCCAGGTCATTTACCCTTTCATAGATATTTACTTCGCCGGCATCGCACAGGTCAACTGCTGAACGGTCTTCATCACCGTAGGCACGTGGAACAACAAATTTGACCTGAACACCTTGTTTTGCCAATGCTTTAGTCAGTCCGTAACAGGCAGTCCCCAAACCACCTGCAATATGGGGAGGAAACTCCCATCCAAACATTAATACTTTCATTTTATTTTGGTTTTCAATCTTTCGGAATATTTCTGTAATATGCTAACATCTGGTCAATTCTCAGTAATTCAGCCACACTCCATGCCTGAGAAATAGCGCCTTTAGGCCTGTGAGGAGGATCTCCGTCATAAATTTCAGGAATGGTGCCTAATCCGTAAGTCAACATGTCTTCTTCAAAGTTCGACAGCAGATGTTCAATAAACGGGATTCCATCTTTTTTATGCAGCTTCAGGTATGCCTCGGCATAATGTCCAAGCAACCAAGGCCATACAGTTCCCTGGTGATAGGCATTGTCGCGTGTATTCTGGTCACCTTCGTATGTTTTTTTGTAATTCGGGTCTCGTGGTGAAAGTGTCCTCATGCCTTTGGGTGTGAGCAATTCTTTTTGTATCACAGCCATAATTTCACCTTTTATTTCACGGTTTATGGGCGAATAATCGATTGAACAGGCAATAATCTGGTTTGGCCTGATCGAAAAATCTTTTTCGTTGTCCAATACACAGTCGGCCAGGTATCCTTTGCGGTAATCATAAAAAGTGTCAACAAACGATTTGGATATCAGTTCCGGCAGGTTTTTCCATTCGTCCACAAATTTTTTATCTTTTGCCAGGTTGGCCATTTCCAGTCCAAACATAACGGCATTGTACCACAATGCATTAATCTCAACAGCATATCCCATTCGCTGTGTTACGGGCCTTCCGTTTACCACTGCATCCATCCATGTAAGGGCTTTCCCTTTTTCTCCCTGGAAAATAAGTCCGTTTTCGTGCATGCCAATATTATACCATGTCCCTTTACGGAAATTTTCAAGTATTTCTTTGATTGGATCACCGTATTTCTTCCACAGGGTTTTGTCATTTTTGTATTTGAAATACTGCTGCATGCACCAGATAAACCAGAGCGGGGCATCGACCGAATTGTATGAAGCATTGTCACCGCTTCCCATGTTCGGAAAAAGTCCGTTTTTTAACTTTAAAAGCATGGTATCGACAATGGCAAGGAAAGTTTTTTCATTGTTTTCGGTCAGGCATATTCCGGGTAAGGCAATAAATGTATCTCTTCCCCATGCTCCAAACCAGGGATAACCGGCTGTGAGTTCGGAGGTGCCGTCGGGTTTATGAACAATAAACTGTTCGGCGGCATTGCGAAGGCAATGAATAAAATTATCGCGTGGAACCCGTTTTTTAACTTCCGATTCATATATTTTTTTAAGACCTGCCGTCTTTATTTCTTCTGTTCCTGCTGAAAAAATAACTGAATCGCCTTTTTTCATCTTTGTTACAAAAAAGCCAGGTACAAAAAGGTCTTCCTGGAAAGGATATCCTCTTTTCTGTTCTTCTTCATATTCAATGTTGTAATACCAGTCGGGAACAGCTATAAAGTCGGTTTGCCTGGAGAACTGCATAAATAAATAGGGATACCCGTTGTAAAGCCTCATTTTTATTCCGTTTTCAACCGGTATATATTTTGTATCGGCAAACATATTGGCTTTGCTGAGCGAGTGCATGTTGCGGAAAGCGAGGAATGGTTTAAATTTCATTACAACAGGGGTACTTGCTTCAACCAGGGTATATTTGGTAAGTATCCTTGGTTCGTTTTCAACCAGCAGTCTTTCTTTTGATATAACAACGTCGCCCACCCGGTAGGTTATACGCGGAATCTGCTCAATTTCAAATTCCCGGGCATATTTGTGTCCTTTTGGATGGTAATTGTTACCCGGATATCTTGCTATCCCAAGATGAAATTCAGCATTGTTCTCAATGATGGTTTCTTCAACATTCGATAAAAGCACATGTTTGCCACCGTCAAGTTCTTCGAGTGGAACAATCAGTAAACCATGATATTTTCTTGTATTACAACTGATAATGGTAGTACAGGCAAACGACCCGGCACGGTTGGTCCGTAACAATTCCTTTTCCAGGGAAAATTCCAGGTTAATCAGCTGCAATTTATCAAAACTAATATATGCCATACTAAATCAATTATTAAATGTAATCTTAAAAATACAAAAATATTTATCAGATAATCCTGCAAAGGAAGCAAAAAAAAGTTAAATCTTTATTTCTTTTTGATTAAACTATTACAAATCAAATTTCTAAAAAAATCTGGTCTCATTCTTTATTTCCTGCGATTTAATTTTATTTTTGTGCTTTTAATTATTTCTTAATCATCAACAATAAGATATTTTGATCAGAATAATTTTCAAAAAATAACAAACCATGAAAAAATTACAGGAATTGCAGCCATCGATAGTATGGGATTATTTCGGACAGATTTGCCAGGTGCCAAGACCTTCGAAAAAAGAAGAAAAAATCATTGATTTTCTGATACAGTTTGCCAAAAAGCATAATTTGTCATACAAGACCGACGATGCTGGCAATGTGGTAATTAGCAAACCTGCTTCAAAAGGTTTTGAAAAAATGAGGCCGGTGGTTTTGCAAAGCCACATGGACATGGTTTGTGAAAAAAACAGCGACCTGGTTTTCGATTTCGATACGCAACCTATCATTCCTGTCGTTGATGGTGAATGGGTCAGGGCAGAGGGCACAACCCTTGGTGCTGACGATGGCATTGGTATTGCAGCTCAACTTGCAATTCTTGCTTCAGACAATATAAAACACGGGCCATTGGAATGTTTGTTCACGGTTGATGAAGAAACAGGGCTGACCGGCGCTTTTGAACTGAAACCGGGTTTTTTCGAAAGCCGGATTTTACTGAACCTTGATTCTGAAGACGAAGGCGAATTATTTATTGGTTGTGCCGGGGGTATTGACTCGGTAGCCACTATGAAATATCAACAGGTAGAGGTTCCAAAACCATCTGTAGCCTTTAAAATGATGGTTAAAGGGCTTAAAGGTGGCCATTCGGGCGATGATATTGATAAAGCTCGTGGCAACTCAAATAAAATACTGGTGAGATTTTTATGGAATGCTTTACGGAAATTTAATATCTCACTTCACAGCTTCGATGGCGGAAATCTCCGTAATGCGATTCCCCGTGAAGCTACAGCCGTTTTTGTGGTGGCCCCCGATCAGGTTGGCAACCTGAAAGAGTATTTCATCCAGTTTGCCGGCGAGCTGAAAGCGGAATTTAAAATCAATGAACCCCATTTATCATTTACTTTTGAAGAAACGCCATTGCCTTCATATGTTATTGATAAAGAAACGTTTAGGAAATTACTCAATGCTTTATATGCCTGTCCTCATGGGGTAATAGCCATGAGCCAGTCAATGCCTGGCCTTGTCGAAACTTCAACCAACCTGGCATCGGTTAAGTTTATTGAAGATAATACCATTGTAATAAGTACCAGTCAGAGAAGTTCGGTCAATTCGGCAAAAACTGATATTGCTGCCATGGTGGAATGTGCTTTTATTCTGGCCGGCGCACAGGTTACTCATGGACAGGGTTATCCGGGATGGGCGCCGGATGTAAACAGCGAAATCCTGCAGATTACCCGTAGTGCATATAAAAAGTTATTTATGGTTGAACCAAAAGTCAGGGCTATCCATGCGGGACTTGAATGTGGTTTATTTCTCGAAAAATATCCCGATATGGACATGATTTCTTTCGGTCCGACTTTAAGAGGTGTGCATTCACCCGATGAAAAGATTAATATTGAAACAGTACAGAAATTCTGGGATCTGCTACTCGAAGTGCTGGTGAATATCCCTGAAAAAGCCTGATTTCAGCAAAAAGGTGCTTATATTCTTGTATTATTAACATGAACGCTTTTACGATTGATATTTATTCGTGGGAGGCTATTGTATTGCTCCTTTTTGCCGGTTTTATGGTTGGTGTGGTGAATACGTTTGCCGGAAGCGGAACCATAATTACTTATAGCCTTTTTACGTTTTTTGGTTTATCGCCAAACATGGCCAACGGAACCGTTAGAATGGGTGTAGTGATGCAAACCCTTACCTCATCCTGGATGTTTCATCGCAAAAACCTGCTCGATATAAAAAGAGGTTTTATCCTTGCCATTCCTAACACAATAGGCTCTGTAGCCGGCGCATATTATGCCACAACCATTGACAAAGATATTTTTGAAAAAATAGTGGGTATTGTCATGCTGTTGATGGTGTTCTTTATTTTTTTCGACCCGGAAAAATGGATTAAAGGCCAGGCCGAAAAAATTGCCCGTAAACCGAATTACCTGCAACAGGCAATTTTTTTTGTGCTGGGTTTTTATGGCGGTTTTATCCATATCGGGGTTGGAATTTTTCTGCTGGTCGTTTTGGTGTTGAACCAGGGATACGACCTTGTAAAGGCAAATGCCCTGAAAGTTTTTATTGTCCTTATTTATAGTCCTTTCACATTGCTGGTTTTTATGCTTAGCAGCCAGGTACATTATGGCATGGGGCTCATTTCAGCAGTCGGAAATATTATAGGTGCTTACTTTGCCGCAAAATATGCCATCAAAAAAGGAGCTGCTTTCCTGAGATGGGTGCTGGTACTGATTGTTTTAGCTTTTATTGCTCATTTGTTTGGGATTTTAAAATTCTGATATGATAAAAAAATATCCTCATGATACCTCCGGAATGATTAAAAAAGTAATGATTGCTTTTATCATAATTTGTCTTCTTTTTGGAACTTTATTTATTTACAGGATATTTCGCGATATTTTCGGTTCAAATGTCAATATCCGGCATGACAATCAGGGTTACTTCTATATTGCTACCGGTTCAGATATCTCAAAAGTTGTGAATGACCTTTATCATTCCGGTTATATCATCAATCGCAGCTCATTTGAGTGGCTTGCCGAAAAGAAAAATTATCCTTTGCACATCAAACCAGGACGTTATAAATTAAAAGAAGGGATGAGTAATAATGAGCTCATCAATATGCTTCGTTCCGGCGATCAGGTACCTGTCAACCTGGTTTTGAATAATATACGCACCATACAACAACTTGCATCAAAAGTATCAAACCAGATTGAAACCGATTCTGCCTCGCTTGTGACCTTAATGACCGATGACCGCTTTTTACGGCAGTACGATCTCAGTACATATACTTCACTGACTTTGGTGATTCCGGACACCTACCAGTTCTGGTGGAATACTGATGCTAAATCATTCATTGAACGGATGTATAATGAAAATCAGAAATTCTGGAATGAAAAGCGTGTTAAAAGCTTGAAAAATTGTCATCTTACTAAAATTGAAGCATACATTCTTGCATCAATCGTTGAAGAAGAAACGTTAAAACCTGATGAACGTCCTGACATTGCTGGTGTTTATATAAACCGTTTAAAAAAGGGAATCCCTTTGCAGGCCGATCCTACCATCAAATATGCCCATCATGATTTTGAAATGCGAAGGATTCTGAAAACCGACCTTGATATTGACTCACCATTTAATACGTACAAATACAAAGGATTGCCTCCGTGCCCTATTTGTATACCTTCTGTCAGCTCTATCGATGCTGTGCTCAATTATTCAAAGCATCAGTATTTATATTTCTGTGCCAAAGATGATTTTTCCGGTTATCATGTTTTCGCCAAAACCCTTTCGCAACATAACCAGAATGCCAGGAAATACCAGAAAGCATTGGATAAAAGACGTATCTGGCAATGATGTATTAAATGATATTGACCTCTGGCTCTAATTCAATACCGAATTTTTTTTTGACTTCTGCAATGATCAATTGTGAAAGTTCAACGATTTCGCTACCAGTGGCTTGTCCGTAATTAACCAGTACCAGGGCTTGTTGGTGATGCACTCCTGCACGGCCTCCGGGCATGGTATAGCCTTTAAGGCCACATTTTTCAATAAGCCAACCTGCAGCAACTTTGGAGGCTGCAGCATCAACCGGGTAGGTTACTATTTCAGGAAACTCGTATTTAATTCCGGCTATCAGGTTCTGGCTCACAATGGGATTTTTAAAAAAACTACCGGCATTTCCCGTAACGGCAGGATCGGGAAGTTTTTCAGCCCTTATTTTTGAAATTATTTCCCGTATTTTTCCTGGTGTTATGTCTTGATTACCTGCCAATTCGGAAAGATTGGCGTATCCAAGGACAGGATTTGGTTGGTGATGCAGCTTAAACTCAACGGAAGTGATGAAGACTTTTTCTTTTAATTGTGTTTTGAAAATGCTGGTGCGATATCCAAACAGGCATTCAGAACCTGAAAGTATTTTCTTTTTACCGGTAGCAAGCTCAATACAGTTTACTTTTTCAATATGATCCTTAATTTCAACGCCATAAGCTCCGATATTCTGAACAGGAGCAGCTCCAACTGTCCCGGGTATCTTACTCAGGTTTTCAAAGCCCCATAAATTTTTATGTACAGTAGTTTCAACAAGGTCATCCCAATTTTCGCCACTGTTGGCAATAACCTGACTATACAAACGCGAAATTTTCCGGAATTCGATTCCTTTCATTTGGTTATGAATCACAAGACCATTAAAATCTCGGGTGAAAAGAATATTACTGCCACCACCTAATATTATAAATGACTGATCAGCAATATTCTCATTTTCGATAAGTTCAAAGAGGTCTGGTTCGTTTTTAATAATACAATAATGCTTTGCATAACATTGAATTCCAAAGGTATTATGTTTTGATAAGTCAAAATGCTCAATAATTTCAGGCATATATATAAATTTTATACAAATGTATGTTTTTTAAGTTGATTCAGGCAATGCATGTTCATAAGAAATACGATCGCAGGTATTCTTTTTCATTTTTTTGAAGTACCTCAGTAGGTGTTTTGTATTTATTATGTTAAATATTGATTATATGATTTATATCTTTGTTGTTAATTTTTTTTAAATTTTATCTCCTGACGGTTCGTTACTTTTGTCAGAAATTGAGAAAATATGTATATTTTTATAACATAAAATCAAAGGCATTGAAAAACAAACACATTGCAATAGCTGTAACCAACGACCTGGTTTCTGACCAGAGAGTGCACAAGGTTGCCGAAACACTGGCATATGCCGGATGCAGTGTTGTTTTAATCGGACGGCGGTTACCCGGCAGTCTGCCTGTTCAACGGCAATACAAAACCATTAGGTTTTCCCTCCCCTTTAAGAAAAATTTCGGATTTTATGCTTCATACAACATTCGCTTATTCATTCATTTACTTTCTCATCATTACAATTTTTATGTGGCAAATGATTTAGATACATTGCCTGCATGTGCCATGGCCAGATTATTTACCCGCCACCCTGTTGCCCTTGATTATCATGAGTTATATACCGAAATGCCCGAATTAATTCAAACACCCTTTCAACGCAAGTGCTGGTTATTGCTCGAAAAAATATTTTTCAAGGTATCGGCTGTCCGGTACACTGTATCGCAACTTATTGCATGTGAGTTGAATAACCGATACCATCTTCCGGTAGCTGTAATCAGAAATTTACCATTTCCTTTTGACAGAAATCAGGTTTCTCCTGCATTATCGGCCAATGGCCGGAAAATTATTCTTTACCAGGGTGTTTTAAATGTCGGACGTGGACTTGAAATGGTAATTAAAGCAATGCATTTCATTGAAAATGCTGTTTTTGTTATCATTGGTGAAGGAGATATTGAAGCAGATTTAAAAGCTTTGGTGCAAACCGATAAACTTGAGGGTAAAGTGATTTTTACCGGGAAAATTCCCTTTGAAAATTTACATGCCTATACCTTATCTGCTACCTTAGGAATATCACTCGAGGAAGACAGGGGAATCAATTACCGTTATGCGCTTCCCAACAAGTTGTTTGATTACATACAGGCGGGTATTCCTGTCCTGGTTTCCGATTTACCCGAAATGCGTGCAATTGTTGAGCAATACAAAGTTGGAGAAATATTGAAATCGCGCAATATCACTGAATTTGCAAAACAAGTAAAAGATATTATAGAAAATGAAGATAAACTGAGTTACTACCGTTCTATGACAGAAACTGCCAGCATTGAGCTAAACTGGGAGAAAGAAAAACTGAAATTGCTTGAAATTTATAAACCATTGTTAACCTGATGATCCTGATATATTCTGATACTATTACCCCACGGCTGGCCTATGTTGCTGATTTGGTTTTTGACGAAATGAATGGCATTTCTTATGCATTAACCGATGATTTAAAGCAATTCCATGGCTTTAAGGGGAAAAAGATATTTTATTCCGGCAAAAAACCTGCTGAAAACACTTTCTGGATAAAAGCCAGTGGTTTTTTATCGCAGCATGGGATCGAACCTTTTGTGCCCGGTTGCATTGAATTAAACGCAATACCTGTTTTATTTCCGTCTGATCAAACCGATGCCATTGGGTTTGATGTTTTTTCGGCAGTTTTTTATATGGTGTCGCGCTACGAGGAATATTTACCTTTTAAAAAAGACAAGCACAAACGTTTCATGTCCTATTCGGGGATTGGCGCAAAATATGGCTTTAATGAGAAACCTGTGGTGCATTACTGGGTGGCTATGCTGCTAAAAACCCTGAAAATAAAAACCGGCGAAAACGAAAATAAAAGCATTGGTTATAAACGCATTATCACCTTTGACATTGATAATGCATGGGCAATTGTTCATAAAGGTTTTATAAGGGCTCTTGGTTCTCTGTTGCGATCGGTTGTTCATCTGAGGTTTGGCGATCTGGTCCGGAAAATCAGTGTCCATTTGCGCATGGCCACTGATCCGTTTGATACTTACGCATTAATAAACAGGTATTCGCATAAACATCATTTTAAACCTGTATTTTTTTTCCTGCTTGGTGGAAAATCACATTACGACCGAAATATAGATCCAAATAGCAGACATCTGAAAAAACTTATCCGTAAAACAGGTAATGAATACCATGTTGGAATTCACCCGTCGTACAGGTCAAACAGCCATCCAAATTTACTGATTAATGAAATTGATTCATTAAAAAAAATCTTAAAACGAAAAATCAGAATCAGCCGTCAGCATTATTTAAAGCTCCAGTTTCCGTTTACTTATCAGAATTTAATAAAACTTGGCATTGAAGAGGATTATTCCATGGGATTTGCTGACCGTTGCGGATTCAGAGCGGGTATTGCGCATCCTTTTTATTTTTATGACCTTACCTCAGAGGCCAAAACAAATCTCAGGATATTTCCGTTTCAGGTGATGGACGCAACATTGAAAAGATATTTGAAATTGAACCCTTTACAGGCTATGGAGAAGATCAATGAAATGATTTGCCGTGTGAAAGAGGTGAATGGTACATTTATCGCAGTATGGCATAACGAATCACTTTCTGAATGGAAAGAATGGAAGCAATGGCGGACAGTATTTGTGTACCTTGCAGAAAAATCGCAATAATTTAATAGAATGGATATCAGGTATTTAAAAAATAATGAAATTGACAGGGTGAAATGGGATAAATGTATTGCTGCTTCAGTAAATGGTATACTTTATGCGCAATCGGCATACCTCAATATTGTTTGCCGGAAATGGGATGCACTGGTATTGGGAAATTATGAAGCGGTGATGCCTTTGCCCTGGAAACGGATTTACAGGTTTAAAGTATTGTACCAGCCTCTTTTTACACAACAACTTGGGATTTTTTCACCTCATAGAATGAGCCCTGCCCTGGTCGATCGGTTCATTTCTGAGGCTACAAGGTATTTTCCATATATCAATATTAATCTCAATACGTTTAATATCTGTACCTTGTCATATCCCGATATTACCCAGCGGGTAACCTATGAAATAGATCTGATAGAATCATACCAGGTATTGCGTAAACGTTTTTCTGTTAACACCATACGGAATATCAAGGCAGCAATGAAGGAGGGGGTCACTATTAAAAATGAGGTAACTCCTCGTGAACTCATTAAACTTAAGCACCGTAACCAGATTGTAAAAATAAAATACCAGGGTTATCAGAAACTGAAAAAAATTATGTCCTATGCCCTTAACACTAAAAGTGGAAAGATATATGGAGCATTCTCTGCCAAAGGAAAACTGGTTGCTTCAGCTTTGTTTATCGGGTCACATCATAAAGTAATTTATCTTGTATCTTCCTCAAACCCTGAAGGGAAAAAACTCCGGGCTATGTTTCTGCTCATTGATCAGTTTATACGCGATTTTAGCGGAAACCACCTTACCCTCGATTTTGAAGGCTCAATGATTGCAAGCATTGCCAGATTTTTTCAGAATTTTGGTGCTAAACCTTGTTATTACCAGAATATTCTGATTAATAACCTTCCCTGGTACATTAAAATTTTAAGGTAATCCCACTATGTTGTCGTGGCTCATAACAGCTAACAAAATAAAATGTATTTCACTCATATATCATACGGTGAGCGATAAAACATTGCCCCATCTGAAGGGGTTGTATAATTATCGTAATACTAAACAGTTTGTTGCTGACCTCAATTTTTTACTCCGTTTTTTTTCACCGGTCTCATTAACCGATTTTATCGGGGCAGTTCAGACCTCCAAACCATTTAAAAAGCCATCGTTCCTGCTTACTTTTGACGATGGTTTTTCGGAAATCTATCATGTGGTCGCACCCATTCTTGAAGCCAGGGGAATTCCGGCGGTTTTTTTTATCAACAGCGCTTTTATCGATAACCACAATTTATTTTTCCGTTGTAAAACAGCCTTGCTCATGGACGCTTTAAAACCATCCATGCCTTTTCACTTTACTTATAATGACCAAAAACTGAAAATTACGACTGATTTTTTAAAGCATACAGATATTTCTCATAACGGGTTGCTCGATGCACTGGCAGATTATGCTGAAATTGATTTCAATGCATACCTGAAAACAGCACAGCCTTTTTTAACCCTGCCCCAGATTAAACATTTAACAGATCATGGATTTTTTATCGGTTCGCACAGCAGTCATCATCCTTATTTTTATCATCTTGATTCACAACAACAAATTGCAGCCATTGTACACGATACAGAAGAAATTTCACGGTCATTGAATCTTAATTATAAAGTTTTTGCATTCCCTTTTTCCGATCTGGGTGTGCCTTCCGAAGTGTTTTCAACGGTGTATGAGTCGGGTATTGACCTGACCTTCAGTACTGCCGGGCTAAAAACAGATGTTTTCAACAGAAATATACATCGTATTCCTGCCGAGAATTTTTCGTCGGTTGATCAGGTTTTATGGTTCCAGTATCTTTATTATCTGGTTAAAATACCTTTTCATCGTAATATCCGTTATCATTAACATGATTGAATTTCAGTTTTATACAGCAAATCAGCTTCTTGAATGGACCAACAGCGGGGAGTACCGCAATCAATCAGTGGTTCCTGTTTCGCGGCACAGGGCGCTTTCGTATATGCATAACCCCAGATTACAGGAGAATGACATTGTTGCCATTGTCGCTTTTGAGAATAAGGAAGTGGTTGCTTTCCGCACTTTGTTGCCTGACGATTTTTATTTGGATGGAAAAAAGATTCATTTTTCATGGTTAAGTGGCAATTGGGTAAAACCTTCCCTGCGAAGAAGCGGGTTATCGACTCAGTTGTTGCATTTAATAGGTGAAAAATGGGGTTACCATCTGGTCTATACCAATTATGCACCAGCATCAAAAGCAGTGTATGATAAAACGGGTAGTTTCAGAAAAATTGCTACCCTTGAAGGGAAAAGATATTATTTCAGATCTTGTCTCTCTTTGGTGCTTCCTCCAAAATCGCTGGTTTTTGAGAATATCAAAGGTCTTTTTAAATTCATCGATGCTGGTGTTAACCTGATTTTAAAGCCGGTAAATTATCTAAGGCAGCTTCGGTTTCGCAGTGCAGCTTATAATTTTGAATATGCTGTAATAGAAGACCCTGAAATAAAACAGTGTATTGAAAAATCAGAAAACAATACTGCCTGCAAACGTTCGGCTGATGAACTATGCTGGATAGTGAACTATCCGTGGGTCATTCATGCGCCATTCCAGGTTGAAAAAAAATATCCTTTTTCAGCTTACAGTAAGCAGGCTTTTTCGTTGATTGTTAAGCTTATAGATCATCAAAAAGTGAATGCTGTGCTGTTGATGCATATTAACGGCAGTAAAATGACTGTGCCTTATTATTTCACCCATCAGAATGATTTGCACAGAAAAGCAGCGAAGGTTATTTTAATGCATTGCAACCAATTGAACATTAATTACCTTACTGTGTACAACCCGGATTTAATCTCTGCAATTGATAAAATGAGCAGTTTTTATTTCTTTTCCAAAAGCCTTGACAGGAATTTTTTTGCACATAATAAATTATTAAGTGAAACCGGTGATGGTCCATTACCATTCTTTTTTTTCGATGGTGATGGCGATTGTGCTTTTACCTGATTTATTACAGGTGGGTTACCTTATCAATATCGATAAACCGGTCGAGCAGCGAGGCATCATTAATTTCTTTCGAAAGTGACTGTATCGTACTCATCGGAACTTCATATAAATCGAGTATTATCAGACCGTCGAGTGCATTATTGAACAATGGGTCAATATTAAAGCCAATCAGTTTAGCATTTAGTTTTAAATATTTTTTCAGCAAAACAGGCATGCGGTAATTGGTAATTTCCACATCGGCAATTATTTTATCCAGCTTGTTAATGTCATTCTGTGTTTTTTCAAGTACGATATCGGTATCGTATTTAGGCAGTACTTTAAATTCTTTACGCGACCCGATAAATTTTGCCATATCATAATTGAAATGGTTCTTTTTTAAAAATTTGATAATAAGCGTTTTTGAAAAATTTGAAAACCGGTTACTGATGCTTACAGGCCCGATTAGGTATCTGTATTCAGGGTTTTTAATCAGGAAATATAAAATGCCTTTCCATAATAAGAAAAGGGGCATGGGTTTCCGCTGGTAATCTTTCACAATAAAAGAACGTCCGAGTTCGATAGCCTGGCTGAGGTATGGACTGAATTCAGGTGAAATTCTGAACAGGCTCTGAATGTAAAATCCTTTGATGCCGTAAAGTGCCAGAATATCTTTGCCTTTGCCCACCCGGTATGCTCCAACAATCTGGTTCATTTCATCGTCCCATATAAAAAGCTGGTGGTAATAAAGGTCAAACTCATCGATATCAATACTGCGGTTGGTGCCTTCTCCCACGTCGCGGAAAGTAATTTCACGCAAACGCCCTATTTCGTTCAATACCGTAGGCATTTCGAAAGTGGGGGCACAGATTACTGAATAATTTTCAAATTTGAAAAGCAGGTATTCTTCCTTAATCCTTAAAACTTCTTCAACAATTTTTTCTTTAGGTTGTCCTTCAATAATGGGCTCTTCTTTAGGTTCCCGTTTTAATGAGGGAATGAAGAATTTCTTTATCTCAAGGGGCGATCCAAGGGCATAAATTTTAGCCCTGATGTACCTTCCGAATTTTTCAAGATCGTCAAATTCGTTCTGTTCATTCACACTGATAGCACCCCCAAACCGCAGGTAGATAGTTTTATTTTTGCGTGAAGTGAGGTCAATCGGCAGTTTTATGCTTCTAAGCAGGGGATGGGTAGGTATAAGAATACTGAAAATATTGGTGTTAGGTCCGTGAAAATAAGTGGGGATAATGGTTACCCCGGCGTTTTTAATAAATTTGATATAGGTTTCTTTCCATTTGGGGTCGGTCAGGCGTGAATCAATTTTGTAACTGCTCGAATCGCCTGCCGGAAAAACACATAATGCCATCTGGTTTTTTAAATGGTTAAACATGTTTCTGAATGGGTTAATTTTCCGGTTCGATTCCCTGCCCGGCCTGAGAAAAAATCCTGATAAATTTTCAAGCTGACGCGGAATACTGTTCGATACAAGTTTTATATCGGGTCTGATAGGGCTGATGGCTTTCAGAAACAATAATACATCAATTCCTCCGAAATGATGGTTCGAAATAAACAATACCGCTCCATCTTTAGGTATTTTTGCAAGTTCAGCCGGATCAACCTGGAAGTCAATCTGAAGATCCCTGGTCATTGCTTCGAGGTATTGTTCAAAGTTCTCTGCATTCATCGAACTGTATTTTTTACGCCGCGATGGAATGATATTTTTGATTAGCTTGCCTGAATTCCGGACCATATTTTTATTTTTTCTGTTTTGACTTACTGAAAATAATTGTTGCTGAAATATTTATATATTAATAAATTAATATTTTGCCGTAATATTCCACCCTAAATATAAGCATAAATTTTAATGTTTGTATATCTGTTCTCCTTTTAACTTAAAGGTAACGGATATTTATAAAATCAAGAAATTTTTTCCCGGATTACATTTCTTTCATCGATTCAAAATCGATAATTTTTTCACCACTTTCGGTATTGACCAGTTTTCCGTCCGAGCATCTGTACGTAACAGAAGCGTGCTTTTTAAGCATGTGGTAATCATGTGTAGCCATGATAACAGATCTGCCTGAGTGACTTATCCTGAAAAGAAGTTCCATAATATCGTCAGAAGTATCGGGATCAAGGTTACCGGTTGGTTCATCAGCAAGGATAAGCTCAGGATCGTTGAGCAACGCCCTGGCAATGGCAACCCTTTGCTGCTCTCCGCCCGATAACTGATGTGGCATTTTATAGTCTTTAAAATGGAGGTCGACTTTTTCCAGCACTTCATGAATACGGTCGCTGATTTGTCTTTTGTTTTTCCAACCGGTCGATTTGAGTACAAATTCAAGGTTGGCAAAAACACTGCGGTCGGTAAGTAATTGAAAATCCTGGAAAACAATTCCAAGTTTCCGTCTAAGATAGGGAATCTGCTTTTTTCTCAGTTTTGTCAGATCAAAACCTGCTACATGCCCCGATCCTTTTTTCAATGGCAAATCGGCATAAATGGTACGTAGCACAGTTGATTTTCCACTGCCGGTTTTCCCTATCAGGTAAATAAAATCGCCTTTGCTGACTTTAAAATTAACATCGGTAAGGATGATATTTTCTTCAATGGCAATGGTGCCATCAATGATTTCAACGGGCGAATCGGATACCATAACAGTTATTTTTCATGCAAAGTTATTGAAATCCGGTGTATTCAGTACTTATACCTGACTAAGTAATAAACAAATGATTGTTAATTAAAAGATTTTACAATAAAAACTTACCAACCTTAGTTTTCATAATTTAGCATCGTGTTTTTTCATTGATTATTAATTTATCAAGATATGTGCAAGTATATTTTTGCCCTGATGGCATTTCTTATGCCTGTGTTTGTTTCCGGACAGGTAACACAGATTTATGTTCATCCCGACCAGGAATATAAAGCAGCCCTTGACCTTTTTGCCAGGGAAATGTACACCGCTGCCCAACAGAAATTTGACCTGATTGTTGATAAGTCAGATATGACTTACACTGATATTACTACCGATGCCGAATATTATGCTGCCATTTGTTCCATTGAACTGTTTAATCCTGATGCTGAACATCGGATCGGGAATTTTATCATGAAACACCCTGAAAGCCCGCGCATCAGAATGGCATATTACCAGATGGGCCGGTTTCAGTACCAGAAGAAAGATTATAAATCCGCTGTCTGGTGGTTTGAAAAAGTGAATAAATACCACCTGGATAAAGACCAGGTCGCTGAGTTTTATTTTAAACTGGCATACAGTTACATGATGAATGGTGATACGGAAAAAGCCGATAAAATATTTTACGAATTATTGCCCATGAATTCAAAATATACAGCACCGGCAACATATTATTATTCGCATATGGAATATGTATTGCAAAATTACCAGACAGCACTTAACGGATTTTTAACCCTCAAGGACGATCCAACTTTTTCTGTTGTCGTTCCATATTATGTGACCCAGATTTATTTTCAGCAAAAGAAATACGAAAAAGTCATTGAATATGCACCCCCTCTGCTTGAATCTATTTCTGACAAACGCGCACCAGAAGTTACAAGAATTATTGGCGAATCGTATTACCGGACAGGGAAATATGCCGAATCGCTGTATTATCTGTTAAAATATAAAGCCAGAAATGCGGGATGTACACGCGAAGACATTTACCAGCTTGCTTATGTTTATTATAAACTCGATTCATGTAAAAAAGCAAAAGAAAATTTTGAGCTGGTTACCAATTCGGAAGATTTAATCACCCAGAATGCGTTTTATCATATTGCCGATTGTAATTATAAAATGGGTGATAAAAGGGCAGCAATGCTGGCTTTTATGTCAGCAGCAAGATTCGATTTTGATAAAAAAGTGAAAGAATTGTCAATGCTGAATTATGCGCGTTTGAGTTTCGAATTGTCATACTCGCCTTTTAACGAAACGCTTGAAGCGTTACACCAGTTTCTTGAAATGTTTCCGCAATCTGACTATCGCGATGAAGTTTATAATCTTTTGGTACAGGTTTATCTTACCTCAAAAAACTATCAGAAAGCCATTGAATCCATTGAAAAAATTACTGAACCAAATCACCAGATAAAAACTGCATATCAAAGAGTTACGCTTTTCAGAGGGCTCGAATTGTTTAATAACCTCCAGATTGACGATGCTATCAGATGTTTCGACAAATCGTTGACCGTTTCAACTTACGATCGCGAACTGAAGGCCCGTGCTTTATATTGGAGAGCCGAAGCATGCTATAAGACAGGAAGATATAATGAGGCCATAAGCAACGGGAATGATTTTTTGCTGACCCCTGGTGCCTATGCCCTGCCTTTTTACCACGATGCCTATTATAACCTGGGATATGCCTGTTTCAAACTCAAACAATATGCCGATGCTGCCAAATGGTTCAGAAAATATACTGAAAATGCAACCAGAAAATCAGTGAATAAACAGTCCGACTCATATATCCGTACCGGTGATTGCTATTTCATACTGCGCGATTATCAGCTTGCT
This sequence comes from uncultured Bacteroidales bacterium, assembly GCA_964559985.1. GTDB lineage: Bacteria > Bacteroidota > Bacteroidia > Bacteroidales > CAZLJX01 > CAZLJX01. Next base: position 98,845 of record CAZLJX010000008.1, read on the forward strand.
TTTAATTTTTATAGCAAAGCAGCCGAATTAGGTGCATTTGATGTCGATTATGCCCTTTACCAGGCAGGTACTTCACTGGGTATTCTGAAAGATTTCAGACAGAAAATTGTTTACCTTGAAAGATTATTGAAATTTTCAAACAGCACCTATATCGATGATGCCCTTTTTGAAGTTGGACAGACTTACGTTCAAACCGATTCGTCTGATATGGCTCTTAAGTATTTCTCCCGCCTGGTCGACGAATTCCCGCAATCGAGCTATGTTGTTCAGGCACTCCCACAGATGGGGTTATTGTATTTTAATAAAGATGATTTCAACCGTGCCATTGAGTATTATAAAAAAACCATTACCGACTATCCTTCTACGCCTGAAGCAACTGAAGCTTTAACCGGAATAAAAAATGCATATATCGAGCTTAAAGATGTTGACGCCTACTTTGTATTTTTGAAAAAGATAAAGGGCGATAATTCAATTACCCTTGCTCAGCAGGATTCGCTTACCTATCTTGCTGCCGAAAAGACATACATTGCTGAAGATTATTTAAATGCTACCGGTTTATTCACCAAATATCTGCAATCTTTTCCCAGTGGCCTGTATCTTTTAAATTCCAGGTTCTATCTGGCCGACTGTTATATTCAACTTAAAAATATTGAACAGGCTATTGAAAATTACCAGTTTATTCTCGACAGGCCAAAAAATATTTATACTGAAAAAGCAAACCTGATGGTTGCTGATTTATGCTTTAATAGCAGCATGTACGATAAGGCTTATCAATATTATCAACGGCTTGAGAAAAATGCCGAGATAAAAAACAATATCATGATAGCCCGGCTTGGGCAAATGCGCTCGGCATTCAGAATGAAATGGTTCGATAAAGCCATCACAGCCGCCAACAGTGTTATACTTACCGAGAAACTTCAGCCCGAAGTGATACGCGAGGTACACCTGGTTTTGGCTGAGTGCTATAAACAACAGAATAAATTCGATTTTGCCCTTGCCGAGTATAAAATCATTGCTTCCGATATTACCAGTGAGGCAGGGACCAATGCCCGTATACAGATATTTGAGATTCTGATTGCACAGAAACAATACGATCAGGCCGAAAAGGAAATACTGAGTTATATCGCTCTTAATCCTCCTTTTCCGTTCTGGGTGGCCCGCAGTTTTATGATGCTGAGTGATATTTATATGATTAAAAAACAAAATTTCAGTGCCAAAACAACCTTACAAAGCATTATCGATAATTATCCCGATGCCAGCGATGGTATAGTAAACCAGGCGAAAACAAAACTGGATGCCATCATTCAATCAGAAAGTAAAGTATTCAAAAAGGATACGGTTGCTGTGGATGAGTTAAAATTTCCAAATCAAAATATTAAAAATGAATAGTATAAAATAATTATAAACTATGAAAACCATTATTTTTATTGGTGTTTTTTTTACGGTTTTCCTGTTTCCGTATGATCTGAAACCTCAGGATAATCTAAAGAGAGAAATTATGGTAGTTAAACCCTACGAGCCTGTAATTTCCGATGCATACAAAATCAGTGAACTGCCAGAAATAAAAGATTCAAGTAAAGCCGATTTTAATTTTAAATACCTGTTTGCTTCATCCGCCTTCGAGGTTCTTTTTGAACCACAGGTAATTAAGCCAGCCAATATGGTTGGTGAATCCCTGTCAAAACTTTACAATGTCAGCCTTACCGGTGGATTTGGAAACTACATCACCCCTTTTGTTTCCATCAATGTAAATACCGAACGATCCAAAAAATACAGTTTCTCAGCCTGTGCAGGTCATCTGTCATCACACGGAAAAACAATCAATGATATCAGTGAAAAAGTTTTTGCCGGGTACCTCGATAATTATGCTGCTATTGATGCCCGCAGGTTTTTAAACCGCAAAACTTTATCAGCCAGGGTCAGTTTCAGACAGCACACCGCTTATTATTACGGTTATAATACTGCCAATACTTATGCCGATTCAGTGATATTGCCTTTTTCAAAGGACAAAACGCAGAACCGCCCGGTTTACGACCTGGCTGCACGTCTGAGATTGAAGACCGACCCCATTGATTCAACGAACATTAATTATCTGATCGATTTTGATTACCGGTATTGTGACGCTGCATACCGGATAAAGGAAAACGATTTAAAATTATTAACCTCGGTAAATTATTTTTTCGAAAAAGAATTTATTGGCTTTGATGCCAGCCTTAATTATTTCATCACCGATGGGATAAAAAATAACATCAATTCAGCAGTGATTGAATTTTCTCCATGGGTTGGAATTTTTAACAAAAAATGGCAGATCAGAGTTGGCCTCAACACTTTTTATAACGATAGCAATGCCAGATATATTCCTTACCCTAAAATAAACCTTCACTACAACGTAATTGAATATTTTCTTATTCCATATTTTGAATTTTCCGGAAAATTAATCAGCAATAATTATACGAAAATTCTTTTCGAAAATTTCTACATCAACCCCGATCTTATAGTCAAACCTACCGATAAACGGTACGAACTGTTGCTTGGGTTAAGAGGAAATTTCAGCTCACGCCTTGGTTATAATGCCAACATTTCGAAAAGCGATATCAACGATATGTATTTTTTTGTCAATGATACATCATACGTTTTGCATAACCGTTTCGATGTTGTATATGACGATGTGGATCTTTTAAAAGGAACCCTTGAACTATCCTTTAAAAAGTCAGAAAAATTAAATTTCCTTCTGAAAGGAAGTTATTACAGTTATACTTTAAAGAATGAAGAAAAACCCTGGCATTGCCCCGATTTTGATGTTACATTCAGCACCCGGTACCAGTTAAAAGATAAAATAATTGCAACCGTCGATATTTATGGTATGGGAACACGGTATGCCAGAATATTAAAAAAACCGGTAAACGAAATTCAGAAACTTCCTGCTGCCGTTGATGCAAATATGGGTATCGAATACCGTTATACAAGGTTGCTGTCGGCCTTTATAAAGTTTAACAATATTGCCGGGGCAAAATATTTTCAATGGAATTATTATCCATCACAAAGGTTCAATGTATTGGCCGGATTGACGTATATGTTCTGACCCAGGCCAGGATATTCATGTTTTTTAATTGAAAATCAACCGGCCTGATTTGTTTCCCATTTACCTGACCTGCAGGCAATCAATAATACAAATCCCAGGCTGACCCGAAGATGTTAAATACCTGTTGAAAAAATCAAATCCCGAAATATAAAAATCATAAGGATTTAATTGATATATTTGATATTTCATTTTTATAACAATTATATTGATAATCAAAATTTTAATTAAATAATTATTGAATGGACGAACTTAATAACAACCAACCCCAGCAACAGGATTATTCCGAAAACAGTATTCAGGTTCTCGAAGGGCTCGAAGCAGTACGCAAAAGGCCAGCAATGTACATAGGTGATGTCAGTGTGAAAGGTTTGCATCATCTTGTTTATGAGGTAGTTGATAATTCAATCGACGAGGCACTTGGCGGATTCTGCGACCTTATACAGGTCGTGATCAACGAAGACAATTCTGTTTCAGTAAAGGATAATGGGAGGGGTATACCCACCGGAATAATGGAAAAAGAAGGAAAATCAGCCCTTGAAGTGGTTCTTACTGTTTTACATGCCGGTGGAAAATTTGATAAAAATACCTATAAAGTTTCCGGTGGTCTGCATGGAGTAGGTGTGAGTTGTGTCAATGCACTATCTATGCATCTTAAAGCACGTGTTTACCGTGAGGGCAAGATATATGAACAACATTTTAAGCAGGGAAAACCCCTGAGCGACGTAAAAGTTGTTGGAGAAACACAGCGCACCGGAACCAGCATCACTTTTACCCCCGACTCAACCATTTTTACTACTACTGAGTTCCGGTACGATATCCTCGCGTCAAGGCTTCGCGAACTGGCTTTTCTTAATAAAGGGATAAAACTTACATTAATCGATAAACGCGATATTGACGCATCGGGAAATCCAAGAACTGAGGAATTTTTATCGGAAAAAGGATTGATTGAATTTGTTAATTTTCTTGACGAAAACCGCGAAAAACTGATTGACGAAATTATTTATGTCAATAGCGAGAAAACGGATGTTCCGGTTGAAATTGCGCTTGTTTACAATAATTCGTTCAACGAAAATATACATACGTATGTCAACAATATCAATACCATAGAAGGTGGTACTCATCTTACCGGATTTCGCCGGGGTTTAACACGTACCTTAAAAAGTTATGCCGATAAATCAGGTATGCTGAAAAATCTGAAATTTGAGATCAGCGGCGATGATTTTCGTGAAGGACTAACTGCTGTGGTTTCTATAAAAGTTGCTGAGCCCCAGTTCGAAGGACAGACCAAAACCAAGCTGGGCAACTCCGAAGTAACCCAGTCGGTCGATCAGGCTGTCAGCACGGCTTTGGCTGATTATCTGGAAGAGCATCCGAAGGATGCACGGACCATTGTCAATAAAGTGATTCTTGCTGCCACAGCCAGGCATGCTGCACGAAAAGCAAGAGAACTGGTTCAGCGTAAATCAGTACTTTCTTCATCCACTTTGCCGGGTAAACTGGCCGATTGTTCAGAACGCGACCCTTCGCTTTGCGAATTGTATCTTGTTGAAGGTGACTCAGCTGGCGGAACAGCCAAGCAGGGACGTGACCGTACTTTTCAGGCAATCCTGCCTTTGAGGGGAAAAATTCTGAATGTGGAAAAGGCCATGCAGCATAAAGTGTTTGAAAGTGAGGAAATAAAGAATATTTATACGGCTCTTGGCGTTACCGTTGGTACTGCTGATGACTCCAAGGCTCTGAATATGGAAAAACTCAGGTATCATAAAATAATTATCATGACCGATGCCGATATTGATGGCAGCCATATAACTACTTTAATTATGACATTCTTTTTCAGGTATATGAATGAAATGATTCAGCAGGGATATCTTTATATAGCTACACCACCCCTATACCTGGTCAAAAAAGGAAATACTGAACGATATTGCTGGAATGACGAAGAAAGACTTGCTACAATTCTTGAACTCGGAGGGGGAAAAGATACCGGAATTCATGTTCAGCGCTATAAAGGGTTAGGAGAAATGAATGCCGGACAACTTTGGGATACTACCATGAATCCGGCCACAAGAACATTAAGGCAGGTTACCATTGAAAGCGCTGCCGAAGCCGACCGCATATTCTCCATGCTGATGGGAGATGATGTGCCTCCAAGAAGGGAATTCATTGAAAGAAATGCGAAATATGCGAAAATTGATGTATAAAACAAGAGGTAATCCATAGCGGATTACCTCTTTTTTTTTATATTTGGCATTATTCTTTTAATATGGATTCCAAAAAAAATGACGATTTCCCAATTGATTCTGTTTTACCTGACAGTTCAGAAAAAGTAATTCTTTCTCAAAACCAGATTGATGAAATCAATGCTTTAAAACCTGATTTTTATATTGATAAAAAAACCAGCAAAGCAAACATTTCTGATTATGAACATTTTTCATTCAAATTTCCCTATCCTGCCGAATCATTGATATTAATCCTTGGCGATCATTTAAACTATGAAAACTATTTTCGTTATTTTATTCCTTTTCAGATCGAACAGGTAAACACACAGGTAATTTATCATTTTCAAACCGGTTATCCGGCAATGGAAGAAAAAATATGCTGTATCCTGTTTACCAAACAATGGTTCGATAACAATAACGGAGATAATTTTTTAAGTGATTTCCAGTTAAATAATCCATTTGTACGAAAAATTTTATTGATTTTACCTGAAGATAATTTTAATGCATTAGCCCTTATTGGAAGTCACAATTACGATACGGTATTTATACTCTGTCCGGAACTGGCAGCGGTTATCCCAAAGTTCATTGCTTCACAGGTAAATAAATATTACCAGGAACTTTCACAAAAAGAGCGGTTTGAATATGTACTGAGCCAGGTGCACGATAAAACAGAAGAATTCAAGCAGCTCAAGCAAAAACTATCAAAAGCCATCATTCTGATCAGTAACAAAAATACCCAGCTTAATCAGCAGAAAAATGAAATTGAATCGCAAAGAGCCGATCTCGAAAAAGCTTTAAAAAGTTCTACGAAGCATTATGTCAGGCTTCAGAAATCACTTATCCTGAATCAGGAACAGCAGCATCAACTCGAAAAAGCCATTAAAGAAATGGAATTTCTTAACGAGCAGCTTAAAATCCAAAATGAAGAAGTGCTTACCCAGCGCGATGAAATTGAAAAACAACAGGTAGAAATACAGGCTCAAAATGACTATGTGATAAAACAATATAACCGCATTGCTGAACAACAAACAGAACTTACCGACAATTTAATTTATTCACAACGAATTCAGAAAGCTATTCTGCCCCAGGAAGATTTTCTCTCCATACTTTTACCCTACCATTTTATTGTTAATCTGCCACGTAATATTGTGAGCGGCGATTTTTACTGGATTACCCAGAACAGGAGCAAAACCATTATCGCTGTTGGCGATGCTACCGGGCACGGTGTGTCCGGAGCGTTAATGTCAATGCTTGGAATAGCCTACCTGAACGAAATAATCAATAAGGACAACATACAGTCAAGTAATGAAATACTTGACAAACTCAGGAAACAGGTTGTTAAATCGCTGCATCAGTCTGCTGCAATTTCCGATTCAAAGGATGGTTTTGATATGTCGGTTTGTGTTATTGACCTGGAAAAAAACACCCTGCAATATTCAGGTGCAAATAACCCTATGTACATCATCAGAGAAGGGCTTTTGCATGAGATGAAAGCTGATAAAATGCCTATCGGTTTCCACGAAAGACTGGATCATGCATTCAGCTTTTCAGATTTTAATCTGCAACCCGGCGATATGATCTATATGTTTTCAGATGGTTTTGCCGATCAGTTTGGCGGACCGAAAGAAACAAAATTTAAGCTGAAACCCTTTAAAAGCATGTTTACCACTATCAGCTCACTTTCAATGGAAGAACAAAAATCTGCAATCATTGAAACCTTTCTTAAATGGAAAGGCAAACATGAACAAGTGGATGATATTCTAATTTTAGGTTTCAGATATCCTTAATGTTTTTTTTGAATGTATTATGTTGGTATTATCTTTAAAAACCTGTAAATTTATCCATGAAATTGACCTGTTTTATGTAAAAATTCTGGTTTGCTGATGAAATTTTATCTGGTTTTAATTGTTTCGTTTTGTTGTGGAGTAAAGGGGTTTTCTCAATTGGCAGCTACCACAGGCACTCCATTTATTGAGTTCTTTAATGAATTTCCGACCAGTGCTGAATTGCAGTGCTGGGCCATTACCCAGGATACAAGGGGCGTTTTTTATTTTGGCGGCAACAAAGGCATTCTTGAGTATGATGGAAAATCTTGGAGACTTATCAAAGTTAAGAATAACAGTGCTGTGCGTTCACTGGCATTGGGAGATGATGGAGTTATCTATGTTGGAGCCACCCGCGAATTTGGAATGCTGAAGCCCGATGCATCGGGACGAATGTCTTATTACTCGCTTTCACAACAACTTCCCGAGACACGTTTCGAAACAGTCTGGCGGATACATTGCACACCTGAAGGGATATATTTTGTAGCGGGCAGGCAAATCATATACAAGTATTTTCATAATACACTTGTCCAGCTTTTGGCCAGATCGCCAATTACTGAAATGAGAACCTTTAAAATTGGCGAAGAAATTTTTGTCAGTGACATAAATGAAGGAATAGGAAAAGTTATCAACGACACCATCACCTTTTTTCATGCCGGTTATGAAATCAGCAAAATGGTTATTTATAGCATTCTACAATATTCTCCCGATTATTTATTGATTGGTACCCGGAAAGACGGCCTTTTTGTTTTTAATATCAATCATTATAAAACAGCTCGTTTGACTCCTAAAAGTGAACATTCCGAAAAAGATCCGCCGGCAGATTGTTTGATCCATACCAGCGAAAAGGATATTAATATTTTTAATAGCGAGGTTAACACTTATCTTAAATCAAGTCAGATTTATAATGCTAAGGTGTTGTCCGACAATACTTTTGTTTTTTCAACATTGCTTGGCGGAATTGTAATTATAGACAGAAACGGGAAACTGATTAATATTTTTAACCGTAAAAACGGAATAAATGATAATTCGGTTTATTCGATATTTGAAGATGCGAGTCATAATTTATGGCTGGGTATGGAAAATGGTATAGCAAGGATTGAATTTGGTTCTCCCTTTACCCTGTTTGATAAACGAAATGGCATAGATGGAACCATTCTTTGCAGCTATTTCTATAAAAACATCCTGTATATTGGTACCAGCAGCGGTATTTATGCTCTCAATAATGGTTCAGGAAATATCAATGATACCATCAATAGTTTCAGGTTGCTTACCAGTCGACTGTTTAACCTCGATTTTTTATCTGTTTCCAGTTATGATAAATCGCGAAATGTTTTGCTGGCAGCTTCATTACGTGAAATAATTCATATATCGGGCAATAAAATCACAGAATTAAAAAAGGTATATGGTTGTGTAAGCATGGTCCCCTCTGTAAGGATACCGGGAAGGGTTTTTCTTGGACACTCGAATGGTATCAGTGCCTTAAAAGTCAATTTTCAATCCGGAGACAAAGTGTCTTTTACCGATGAAGGCGATTTAATAAATGTTAAAGAAAATATTAAAAACCTTGTCATTGATAGTAAAGGTGATGTCTGGTTTTCAACCGCCTACAATGGCATTGGTTATATCCGTTTCAGCGATGACGAAAACCTGTCGGAATACGAAGTCTTTAAACTGGACACCAGCAAAGGTTTTCCTGATATGAGCAATAATTACCTGGCTTTTCACAATGGGAAATTACTGCTGGCTACTTCAAAAGGATTATACAGGGCAATGATTCCCGAAACCGATATTAATAATCCATATACCTACCGTTTTGTCCCTGATTTGAATTATGGCCTGAATTATTCTGCAGATTCTGTCAGCCTGTCATTGTTAAGTATCGACAATAAGCAAAATGTATGGATGTATACTTCCAAAGGCCTTGTCAAATTTGATTTGTTGAGTGATCAGTTGGTTACCACTCCGTTTAAACGGATAAAAGACGAAGGAATAGATAAAATATACATTGATAACCAGGGAAATGGTTGGTTCGTCAATAAAACAAAATTGTTCAGGTACGATGTCAGGCGCGATTATAATATTATCAAGGATTTTCCGGTTATAATCCGGAAAGTTACTATCGGAAAGGACTCTGTAATTTATTATGGTGCTGCCGCCTTAAACGATACTTTAAAGCTTCCGGCAAATATGCAGATAATTAATTTCAGATTCAATTCTGTTATTTTTGAATATGCTGCTTTAAATTTTATTAAAGAAAACCACACTGTCTATTCCTATTTTCTTGAAGGTTTTGACCATTACTGGAGTAAGTGGTCAGAAGAAACAAAAACGGTATTTACCAACCTGCCTTCCGGAAAATATAATTTCATGGTGAAAGCCAGAAATATTTACGACGTTGAAACCCAACCGGTTATTTATTCATTTATTGTGTCAACCCCATGGTATCTAAGTATTTATGCGTATTTTATTTATGGTGTTATTTTACTTTTTATTGTATACCTGATTATTTATATCTATACTTTAAGGCTGAAAGCTGAAAAAGACCATCTTGAAGAATTGATTAAAGCAGCTATTAACAAAGTTGAGCAACAAAAAGAAGAATTAAAAGTGCAGGCCGAAAAGCTAGCCCAGACCAATGTTGAACTGGAGAAATTGTCAATTGTAGCCCGCGAGACCGATAATGCTGTTGTAATAATGGATGCACGAGGCAATTATGAATGGATCAATGAGGGTTTTACCCGGATATACGGCTATTCACTCGAGCAATTGATTGAAGATAAAAACAGAAATATTATTGGAGTTACTTCAAATCTGAATATCAAAGACCTGGTCAATGTCTGGTTTGGTGATAAAAAACCCATTATTTACGAAGCCATGTCAACAACCCGTGATGGACGTACCATTTGGGCTCAAACCACATTGACCCCCATCATTGACGAAAACGGGCAGCTTGTAAGGCTTATAGCCATTGATACCGATATTACCAAAATCAAAAATGCCGAAGCCGAAATTCAGATGCAACGTGATGAAATACAACGACAACGCGATTTTGCCCTTAAACAACGCGATGAAATCATGATGCAGAAAAAAGAAATTACCGATTCTATCCATTATGCCAAACGAATTCAAAAAGCCATTTTACCCAACGAAGATATTTTATATCAACATCTTCCCGAATCATTCCTGTTAAATTTACCACGTGATATCGTGAGTGGTGACTTTTTCTGGATTTCTGAAAAATCATCTTGCATTTATGTAGCTGTGGCCGATTGTACAGGCCACGGCGTACCCGGTGCACTGATGAGCATGATAGGAATAACCTTCTTAAATGAAATTGTTGTTGAAAAAGGCATTACCGATGCAGGGAAAATATTGGATCATTTAAGGGCACATATTATCCATTCGCTCAGGCAAAGTGCCGATGATATCGAAAACCAGGATGGCATGGATATTTCGCTTTGCGTGATTGATAAAGATAAAAAAACCATCGAATTTGCAGGTGCTAACCAATCCATTATTTTTATTCAAAACAGCGAAGCTTATGAAGTAAAGCCAGACAAAATGCCTATAAGCATTGGTATTTTCGAAGATAAAACTTTTTCCAAGGTAAGTCTAAATATGTTTCAGGGCGATATGGTGTACATGTTTTCCGATGGTTATATTGACCAGTTTGGAGGGCCAAGCGAGAAGAAATATAAGTTTTCAAGTTTTAAAGATTTGCTAAAATCCATCAGTCATTTGCCGGTCAGCGATCAAAAAATAGCTCTTGAAAATGAATTTGAGAAATGGAAAGGCGATTTGCATCAGGTGGATGATATTTTAATTTTAGGTTTCAGAATAACATAAGGTGACAAGGATGAAAAAGACATTGTTTATTATTTGCCTGTTTTTTTCGGTGGCCCAGGCACAGAATCAGCCTGAGTTTGGAACTTTTTTTATCAACAATTTCAGCCCGGTTGAATATGATGCTTCAACACAAAACTGGGCTATCACTCAGGATGATGCAGGGATGATGTATTTTGGGAACAACAGTGGAGTTTTACAATTTGATGGTTCAAACTGGAAGTTAATACCCGTGACCAATAATTCCTGTGTCAGGTCAGTCGAAAAAGGTAAAGATGGTCGTATATATGTGGGTGCAACTTCAGAGCTTGGATACATTTCTGCCGATAATAAAGGTGTTTATAAGTATTTTTCGCTCCTTTCTTTAGTAGACTCAAATTTAAGGGTTTTTTACGATATCTGGGAAGTTTTTGCTAATGATTATGGTGTTTATTTCATCAGTGATAAACAAATATTTCTCTACAAAAACAATAGCATCCGATGTATTCATAATTCGAATTTCAGCCTTTTTGCATCAAAAATCGGGAATACTATTTTTATTGTAGAAGATGGTATTTCTATCATTAATGATACAGCTTTAATACCTTTACCGCATAGCCAATTAGAATTTGCACGTGGAAATCCAACAATTTTACCCTTTAATGATCAAAAGGTTTTATGCATCAACTCAAAAGGTTTTTTTCTATATAATCTTTCAGTCATAAATTTTAATGATCCGTTATCGGTTAGTAAAATAAAAAAATCAGATGTCATTGAACCTTTCAATATCAGTTTTGCTGATTTTTTTAAGAAAAACAGGATTTATTGCGCAACCCGTATCGATGATCGCACTTATGCCATTGGCACAATGCCCGGAGGTATCGTAATTTTTAATAAAAAAGGGCAGTTAATCAGTAATATTGCAAAACAGGAGGGTTTACGATCAAATACTGTGCTGCGTTTGTTTACCGACGATCATGGAAATCTCTGGTCTGCCCTTGATAATGGAATCAGTTATCTGGAAATGAAAAACCCGATTACCCTGTTTGATGAAAAAAGCAGCCTTGACGGATCAGTCTATACAGTAACCCGGTTTAATAACGAAATCTATTGCGGAACAAATGTCGGATTGTTTAAGTTAATGCAGGGACAACCAACCGATAAAAATGTGAACCCATTATTTGCACAGATTTTTGGAATTAATTTTTCCAATTGGGATTTTTTACATCTGAATAATAATCTTTATGTTGGCACAGCAAGAGGTTTGTTGAAAATAGCAGGAAACAAAGTGGATAACGTTTTCAAAAGCACCGTGATCTATTGTGTTGAAAAGTTCAGCCAGTACCCTGATGTCCTGTTTCTTGGACTTTCATCGGGCATCATTATCTACGACATGAAAAACAATATATTTCACAACCTGCCGGAAATGCAGAGCGAAATAAGAAGCATCTGTTGTGATGAAAATAAAACTATTTTTCTTGGTACTATTTATAACGGTATCAGCCGCATTGATTTTCCCGAAGCAAGGTTTGACAAACCTGTAATTGAAAACCTCGATACATCCTGCGGTTTACCTACCATGAACGAAAATTATCCATATAATATCAACAATGAATTATTGGTGGGAACTACAAAAGGGATTTACAAAGGCTATTACAGCCATGGAAAACATTCGGTGATATTTAAACCCGATACCAGTTTTGGAATTCCAATGACAAGGCAAAGTGTTGATCTTATTTGTTATGATCAGGATGATTACAGGTATATCATCAATGGTTTAAGGCATCTTTTTATTGTCAGGCGCGACGAATTACACCCGGTCGTTGATTCGGTAACTTTAAGAAAAGTTCCTTCGGTAAACAGTCTTTATCTTGAGCCAGACAATACGCTCTGGATGAGCACATCGGGGGGCCTGTTTAAAACTGAGCTTACCGGAAAATCATTTGATCAACCAGGCAGGATCAGAATCAATAAAGTACAATTTGGTACCGATTCTGTATTTTTCCCCAACTACCAGTCTTATTATCAACAATATAAACCTGTTGTTCCTTTTTCTCATAATTCGGTTAAAATCAGTTTTTCGCTGATGTCTTATGAGCAAATAAAATCCAATCAGTATTCATATAGACTGGAAGGTTTTGATAATAACTGGAGCCCATGGACAAATCAGAATTTTAAAGAATATACTAACCTTCCGGAAGGAAATTATACATTCCATCTTAAAGCACTCGATTTTTATGGCAATGTCAGTGATGAGGCCTTGGTCTGTTTTTCTATCCTTCCTCCCTGGTATAGAACTTTTTATATTTATTTGAGTTATCTGGTCATTTTTGGTTTTATTATCTGGATATCTATCTGGCTCAACTCAAAAAGGTTAAAAAGAGCAAATGCCAGGCTTGAAGCAGTTATCAGGCAACGTACTTCAGAAATAAAAATGCAGAACGAGAATATATTAAAGCAGAATGCAGAAATTATTAAACAAAAAGAAGAAATTCTGGCACAGTCAAAAGAACTTGAAAGAACAAACCTCGAGCTGGAAAAATTATCGCTGGTAGCAAGTGAAACAGACAATGCAGTGATGATTCTCGATGCTTCGGGATGTTTTGAATGGGTTAACGATGGCTTTTCAAGAATTTATGGCTATACCTACGAACAACTTATTGAAAATAAGATAATCCACCTTTCCGATATTAACCGTCATCCTATTGTTAACGAAAGCCTTAAAACCTGTAAGGATCAGCTTAAACCTGTCCGGTTTGAAACCTTCCTTGAAACCGAAGTACGAAATGTATGGATACAAACAACCCTGACACCTATTACTGATAAAAACGGAAAAGTAATTAAAATTGTAGCCATAGATTCGGATATAAACCAGATTAAACTGGCCGAAGAAGAAATATCGATGCAGAAAGAAGAATTACTTACCCAATCAGAACAGCTCGAAGAAGCCAATGTTGAACTTGAACATAAGAATCTTTATATTACCGATAGCATCTCTTATGCAAAACGCATCCAGATGGCGATGTTGCCATCGATGGAAATTTTTTCACGGCATTTTAAAGAATTTTTTATTTATTTTTTGCCCAAAGATATTGTGAGTGGAGATTTTTACTGGTTGTCAGAACAGAACGATTATATCTTTATTGCCGTCAGCGATTGTACAGGTCATGGTGTCCCTGGTGCTTTAATGTCGATGATCGGAAATACCCTGCTTAATAATATTGTCAATGAACGAAAAATTTACACTCCTTCAGAGATATTAAAAAACCTGAATAGTGAAATTATTAAGTCTCTTAATTATGAAACCGAACTGGGCGATAACCAGGAAGATGGAATGGACATTACCCTTTGCCGTATTAATAAAAAATCCAGTGAGATAACTATCGCTTCAGCTAACCATCATGTTTTTATAATTGCCAATAATGAGCTTAAAATTATTGAAGGCGAATACCGTTCTGTCGGAGGTATTGAATCAGGAATGGATGGATTATATTTTCCCGATCATTCTATCTCTTATCATGGCGATATACAGGTATATATGCTGACAGATGGTTTGGTTGATCAGTTTGGTGGGCCCGATAATAAAAAATTTATGCTCTCCCAGTTCAAACGTTTTGTAATTGAAAATAATACCTTACCCCTTTCAAATCAATTTGAAATGCTTAAATCTGTGTTTGAGAAATGGAAAGGTTTTCACAAACAGATTGACGATATTCTTGTGCTTGCAATTAAATATTCAGGAAAGGAAAGCTAAACCGAAAAAGGCATTACGATTCAATGGCAACAAATTCGAATTTGAGTTTAATGATTTTTGATAGCTTTTCACCGAACATTTTAAGGTCAATGTCATCCACCGGGTAACACCATTTAATGGTAACTTCGCTGAAATCGCTCAGTTTTTCAAGCAACGACAGAAGTTTTGAAACTTGTTTGGCCGAAGATGAAGAAAAATATTCCAGCGAAAGGATAAAATCGGTCTTTTTCAATGGCTGATCGATATAATTATTGAGCCACTCGAAAATAGGATTGTAAAATTTGATAGCATTTTCGGGGAGTGAGCGGCCCTTAATACTGAATATACCTTTTTCGTAATCAAGGATAACCTGAGGTGAATCAAAGGTTGGTTCTACGTAGAATGGTTGTAACATAATAATTAATTCACAGAATTAGGTTCATATTCAATAATTTCAAAAGTAATACGGCAAATGAGAGCAAACCGTTGTCCGGAAGTTTTCATATCGTCATCTTCGGGCAGGTGGAACCACTGAATTTTTATCTTTTTCCCTTTTAAAAACTGCTCTTCAAGAATGTTCAGAATTTTGAGCAGTTGTTTGGCCGAAGAGGTGTTGAAATAATCAAACTTAAAAGTAAATACAGCCTCCTGATCGTAATACAGGAAATAATCTTCTAACCATGAAATAATGGGCTGGTAAAACTGAAAAGCATTTTCAGGCAAAGATTTCTTGGCAAAAACAAAAGTTTTGTTCTCCGGATCGAGCAGAACAAAAGGAGTATCCTCGGTATCTTCAATAAAGAGTCTTTCCATAAAATTTAACTAACCCCTGCCTGCAAAGTGAAAAACGAAAATTGATCATCAATCTTATTGATGTTGTAAATAAGCCTGTTGTTTGATTTAAGCCTGAGTTCAATCAACCCAAGTCCTGCTTCCTTGCTGCTGTCGATCTGAAAATTAAATAAATTTTTATTGTAAAACTGATTCAGCTCTTCATCATTAAGGTTATTGATATAATCAATACGCTCTATCAGGTTTTTCACTTTTTCATTCAGGATATAATTCCCTGAATTAAGAGAATATAAACCGTTAGCCTGGTTAATAAAGAAAATGCCCGGATTACCTGCCACCGATGAAGTATTATCCCCATGTTTAACAATATTTTGCAACATCTCGACCATGATGTTAAAGATACGTTTTTTGGTACCTTTTGCTTCTATCTGGTTTTCAATGATCGATAAAAGATTAATCAGGCTCTCCTGGTTAAAAAATCCGTTAAAAATAATACTGACGTTATTTTGTATTAATATCTGGTGTAAATCTTTTATGTCATCAATTGAAAATGAATTATTATTGATTTCGGTTTCTTTTTCAAAACTGACTTCAGTATGCAGGTAAAAAAATGATGATTTGTCATTAATGCGGTGAAAGGCATACATAAGTTTGTTGCCCGATTTCCGGGCCATTTCAATCAATCCCAGGCCTGCTCCTCCTTTGTTTGACATGATATTGTAATTCAGCACGTCTTTATAATATTGCTTCAGCTCTTCTTCTTCGAGTGAATTTATTTTATCAAGCTGTGCCGATAAATGGCTGATGTTGGCATTGTCAATGATATTGCCTGTGGTAACATAATACCGGTCAGCTTTTTGCTGAATGGCAAAAATGCCGGCAAAATCAGAATTATCATCAATCACCGCATCCTGATGACGCGTAATATTCTGTAATCCTTCAACCATTATGGTGAATACTCTTTTTTTCATTTTTGAGGTTTCACCGGTTTTATCCATGCTGGTTTCGGTAAGAGAAAGGATATTGTCGGTAATAATTTGTGTAAAATAACCGCGGTAAATATAACTCAGATTATTCCTCTGCATTCCTTCAAATAACGAAAAAGCAAAATCAAGGTTGTTATTCTCCTTCATGTCGAAAAACTCATTTTAAAAACAAATAAATTTAACAATTAAAAGCATGTTTTCAAAAAAAAAAGCAAAAATTATCATTAAATTGTGTCAATAACGCCTTTATAAACAAAATTTGTACTGCCTTTGAGCCATATTTCGGAAAAACATTGATCACCTGTACGGTTAAATTTTACTTCAAGTGGTCCCCCCAGGGTATCAACACAGATATTGTTATCTTCCCATTCGTTCTTAATAACTGAACAAATAGCCGAGGCTACCGATCCGGTTCCACAGGCGAGGGTTTCATCTTCAACGCCTCGTTCATAGGTTCGTATCATGATTTTTCCTTTTCCGGCAACTTCCACAAAATTGACATTGGTACCTTTCTCAAAGCGTCCCTGATGCCTTATTTCACGCCCCTGGCTTATAACATCAATTACCTTTGTATCGGTAGTGAATTTTACAAAATGAGGAGAACCGGTATCGAGAAAAAAACCATCAGGAAAAGTTTCAATTTTTCCTACATCTTTCATTTTAAGGCTAACTACGTTCTTATCATTTATCCAGGCCTCATGTTCTCCGTCTGAAGCCAGAAATACCGTATAATCTTTAATCAGCTCAATTTTTTTTGCAAATGCCACAATGCAGCGTCCTCCATTGCCGCACATGGTACTGAGGTTTCCATCAGAATTGTAATATTGCATTGAAAAATCGGCACGGGGATGCAGGTTAAGCATGATCAGTCCATCAGCACCAATTCCAAAACGCCGGTGGCACATAAAGGCGATGTCATCTTTGCTGGGCCTTTTATCATTTTTCCGGTTGTCGAGAATGATAAAATCATTACCCGTTCCGTTATATTTAAAAAATTCCATGTGTCAGTTCATAATTCAAGGCTCAAAAATAAAAAAATAGCCATAACGGCAAAACGATTATTAAAATATTCATCAATAATATCCGTTTTCATGAAAAATTGTCATAGGCATTATATTTGATATTTAAAAAAAGCCCGCATGATAAAAGGATGTTGAATAAAAGAACAGGTGTAATTTGGGCTGGTTTTTTCTGGCTTTATGCGGGCACACCGTTCTATTAAAATTTAATGAAGTATGAAAAAGAATGCATTGTTTGTTATCGTTCTTACGTCAGCCTTAAGTGCTTTTGTGGCCTCGGCTGTTTTTAACATTTATGGTAAAAAGAATGAAAGTCAACCGGTTGTTGTTCCGAAAACCGTTCCGGTGTCAACAGCCCAAATGGTGGCAGGCAACAACATGCTGCCCGATTTTATCAATGCTGCCGAAATATCAGTTCATGCTGTAGTGCATGTAAAAATCAGACAACGTGGGTATAATTATACTTACGATAACCTGTTTTATGAATTTTTCTTTGGTGAAAAACCAAATTACCAGCAGCGTGAAAATGTAATACCTTCGGGTTCGGGAGTGATTGTTTCTTCCGATGGGTATATAGTCACCAACAATCATGTTATTGAAAGTGCCGATGAGGTTGAAGTTACACTAAACGATAAAAGAAATTTCAAGGCCAAAATTATCGGTGCCGATCGAAGTACTGACATAGCACTGCTTAAAATTGATGAAAAAGATCTTCCTTTCCTGTCGTTTGGGAATTCTGATAATATCCAGATCGGACAATGGGTATTGGCTGTAGGCAATCCTTTCAACCTGACTTCAACGGTAACCGCCGGAATTATCAGTGCTAAAGCCAGAAATATCAATATTCTCAGCGACCAGTTTGCCATCGAGTCATTTATTCAGACCGATGCGGTAGTTAATCCGGGTAATAGTGGCGGAGCATTGGTAAATACAAATGGCGAACTGATAGGTATCAACACTGCTATTGCATCTCCAACAGGTTCATATACTGGTTATTCATTTGCTATCCCTTCAAATATAGCTCAAAAAATTGTCCGCGATATCATTGAATTTGGCGAGGTGCAAAGGGCCTATCTTGGTGTAAGTATCATGGATATTAATGCCGAAAATGCAAAGGAATATAAAATTTCGCGCCTTAACGGGGTATATGTAAATGGAATCAATGAGGTTGGTGCTGCCCGTGATGCCGGCATTGAAAAGGGCGATATCATTATAAAAGTTGAAAATATTTCTGTATCAAATGTTTCAGAACTTCAGGAACAATTGAGCAAATATCGCCCCGGTGATCAGATTTATATTACGATAGAGCGGGACAAGTCAGAGAAAAGCCTTTTGGTTAAACTGCTAAATAAAAACGGTACAGCTGCCATTGTAAAAACGGAGAAAACCGGACAGATTATGGGGGCAACTTTTTCGCCGGTACCCAATGAGCTGAAAAATAATTTACGCATTAAAAACGGGGTTCAGATTGTGGAACTTAAAGACGGGAAATTTTACAGGGCAGGCGTACGACAAGGGTTTATTGTGGTTTACATAAACCGGGAAAGGGTTAATTCGGTTGAAGATATTCAATACGTGCTGCAACGTTCAAGCGGAGGTGTTTTTATAGAAGGTATTTATCCAAACGGAACTACTGCGTATTATGCTTTTGGAATCTGACATACGGGATTTGCCGGTTTTTAAACAAAACCTTTATTACCGACGTTATACATCGGAAAGAAAAAATACCCGTGGGATGTTTTTCGTCAAAAAAAAGTGATTTTTTAAGAACGCCGGGTTGAAGAGGAATTTAATTTAAAATATTGATTTTAAGTATTTTAATTTATATTTTCTTTATTAATTATTTGAAAGTCCGGTATAAAAAACCTTTTTTTTGACGAAAGTTGGAAACCCAAAAGATGTTTTGCCGTAATAGCAGTTACTTTTCGCCTTTTCAAACTGAAAGTTATTAAATAGTTGATATAATAACATTTATTAATGTCATCATCGCTCGAAGTTACCATAAATAAAATTGTATGAGACAATTAAAAATTACAAAGTCTATTACCAACCGCGAAAGCGCATCACTTGACAAGTATTTGCAGGAAATTGGCAAAGAAGAACTGATTACTGTAGAAGAGGAAGTCGATCTTGCCCAGCGGATAAAAAAAGGAGACCGGATTGCCCTGGAAAAACTGACAAAAGCCAATCTTAGGTTTGTGGTTTCTGTTGCCAAGCAATATCAGAACCAGGGACTTAGCCTGCCTGACCTGATCAATGAGGGAAATCTCGGGTTAATTAAAGCGGCTGAAAAATTTGATGAAACAAGGGGCTTTAAGTTTATCTCATATGCTGTATGGTGGATACGGCAATCTATTTTACAGGCTTTAGCTGAACAGTCGCGTATTGTAAGGCTGCCGCTGAACCAGGTTGGATCGCTCAATAAAATTAACAAGGCATTTTCAAAATTTGAGCAGGAAAACGAACGTACGCCCTCGCCGGAAGAACTGGCTGAAGTGCTTGAACTACCAAAAGATAAAGTAATTGATACTTTGCGGGTTTCAGGCCGGCACATTTCAGTGGATGCTCCCTTTGCCGAAGGGGAAGATAACAGCTTGCTTGATGTTCTCGAAAATAAAGACAGCCCTATTGCCGACAATAACCTGATCAGTGAATCACTTAGTCGTGAAATTGAGAGAGCTTTGGCTACATTGACAGAGCGCGAACGTGATATCATCAGGTTGTTTTTTGGTATTGGAATCCAGGAAATGACCCTTGAAGAAATTGGCGAAAAATTTGGTCTGACACGCGAACGCGTTAGGCAGATTAAAGAAAAAGCCATCCGTCGGTTACGTCATAATACCCGCAGTAAATTATTAAAAACCTATTTAGGATAATTTATTACAGGCATATTTTGCCTTGAGGCTGTCTCAAAAGGACAGCTTTTTTTATTATCAATTATGCGGCAATTTTTA
>CAZLJX010000009.1:0-105915 GCA_964559985.1 uncultured Bacteroidales bacterium
GTAACTCGTTTATATATACGGAAAAACTGTATATATACGTCTTTTTTGGGTGAATATATAAGGTTTTTCCTCGTTTATATTTACCCAAAATTAAACAAATAATTACATATCATCAAACGGACTCTTAACTTTTTGTAAACTTTTTTCTGAAACATGAGTGTAAATTTCAGTGGTTTTTGAACTTTTATGCCCCAGTAATTCCTGAATGAAACGTAAATCTGTTCCCCCTTCCAAAAGGTGTGTGGCATAGCTGTGTCTAAGCCAATGCAGGGTTACAGGTTTCCTGATGCCAGCCTTTTTAACGGCATTTTTTAAAACTTCCTGCAAACTGGTTTCGCTGTATTTATCTTCCTTTACATATCCTTCAAACAACCATACCATGGGTTTGTAGGCTTTATAATATTCACGTAGCATATCAATTGTTTTGTCCGAAATGGGAATACACCTGTCTTTGTAGCCTTTCGCGTTTCGGATTATCAGTATATGCCGTTTTGAATCAACATCGCCTATTTTTAGATTCAGTAGCTCGCTCCGGCGCAGGCCACAGGCATAAATCAAACTCAACATTGCTTTGTGTTTTAAATTCCTGGGAGCTTCCAGAATGGCTTTTATTTCTTCTTTGCTTAATACATTGGGCAACTTATGCTCCCGCCTCGGTCTTTTTATTTTTTCAACGTCAAAACAATTGCCTGTTATTTCGCTGAAAAATAATTTCAACGCGTTCACCGTCTGGTTCTGGTAAGCAAAACTTAATCTTCTCTTCAGAATAAATTGGTCTACAAAATTCACCCAATCGCGCGGTTCAATAGATAAGAGGGGTTTGGGATGACAAAAAAACAAAAACGCCCTCAGGCTCGAAATGTAGTTCTTTATGGTGTTGGTCGAATACCTGCGGTGAAGCATCCATTTTTCAAAACTGACAATTTGCTGTATGCTTTCTTCATCCAGTTTTTTAAAAGGGATTTTTGTGTCAGGCTTAATTAATGAAGATGTTACCGGTTTTTTATCCTGACCGGCCATAACAATTTTATGGCGGTCAAATGCAACTTGATGGCTGCATGCCAATCTTAAAAGATGCCATGATTCAGCATTATCTTCCATGTGCCAGCATCGCAATGAATTGCTCCATTTTACCACTTCGCATTTTTTGAGTATCTCTATCAGTTGCCGCTGAAACGGAAACTGCAGGGCAATATGCCTCTCCCCTTTGTAATCAATAGGTTCACAATGAATAATATACATTGGGTAAAGTATTTCGGGTAATCTCTCAATTCAACCTGGCAGCATTATATTCAGTAAAAAGTTCATTGCAGTGCAGCTCAGCAATGAACTTTTTCTGACATTCAACCGGATGGTCACATAAATTTTCAGGCAGCAACCTCAGTCTTATGAGCCAATACCTCTGTAATAAAATGGTTTCGCCCGTTTTTATCGGTATACTTCCTGTTGTTAAGCCTGCCTGCAATGTGCACGAGCTTTCCTTTTTTTAAGTTTTCTGCCATTCCGGCCGCATCCTTTTTCCACATCATTACCTTATGCCATGTGGTATTCTCTGCACGCACACCATCAGGTTTTTTGTAATAATCATTGGTTGCCACACTTAACCGGATAAGGCTGTGCCCGTTGGCCAATGTTCTCACTTCGGCATCTTTCCCTAAAAATCCGCAGATTTCAACTTTGTTGACTGTTGTTTTCATTTTCTTACTTTTTAATTGTGAAACAATACGTTTTAAAAATTTTGAGCAAAGTAAAATGCTGATGCTGAAAACATCCGGTAAATAAATGCGTAATTTCGTTTGAAAAGCATTTACTGTCGTTTGTAACTAATTACAAATAAATATATCTTTGACAATCAATATAAACAAAAACATTATGTCTAACCTGTCAGAAACCCGCACCTGCCCCGAATGTGGTGAAAAATTGCTGGGACGTGCCGATAAAAAATTCTGCTCCGACCAATGCCGCAATGCATTCAACAACCGCCAGAACAGCGATGCCAACAGCTATGTGCGTAATATCAACAATATCTTACGCAAAAACCGCCGTATATTGTGCGAACTCAATACCAAAGCCGGAAAAACCCTTGTTACCCGCGAATCGCTTATCAAACATGGCTTTAATTTCGGATACCATACCCATACCTACACCACCCAAAAAGGGCTTATTTACCATTATTGCTACGACCAGGGCTACCTTTTTCTTACCGAAAAAAATCAATACCTGCTGGTTACCTCAACCGATATCCTGGCAAACTGAACTCCGTTGCGCCTTTCCGGCATCAGCTTACCTGTGCCGGCAGGTTGCCCCATCCTGTATATTAATCAGTAACCGCCAAGCTTATTTCAAAAAACAAACAGATTGAAAACTTCTGGGATTGTTGTATATTTGCCCTATGAGTAGTAAAAAAACCATAATGAAGAGGATTCGGGAAGTAGTTTATAGTAATGCTCCTCAGTCAGAGATATACCTATATGGCTCAAGGGCAAGAGGGCATGCTGGAAAACAATCAGATTGGGATATCTTGATTTTACTCAATACTCCAAAAGTGAACTTTGAATTGGAGAAACAGTTCATTGATGCACTCTACGAAGTTGAAATAGAAACAGGAGCGGTTATTTCACCTCTTGTTTACTCGAAAACAGAATGGAATCAGAAACATTCGTTCACCCCATTGTATGAGAATATAAATCGCGATGCAATAAGAATATAATACTATGAATCCTGAACAAGAAAGCCATATCAAATACAGAATTTCCAGGGCATGGGATACACTTGACGATGCTAAAATTCTTGCATCGAAAGGAAAATGGAACTCTTCAATTAATAGACTATACTACTCAGCTTATTAGGCAGTAATGGCTTTGCTGCTAAGGCACGAATTGAAACCTACCACTCATAACGGAGCGAAGACAAATTTTACGGAACACTTCATTAAAAATCAGAAGATTGATAAGAAGTATGGGAAAATCTATTCTCAACTCTTTACCTGGAGACAGAAAGGCGACTATGACGACTTGTTCGACTTTGAAGAGGTTCAGGTTATTCAATATTTTGAGCCAGTTGAGGAATTGATTCGCTTGATTGAAAGTCAAATCAAAGAATAAAAGCCAGCCGCTAACAGAATATTTATTATATTTGAGCTGATGAAGCATTTGGAGTTCTTAACGCTTTTTGGTAGCTTTACTATCGCGGGACAAGAAAGCAGTTTCAAACTCCCAAAAACATCAAATACGCAAAACGGGAAGTGCTGCCTGAGAAGGACCCTCCTGCATTAGCTTGCATCAGAAAGCCAAAAAAAAACTACATTTATAGAAAATTTTGGAATGAAAAATTCAGATATTCAGATATTTAATACAAAAGAGGGAAAAGCTGAAATTCAAGTTAAACCTGAAGACGAAACTGTATGGCTAAATCAATATCAACTTGAATCCCTTTTTGAAACAAACAGAACATCTATAAATAAACACATTCTAAATATTTATAAATCAAATGCGTTAGACAAAAAATTAATTTGTGCAAAAATTGCACAAGTTCAATATGAAGGTAATAGAGGGTTAAGCACAAGCAAAATGACCAACACCATTTTATAAATATTACAATATGAAAAAAACTATTATTATTTTAAGTTTAATTGTATCCCTTACTTCATGCAAGCTGGAAAAGGATAATGATACAGTATTCTATAACTTTAATTCAGAAGAAAAGAATTTTCTTGATTTTGAGCTTAATGAATCAGTTTCATTTATTGACAATCATGGAGATGAATATAAGTTTAAAGTCACCAAAGATAGTCTTTATCATAGGAAGTCCGAATCAGTTTTAAATGGCACAGCTTATATTCAGCATAACGATATCAGACTGAACTCAACGGACTCTCATAATTTATTTATTACCATTCAGGCCGAAAAATCCAGGTTTTTTGAATATAGATTAGAGATTGGAGAAACCCCATTTACTGAAGATACCTATTTCTATTTTCTCTTTCAAAGCGATATTCAAAAGTTTGAGATTATTGATACTGTTGTTGATAATGTTCCGTATTCCGGGTTATATGCATTGAGAAGCAATCAATCAATACCCAATGTTGCAGAGGCAAAAACAATCATATTAATGAATTCAGAAAATGGAATAGTTTTAATTGATAAAACAGATAAGAATTCTGCCGTAAAATTTAGATTAAGGAAAAAATAATTGCCAGTGCTAAACAAGGGTATTTATTGTATTCGGGCTGATGAAGCATTGGGAGTTCTTAACGCTTTCTGGCAGCTTTACTATCACGGGACAAGAAAGCAGTTTCAAACTCCCAAACATAAAACAAACACGTAACCGAAAACCTGCAACCCAAAATAAATACGCTTCATTTGCGTTTAAATAAAAAAGCATGTTATGCATTTTTTAACCGTCGTTGCTACGTTTTTCCTTTTGCTTTTTTCGGTGCATAACACCGGATCGCTGACCCCTGAAAAATACTTTGGCGATAGTTACACACAGGCTCTTGATTTTTGCATGGTTCATAGGCAAATAATTGAAAAAGAATGCAATAGGTATAGCATTGACCCTGCCATGGCCATGTCGGTTGTTTTTCCTGAATTGCTGCGATATGAACGGCTACACGATCTTTTCGAAACCTCAGCACTCGAATTGCTTTACGTACAGGCAGGTAAGCAAGCTGCCGATTTCTCAATAGGCCGTTTCCAGATGAAACCTTCTTTTGCCGAAACCATCGAAAAAACAGCTGCACAAACCGAAATACCCCAAAAACCTTCGTTTCTGTCCATGCTGCCGACAGGCACAACATTTACCGAAAATACCTCAACACGACAAAATCGGTTAGAAAGGCTTAAAACAATTGAAGGACAGCTACAATACCTGTCGGTATTTGTACAATTGGTAAACCATATTTTCGAAACCGATACCATGGCTACCGTTGCCAGCCAGCTGGTTTTGCTTTCATCGGCTTATAACCGCGGAATAAATGCCAGTTATGCCCAACTGATGCAGCTATCGTCAGAAAAATCATTTCCTTATGGGAAAAACCAGGGCTGCCGTTTTTCGTATCCCGATGTGTCGCTGTATTTTTATGAACATCATGCCAGAAATATCTTTAAATCATCATTGTCAATCCATTAACCAATCTGTAATACCATGAAAAATGCCGTTATCTTCATTGCCATCTTTCAACTTTTCATATTGTCGTGTACAAAAAAACAGGTTTGGAAACCCCGGCCACCGGTTCCAGGCCTTGAAACTCCTTATGAGGTTTTTCGTATCAGCGCCGACAGTGGCAAAAACCTCTCATTCCCGGGAGGTACCACTGTCTCTGTCCCACCCCTGTGCTTTACCGATTCGTTGGGAAATATTGTTAAAGGCATGATTACCATTCGCTACCGCGAATTCCACCAGGCTACCGATATCCTGCTTTCGGGAATACCCATGGAATTTACTTCTGTAGGCGAAAAAAGATTTTTCAATACGGCAGGCATGTTCGAAATCAGGGCCGACCAGGATAACCGTTCTCTCGAAATTGCACCGGGCAAAAATATCGGTATCCGTTTCGGCTCGAAATATAATGGTCAGGAATATAGTTTCTTTTACCTGAATGACCAGGGAAAATGGGAATTTGCCGACTATCCCGAAACACAGGTCAATGAAGAGAAAACCGCCCTGCGCGAAAAACTGAAAAAAACATTCTCAGCATTGCCATTCCCTCTAAGAAAAGACTATTTTGTTTTTAATTATGAATGGCTGCTCGATGTGTACCTGAACTACGACCGCGAGAAATTTTATAAAAACCGCAATAATAAAGATATCCGTAAAAAACTCGAAGCCTACGGCATGAAAATGTTTGATGTTCAGGTCTATGGCGAAGTACAGTTCGGAAATGCCTATTACCACCCTGCCGAAATGCTCTGGAAAGAAATTGACAGGGGCGATTTTCCGAAATGGACCGAAACATTCCAGATTGACTGGCAGCGGATCAATAATAAATGGGAAATTATCAACTACAGCCTGACTAAAATGGAAGGAAAAACTTACAAAATATGGCTCAGGGGTGATAAAAACCGCACTTTTACAAAAAGAATGGAAATGGTAATGCCACTGGCAAAATTGCTTAAAATGCCTGCTTCGAAATGGGAAGAGCAATACCGACAACTGAAAGACAAAATTGAAAAAGAAGAAAAACAAATTGATCTGATGGCCGAAACCTACCGGGTAATTTCAATCAACCGAATGGGAGCTTACAATTTTGATAAACTGATGAAGCAGGATAACTGGTTCAGCGTAAATGCCGGATATGTTGATAGTGAAAAACGCAGCCCGCTGCAAACCGATGTTTTTATCATTTTCGGCGATAACAGCGGGTATTACCAGATCAATGCCGGAAAGTACGCCGAAACCATGATCAACCCGCCTTCGGGCCATAAAATATTCAGTATCCTGCCCGATAAAACACTGGCTGTTTATCCTGCCGGAAAACTCAGTGCAATGGCTTCAGATTCATTGAGGTCACAATCAGACAGGCATTATACGTTTGAACTTGATAAAACCACGAAAATTGAAAATGCAGTCCAGTTCAGGCAATTGCTCGGCTTTGAAAAATAAGACTAACAAAAAAGGCATATTACCGAAAAATAGTTGGTAAAAACCTCTATATCCCTAATTGGTTATGTTATTGATAAAAGTTTAGTGAAATTAGTTTCACTAAACTTTTTTTTATGAAAAAATTAGAAAAAAACGTCGCCGGTCAGGTGGAAAAAATCTCAGCCAGGCTGACAATGATAAATCTTAAGGCAAGTATCATGTTACGGTGTCAACATAGACATTATATTTTAAAGTAATTAGCCAGATTTTTCAGGTGATTTGCCTGTTCTGACATTTGTCCGGCATTGACGGATAATCTCTCCGAAACAGTCACATTTTGCTGGGTAACAGCATTAAATTGCTGTATGGCAGAATTTACCTGGTCGGCGCCTGAACCTTGTTCTTTGCTGGCTGAAGCAATTTCCTGGATTAACATGGATGTTTTCTGGATTTGCGGAATAATTTCGTTGAGCAAATGAGTCGATTCAACGGTAACATCAACACTGTTTTTCGCGATGGTATTTATTTCTTCAGCAGCGGCCCGGCTGCGTTCAGCCAGTTTTCTGACCTCAGCGGCTACCACTGCAAATCCTTTACCATGCTCACCGGCTCTGGCTGCCTCAACCGCAGCATTTAAAGCCAGCAAATTGGTCTGAAAAGCAATATCGTTGATAATTTTTACCCTTGCTGCAATGGTATTAATCGAATCCATACTCTTTCCGGAAGAAATTCTGACTTTTTCGGTGTTTTTTGCCACCATGGCCGCAATATTATCTGTTTCAACAGCATTATGGGTGTTCTGCTCAATATTGCTCACCATCTGTTCCATGGTGGACGAAACCTCTTCCGATGATGATGCCAGCTCGTTGGCACCTGTCGATACTTCCCGGGCTATATAATTTGTCTCGGCACTTACATTGGCTAAATTTTCAATGGCTTGCTGCAAATCGTTTACTATTTCAATAAGTTTATCATTCATTTGTTTCAGGGCTTCCTGTAAATTGCCAAATTCATCATGACGGTCAACTATGATGATATTTTTCAGATCGCCCGATGCAATTGCCTGCGCGAGTTCAACAGCTTTGTAAACCGGGTTGATGATACTGTTTGCCTGAAAATAAATCAATGCTGCCAAAATCAACAGACCAATAAAACCCATTAATAACCCATTGATAAGCATTTTTTTTGCATCGGCAAGCGCCTCATTTTCAGGCACTATAACACACAAAGCCCAGGGGCTTTCGGTCAACCCGATTTTAATAGGTGTAATGGAAACAAAAAGTCCTTCTTCCATGGCAGAAGAGTTAATTATATCCTGAAAAATTTCACCTTTTTTAATTTTACTCATCATGATATCATCAGCAAAATCATATTGGTCTTTGAGGTTTTTCTCCAGGAAAGAGATATCCTTGTGAGCGGCAATAATTCCGGTGTTCGATACCAAAAAACCATAGCCGGTATCAAAAATCCTGATTTTCCTGATTTCATCCGAGAGATTGGTTAAATCAATATCAATTCCGATTACACCCAGGGTTTTTTCATTCTGAACAACCGGAACCACCAGCGATGTTTCAAAGAATTTTTTCCCGTCCTCTCCAGTGTAAGAGTAAAAATATGGCTCCAGAATAACTTCTTTTTTTGATGTTGCCGCCAGGGAATAAAAATCCTCGGTATACTGCTCAACACTTGTTTTTTCAATCTGAATATTCCCATTATTTTTATAGGCCGTGAAATTAAACCTCCCTTCTTCATCGTACGGGAAGATTCCGATATATTTATCGTCATTGCCATCAATAGCATTATGCTCCCACATTGACCATACAGCCAGATGAATATCGCTCCGTATCAGCTCAGCTTTAATCATTTCGCTGTACAATATCCGGTTATTATTGCCCGCTTTCCTTACAGCATTCATGTTGGATGCCAATACCCTTGCCGACTCCAGCGGTCGTTCAATAAACTGTTTAACCAGACTTGCCGCTTCATTCGACTTGCTGATGCTGAGCGCTAAAGCAAAATCAACAGACTTGGATCTGGTTGAAAGGGCTATCACTAAAATAGTTGAAGCAAAAATCAGTGAGCTTATTCCTAATATTAAAACAAGCATTCTTGCCCGTAAACTTTTCCATTTCATAGGCATTTTGTTAAAGGATTTATTAATTCATTTGAAAAATTGATCAGAATATCAGCATGTAGTATTTTTATAGAAAAAGCATTAAATAAAGCAGCATTGTCTGCATTCCACATAGCATTGATGCCTTTCAGATTCATATTTACAAACACCTGTTTATCACTTTAATCATTGAAGCGGAAGCAATTCAGTGTATATCCATTATCAACAATCATTTCCTGATTTTGTTATC
The DNA here is from genome assembly GCA_964559985.1 of uncultured Bacteroidales bacterium. Lineage (GTDB taxonomy): Bacteria > Bacteroidota > Bacteroidia > Bacteroidales > CAZLJX01 > CAZLJX01. The sequence continues at coordinate 8,946 of CAZLJX010000009.1, forward strand.
GTATGATATTTACTAAGTTTTTGCTTTTAAACTTTTCATATAAAGCTGATTTGCACATTTCTAATCCGGTATTAATGTTACATCAGAAAAAATTTTTCAGGTATTTGATAACATTTTCTTTATCGGGAGCAACAGGTTTTGGCATATTGATGAGCCTTGCCGCAGGTTTTAAATCTTTAAGTCCCGATCCGGTAAGCATAACCAGGCAACGATGATTGATACTTTTTGTTTCAGCATAATATTTCAGCATGCCTGCATAAGCCGCTGCACCGGCTGGCTCCGAAAATATTCCAAATTGCTTCGAAAGAGTTGCCAAAGCATGCAGAATTTCATCATCATCCACAACAATACATTCGCCTTTGTACTGTTGCAGGAACGATTTTGCCATGATAAAATTCCTCGGAATATCTACCGATATGCTATCGGCGAGTGTTGTGGAAGGATAAAGGGTAAATACATCTGTATGCATATTGGCAGCCAGGTTTTTACTTTGTGCCGACTGAACCGCTACAATCACCGGCATTTTGTCAATAATCTGCATCCGGAGCAGGTCTTCAAAACCTTTATAAATGCCCGAAATAATAACACCGTCACCCACCGGCACAAAAATCCTGTCAGGCAGCACACCGTTAAAAGTGGAAAAAATTTCAAAAGCTGCCGTCTTTTTTCCTTCTATGGTAACAGGATTATAGGCCGTATTACGGTTATACCAGCCAAAAAAGTCCGACATGGCAATGCTCAGGTCAAAAGCCGTATCGTAGTTGGCATCAACCGGAACAATGGTGGCACCGTACATGACAATCTGTGTAAGCTTACCTGCCGGCGCGGTTGCCGGAACAAACACGACCGATTTCTGCCGCTGGGCAGCACATATTCCGGCAATGGATGACCCTGCATTACCGGTCGATGCAGCTGCAATGGTGCTGATATGATGTTCGGCTGCAAAAGCAGAAACCATGACCGATGCCCTATCTTTATATGAAAAGGTAGGGTTCTGCGAATCGTCTTTCAGAAATAGAGACAGCGATGGGTATTCATAGCTTTTTACGCTGTAAACCGGGGTCTTCCCTACCCTCAGAAACCCAAAACTTTCTGGTTTATTAACCGGTAACAAAGGAAGAAATTGATGCTGTTCCAAACGTTTAAACCCATCATGGCCTGCATACTTTTTTCCCAGCATTTCATAATCGTACAAGACTTTAAGAACACCATGCGGAGGCTTATCCATAGCGTTTTTCACACTACACACCGGGCATAGATATCGTATCTCTCCGGCATCGAACCTGGAAGAGCATTCCGGGCATTGATATATAAATTTATCGTTCATGTTACAAACAATTATCCGCATTTTATAAATCTGAGGCAGCCTGTCCAGCTGCCCCAATCTTATCTTCAGCTTTCATTACAGGCTGATCAGCCAGTATTACCTGTACTTTTGAATCAGACCGGTCTTTTCGTTAAATTCCTCAATCATCCTGTCCCATTCGTCTTCACAATTGAGCCGCTTATCCCAATAGTCCTCTTCGTACCACTGAGCGTTGATTTCATCCACGGTTTTTCCTTGTTGTTCTATCCAGGTGAAATATTTCAGGTTGTGCATCCGTCTCTTTTCATAATAAGTCATTTCAATCATGTGGTCAATGGCAGTGGCCAGCAAGGCAGCATAATAATCAGCAGCAGCATTGATGGTTGTATATGCACCATGTTTTTCCTTTTCTTCAGCAAGCCGGCTCTGATACATCTCCATAGAATCGGTGGCAACGGAAAACAAAATGTCACTTTCGTTCATTTCATAATATTTTGCCATTTTAATACAGCCTAACATATTGGCAATGGATGAAATACCCATGTAAGCCAGTTTTTCGACCAGCGCAGGATCCATTTTCAACTCATTGATCAGGTATTTTTTACCTTCTGGTTCATTAAACAGGCGCATAATCCGAATTACTGCATCATCATCAATTCCAACCGACATATCCATGTTTCTGATGTTATGTACCCATGGAACATGCTTATCACCAATACCTTCGATACGATGGCCACCATAACCGTTATAAAGCAAGGTAGGGCATTGCAAGGCCTCGCCGGCAGCAACTTTCATCAAGGGGTATTTTTTACGAAGATTTTCGGCACAACCCAGGGTTCCGGCCGATCCCTGTGTGAGAAAAATTCCAGAAAAACGCTGATTTCCCTTTTTTTCCTGTACATAAACTTCATCCATGGCAGCACCTGTAACCACATTGTGCCACAATGGGTTGCCAAATTCTTCAAATTGATTCAGGTTAACCACTTCACCCGGCCTTGCATTGACCAATTCATTGGCTTTGTCATAAATTTCTTTCACATTCGATTCACAACCCGGTGTGGCATATACTTCAGCACCTATAGAGCGAAGCCAGTCAAAACGTTCTTTTGACATTTCTTCAGGCAATATAGCAATGGATTCGCAACCCAGCAGGTAACTGTTAAAAGCCCCGCCACGGCAATAATTTCCGGTCGAAGGCCATAATGCTTTCTGGCTGGTAGGATCGAACCTGCCACTGACCAGTTTTTCGACCAGCGGGCCAAAAGTAGCTCCAACCTTGTGGGCACCGGTCGGAAAAAACTTACCTACAAGAAGAAAAATCCTGCTTTTCACCCCGGTAAGTACAGTGGGTAATTCAATATAATTGACTTTACCATACCCACCTCCCGTTTTTACAGGTTCATTTTTCCATGTAATACGAAACAGGTTTCGCGGATTCAGATCCCATAAGCCTATATTTTTCAATTCCTTTTTAATGCCTTCGGGAATCAACTCAGGGTTTTTCATCTGCTTATAGGTAGGAATAAGGATGTTGCGTTCCCTGCAACGTTTTACCGTGTTCTCGAGAATGGTTTCTTTTGTTTTCATCTTCTTGATTTTAAATTGAATAATATTTATAATAATATCTGAATATTTCGGAAAATTATGGCATCATGCCTTCTGCTGCATAGAAAAGTACACTCATCTCGGCGGCAAACCTGAATTGTGACTGCCTTACACAGGGTGTACGGAACCTGGCAGCTTTGATTTTAAATTGCTCCTGGTCAAAAACAGCCCATACGTGATCTGTCTCATAATGAAATTCATTACCTTGTCTGGTCAGCGTTTTTATTCCTGATTCATCTTTATAAATTAAAACGGTACGGTCTTTTAACCGGCTCATGAAATACACTTCGTTGTTGCTTTTCAAACTCTCATGCGACAGGCAAAACCTGGGTTTGTCGGCAAAAGGACGGCCACTGGTGGGGCAGAAAGTGCTGCAGTTGCCACATTCATTGCAAAAATCAATGATATTGATCACCTGGAAATGCTGATCTACTTTAAAAACAACATCATCCTCAAAAACCATTTCTTTTCCATGCAGCACAGCTTTTTTCAACTGATACTCAACAGGCTTTACACGGTATCCATGCATGGCCCTGTTGGGACATACCGATACACAGATATTGCAGAATGCATCACACTGCAGGCAGCGGGAGGCTTCGGCCGGAATTTCCTGTGGCTTTGCGCTATTTCCGGGTAAATCAAAACTTAAAGTATGTTCAATTTCTTTTAACAAAGAAAATTGACGGGTAGCCTGTTTTTTCAAAATCTGGTCAGGTTCAACAGATGTTGACACCCCATCACTGTCAGATTTTTGAATTCCTGAAAACCGGCTGAATATCATTTTTGCTGCTTTTTTCCCGTCGGCAATGGCTTTAATGGCAGTAGCCGGCCCCCTGAGAGCATCGCCGCCGATAAAAAGCCCAGGAATATTGGTTGAACCATCTTCCGGGTTAATCACAGGATTCAGGTGAGTAAGAAATCCGGTGTTTTGCTTCTGTCCAATAGCAGGGATCACGGTGTCGCATTCAAAAACAAATTCGGAACCTTCTATTTTAACGGGTTTAGGCCTTCCCGATGCATCTTTCCCGCTTAATGCTGCTTTTGCACATAAAACACCTGTAACTTTTCCTTTTTCACTGACAATTTTTTCCGGAATTAAAAGTTCAATCAATTCAATGCCTTCATCCATTGCTGCTTCAATCTCGCTGATATCGGCAGGCATCTCATCGCGGGTGCGACGATAGAGTAAGGTAACTTTTCCTTTACCGCCCACCAGCCTGATGGCTGTACGGGCAGCATCAACCGCGGTGTTTCCACCTCCGATAATGGCTATTTGTTTTCCTAATACCGGACGTTTCTGCTCGTTCACCTGGAAAAGAATTTCAAGAGGTTCAACCACTCCTTCCGATTCAAGGCCTTCGATTCCAAGGCTTACGGGTTGCCATGCTCCGGTTGATACATATACAAAATCGTATTCCTTTAAAAACCGGCTGGTCATTTCAGCATCAACGGCAACCTGGTAATGGATTTTTACCCCGCTTTGTGTTATCCTCGAAACATCGGCCATAATATCATCTACGCTGATCCGGAACGGGGGAATTGCCCATGAAATCATACCCCCGGGTTTCCCTGTTTTTTCAAACACATCGCAGGTAAAACCGTGTTGTGTAAGATAATACGCACAACTCAAGCCTGAGGGCCCGGCACCTATGATAGCAACTTTACCTGCAATTTGTGCAGGTTGTTGCAAGGCAACCGAATCCGACCATGTACTGATAAAATTCTTCACTTCCCTTATTCTCAACGATTCGTCAATGTTCATCCTTGTACATTTCAGCTGGCACAGATGATCACAGATTTTCCCGGTAACATGCGGAAACGGATTATCACCCAACACTATCTCAACCGCCTTTTTAAAATCGCCCTGCGCTGAATGAAACAAATACCCCGGAATATGCTGGTTTGTGGCACACTGTGACATACATGGTGCTGCTATGCAATCAAAAAAACCCAGTGTTCGTGTGGTTTTAATACCTTTGTTCTGCGGAGGCTTTCTTCTGTATTCCTTGTTGTTGCAGGCTTGTCTGGCATATTCCCCCAGGTTTATACCGGCAGCTTCAGTAACATCATTGGTTTTAATACCGGAAGCATTTATTTTATATTGATCAATTGACTCAGAAGCTGTTGCATCCATCGACTCCGATAATCGTGACAGGTATTGTGGCAGGCGACCATAACCTCCTGGTTTCAGAATATCGCTGCATACAGTTACAGGATTGAAACCACAGGCAATCAGCTGCGGAAAATTAAAACAATCGGCACCTGCCGAGAACGAAACCGGAAAATCATATCCGAAAACATCGAGCAGTGCTTTTGCCAGCTCAACCGTTACAGGATGCAAAGCTTTTCCGCTCATATACATGGTCTGGTTAGATGCATCAAACATATTGGTGTTGATGCATTCGAGCGTGTTGGAAAGCTTAATGCCAAAATGCACCCCTTTCGAAGTTGCATATTGCTTCAGTCCATTCACAAGGTCTACGGCCTGGTCAAATTTCAGGTCATGACCAAAAGCCGAATCGGGAACAATGGTTTTGTACCCCAGACTTTTGTTCAGAATTTCACGCACCCTTTCAGGGCCGAGAAGGGTAGGGTTAAGTTTAACAATGGTATGCAAACCCATATCCATCAGGAAGCGGGCAATTTTTTCAATCTCATCGGGAGGGCAGCCATGCATGGTCGATAAAGTAACCGTACCGGCAATTAAATCGGGCACATCCGGAAATACGGTACATACACTTTTTAATTGTGATAACAACTTACCTTTTTCTGAATGGCAATTGCGCATTTTTGTAATAAATTGCTGCACCTTGTCTGATTGAATGCCATCGAGGTTATACCCGACGCTCATATTGAACATACAGGGCGATGCGGGCATATTCAGTTCTTTTTCAATCAGGTGAATGATTATCCAGGCTTTAAGATATTCATTAAAGGAATGTTCAATGGGTAATTCCTGTGACCATTCACAGTTATACCCTTCGTCTGACATATCGATACAAGGTTTTGTGATATGCAAATCATCAAGCACCTGTATGGTTTTCAATTCGATATACCTTGCACCACACAGCCATGCCACAATAATATTCTGAGCCATCTGCGTATGAGGCCCGGCAGCCGGTCCTAACGGATTTCCCAGGGCAGACCCCATCCAGGATGTTTCCAAGCGCCGGTCGTGATGTAAATGCCATAAAGGGGCCGGAATCCCAAACAATTGCCGGTTTTGAATTCCTTTTAATACGATTTGGTAAAGATGTTCAATATCAAGCGGATAAAATTTATCAGAAGTCATTCCCAGCAGGTTTTTAAATTGATATTGCCAAATTATAAAAAAAAAACATGATAAATGCTTTAATCGGCTTACTTTTGTAAAATCATCAGGTATTTTTTATGAAAAAAAAATTCAACATCATTATTTTATCAGCAGGCACAAATTCGAGAATGGGTTTCCAGAAAGCATTGCTCAGCATGTCATCAGGTATTTCATTTGTCGGATCGGTTGTAAACCAAGCCATTACTGATGGTGCATCAACAACATGTCTGGTTTGCAATGATGATAACCTGTCTGCACTAAAAAAAATTACCCCTGCAGAAAAAATACAATATGCTATTCAGCCCAACCCGGATAACGGAAGATTCAGTTCAGTAACCATTGGAATTAAAGCAACAGGAAATGCATTCCCTGTATTTATTCACAATGTTGATTGCCCTGTTATTCCTGAAGGATTGATGAAGGAAATGTTGCTGTGTTTAAAACCGTTTTCGTATGTAGTTCCGGTTTATAAAGAAAAAGGGGGTCATCCAATACTTATTTCGCCTGAAATATTGAAAGAATGGCCATGCCAGGCCAATAGAAAACAAAGACTCGATGAATTTCTGAAAGGATATACCAGGATAAATTATACCTGCTCATCACCGGAAATACTGTTAAACATTAATACTCCGGAAGATTATCAACGTTTTATAGGGAATCCTGAATCTTATATAAAATCAACAGGAGAAAAGAATTAAAAATTTTCATGTCGTAATAATTTATGCAAACAAACTAATAATATATTTTTTAAGCCATTTGATATTGTAACATTTAATTATATCTTTGCGCCGAAAAGTTATTTGAACATATCTGAATAATATTGAAGGCTTCTGTTGGGATCTATCCTTAATTTCTTTAAGCTGCAACATTTTCGTAATGACAAATTGATTTTTCAAAACCATTAATTTATTATTTAAATTTTAAAATTTTTATGAACATTTATGTAGCAAACCTGAGTTTTCGTATTCAGGATGAAAATCTGAAATCTATTTTCGAAGAGTATGGTGCTGTAAGTACTGCAAAAGTTATCATGGATCGCGAAACCGGAAAATCACGTGGTTTTGGTTTTGTTGAAATGCCTAACCTGGAAGAAGCTAACAAAGCAATTACCGAACTTAACAACGCCGAATGGGATGGTAAAGTATTAAAAGTTACTGAAGCCCGTCCAAAACAACCCCGTTCAAACAACAATTTTTCACAAAGACGATTCAATCAGAACAACTCATAAAAAAAAGCCCGGTTTTGCCGGGCTTTTTTGTTTTCTATATTATCCTTTTAATAGTCAGCAGTAATTTTATCATTCAGCGACCTGAATCCGTTACCAAGAATTTCACTGGCATTAATCACCGTCATAAAAGCATCAGGGTCGATTTCATGAACAATCACTTCGAGCATTGCCATTTCGCGCCGGTTTACGTTGGTAAAAATCAACTTCTTATCGGCACCTGAAAACATACCCTGAGCCAGGATATATGTCCCGCCCCTGTTCAGATCGTTGATTATTTTATCCTTAATAATGTCATATTTGTCGGAAATAATAAAAACCGATTTATCATATGAAACACCTTCAATGACAAAATCAATGGCTTTCCCGGTAATAAAAATCACCACCCATGAATAAAGCGGAATTTTCCAGTCTTCAAATGCAATAAGCCCCACGAGCACAATGGCCGAATCGACATAAATCATCAGCTGACCAAGCGGCAACCGCGTATATTTGGCAATAATCATGGCAATAATATCGCTTCCGCCCGAAGTTGCCTGTGATTTAAAAACCAGACCAAGTCCGAAACCTATCAGTGCCCCACCGAAAATACAAGAGAGCAATACTTCATCAACCAGCGGCATATCAGGGGCACCTTTATACTGATTCCAGAATAACGTAATGCTGTCCATAAAAATCCAGCAAAGCACAAAGCCAACAACGGTCTTTACTCCAAATCTGGGGCCCAGGATTTTAATCCCGATAATGGTAAGTGGAATGTTGAGCAATAACCCCATTAAACCTACCGGAAAACCATCGGTATAAAATGGCATCCCAACCGTAAGATAGTGAATCACAATAGATATGCCATACACCCCTCCGGGAATGATTTTATGGGGGGTAATAAAAAATACAAAGGCTGCCGATAGAATAAGACATCCTGTGGTAATGAGTGCATACTCTTTAAACCATTTCCGGGTAAATAATTCCGGGTTCCTGATAAAAGCCATAACAATTCATTTTAGATTGCAAAAATGATAAATATATTTGTAACCGGCAATGTTAAAAATACTCCATTGCGGAATAAAAAATACCGATGCTTTCAACCATAAAATATTTTATTATTTTTATTTGCTGCATTCTCGTTTCGTGCGCTGCGGACCATAAAAATAAAAGCGGCAAAAAATTCATTTTCCCTTACCACCTTGAAATCATTGAAGATGTATGGCTTTTACCTGATGAATTGCATGAAATATCGGGAATGGTGGCATTAAACGATTCAATAATGGTCTGTGTAAACGATGAAAACGGCATTTTATTCAACTTTAACCTGAATACAGCTAAAACCGATACACTGGTTGTTTTCGGGCCAAAAGGAGATTATGAGGGGCTGGCTTATGCCTCCCCGGCTTTTTATGTGGTTTCAAGTTCAGGCACCATTTTTATTATCGATCAGAACCTTAAAACCGGCTTTTTTCTTACCCCGCTCAATAAACATAACGACATTGAAGGAATTTGTTATTTGCCAGCCATTAATATTTTTTTACTTGCAGCCAAAGGATCCCCCGTTGCAGGTATTCATTCCAACCTGGAATATAAGTCAGTGTTTGCCTTTGACCCTGTGAAGAAAAAGACCGGTAAAGATCCGTTTTTTACCATTGATGCTCAGAAGCAGGCCGATAATAAAAAGAAGAATAAATTTTTTTCACCATCTGATATTGCCTTTGATCCGGTTGATTCGGTTATATATTGTATTTCAGCCCATACACACCAGATCATGGTTAGCACTACCAACGGCCAGGTGCTTTACCTGGAAGAACTTAATAAAAATGATTTCATTCAGCCTGAAGGAATCTGTTTCGACCGGAATTATAATCTGTACATTTCGACCGAAGGCAAAAAAAATCCCGCCAGAATTTATCGTTTCAGGCGGGAAAAAATATTGTAAGCTACATATTTTCAGACAGCTTTAACAGGGCTTTCGTAAAAAGTAAGTTCGCCGGTTTTCACTTTTATTTCATTCCATTGCTGAACATTAAACTCAATAATGATGGTGGTACAGGTTGGTACTTCGCCATAGAAATTTTTCAGCATGTTGAAAGCCGTGTTGGCTATGGTAGGATTATGCCCTACTACCAGCACGGAATTACATCTCTCGTCGAGCGAATGTATGAGCTTTAAAAATTCGGTAGTGGTGTAAGGATCGTATAAAAATTTTACATATTGAATTTTATTATTCGGGTAGTTCATTTCTTCGGCAAAAATCTCGGCTGTTTGTAAAGTTCTTAAAGCCGGAGATGAGATAATAAGATCAGTCCTAAGGCCATTGGCATACAGTTTTGATGCCATCCGGTGGGCATCTTCCATCCCTCTTTGTTTCAAACCACGTTCAAAATCAGAAATTTCATATTCAGGCGATTCGGCCTTGGCATGACGCACTAAAATAAGCTTTTTCATAGCCTTTCATTTTTATGATTATCGACAATATTTTTAATATCAACCAACAGTAAATTATTTAGAAAAAAGTGTATTTTCTCTGGATGGAAAAACCGGAAATAACAAGGGATATAGAATAAGAACAGGCACAAATAAGTAATTGGTTTGTTGCAGTAGTAACAAACACAATCACTGGTATGTTTTAAAGAGTGCCAGGCATTATCGCCTGTTTGGCCAACCCCGTTTATCATTTATTACATTTATCTACAAATATAATAAAAGGAATTTAAAATTGAAACGCCTGAATGAAATATTATAGGCTACAAAATAATTTTTTGACTAAAAATAATGCAAGGATTAAAAGAAAAAAAAGGCTGCCTGCATCAAAAATTTCCATACAGACAGCCACAATATAACAGAGCCGGCTACCAGTTAGTCGTAAAAGGCTGGCTGTAAATTTTGTAAGTAAATTTTTCTCCTGTTTTTGTTTTGTAATGAATGCTTCCGTTGATAAGATTATTCCTGGCTGATGAGTATTTTACCTTATCGAGCGGCTGGTCAATCATTAAAGACAGATCGTGATTTCCTTTTCCGGAGAATTCTTTATTAATATTTTCAATAATCACCGGTGCCTGGTTTTCCCAGTTAAGAATAATTTTTTCGATGATCACAGGATTATCGAATTTTGAAACAATGGTAATATCCACTTTAACACCATTCACTTCATTTCCGGCTGTCGGAGGTGCTGTCATGTTGATATCATCTTTTAAGAATATTTCAGCTTTGCTGGCGGTAATATCGAAATTGAACTGGTATTTCAGTTCGGCAGCACCAAATCTGAATTGAATTTTTATTGCATTGGCAGGATCTTCATAACAATTTGCATAATCGTAAACAATAATCCAGGTTGTTTTTTCAAGCCTGGTTTCGGTAATGGTTGCACAATTGGAAGTTACTTTAGGTTGTTTGGCAGTAGTGACAGTTTTCTCGCCCAGTTTTAAAGTGAATGTTATCTTACCTAATTGATTTTCAATAGTTTCTATTCTAATTGATTTCAACATTTCGCTGAGCTTGACTTTTCCAAGCTGTACTTTTTCTTTACGCTGATCGATAAATGAATCGCTGAGTTTATCAAGGGCACTGAGCGCTTCGGTCATTTCTTCGGTGGTGGTAAGATTAGGAATGTTATCGAGGATATTGTTAAGCTGCTCGGTAAGTTCGCGGTCAGCCTTTTCAAATTCCATGATCAGTTTTTTGAGTTGAATTTCAGGGAAAGGATATTTGAGGTAATAATTCACCCTGATATTAGTTCCATCACTAATTTTTTCCCAATAGAAAGCTTCGACCTGCGAAAGTGAAATTCCTTTCAGGAAGGTAATATCAGCCGATTTTGTTTTAGTAGCTGTTTCATAATTTTCAACCATATTGGATATTCCGTTGATGGTATTTTCGCCCCTGTAATATTCGCTTGAAGTTTGAATATTCTCGGCAATCGAGGTGATGACGCGTTCCTTGACTTTGAGCAGGGCATTTGACTGGGCAGCTTCAATATTTTCGCCGGAGCCGGTGGCAATGATATAATCTTTTATAATGGAGTTGATCCATTCGGGTGCTTTTTTCTCACTGCTTTCCAGTACTTTAATTTTCTGGGTAAACCCGGTCTGGAAGAAACTGAAGAATAATAGGGCTGCAAAAATATATTTCATTGGGAAATTGGTTTTTAAAAATTATTGAATACAACAGATTAAAATAAAAATAAAAAAGGCTGCTCCGGTTTTCCGAAACAGCCCCGATAATTCTTCGGTATTAGTTACCTTGCTGTTTTTCCAGCTTGTTCATTTCTTCATCAAATTTTTCTTTAAATTTCATCTGGTCGTATTTAACTTCCAGTTTTTTGTCGCGGCCAATACCTTTGTTAACACCATTGTAAATGGCATCTTTCGATACTTCAATAGCCATGTAGGTTTCGAATTTACCATCGCTGGTTTTTCCTGTTTTTTCGCAGATAATGGTAACATCAACCAACTGTTGATTAACTACATCGCGGGTCATGTTTTCGAAATTCTGGTTAAATTCGCTGGCATCGCCGGCGTCCATTTCGTTGACATAACGTTCTGAAACCGATTTAAGGGTTGAACTGATCAAAGATGCTAGTCTCTGTTTGGTAAGCAACAAAGCTTTTTCCTTTGAAGTAGCTAAATCCTGACTTTTACCAACACTGGCAGCGCGGAAAAAGTTAGCATCTGAACGACCTTTATCGGTACATGGGATTTCAAGTTCCTGGAAACCTGTTTCTTTGGTAATACTCTTTTTGCCGCCACAGGCACTTAAGCCAACTATTAATGCGGCTCCTAACATAAGGTTGATAAATTTCATTTTCATAACTGATTGTTTTAAGTTAATGCAAATTTAGATTGAACAAATTTAGAAAAAAGATTTTTCATTACAAAAGTTTATTGGTTACATGCAATTTTAATTGACCAACGTCATGTTTGTTTATTTGAAATTCCTTTCCTTATACTATAATTAGCGTTTTTATAGCTTTTAATTTTATTTTAATTCCGCTCTAATGCCACTTTAATATATTTATTTGTAAAGTAAACTGTTTTTAATCAATTAATTGATACATAATAATAAAAATTATTGAAATTATTTGATTTAATATCAATTTCATATTATTTTTGAAATATCGTAAAACTTAAAATCTCAGGCAATGAAAAAAGTGAAACTTTTACTTATGGTACTCGCAGTTATATCAACTGTAGCTATTTATTCGTGCGGTGGCAACAAACAAGAAACCACCGAACCGGCAGCCACAGAGCAACCGGCCGCTGATCAGGCTCCTGCCGACACAACGGTACAGGCTCCTGCACAGGAATAAAAAAAATATTGCGTTTTTTGGCTGCCCCGGAGGCAGCCTTTTTTTTTACCATCATAAAAATTATTACGTATCTTAATACTTTTTAAAATAAGGGCTATGAAAAAAGTACTTTTATTTATTATTATACTAGTTATTCAGGTTGGTCTTCATGCACAAAATGAACCATACATCGAAATCGATCCATATACCTATGTGTATCTTAAACTTACTGATTCCGCTTCAAATCCTGTGGCAATGGCTGAAATCATAATGAAAGACATAAAAACCCAGGGGACCTTGTCATCTTTTACCAATGCAAAAGGAATAGCCTCCTTCAAATGCCAGCGTAATACTACCTATTCCGTAAAGGTAGATGAGAAAGAGATATCAACCCTTGAAATACCGGTAAATAGTTCATTTACCATTACACGAACGCTTCAGTATAATCCACCCAAAGATTTTGCCAACCAACCTATTGATACAGTTTTACAGCAAATTGACCAGAACCAGCGGCCGGAGCAGGGAAAAATTTATCTTAAAATTCATGTTTGCGACCGTAATGACCGTAAAGTTACCAATATGCCCGTAAGAGTGCTTGACCCCCGCCGGAAAAAAGTTTATCTTTCAAAAACAAATCAGGCCGGAGCAGCTGTTTTTATGATTCATCCCAATTCGGTTTACCAGATTGGTATTGAAAGGTTTGATAAATATGCCGAAGTAAAAACCGGTGAATATTCTATGGGGTTCATTGTTGAGTATGAACCAACAAAAATTGAAGAAAAAATAAAAGGTGACACCATATTGCAGGAGTTGCCCTCTTTTACAAAAGCTACCTCGATGAGGGCCATTGTAAGAATATACCTGATTGATCATGACCGTGTTCCCCTGGTGAATGAACCTGTTTTCCTTGATGAAACAGGCACATCAAAAGTATATATGGCCTATACCGATAAAAAAGGGGTGGCAACTTTGCTATTGCCAAAAGGAAGCTCCTATTTGCTGAATTTCACATACGAAAGGGGGATGAAACTGCTTGAATTTCCAGCCGAAAAGGATTACCAGACTACCAATATCAGGAGTTATTATATAGGTACAAAAAAGGTTCAGGAATATTATCATGCCTATGCCCGTAAAAATGAGTTCAGAACCGAATTTCTCTCTCCGGGCATTGAACCGGCAGAATTTGACCGTTCGGTGGTGGAAATTACAAAAGACGGTTTTGTATTGAATTTCCCGAATACAAGCCCGCTTTCTGCCCCTGCCATTCACAACGACGAACTTTATGTAAGCGGTGGATACCATACGCCTGAAATTTATTGTTTAAACCGGCTGAATGCCAAATCGAAATGGGGTGCAAAATTAAGCGAAAGCGGTATTTCGCCCGCAGTTTTTGCCGATGGAATGATACTGGTCAATACCCAGTCATGCACGTTGTATGCCATTGATGCTGAAACTGGTGTACTGGCATGGTCGAAATGGCTTGGGCCTAATATTTACACAACCCCGTCGGTATATGGCGGAAAAGTATTTACTGTATATCCAAACCAGCTTGAAACCTATTTCCCGGATTCCAACTATGTGATTGTAGCTTTTGATATTAAAACAGGTAACATAGCATGGCAAAACTGGCTTTCGCAGGATGTAATTGCATCTCCGGTTGCAGCAGGAAATTATGTTTATGTTGCCGACCAGAAAGGAAAAATGTATAAATTTGATATCAACTCCGGTCAGCAGAGAGCCGTTGTTTCGGTGGCAGCCCTTTTACCACCCACCATATACGGAGAGAAAGTTTTTACAAGAATCAGGTCGGGAGGAAAAATTGTACCTGCCATATTAAGCGCCGAAAATTTTAAAATTGTAAAACTCATCAACGAACTGGCCGATGAAGGCGATGCTTATCTATCGACAAAAAGCAATGCCATGATGCAAATGAGTTTTAACACAGGAAGAATTCTTGTAGCCAAAAACCAGGCTTTTATAACGAGCGAAAAATTTCTGTCTGCCTACGATCCGGAAAGCGGGCAAATCAAATGGAAATCGGAAAAATGGCAACAAGGAAATATCAATATGCCTGTTTGGGCCAATAATAAAATACTGATTACTTCAGGACAACAGTTAATCAGTTTCAATCCTGCAAATGGAAGCATTGAAAAAGAAATACCTTTAAAATCAGCTCCTTATGGCGATATTGTTCTTCATAACGGATGGATTTATTACTGCAATGGCGAAGGAAAAGTAATAGCGGTTAATTTAACTGGTAAGATACAGGGTAATTGGGAACAATGGTCAGGGAACCAGGAGCATAACCCGGCATTTTAAATAATCTGAAGACATAAAATTTCTTTACCTTTCTACCGGTTTGTATAATTTGCTAAATTCAATTTCATTTTTTACTTTTGGTATTATTCGGATAGTCATCAGATCATTTCTGGCAGATTAATGACCGAAACAGGATTACGGATTTAAAAAAAGGACAGATTATGAAAACATTAGTATTTATCACATTTATGATTGCTGCATCAGTGATCTATGCGCAGGAAATAACGGGCAAATGGAAAACATTTGACGAAGAAACCGGCAAAGACAAATCGATTGTTGAGTTATACATGAAAAACGGCAAATTGTACGGAAAAATCGTTAAATTATTCAAAGAACCAAATGAAGATCAGGATCCGATTTGCAAAGTGTGCCCCGATGACCGTAAAAATAAAAAAACCATTGGCATGGAGATAATCAGAGCACTGGAAAAAAAAGATAACGAATGGTATGCCGACTATGGAATTCTCGACCCTAAAAACGGTAAAATTTACGATTGCAAAATGTGGATAGATCCTGCAAAACCTGATGAACTCCAGGTGAGAGGCTATATTGCATTTTTATATCGCACCCAGGTATGGAAAAGAGTTAAGGAATAATTAAATGGTAAAAAAGAATAAATGAGAAAGGTAGGCTTTCAGATGCTTGCCTTTCTTTTTTTTCACAATTCGCTTGCCGGGCAGGCAGACACAACCCTTGAAAGTTATTGCGACACCAGTTATGTAGGTACTTTTGCAAAACCGGTGGCCATTCATATTTTTATTCCATCAAAAAGTCAGAATTTTACGGTAACCAATATTAAAAGCGAACAGGAAGTAATATTTCAGCCCAACGAAGTTACATCTATCGGGATTGGTGCGGGTTATAAAAACTCGATGTTCGGGGTTTCATTCAAACTGAAAAAATGGAGCAACGATCCTGATATTTACGGAAAAACAACCAGCCTTGATTTCAGATATAACCGTTTTGGCAGGGCCTATGTATGGGATTGCCACTGGATGACCTACCAGGGATATTATGTAGCCAACCCGGGAGATTTTATTTCCGGATGGCACAATGGTATGAAATACCCGGTGTGCAACGATCTGATCTATAATTCGGTTTCGGTTTCTGTACTTAAAGTGTGGAACAGCACACGATTCTCGTATAAAGCCATTTTTTCAAATACCGAAATACAGAAAAAAAATGCAGGAACTTTTTTACATGGCGCTTACATCCTTTTGTCAAGTTTCAGTCATCCTGATGATATCATACCCGATGAAATTAACAATATGGCCGACAGCTCGCTGCATTATAAAAACATGTCATTTACCAATATCGGCGGATGGTTTGGATATGCCCATACCTTTATCATAAAAAATAAATTTTATATATCTTTTTCAATCATTCCCGGGCTAGGATTGCAGTTTGCCAAAGGCGAACATGTTTATTCATCCCCATCCATTCAGAGCAAAAATTTGTCTATCCGAGGTCAATTTAAAATGTCGGCAGGTTTTATCGGTGAATCATATTACTGGGGCATACAAGGCATGACAGAGAGTTTTAACTACACTTCAAAAAGCCAGATGCTTCTGTTTGAATATGGACAATTTAACTTATTTGCAGGTAAGCGTTTCAGCCTTGAAAAAATAAAAAAATGGTATTCTGATTTGTATTGACAGGATGATTTTTGTATTTTTAAAAGTAATTTAAATAATAAAGAAAATGAAAGCGTTGACTCCCGGCACAAAGGTCAGACACGACCGATATGGTGAAGGATATATCAATAAAAGTTCTGTTGCCGGTTTTGAAATTTTTTTTGAGCGTGGCGGAAAAATTCAGATTTCACGTTCAGCAGATCTTGAGGTAGTCACTGCTACTCAGGAAAGTCAGCCATTACAGGGCGGAGTTGATGTCGATTCACTTAAATCATTGATTAGCCTTATTCTGGACGAACATGGATTATTACCCGCCAATATCAGGCTGGCCGAAAAATGGAAAGGGGGAACAATGCTCCTGCAACCTCCCTCAAAGGAATTAAAACCCAAAGAAATACCACTTGAAACTTTTTTTCACAAAATTGTGATGGTTCGCGACCGGTTAAGGGTTCTGGAACAAAATATCAACAGTCATCCAAAACTGAGCGAGGAAGATAAAATTGAGATTCAGCAATATATAACCCGGATTTATGGTTCGCTAACCACCTTTAACCTGTTATTTGACGACAAAACAGATTATTTTGTTGGTGCAAAGTCAGACTCAAACTAAAATTACCAGATTATTAACCGTTAATGTTGCCGGTATATGATACATTTCATTTTAAATGACAAACAAGTCGGATTCACAGGAGATATCAGCACTACCCTGCTCGAATTTTTACGCGAAGAATTGCACCTTACCGCAGCAAAAGACGGATGCAGCGGCGAGGGAACCTGCGGTGCCTGCCTGGTCGAAATTGACGGTAAGCCAAAACTGGCCTGCACTACAAAAATGGAAAAACTGCAAGGGGCAAAGGTTTTTACCCTTGAAGGAATACCCGAAAAAATAAAAAAAACCATTGCCGCCAGTTTTGTAAACCACGGAGCCGTGCAATGCGGTTTTTGCACTCCCGGTTTTGTTATGCGGACAAAAATATTGCTCCAGAACAACCCGGAACCTACTGAGGAAGAAATAAGGCAAGCCCTGAAACTGAATCTATGCCGTTGCACCGGGTATAAAAAAATTGAGAAAGCCATTGCATCATCAGCTGTTCATTTGAAAAACAATACCGAAGTCTGTCTGTCGCAAAATGCAGCAATCAGCGAGTCATATCCTAAATACCAGTCTTATGATGCTGCCATTGGCAGGCGTGCCTTTACCGACGACCTTTTTTTTGACGGAATGCTTCATGCTGCACTCCGTTTCAGCGATCATCCCAAAGCCATCATTAAAAAACTTGACTTTTCTGAAGCTATGAAGGTTAAGGGTGTTGAAAGGATTTTTTCGGCCAAAGATATTCCGGGCGACCCTTATACCGGTTTGATTTTCAAAGACTGGCCACTGATGATTGCTGAAGGAGCAATGACAAGATATATTGGTGATGTACTGGCCGGAGTGGTAGCCACCAGCCGGAAAGCCGCCCGGGAAGCTGCCAGCCTGATCAAGGTCGAATATGAGATACTTCAGCCCGTTACCGATCCGCACAAAGCTTTACGTCCCGATGCAGCACCCGTCCATCCGGGAAGCAGAAACCTGCTCGACCGGTGCCATATCTGTTCGGGGAATGTGGAGGAAACCTTTAAAAATTCAGACTTTGTTGCTCATGGCATTTTCCAGACCCAACGCATTGAACATGCATTTATCGAGAAAGAATCGGCGGTTGCAATCCCGGAAGGAGAAAACATTGTTCTTTACAGCCAGGGGCAGGGAATTTATGAAGACCGGAGACAGGTAGCTACTTTACTTGGTATAAAAGAAGATAAAGTCAGGGTAATATTAATGCCTGCGGGAGGTGGTTTTGGAGGAAAAGAAGATATTACCGTTCAGGGACATGCCAGTTTATATGCATGGCTGATGAAAAAACCTGTTAAACTTACATTAAGCCGATCCGAATCCATCCGTATGCACCCCAAAAGGCACCCGGTTTATATGGACATGACCATTGCCTGCGATAAATCAGGCAAACTTACTGCACTTAAAGTCCTGGCTATTGGCGATACAGGGGCTTATGCCTCAGTTGGAAATAAAGTAATGGAAAGGGTTGCGGGTCATGCCAACGGAGGATATTATTTTCCGGTCACCGAAGTGGAAGCACTAACAGTTTATACAAATAACATTCCTTGCGGTGCTATGCGTGGTTTTGGAGTCAATCAATCGGCTTTTGCTGTTGAGACCCTGATCGATGAGTTATGCGAAAAAGGCCATTTTGATCGCTGGCAATTCAGATATGACAATGCTTTGGATGATGGATTAAAAACTGCTACCGGGCAAAAACTGAAAGATGTGGGGATTAAAAAATGCCTGCTGGCCATTAAAGATGATTTTTATGCTCATAAATATGTCGGGCTTGCTACAGGTATAAAAAACAGCGGCATTGGAAATGGCATGACAGATTTCTGTGATTGCTTTATTGAGATTGTCGATAATAAAAAAATAAAAATTCATCATGGCTGGACAGAGATGGGACAGGGAGTCCAGAATGTTGCCATACAAACCTTTTTTACCGAAACTGGTATCGATCCGTCTGTTGTTGAAATTGTCAATGATACTGCCTCAGGAATAAAAACTGGAATGACTACTTCATCGAGAGCGACGGTGCTGTTAGGGAATGCCCTGATAGACGCATGCAAAGCCCTGAAGGCCGATCTTGAACATCATTCGCTTGACCAGTTATCAGGAAAACAATACCATGGCAGGTATGTATGCGACTGGACTACCAAACCCGGCAGCAATGCCCCGATTCAGATTACCCATTATTCTTATGGGTATGCAGCCCAGCTTGCTGTACTGGATGAACAAGGAAACCTGAAAACGATCATTGCTGCCCACGATGCCGGAAAAATTATGAACCAGCAGATGTTTGAAGGCCAGATTGAAGGTGCTGTCCACATGGGGACTGGTTATGCCTTAAGCGAAGACCTGCCTATGAATGATGGTTACCTGCTGAGTCATAAACTCCGCGATTGTGGTGTGCTGAGAGCCCACGAAACCCCTGAAATCATTGTGAAACAGGTCGAGGTTCACGATTCCGTAGGACCATATGGTGCCAAAGGTATCGGAGAAATCGGGCTGGTTCCTACAGCCCCTGCCATTGCCAATGCCTTTTACCAGTTTGACAAAGTCCGCCGGTACAGCTTACCATTGAAAATCAAAAAATAATATACATAAAATATGATCTGGTTCGTCTTGTCGCTTTCTCTCTCATTTGGCATATGGTTCTATTTCATCTACAGGCATGATAAAATAAAAAAAGAACCCTTATACCTGTTGTTTCTGGTTGCGGGTTTAGGAGGCTTTATGGCAGTAATTCTTGCGGGCGGAGCCAATGCCCTGGCATCAAAAGCAACTGGTTATGAACAATTTATCAATGAAAATGAAATCAGTACCTTTACAGGAAGCTTATTCATGCTTTGTGTCGGGATTAATGAAGAATTTATTAAATTTTTCATTACGCTGGCTTTTATCGCAAGACTAAAAGAATTTGATGAACCTATTGATGGAATTATCTATGCCATGACACTTGCACTTGGATTTGCCATGATTGAAAATATCTCTTACATGACCAGGTTTGGTACCAATATTATTCTGTTACGTTCAGTTACTTCTGTTCCTTTACATCTCGGACTGGCAGCGTTATGGGGTACAGGACTCACAAAAAACCGGTTTTCTGTTTTTCCGAAAGGTTATTTCAGAACAGCACTACCCTTTTTATTGCTTGCAGCACTGATTCATGCCGGGTACAATTCTGCAGGATTTTATCTTGAACCGGCAACTACTGTTTTGCTCGCCTTTGTCATTGCCATGCTGCTGATTTATTTTGCCCACTATAAAATGAAAGAATACCTGAAACGTTCACCATTTCTCCCTGTTGGCTTTTGTTTGTCGTGCGGAAGATTAAACAGCCGACATGAAAAAATATGTAAAAAATGTGGAAACCCGTTGCAATCTGAATAATCTTTTTTTCAAATTATTGTTTTATAAAGGTTCCGTAATATTCACGATTGAGTGAAGGAATTTTAATTGTAATAAAATATTGACCAGGGTACAAATTGCCTGTTTCTATGACGGTAAATTCTTCCGACGACTGACCTTCCCTGAAAAATACATTCCTGCCAAGGATATTGACAATACTGATAATGTAATGGCTTTTTCCCGGCAATCTGATTTGAAGCTTTGTGTTTGAAATATCCTGAAAAATCATGATGCCGGAAAGCGTTATCCTACGGATATCATTTGAACTTGTATCAACAACAGTAATAAGCAGGGAATCAGTAGCTATGCCACATACCCCTTCGGTACGCAGGTAATACATACAGGTTGAATCGGGAAATGCCACGGGCGATTGACATTGGGTACATGATAAAAACCGGCCGGGTGACCAGAGAAAAGAGTCATTTTCATTTCCGGTTCCGTTAAGCTGAATGGTATCTCCTTTAAAAATAGTAGTATCAGCACCGGCAATGGCCAATGGGGCCGGGTTTACAAAAATGTATTTTATCACTGAATCGGTGCCATATTGATTAATGGCCATCAGTTTTACTTCCTGCAATCCTGTTTCGTCACACTGATAGTAGACAAAGCTGCCATACTGGTATTCCTGGTTGTTAAAAACCCAGACCAGCGAGTCGGCATTCTGTGAAAGGCTGGTAAAATATGCCGTTTCACCCTGGCAAAGGGTATCGGGAACCATCGTAAAATCGGCCACTGCGTGAACAGTATCTATGACAACAACATAAAAAAATGCAGAATCGCATTTAACAGGCGAGCAAACCGTATTGCATCCGGTAAGCTTTACCGTATAAATACCTTGCTTTGAATAACTGAAATCGGGCGACGACTGGTGCGAAATATTGGATGCCGAGAGCGAGTCACCGAAATTCCAGGTATAAATATTACAATTGGTACTGCTGTTGTAGAAATGAACATCAGCAAGCCCTGTTTCGGGGTTGATGTAAGGACTTACCGGTAATGGAACAAACGAAACCATTGGATTAAAACACCTAACAGTATCGATGTATTCGGCACGAGAATAAACCGGAATACCAAACTGCAGGTACCCCGAAAATGCCAGTACAGGTATTCCTTTTGACGGGCTTATCCATTGATATTTTATTTCATTGAATGTCAAAGGGTAAACAATTCCGTTGTAGATGGCAGTATCATGATATTCCAGGATGGTTTTCATCCTTATTGTATTAGGGTAAGTTGCGTACGGAGTCTGAAGGCTGCCCCACCCGTCGGTCTGGTTGATCCGTTTACGATGGGCTTTATATACAAGGTTTTGCTGTAAAGGAGTCAGATCGATGGTAAAATTGTACGATGAACTATCGGATTGATTATAAGTGAGTGGAAAATGGTAAATAACATCCGGTGCATCGTATGTAATTACAATGGGTATAAGTACATTGTTGAGGTTTATTGTCGCCCCCATCAGTGAAACCTGGAGATGAGCCGATGTTTTATGCTCAAGTTCAGTAATATTCTGCAACTCAAATTGCCATAAATCCATATTGTCGGGTGTTCTTCGTGCCTGACTGGTAAGATTATACCACTGGATATAACAACTGAAAATATTACCTCCACCCAATATACAGGAAGCCACAAAGCTTTCGCGGTAGCCTGAATTATCAGCAGTTTTGTAGCGGTAAACCGCCTGGGATGAACCACCCATGGTGCTGAAATTCCAATTGAAGTTCTCACCGGTCTGACTGACCGGTAATGTATTGATAAGAGCACTGGTATAACGGGTCACCAGAAAAGTATCGTTTGGAACGGCATAGTTTACCGAGGTGAAAACCGGTTGTCCGTACAATGTAACATTGCAGGCCATGATAAATAAACAGCATATAAACTTTAATGTCCGACGCATTTTTCTGCTGAATTAGTTTGATAATATAGAGATTTCAGTTCGCCGCAATTTAATGTTTTATTTACGGATAATGTTTTTTTATCAGTTAATTTTTAATTACCAGTTTTTTATGTCCCGAAATCGCATTATTTGTATCATATATGATTACCATATAAACCCCCGGCGATAAATTGATAACCGGAATCCCGAGCAATTCATCTGCTTTCAGCTTTTCATTCATGATGGCTTGTCCTAAAGCATTACAAATTATGACATTACCGTCACAAGGAGCCATAATATTTACTTTCCCACAGGCAGGATTAGGATATAAATTTAACTGGTCTGCCGGTACAACATTTAAACCGACCGGAGGTTTCACCATCAGATTGAAAAGAATAGATGCTACATCGCCGGAGCGGTCCCAGGCTATCAGATCAAGGTTGTAATTTCCAACATGCAGCGAATCAGGTGTTATCAATAAAACAGAATCAATAATACTATAGAAATCAATCTCATCGGCAGTAGCAGTATTGATTAATGCAAAAGAGAGATAATCAAATGGGTCATTCTCGCTGAAAAGCCGGTTAAGTGATAATTCCAAGGTATCTCCGGCATGAATCAGTGTATCAGAAATTTGTCCAATAACTTCAGGAGCATTATTGGCATCTATATCAAATAAAGCCGGAGCACTCCAGGGTGAAGCAATGAGCGAATAATCAATTTTTTGTACACTGACAGAATAATGATTGTCGGGTAAATAAGGCAGGAATACCTGGCTTTTCATGCCCATGTTTCCCGGCAGGGCAACTTTCCGGTATCCATTTTCGTAAGATAAGGAATTAAAAATTTCATCACCTTGTGGCGTTATTCCTATTTTCAGGTTAGCAGTATGCCCGGGAGCCGGGTCCTCCCATACGAGAGATACTGAACAACCTGTTACTATCGCTGTAATCGACTCGGGTGCAGATGGTTGCACGTTCTGTACAGGCCAGTCGTTACGATAAATTTTCGACCAGTAATTCTGGTAATCATAACGTCCTGTCAGAAAAATATCAGCATCAAGATCATTGTCCAGATCACCGATAACCATTTCGGCATATTTCAGGCTGACAATACTGTCGGCAAGGGTAAAATCAAACTGGCCGTTATTGAGGTAGATATAACCAATCCATGAAGCATCGGTTACATATATACCATTCATCACAACATCAAGGTCCCCATCCTGGTCAAGATCGGCCAGATCCATATCTCCCTGCCTGATTCCGGCCATGGTACCGGGTATTTCAGTAAATGAGCCATCACCATTGTTACTGTATAATCTGGTGAGGCTTGGGGTCTCATTCTGTACCGAACCTGTAACTATAAGATCAGGGTCTCCATCCTGGTCAAGGTCGCCCCATGCAAGGTCACTGTATCGGACTCCAAAAAAACTCTGATTAATTTTTACATAATGGCCATTTTCAAAATGGTACACTTCTGTAATGTAATTGCCCGACGATCTTGAGCCTGTCAGGGCTATGTCGGGATACCCATCGTTATCATAATCGCAGAATTTTGCCATTCCACCGCTTACACCAGGCAATTCCTGAAAAACAGTAAATTGGAAATTTCCCAGATTTTCATACACCGTAAAATATTTTTCAGAAACCGACAATGAACCTGTTACCGCCAGGTCGTAATCTCCATCAAGGTCAATATCAGCCCAATCAGACGAGGCAGACGAAAGCGGTCGTACAGGGCAAATGATCCGCGTAAATATCCCGTTATCGTTACGATAAAACAAAGCTGTATCCTGTGATTCATTATTCTGATAACTCATTTGTCCTGATGTAAAAAGATCAAGGTCACCATCGCCATCAATATCCATCCAATCGGCATTGCCGTTTCCCACACCAATAATTCCGGTACCCTGAACCAGCGAAAACGATAAATTTCCGTTGTTCCGGTACAGGTATGCATATCCCTGCCCGGCTGAAAGGCCATAACCCGTAATTAAAACATCCAGATCTTTATCGCCATCATAATCACCCAGTGAGGTTTTTCCATACCAGGCACCTATAAAACTGCCTTCGACCAGTTCAAAACGAGTTCCCATGCCATATCCGTAAAGCGGTATTTCAATATCCGTACCCGAAGATATGATCATTTTTCCGCTGTAATATTGCACCTGTGAAGGTCGGAAACGAACTTCAACCATATTGCTGTCGTTCACTGCAATGGTAAACTGTGGCAACTGCGTAAGCCATACCGTTTGTCCCAACTGGCGTATTTCATAATTACCAGGTATAAAATAGATGCTATTGATCACAAGTGCCTCATTACCGGTATTTTTAATTGTTATAACCTGCGGTGCCGATGCCTCAACGATTGCAGTAGGAGCAAAATCCAAAGTATCGGGGATGACTGAAATTCCTGCAGGAATCGCAATACCGTAAAGGTTGCAAACCAACACCTGGCCATTTTGCAGGAATATTTTCAGGCTTCCGCTGTAAAACCCAAGCCGTGAAGGACAAAATGCCACCATCATGCTATCTGAAGAGCCATTGTTTAACAGGAATGACGGAAGTAAAGTATTCCATGCCTGGGTATTGCGTTTTACCAAAAAACCGTCGGAAACAGTTACAGAATCAACATTAAATAATACATTCCCCTGGTTTGAAAGGACCAGTGCAACAGAATCAGAAATAACATTCATGATTGATTCGCCAAACGAAACTGAATCGGCTGACAATGCTGCATGCAGATTCAACGAAACAGGATTCTCATCGGCTCCTTTATACGGGAAGGTATTATCACGGGTGTCGCCATCGATATCGGCCGGAAATTCACCCAGATATGTACCCGCCAGGAAAAACTGCCCGGCTGTTGATGCAGAAATGTGCAAATCGCACAATGCCGGATTTGTATATCCCGGATGGGCAAAGACCGAATGGCCATCTACTCCCGAAACCTGGTACCATTGTGCAATATTTTGCGGATAAGCGTTATACCAGCGACCTAAAAAATTATCATGGTTATAATACAGGTTGTAATCCATGTTAAATGTCAATCCATCATATCCTACATGAACTGCCATCTGATCAAACTGGGCTGTATCGCGCTCATTTACAAAAAGGTTGTTACGTATTTTCACTGTTCCGGCCGATCCGAGTACCGAAAGGGCAAACCCGTCGTCGGTAGCATTTCCGGCAAGATAAACACTGTTGTGCAGCACATTAATCGTTTTACCCTCTCTTCCATCAATGCGGATGCCGTATACCTTATCATTGCCATTGTTTGTAAAACTGACAAAATTGTTGGCAATCGTTCCCGACATCTGGTTGATACGAATACCATAAAGCGTTGAAGTGACGGGTTTAAATCCATAAACTTTATTATTGACAATGGTAATGTCTCCTCCACTGCTGTTATAATTGGCATATATACCATAAACCGAAGTCTGTAATGTATTGAAATCTGCTGTGTAGAATACTTCATTGGCATCAATGGTAATAAAAGTAGAAGCATTGCGGATATATATTCCATAAACCGAAAAATTACTGATATGACAATTTTTTATGGTAATATGATTGGAAGCATTAACATAATAAGCTGTGTTATATTGATTTTGTGAGGCAGATATGTTTGTAATGTCAATTCCGTCAAAAGTGATGTATGAAGCCCCAAAAAACTGAATAACCCCATCATCGGCAGGTGAATTGTCATTTTTAATAACCGGATTGGCCCCGTCTCCTGATTTTCTGAAAATCACCGGTTTATCGGCCATGGCAACTTTGGTAACGGAAGGAGGGTCTTCGGTAAATACCTGTCCTGCAACTACATTAAAAACAATTCCGCTATCGGGCAATGTAAGGCTGTTTAGATAGGTTATAGCAGCTGTAAAAGTGGAGTAATCGCCTGAACCGGTGTTATCAATAGTCTTTACCAATGGTTGGGCTAATGAGACCGGCACCTGGGAAATTGTCAAAATAATAAAACAAAACAGAATTATCTTATTCATAATATTAATTATTAGAGTTTTATAGTTTGCTGGTTTGCATTTTATTTTCAATGCATGTAAACAAAGATATAAAATCGGGATAAAATAAACCAGCAGGAAGGTGTAAAAGGGTAAAGTATTTTCACCCCGGAAAATTTACAGGAATATACAATTAATCAGGTTATTGATTAAAAAAACAAATGGTAACAACTTATTATCAATCATTTAAAAGGTTGTGATACACTGTTTACAAACAATAAAAATTTCTTAACCTTAATAACCCGGGCAAACTGCTTCTCTATACGCAAACACACTGCAACGAATAAAACCCTGAAGCATCAACTATTTTTCTATCTACCGTTTGAAAAAAAGCATCCTGATACCAACAATGATCAGTAAAAAAGCAAATATTTTCCGTAATGTTTCGGCCGGAAGTTGCATGGCTGTATTGCTGCCCAGCAGGGTACCTGCAATAAAACCCAGGCAGATAATTATGACGGCTTTTACATCTACAAAACCTTTCTGGTAGTATTGAATGGCTGCCAGCAGTCCAATGGGTGGAATAAGGATTCCCAGGGTGGTTCCCTGCGCCATGTGCTGGCTGAAACCAAATATAAAAACAAGGGCCGGTAAAATAATAATACCGCCTCCAATACCCAGCAAACCGCTCAGGTAACCTGCAGCAAGTCCAAGAACCAGCAACCCGATTATAAAATAGATTGACATATATCTGAAATTTCTGATTGATTTCATAAAAAAAACTTTATGGCAAACTTATATAAACTATGCTAAATAATTAAGTTTTTAATAAAATTTTTCAAACGCTGAGAAGCGACAGTATAAAGTAATATAGTGTCGAAAACAAATCTGGTAAAAATTTCATATAAAATGTTTATTAAAAATCTTGGCAGCCCGATAAATTCTAAAGGCGAAAAAAACGTACTTTTACATCAAAATCTAAACACATGAAACCGATTTTATTCATATTAATGAGTTTTTTTATGGTAAATATGTCGTACGGGCAGGAAATCAAAGATATTGAGTTGCCTTTGCCCTTGAAAACCGGTGGCAAACCGCTTATGGATGCACTGAGTCAGCGTGCCAGCAACCGCGAATTTTCTCCGCGCGAGTTAAGTCTCAACCATTTATCGGGCCTGCTTTGGGCTGCTTATGGCATCAACAGGCCTGAATCGGGAAAACATACCATTCCAACAGCGCATAACTGGCAGGATATGGAGGTTTATGCCGTGTTACCATCGGGTATTTTTCTTTACCAACCCAGGGAAAATATGCTGAAATGTATCAAAACAGGAAATTTCATGAAAGAAACCGGATTGCAGGATTTTGTTGCCAAAGCACCTGTAAATCTGATTTTCGTCTCCGATTTATCGAAAATGGAGAACACACCTCCTGAAAATAAAATGATATATGCCGGCATTCACGCAGGCGCAATTGCCGAGAATGTTTACCTGTTTTGTGCTTCGGAAGGATTGAATACCGTCACAAGGCGTGCTGTCGATATTGCAGCTTTGGCAGCTATCATGGGACTTCCGGATACTAAAATGATTGTGCTTACACAAACTGTGGGATATAAACCATAGGTTATATATCTGCTTATTATTGAGGCAGAACCCTGAATTATCATTGTATATCCGGAACCAGATTTTTAAATATTCTGGTATATATATTAAAAACAAAATAATACCAGAAGTTAAAGTACCCGGCATTTTTATATTTTTGCGGCAAATGCATTTGTATGAGATTTTTTGTTAAAGTATTTATTTTCAATATTTTATTTTATTTTAGCGCTATTTTATCAGCAGAGAACCTTCCCGAAAACCTGCCGGCAAGCCCTGAACCCGACAGAAATAAAGTTCCGGCTTTTCTGAACAGTAATACCCAATGGGCCGATTCGGTATTTAACAGCATGAACCTTAGGCAGCGTATAGGACAGTTATTTATGGTAGCTGCATACTCAAATAAAGATTCAGCACATATTGCCTATATCAGCTCGCTCATATCCAATTACAATATTGGCGGACTGATTTTTTTCCAGGGAGGCCCGGTGAGGCAGGCAATGCTGACAAATCTGTATCAATCGCAATCAAAAATTCCGTTACTTATTGGCATTGACGGAGAATGGGGGCTTGGGATGCGTCTCGACAGCACCATTTCATTTCCACGACAAATGGCATGGAGTGCTACCGACAATGAAAAAATGATCCGTGAAATTGCCACGGCCATTGCCCTTCATTGCCGACGGATGGGAATACATATAAATTTTGCACCTGTAGCCGATGTAAATATCAACCGGTTAAATCCTGTGATTCATACCCGTTCATTTGGCGATGACGCAGAAACGACAGCACGGTTTGCCGGTATTTATATGGATGCTTTACAGGATAATGGTATCATTGCCACAGCCAAACACTTCCCCGGACATGGCAACACCGATGGCGATTCTCATTTTGTTTTACCTGCTGTAAAATCAAGCCTGAAAGAACTGAATAATATTGAACTTAGTCCATTTGATTACCTGATTAAACATGGTGTACAGGGTGTTATGGTAGCTCACCTTGCTGTACCGGCCATCGATAATCGAAAAAATATACCTTCCAGTTTATCAGATAGCGTAGTTAAATACCTGTTAAAAGAAAAAATGGGATTCAAAGGCCTTGTAATCACCGATGCATTGAATATGAAAGGCGTTTCATCCTTATACCAACCCGGTGAAACCGAGATAATGGCTATCAATGCCGGGAATGATATTTTACTTTACCCTCAGGACATACCCAAAGCCATTGATGCCATTGAAAAGGCCGTCAAATCAGGGAAAATTCCGGAAGAAAGCATCAATAAAAGCGTATTTAAAATCTTGATGGCAAAAAAATGGGTACAACTTGATCATTATCAGCCTGTCAAAACCGAAAATTTAATTGCCGACCTGAATCAGCCTGCCGATGGCCTTGCAAAACGGATAATGATTGAAAAATCTATTACATTAATCAAAAACACAAATCATGTAATACCGGTTAAAGACCTCAGCCTTAAAAGGATTGCCAATGTTATGATTGGGGCAAAAAACATCAACGACTTCTACCTGCAAAGCCAGTTTTATGCAGAAAGTTCACCATATATTATTCCTTACCAGTTTAATACAGCTTTCCGCGATTCCATGCAAAAAATACTCACAACCTATAACCTTATCATTTTTTCTTTTCACGGGCTGAATTCAAAAACTGGACAGGCGTACGGCTTTTCGCCAGAATTACTTACACTGATTGACAGTCTTAAACATAAAAGGCAGCTCATTTTGGCCTTTTTTGGCAACCCCTACCCCCTCCTGTTTTTCGACTCAGATGACGAAATAGAATCAGTGGTTGTAGCCTATGATGATATGCCCCAGACACAAAACCAGGTAGCACAGTTTATCTATGGTGCTGCCAATGCCGGCGGAAAACTGCCGGTAACCATTGGTTCGCTGCCCAAAGGACAAGGAATAACCGATACCCCTGTTTCACGGTTAAAATATACCATTCCTGAGGAATTGAATATGGATGCCCGTGCCTTTTTAGAGGTTGATTCTGTCGTAAACGATGCTATCTCAAAAAGAGTGATGCCTGGTTGCCAGGTTCTTTTTGCCATTGATGGAAAAATAATTTTTAATAAGGCATATGGTTTTCATACTTACGATAGTTTAGAACCTGTTAATCCGCAGGATTTATATGATATAGCATCTGTTACCAAAACAGCTGCAACCACCTTAGCTGTTATGAAATTGTACGAAAAGGACGAAATTGACCTGAATGAAAAAGTGAGTTTCTACCTGCCTCAGTTCTCATTAAAAAATAAGGCCAAAATAAAAGTGATTGATCTGCTGACACACCAGGCAGGGTTGAGGGCATGGATTCCATTTTATAAAATTTTTTGTACCGGTAGCAGACCCGATTCAACCTATTGCCGCAATCACCTCGAATCAGGCTTTACCGTAAAAATAACCGATAGCCTTTATCTGCTTACTTCTTTCCGCGACACCATTTTTGATATTATCTGTAATTCAGAAATTAAAAATTATGGAAAATATCTTTACAGCGACCTGGGTTTTATATTGCTTCAACGGATTATTGAAAACAAAACAGGCATGCCGCTTGACGATTATGTTACCGAAACATTTTATAAACCAATGGGTTTGCAACACACATTATTTCATCCGCTTGTGAAATTCGAAAAACGGCAAATTGCCCCAACCACCGTTGATACCATTTTCAGGCACGATACCGTCTGGGGGAATGTTCATGACCCTACCGCAGCCATGATGGATGGTGTTTCGGGACATGCCGGAGTATTTTCAAATGCATCCGATCTTGCCTGCATTATGCAAATGCTTTTATGGAAAGGAAGTTACGGAGGAGAAGAATACCTGGAACCCGGAACCATTGATCATTTTACCAGGGCACCTTTCCAGAAAAAAGGAAACCGTCGGGGTATTGGATTCGATAAACCTGAACCCAATGCTAAAAAAGTTTCACCGGTTTGCAGCCTGTCTTCATTAAAAAGCTTTGGACATACCGGTTTTACTGGCAATATGGTCTGGGCCGACCCGGAAAATAACAGCATTTTTATCTTCCTTTCAAACCGAACTTTTCCCGACGAAAACAACAATAAACTTGTTGAAATGAATATCCGGACAAAAATCCAGGAAATATTTCTGAAAGCCTGTAAAAAATAAATCACTCTCAGAATATGCTAAAAAAAAATTGAGTATTGGATTAAGTATTCAACCCTTTACAGGCCGGGAATAAAGTTTAAAGTAGCATATTTACCGGTAATCATCAGTAAATATTTGATATTTAAGTCATTCAAACTTATTTTAACGCAGGGTTGCATCTTTTTAATTGCATTAAGAAGATTTAAAAACTGCCTCCCAAAAAACATGCTAAAGAACATGGCTTTTTTATTAGAATTTTCTTGTCAGTGGTTGCAGGGTTTAATATTTTTGTAAATCAAAAATAAATCATGCTGCCATGAAACTTACCCATATCGAACACATCGGAATTGCAGTCGAAAACCTTGATAAAGCGATTCCTTATTACGAGCAGATGCTTGGCCTTAAGTGCTATGGCATTGAAGAAGTAAAAGACCAGAAAGTGAAAACTGCGTTTTTTATGATCGGGCAAACCAAAATTGAATTACTCGAATCGACTGATCCGGAAGGTCCTATCGGGAAATTTATCGAAAAAAAAGGAACCGGCATTCATCATCTTGCTTTTGCTGTTGAAAACATAGAAGGAGCTCTGGCCGAACTTGATGCAAAAGGCGTTCAGCTGATTGATAAAACACCACGCAAAGGTGCCGAAGGAATGACCATTGCCTTTTTACATCCCAAATCGAGCGGTGGTGTACTTACCGAATTATGCGAAAACAAAAACCAATAACATAAATATCTGAATTATGGCTTTACAGGATAAAATAAACGAACTGTTGAAACTCCGCGACCAGGCCAGGAAAGGTGGTGGTGAAAAACGGATTGAAGCACAACATAAAAAAGGGAAACTGACTGCCCGCGAGCGTATTGATTTAATGCTTGATGAAGGAAGTTTTGAAGAATTTGATATGTTCGTCTCTCACCGTTGTATCGACTTTGGCCTTGAAAAAGAAAATTATCTTTCTGATGGTGTTGTAACAGGCTATGGCACTATTGACGGACGACTGGTTTACATTTTCTCACAGGATTTTACGGTTTTCGGAGGTTCGCTTTCAGAAATGTTTGCTGCCAAAATATGTAAAATCATGGATAAAGCCATGAAAGTTGGAGCTCCGGTTATCGGAATAAACGACTCAGGTGGCGCCCGTATCCAGGAAGGTGTTAAAAGCCTTGGAGGCTATGCCGAAATATTCCAGCGCAATATCATGGCATCAGGTGTTATTCCGCAGATTTCAGCCATTTTCGGTCCTTGTGCCGGTGGAGCGGTTTATTCTCCGGCATTGACTGATTTTAATATCATGACAAAAGGAACAAGCTATATGTTTGTTACCGGCCCGAAAGTTGTAAAAACCGTTACTGGTGAAGATGTTACACAGGAAGAGCTGGGTGGTGCCAGCGTTCATGCTACCAAATCGGGTGTTGCCCATTTTGTAGCCGAAAGCGAACAGGAAGGAATTTTGCTCATCCGAAAACTTATCAGCTACCTTCCTCAGAACAATCTCGAAGAACCACCGGCTGCACCATGCGATGATCCCATTGACCGGCTTGAAGATACGCTTAACGATATCATTCCCGACAATCCCAACAAACCTTACGATGTTAAAGATGTAATTCATGCCATTGTTGATTATGGTGAATTCCTCGAAGTACAACGCGATTTTGCACCCAACATCGTAACAGCTTTTGGCCGTTTCAACGGAATTTCAGTAGGTATTGTTGCCAACCAGCCAAAATATCTTGCAGGAGTACTCGATATCAATGCATCAAGAAAAGCCGGCCGTTTTGTCCGTTTTTGCGATGCTTTCAATATTCCGCTTGTCACTTTGGTTGATGTCCCCGGGTTCCTTCCGGGCACAACACAGGAATATGGCGGCATTATTCTGCATGGGGCAAAATTGCTGTACGCCTATGGCGAGGCTACTGTACCTAAAGTAACAGTCATTCTCCGTAAAGCTTATGGTGGCGCTTACGATGTAATGAGTTCAAAACACCTTCGCGGCGATATCAATTATGCCTGGCCATCGGCCGAAATTGCCGTAATGGGGCCAAAAGGAGCCATTGAGGTTTTACTGAGCCGCGAGTTATCGACCATTGATGATGAGAAATCAAAAATCCAGTTTCTCATTGAAAAAGAAAATGAATACCGCGAAAAATTTGCCAATCCTTACGTTGCTGCCAAATTTGGTTATATCGACGATGTCATAGAACCTCGCAACACGCGTTTCAGGGTTATCAGGGCTTTACAATCGCTGGCCACTAAAAAAGACCTGAATCCTCCTAAAAAGCACTCCAATTTACCATTATAATCCAGTAGAATTATGACAACAGACGTTATTCTTCAGATTGTACAAAATCAGGCTGTCAGGAAAAGCGCCGAAGAGTTTGGCAAAATCGACCCCAATGGATTTGGACTCACTGTTATTGCAATGGGGGTGGTTTTTTTATCTCTTATTCTGCTTTATCTCATTTTCAGAACTCTTGGAAAATCACTATCTGGTGAATTTAAGCGCAAATCGCTGGTGAAAAAAGGCAGGGATGAAGAAGCTGCCCGGATTCCGGAACATTTGCCGGGCGAAGTAGCAGCTGCCATCAGTATGGCTCTTCATCTTTACAGTGCACAATTACATGACCAGGAAAATACAGTGCTCACCATAAAGAGGGTTTCGAGAATCTATTCACCATGGAGTTCGAAAATATATGGAATACAGCAGTTTCAACGTTAAAATAAATTTTAAAATGTATGAAAAGTTTTAAATTCACAATAAGTGGTAATCAATACCAGGTAGATATTCAAAGCATTGAAGAAAATATCGCCCAGATTGAAGTCAATGGTACTCCCTACAAAGTTGAAATTGACCGTACCATCCAGGTTTCAAAAACACCGAAACTGGTGAGGGCTGCTGCCATCCCTTCAACCGATACACACCCGTCGGTGGCCAAAACGGCTGCACCAACCAGC
This sequence comes from uncultured Bacteroidales bacterium, assembly GCA_964559985.1. Classification (GTDB taxonomy): domain Bacteria; phylum Bacteroidota; class Bacteroidia; order Bacteroidales; family CAZLJX01; genus CAZLJX01. The sequence goes on from CAZLJX010000009.1 coordinate 43,154, forward strand.
CCAAAAGGAAGCGGAACCATTAAATCGCCACTTCCAGGGGTTATCCTCGAAGTACATGTTAAAGAAGGTGATACGGTAAAAGCTGGTCAGAAGCTACTTGTGCTTGAAGCTATGAAAATGGAAAACAACATTGACAGTGATAAAGATGGAGTTGTTACTTCTGTGAAAGTGCATAAAGGCGATAGCATTATGGAAGGCGATGTATTAGTGGTAATTGCTTAAAAATTGAATTATGGAAGGCAACTTTATAAGTTTTTTATCTGACCACCTTGGGCAATTTTTTGGCTACACAGCTTTTGCCAATTTCACTGTCGGTCATATTATTATGATAACGATAGGGTTAATTTTTATTTATCTTGCCATAGCCAAGGAATATGAACCCATGCTGCTTGTCCCCATTGGGTTTGGCATATTGGTCGGCAATATTGCTTTTTATCCCGGTTTAAAAATCGGCATTTATGAACAGGGAAGTGTACTGAATTATCTATATTTTGGTGTCATTCAGGGCGTTTATCCTCCATTGATCTTCCTTGGCATTGGGGCCATGACTGATTTCTCTGCACTGATATCTAACCCAAAACTGATGCTTATTGGTGCCGCAGCCCAATTGGGTATTTTCGGTGCTTATACCATTGCCCTTTATCTGGGTTTCTCACCTGCCGAAGCTGGGGCAATAGGCATTATCGGAGGAGCTGACGGGCCAACTGCCATCTTTCTAAGTTCAAAACTTGCCCCCGAATTAATGGGAGCCATCGCCATTTCGGCATACTCATATATGGCGCTGGTACCAGTAATTCAACCACCTGTTATGCGCTTGCTGACATCTAAAAAAGAACGTATTATCCGCATGAAACCCCCACGTCAGGTTTCAAAAAATGAAAAAATTTTATTCCCGATTATAGGTTTATTATTGACCTGTTTCATTGTACCAAGCGGTTTACCGTTGCTGGGAATGCTCTTTTTCGGAAACCTGCTTAAAGAAAGTGGTGTTACCAAAAGGCTTGCCGATACTGCAAAAGGTCCACTTATTGATATTGTCACCATTCTGATTGGCTTAACAGTTGGTGCTTCTACCCAAGCTACCACCTTCCTTACAGCCAAATCAGTAGGAATTTTTGCCCTGGGGGCAGGTTCATTCATCATTGCAACCTTCGGAGGTGTGATGTTTTGCAAAATAATCAACCTGTTTTTAAAAGAAGGCAATAAAATAAACCCGCTGATCGGCAACGCCGGTGTTTCGGCAGTACCCGACTCAGCAAGGGTTTCACAGGTTATCGGCCTTGAATACGATAAAACCAACCACCTGTTAATGCATGCCATGGGTCCCAATGTGGCAGGGGTTATCGGTAGTGCTGTAGCAGCTGGTATCCTGTTAAGTTTTCTTTATTAATTCCTGTCATTTTATTTTTATTAAGGGATGCATCATTTCGGTGTATCCCTTATTTTTTTCATCTTTGCAACATAAAAGCTGAAATAAGAAAATGAATTTCCCGGCAAATAGGTACATTAACTATCTGAAAGCCATAAAATTATTTCTTTGGCTCCTATTCCTTCTATCACTTTCAAGGTTATTTTTCTATACCCTGAATATCAATTATTTCAGTACCCCACCGGTAAAAACTTTTTTTTATGGTATTTTATTCGATATCAGCATAATAAGCTATTTCAATGTCATTATCATTGCTGCCCTCATTTGTCCTTACCCATGTCTCCAGCATCCTCTTATCAGAAGAATATTTCATATTATTTTTGTCATTATCAATGCATTGGCCATTGGCTCCAATTGCATCGATGCAAAATTTTTTGAGTTTGAACAAAAACGGCTTACCGCTGATATTTTCTCATCGGTGTGGCTGGGTGAAGATTTTATAACGCTGATTCCGCATTTTTTACTCGATTTCTGGTATGTTGTTGTAGTATGGTTGGTTTTTGTTTTTTTTCTGATAAAAATTTTTCCCCGATCAGTTGAAAAAAACCGGAACTACACTTCCCCGGTTCATTATCTGATTTTTATCGTTTTTATCGCATCATTGTCGTTGGGGGCAAGAGGTTCCACCGGGTTAAAACCTCTTCGACTACTGACAGCAGGGAAATATGCTTCACCCAAAAACATTCCTTTGCTTATCAACAGCCCTTTTTCGATCATCCACAGCTTTGGCAGCCAAAATCTGAAACCGGTTGAATATTTTAATAACGACGATTCGCTCACAGCATATTTCAGAAAAGTGAAACATTACACCAGGCAAGTTGGGCAAAAAAAGAACGTGGTGATTATTTTTTTAGAAAGTTTCAGCCGCGAATACATTGGTTTTTACAATCATGGTAAAGGTTTTACCCCATTTCTCGATTCGCTGGCCAGGCAATCACTTGTTTTCACCAACGCTTATGCCAATGGTAAAAAATCAATCGAGGCTGTTCCATCGGTCATTGCATCCCTGCCGGCATTGATGGAAAACCCTTATATCACCAGTATCTATTCTGGTTGTGAAATACAATCGGTTGCAACCACACTTGGAGAAATGGGTTATAAATCAATTTTTTATCATGGAGGGAAAAATGGAACTATGGGATTTAATATTTTTTGCAAACTGGCAGGGTTTAATTATTATTCGGGGCTTGACGAGTATCCCGACAAAAAAGACTATGATGACAACTGGGGAATTTATGACGAACCCTACCTGAAATTTGCGGCCACCAATATGGATACCTTACCTCAGCCTTTTTTATCGTGTGTTTTTACCCTTTCATCGCATCACCCATATAAAATACCCGAAAAATATAAAAACCGTTTTCCCCTTGGACGGCTGGTCAACCACCAGAGTATAGCCTATGCCGATTATGCCCTTTCAAGGTTTTTTGAAACGGCAAAACATCAGTCATGGTATCAAAACACACTTTTTGTACTTACAGCTGATCACACAGCCCAGAGCGAGGGTGGTTTTTATAGCAATAAAGTAGGAATGTATGCCATTCCTGTTATATTATTTTCACCTTCCGATTCCTTGCTTAAGGGAACCAACAATAACATTGCGCAGCATATAGATATTATGCCAACGATTTTGCAATATACCGGCTATAACAAACCATTTGTAGCTTTTGGCCGGTCACTTTTTGAAAAAACCACACACCCTGTAAATATTACCTACCTCAATGGAGTTTACCAGGCAACAGACAGCAGTCATGTTCTTTTTTTCAACGGGTCAGAAGTGCTGGGTTATTATAATTACCTGAATGACACTTCATTAAAAATTAATTTATATGATCCTGATAACAAAGAAGTAATAGATATGGAAAAACAACTAAAGGCAGTAATCCAGTCATATAACCAGGGATTAATAAAAAACCAGTTGCATATTTCGAAAATCAAAACTGAAAACCCAGGTCAGTAAATCTTTGCAGGCGAATATATAAAGAAGCTGCATTGCAGAAAAAAGTCGTATAACATTTTTTGGTCAAATATTGCTATGATTATTCTCTGCAATGCAGGTAAAGAAATAGCTTTCTTTTAACTCATGATCATCAAATGAATACACTTGCTGGTTTTTAAATTTCAGCAAAAAATTCACAATGGCAATGTCGCCTGCACAACCGTTGGCATGGAGAAACAGGATGATCCACATGGTAAGTCTGAGGAAAGGAGGAAGTGAAAAAAGGGAGAGTGTAAAAATAATATTCAACACAATAAAAGGGCCAAGTGCAATGGCAATATAATCGGTTTTACGCGACACAAAATGGTCGGCATAGGCATACACCATCAGTTTATTTGGCACAATTTTCATGTGGGTTGTCTGTGCTCCGTAATACCTCATCGACACCAGGTGAATCCATTCATGGATAAATATTACCGGAAAAAAAGCAAGCATTGCTGTTAAAAAAGACAGAATAATCATTAATACACCAAATTTCTCCCAATGGATGATCAAATCGGCCACATACCCGGCAGCAATAAAAAAATGCATGAATACAAAGACTGCTGTTAACAGATTCCATTTTGAGATGTTTTCCAACACAAATTCAATAATCTGGTCGTGTTTAATGGTTTTAATCAATTTAAAATTTCCTGAATTTTTCAATTCATCAATGGAGGGCAGGTTATCACTGGTAAAATTCATCCGGATAATAATTTAAAATTTGATGCCGGCAACCAGGATATCATCAATCTGTTCACGTCCTTCAATCCATTTGTCAAGTGTTTGTTCAAGTACAATATCCTGCTCATAGCTGTTAAGGGATGAAATATTTTGCAACAGTTCGAGAAAATGGCTCATCATAAACTTTTTACCATCCGGGCCACCGAACTGATCCTGGTAACCATCGGAGAAAAGATAGATAGCATCACCCGGTTTTATTTCAATGGTATTGAGATTAAATGATTTAATGGTTTGCATTTGTTGTCCTCCAATGGAGAACCGATCAGCGTTATAGCGTGATATTTCCTTATTGCGTATATGGATCAAGGGACGATAGGCACCGGCATATTGCAATAAATTGGATTGCGTATCGTAACAACAAAGGGCCATATCCATTCCGTCATTGGCTTCACCACGCTCACCTTTCTGATGCAGTGCTGCTTTAATGAGTTCATTGAGTTTGGTGAGCGCTTCAGCAGGATTGGTGATATGTGATTCGTTAATTACTTTTTCGAGTGAATTGTACCCGATGATCGACATAAAAGCCCCGGGAACTCCATGACCAGTGCAGTCGGCTACTGCAAAAATCCTGAGATGATCTTTGGCTGCATACCAGAAATAGTCGCCACTGACAATATCTTTGGGTTTAAACAATACAAATGACCCCTGGAAATCCTGCAAAAACTGGTTGATCATAGGAGCAATAAGGGCCTGTTGCAAACGGCGTGCATACTGAATGCTTGCAGTAATATCAAGGTTTTTCTGCCTTAATTCACGGGTGCGTTGGGCTACAGTTTCTTCCAGGACTTTCTTTTCGTACAACAGTCTCCTGGTTCTGAATCTGATATATAACAAAACCGAGACTACAATAAAAATTGTACAGAAGATATAAAATCCAACGGTTTTCCAGAATGGAGGTGTAACAATAATTATCAGACTGCAGCCTGTTTCATTCCATATACCCTGGCTGTTGGTTGCCCTGACCTTAAAGGTATATTTTCCCGGAGCCAAACCCGGATAGGAGGCATAACGCCTTTTCGATGCAGGACTCCAACCCTGGTCAAGGCCTACCATCATGTATTGGAACAGATTATTTTCAGGAGCTGTATAATCAAGTCCTGTAAATTCAAACGAAATAAAATTTTCCCTGTAGCTCAGCTCAACTTTCCTTTTAAAAATAATACTCGTATCGAGCCTGACCTCTTTATCAAAAATTTTAAATGAAGTGAGGTGTACCGGTGGAATGAAGGTGTTTTCCTCAATATCAGCAGGCAAAAAAGCATTGAAGCCGTTGATGCCACCAAAATAAATTTCTTTGGTTGCCGGGCTTTTAAAATAAGCTCCCTGGTTAAATTCATTCGACTGGAGGCCATCATTCACCGTAAAATTGCGGAAAGCATTTTTGGTTTTGGACCTGGCCGGAGAAAAACGGCTGACACCATTGTTGGTACTCATCCAGAGGTTTCCTTTCTCGTCGGGTAATATAGCCCAGATATTGTTGTTGGGCAAACCATGTTTATCAAAAAACCGATCGAATTTCTTTGTTTTCTTATCAAAACGGTTGAGTCCTCTTTCAGAGGCAATCCAGAGCGAACCTTTTCTATCGTCGTAAATATGTTTGATTACATTGTTGCTCAGGCTCAGGGTATCGTCTTTATCAAAAACATAATTGATAAATTTATTGGCAGAAGGGATAAACAAACTCATTCCCCCATCTTTGGTTCCAATCCAAAGGGTATCTTTCAAGCCCGGGGTGATACAAAAAATCACGTCACTGAGCAATCCTTCCCGGCGCGTATAAACTTTCTCCTGTCTGCATGTTACAGTGTTAAAAGCCGATAACCCGCCATATGTTCCAAGCCATAATATATTTGAATCGGAAGCATACATACAAACAATGGTATTATTACAAATATTTCCCGGATCATCTGATTTCTGGTACTCTACTACACTGTTGTCAGCAGGGTTGTATTTCTGAAGTCCGCCGCCCCATGTTCCAATCCATATAAGTCCATTTTTATCGCTGTGGAGGCATAATATACCCTTGTTTAATTTTGAATTTTTTAAACTCTGATTGAAAAATGATCCTGTTTTACGGTCAAAAATACTCAGTCCCGCATCATATGTACCAACCAGTAAATTACCTTTTTTATCTTCGTCAAAGGCAAGGACAATATTTCCCGCTAACGAACCGGGATTGCCTTCAATTTTCCGGAAATGCCTGAAATCGGCTTCAGGTTTATGCAATATGTTTATTCCCTTATCATAATTACCAATCCAGATACTGCCGGCATTATCTTCAAGCAGGCATAACAGGCGGTTACTGGTAAGACTGAATTCTTTTTTATCATCAGCAGTAAAATACAGGGAAAAATTATTGTTCTGTACGTCGTAACTGGTTAATCCACCATAGGTTGCAGCCCATATTTTTCCCCGGCGATCTTCAATTATTGATCTTATTTTCCCTTTGCGCTTCAGATCATCGGCAGACAGATCATAACCAAAATTGTAAAATTCTTCCTTATCCCTGTCAAAAAGTTCTATATGGTTTCCATCTGTCCCTAACCACAGCCTTTGCTTCGAATCCTCAAAAATTACGGTGATCGTGTTGGCCGGTTTTTTTAAATTTTCATCTGCCAGATTACGGTAATACTTTTTAAAATTTCCATCGTTGTCCATCCGGTAAAAACCTGCGCCGTTTGTACCTATCCATAATATTCCTTTCTTATCGACGCATAACGATTTAACATGTTCGCGAATTAAATTTGAACTGTCAACAAGGGGATTAATAATTTTTTTAATGTTTAACGTTTTATAATTGAGCTGGTTAATGACTCCATTTTCAAAACCGATCCATAAAACCATTCTTCCGGGATCGTGCAAAATACATTTAATAATGTTGGATGAAATTGATTTGGGATCATCGGGATTATGCAGAAAAACGGTAAAACGATCGGTTATAGGGTTATAACAATTTAACCCGTAAGCTGTGGCAATCCAGATTTTCCCTTCAGGACATTCGGCAAGGTCATAAATATTATTATCTGACAATGAATTGTCTTTCCCTGGTTCATAACCCATTACCTTAAATGAATATCCGTCAAAACAATTCAGACCATCATCGGTTCCGATCCAGATAAATCCTTGTTTATCCTGCAGCATTTTAAAAACTGTACCCTGCGATAATCCTTGGTTGGGGGTGTAGGAAATAAAAATCTGATCCTGCGAAAAAATATTTGCGGCAGATATTATTAAACTAATTAAAACCAATAACTTGTTACACAAATTCATGGTTGCATCTAAAGGGTATGAATATACAATTTTTTTATGTATTCATTTTTTTTCGGGGTATAAAAATAACAATACCCTGATTAAAATCCATGAAGCCGATAAAAATTTATACTTGTTTGTTAATGCAAGCTGACAATAGTTCTTTCGAATCGGGTCCGCAGCAAAATAACAAGTCAAGCATACTCAGATTTGCAACAAAGCCTGATTCATGGACAAAAACCTGGCAATAAGGCCTGGCACTGAAATATTTATCAATCGTATTATATTTTGGTTTTGGATGAATCGCATACCTTAAATCATCCATGCATGGGTTTTTCTGATATTCTTTCGTGAGTATCAGATGGTTTTTAATCCCGAGCAGCTCATTCATCTTCAGGGTGATCTGCATATTAAAATCAATCAGAAAAGAAAAACGCTGTTCAAAAAACGGAACTATTTCATCGTAATAATATTCAAAAAACGGGCTGTTTCGGTAGGCAGCTTCAACAGAGCGGCGGTGTACCTTTTGCCAGGGTGTGTGATACGCAATTTTCAGGTCACGCATCAGTATTTTATGTATGCTTCCCCTTTCTACAGGTACCGTTAGGGTTTGAATTCCATTGGATGTTAAAATATTACAACGGTTACGGTAGGTTTGTTTCGGAAAATGCTCCCATTGTTCGATATGGATGGAATCATACATCAATAATTTTGTAAAATATTGAACAGGTGCAAAATATGCAGCAGGTAATAATGCCTCCATCCGTTTTTCCGGCAAAAATATTAAATTTTAATGAATCTGATTTATAAATTAACAGTTGAACAAGTATGCAACCTCGACGATTTGAAAGCTTCGTAAAATCTGAAGGATGCAGCAAATGAAGTACAATGCATGGGGTAAACCCGTTCAACACAATACTGCTTCATAAAAGCAATGGTCAGTCGTGTAATTTCGTTATCGGCTTTCAGATGAAACCCACCCATTACGGTATAAATCTGGTCAATTCCTGTAACTTTTACGGCGTGCAGAATAATGTTGCAAATTCCTGCATGCGAACATCCGGCCAGGATTACAAGCCCTTTAGGAGTTACCACAGCAAGCGCAACTTCATCATCCACATCATCGGCTTGTCCATTATCGAGTACATATTGGGTATGTTTTGATTCAAATGAAGTAACACGTGGTATTTCACCCAGATAATAAACCATTTCAGAAAGCCGGAAGGGTTGGGTATTAAATTCCATCTTAAAAACCTTTTCCGCTTGTGTTTTAGTGTATTTCAAGCCAATATGAACATTGTTGTTGCGCCTGAAACGCTGCCTAAACACACCGGGATGGCACATGATTTCTGCCCCGGGCAAATGCATAAAACCATTTCCATGATCCCAGTGGCCATGGCTGAGTATAGCCATATCAATTTCCTGAACATTTTTCTTAACAAGTTTGGCATTGGTCAGAAACAGATCAGATGCTCCGGCATCAAAAAGCAATGTTTTATCTGCCTCAATGAGTAACGATAATCCATGTTCGGCAAAGCCTGAAGCTCCGGCCACATTATCAGACAAAACCGTTATTTTACATCCGTTCAGTGACATTTTCGCTGAGGTGATTTTTTCGTTCCCTTTTCTTCCTTATATCCGAATAACTGTCTCGATTTTATCATGTCGGCCACAAAAACCGGAACCCATTTTTCCCATTCATTATTTCTTTTTCTTATCATCTCCAGCACTTTATGAGAATTTATATGCAGAAATCCGGCATTGAAATCATGAATATCTACAATGCGGTTATTTTGAATAAGGTATTGATACAAAAATTTAATATCTTCCTGCATGGGAAGGTCGGCACTGCGGAACAGTGATTTTTTATCCTTTCCTATGGCAGGATAAAGATAAACTTTAAGATTATCCATGAATAAACGGCCAAAGGCTTCCAGAATTCCACCTTTTAAATGTTGGTAATAGGATGGATCAATTACTTTTGAAAACGTTGGCACACCAATAATCAACCTGATGTTTTCAATCCGGTAACGGGCAAAATAGGCTGCCAGTTTGTAAAACTCCCTGAAATGACTAACCATAACATTTTGTCCAATTGCATTTAACAGATCGACACGTTGCAAAAAATCTGTTTCGTCAAAAATACCTTCTTCTAACAGGTTGTTCAATGTTATCTCGCATAATGTCAGTGTTTTATCTTTATCATAGGCTGGTTCGGTTTTAAAAAGCCGGTAGGCAGATTTTAGCATATCAATGCCAACGTAGGTAACAGGCCTGAAACTCCCGCGTAAAGCCAGTATATTTTTACGATAAAACAAATCGCCCGGGTTCCTGACATTGCCTTTCCGGTCGAAAAACACTGCCGGAGTAATGCCGTTTTTTACCAGCTGCACACTTAAAAGGCGGTTATCAATAAATGCCAGATCCGGGCCTGTCATTCTTAAAAAAGTGATCTCTATCCGGTCGGTCGATAAATTATCGAGTAAAGAATTAATAAAGTCAACCGGTGAACGGTAATGGTAAAAACAGGCAAAAATCAGGTTAACACCTAAGATACCGAGGGTATATTGTTGCAACACACCATCGTTTTCCAAAAGCCTGACATGAAGCACTACCTCGTTGGGCTGGCCGGCCGGTAAAATCTGGTAACGCATTCCCATCCATCCATTAGCTTCATTATTCTTATAAAAATTAAGGGTTTCAACGGTATTGGCAAAAGCGAAATAACGGACTTTTTCCTGTTTCTCATTTCCCAGCAGCGAAAGCAATTCGTTGTATTCCATTTCCAGCATTTTCAGCAGCCTGTCTTCCGATACATAACGACCGGTTTTCTGATTTTTACAATAAATTGAATCGCTGAAAGTTTTATCATAGGCTGAAATTGATTTTGCAATGGTACCCGATGCACCACCAGCCTGAAAAAATGCACGGGCTGTCTCCTGCCCTCCGCCAATTTCGGCTATGGTTCCATAAATGGTTTCGTCCAGGTTAATGCGTAAGGCTTTTTCTTTCGTGCTTTTAACGATTCTTTCCATATATCATTCAATTTCAGGCTAAATTACTTAATTTTAATAACAAATTGATGATGACGGATGTTTTTACAATCCATCCGGGTTTTAATCCGATAATCATTAAATTTTCATCCGATAAAAATGCATTTTATAACCATAACCAATAATTCCTTACCTTCGTTTTAAAAGGGCAAAATATATTTTCATGCGTAACATATTGAATTATATTGTGATTATTCTTATTTTCCACAATAATTCTGCCCATGGTTTAAAACCCGACAGCCTGCAAACTAGGCAAAAACAAATGATTTATTACACAGCAGCATCCGGAATTTATGGCTCAACCATGACGGGACTTGGTTTTTTATGGTATGCCGATTATTCAACCTCGTCTTTTCATTGGTTCGACGATAGCCATGAATGGCTGATGATGGATAAAGCAGGACATTTCTACGGGACTTACCAAACCCAGATGCTTTCGTACCACGCCTTACGCTGGGCATCAAAAAGTAAAAAAGATGCTTTGACCGAAAGTGCTCTCACAACATGGTTCGCATTTTCAGGTATCGAAATATTCGATGGCTTTTCAAATGGCTGGGGAGCATCGGTTTCTGACCTTGCAGCCAATACTGCAGGCATTACACTTTTTACGCTGCAACAATCATTATGGAACGAACAACGGATTATCTTAAAATTCGGGTACATCCCTGGCAATCACCCACAGTACCGCCCCGACTTACTTGGAAGTACCCCGCCGGAAAGCCTTTTAAAAGATTATAATGCCCAAACCTATTGGCTGAGTTTTAGCCCGGGCTCTTTCGGACTTCCTTTTCCCAAATGGCTGGCTGTATCGGCCGGCTATGGTGCTGATGGCATGCTGGGGGCAAAAACTAATCCTGATGAATGGAACGGAAATACACTTCCATCTTTTTCGCGTAAGAGGCAATTTTATCTTTCGCCCGATATTGATTTCAGCAAAATAAAAATCAGAAATAAATGGATTAAAATGCTCTTTTACGGATTGAATATGGTGAAAATGCCTTTACCAGCTATAGAATTCTCAGGCAAAAAAATCAGGTTTCATCCCCTGTCTATGTAAAAACACGATACTATTCTTGCCCAGTCATTGTTTATAAAAACATTGATGAGCAATCTGAACATAAACAAAAAAATAACCTGCAGGACCATACAGGTTCTTGCAGGTTACCATTGTAAGGATTAAACCTCAATTATTTCTTAATCAGTTCAATACTTCGCTTAACAAATTTCATCAGGTCTTCACCTTTAAGCATATTATTTGCAATAAGCGAAAGATCAATCATTTGCTTAACCAACGGGTTGCTGTTTCCATAGGATGCAAGTATTTCTTTTTTCCTGTCTTTAATCTCATTTTCCTGTTTACGGTAATCTTCGCGCAGGTCTTTGTCGGCCTGGTCAATTTCTTCGTCTTTTTTATCTTTGAGTTTACTGTTGAGCTGATCAATATTCTGCTGAATATTTTTTTGGTCAATGCTCAGTTTTTCAAGTTCCCCACCAATCTTTGCATCTTTGTCTTTCATCACATCGGCCACCATTGGATGATTAAGATTGACCACCATATTATACTGGGCCGGAAAATTGTTGTACAATGACAAACCACTGAGCGATCCCATATCGCGCATACGGCGCATAAACTCAGACTGGGTGATGGTCATAGGGAGGTCATTTTCTCCGAGCTTTTCAAAAACAATGGTAAAATGGCCATCCTTTGGCAGGTGATCGCGAAAAATACTCCCCAGTTCATTTTGCTCTTCCCATGATAATGCCGGCTTTTCCTTTTCATCTTTCACAATAAGGCGGTCAATGACATCTGAATCAACACGTGCAAAGCCGCTTTTTTCAAGTTTCGATTCAAGATGATTAATCAGGTGTTGATCGAGCTGACCGTCGAGCAGTAATACATCGTATCCTTTGTTACGGGCTGCCTCAATATAAGCCCACTGGTCGATTTTGCTGGAGGCATAAAGATAAATAAGCCGGCCGTTTTTATCGGTTTGTTCAGGTTTTATCAGTTTTTCATATTCGTCAATGGTGAAAAATTTACCATCAATATTTTTAAACAATGCAAATTTACGAAGCCTTTCAAAAAACTTCTCATCGGTTATCATGCCGTATTCGATAAACAGTTTCAGATCGTCCCATTTTTTTTCAAATTCATCGCGTTGGTTTTTAAATATTTCTTCCAGACGGTCGGCCACTTTTTTGGTAATATGCCCCGAAATTTTCTTTACATTCGAATCGCTTTGCAGATAGCTTCGTGATACATTAAGCGGTATATCGGGCGAATCAATGACACCATGAAGCAAAGTAAGAAACTCCGGAACAATTCCTTCAACCGAATCGGTTACAAAAACCTGGTTGCAATATAGCTGGATTTTATTCTTCTGAATTTCAAAATTTGATTTCAGTTTGGGAAAATACAGGATACCGGTAAGATTGAATGGGTAATCCACATTCAGATGAATATAAAACAGTGGCTCTTCAGCAACAGGGTATAAATCGTGATAAAATGATTTATAATCTTCCTCGTTTAATTCTCCCGGTTTACGTGTCCAGGCCGGTTTGGTCTGGTTTATTATCTTATCTTTTTCCGTATCAACATATTTACCGTCTTTCCATTCTTTTTCTTTTCCGAAAGCAATTTCAACCGGGAGAAACCGGCAATATTTTTTCAGGATAGCATCAATACGCGATTCTTCAAGAAATTCCTCGCTGTCGGACGATATATGCAAAATAACATCGGTTCCCCGTGCATCCTTTTTGACTTCTTCGATGCTGTAATCCGGATCGCCTTTGCATTCCCATTTTACAGGTTCACTGTTTTCGAGATAGGAACGGGTAATGATTTCAACCTTATCGGAAACCATAAATGATGAATAGAATCCAAGACCAAAATGTCCGATAATGGCGTTCAGATCGTTTTTATATTTATCCAGGAATTCCTCAGCACTTGAAAAAGCTATCTGGTTGATATACTTATCAATCTCATCGGCTGTCATTCCAATCCCTGCATCCGAAACCGTAAGGGTTTTCTTTTTCTTATCCAGGCTGATACGAATGGTCAGATCGCCAAGCTCGCCTTTATAATCACCTACCGAGGCAAGGGTTTTCAGTTTCTGAGTGGCATCAACAGCATTTGAAACCAATTCACGTAAAAATATTTCATGGTCAGAATAAAGGAATTTTTTAATAATAGGGAAAATGTTTTCAGAAGTTACCGCAATTTTTCCTTGTTGCATAGCTTTTTATTTTTTTGGGTTATACAATAATAAATTTGCGGCTTTTAATTCAAAGCCTGTGCCATGTTTCCATGTATGACATATCGTCAGAAAAGGGAAATAACCCAGCTGACAGCAATGGTCAGCAAAGTAGCCATGAGCATCATTAAAGCAACCCTGAACGACAATAGCCTTGTCTTGTACATTTTACAGGTCATAAAATAATGGATATGCGCCATCAGTACACCTGCCATATTCTCATCCTTTATGATATGAATTGTATTTTCGGGCTTTGGAACCCGTTCAAGATCAGCAACACTGGTGTCGGGAGGGTATAATATAAAAATACTCTTCCGTTGAAACCCTTTAATGGCTTCGGGAAATGTTTTTATATCACGGAATAATGCCCTGAGCGAAAGATAATCAATGGCAATTACGGTGAATTTATCATGATCGGTATAATAACCGGGGCTGAAAAAATCAGTAGCGCAAAGCGTTTTCACCTTAGCATCGCCGGTCTGATGAATTTTTCCGGCAAGTTCATCGGCAAATATCAAATCATTGTCAACCAATGCTAACCGAACTTTATAAATCGATCTTGTTTTGCTTTTCAACTTTAACCAGTTATCTGTTTTCAGTAAAATTAATTAATTATTATCAATCGTAAAAATAAGACAGAAAACTATTTTTTTTGCTTTGATTTCTTCACTTTCGGATTCCGTGCGTCAACATTCGATCTGAATTCCCACTTACCATCATTGAAAACATAAGCATCGTATGAAAAATCAGGTCCGTAAAAACGATACTGACCTGTAAGTGATGGCTTGGGAGGTGCCAGGTGATCGAAAATAATGGATTTATTTTCATCGTAATAACGCAATGACATATTTGCCAGGTAAGAATATTCGAAAATGATACGTTTAAGGCGTGCTTTTTCACCTTTAAACACGTTTTTCCCGAACTGTGGCATTCCGTTAGCATTAAAATACAATACTTCAATTATTTTCTTTTTTGAATAATCGTTATTGCCATCCCATCCCAACAACATATAATAGGGTGTCTTTTTATCATCCACTTTAAAAATCTGGTAGTATAAAACTCCAAACCACATTTGAGGGTCTAATGTCTGATTTTCAGGATTTTCTATAAAATCACTCTTATCCATCAGTTCGTGCAGGCAAAACTGTCCTTTTTTGTTAAATAGTTGTAAGAAACCATAATAGGTAAAAGTGCCGTCGTTCCACTGAATATTCCAGTTGTAAATTCTGAAGGCATTGTCGGGCGAATACATGATGCCAATGTGCGGTACAGAATCAAAATTATACCTGAAAGTGGATTCATTTTTCAGCCATACACGCATGGAATCCAGCAAAACAGCGTTTAATGAATCTTTCAATGTATCTGATTTTGACAGGTAAATCCGGTGTAATAGCTCACCCATTTGTTTTTTATCAGGAATTGCCGGCCGGGCAAAGCAAACTATAACAAAAAGTATAATGATGGTAAATAAAATATTTCTTTTCATTTATTACAATGTTTATTGCTGTACATGCCTGATCCCCATATAATGTATTTAAAATACCGGCACTTCTCAATTCCTTATTAAACCTGCGTTAAAACCTCGTTGATCAAACTACAGCAATGATGAATTTCCTCTTCGGTAATGATCAGCGGCGGAGCAATGCGAAAGGCGGTATTGCAAAACAAAAAATAATCGAGAATGATTCCTTTTTCAAGTGCCAGTTGTATCACTTTAGTAACTTTATCGGCACATCCCAGGTCAACAGCCAGTAAAAGTCCTTTTCCGCGGATTTCTTTTATTGTTTTGTTCACTAACAATTGCCTGAATAACAATCCCTTCGGACCAGCTTGTTCAGCCAGTTTATTCTTCTTCAAATATTCAAAAGCAGCTAAGCCTGCCGCGCAGCACAGAGGATGTCCGCCGAAAGTAGTGATATGCCCCAGCGCAGGATTCACAGATAGACACGACATAATCTCTTTTGAAGCAATAAAAGCACCAAGTGGCATACCCCCTCCCAAACTTTTTGCCAGTGTAACAATATGAGGCGTAACATTCCAATGCTCCATTGCATAAAGGCTGCCGGTGCGGCCAAAACCTGTCTGAATTTCATCAAAAATGAGTAACGCACCCTTTTCGATGCAGCGCTGATATATTTGTTGCAAAAAACCATCATCGGGAACAACAACACCTGCTTCGGCCTGAACAGGTTCAACAATAACACAGGCGGTTTTTTCTGAAATGGCTTTGAGCTGGGCAGGCTTATTAAACGCTATAAAAGCATGGCCGGGTATCAAAGGCCGGAATGGTTTTTTCAGCATTTCGTTGCCCATGGCAGACAAAGCTCCCTGTGTGCTTCCATGATAAGCATTGATGAATGAAACCACCTCAAAACGCCCGGTAAATCTTTTAGCCAGTTTAATGGCTCCTTCTATTGCTTCGCTACCGCTGTTTACAAAATAAACACTATCAAGTCCTTCGGGTAATGAACGGGTTAAAGCTTCGGCATAACATGTCTGAGGTGACTGGATAAATTCGCCGTAAACCATCAGGTGCATATATTTTTCTGACTGGCTCTTTACGGCATCAATCACCGTTTTGTTGCCATGCCCGACATTGCTGGTGCAAACCCCTGAAACCAGGTCAATATACCTCTTCGCGCTGATGTCGGTAAGATAAATACCATCGGCCGAGGTAATTTCAAGTGCCATGGGCTGAGGCGAAGTCTGGGCAAGGTGTTGAAAAAACAATTGCCTTTGCGAAACCATTGATTATTTGGAAATAAGATTTAGCTCGTTCAGCAGTTTGTCCTTATACGACTTCCCGATGGGCAAAATTTTTGATCCGCTTTCGGTTTTTATAATTACTGAATTATCTTCAATGACATCAATCTTATTCACATTGACGATGAATGACCTGTGAATACGTTTGAATTTATTAGGAGGCAGTTTCTGTGAGATCGATTTCATGGTGAAATGAATCGTAAATTTTTCGCTGAATGTACTGATGATAACATAATTCTCAAGTGCTTCTACCCATAAAATATCATCATAATTAATCCTCACCAGGGTTGCATTTTTCTTTTTAACAAATATCTCATTATTTCCTCCCCTGGCTCCATATTTATCAATATAGCGCCTGTAAGCCTTGTTTACCGATTTATAAAACCGGGTAGGCTGTAAGGGTTTTAAAAGATAATCAACTACATCGTATTCAAAAGCTTCGAGCGCATATTTTTCTTTACCACTCACTATAATAATCATAGGAGGGTTTTCCAGGGTTTTTAAAAATTCGAGTCCCGACATTTCCGGCATTTCAATATCCAGAAAAATCAGGTGTACTTCATCCTCACCCGAAAAAGCATTCATCGCTTCAAGCGCATTGGAGTATGTGTTGATCAGGTTTAAAAACTCAGTTTTCTGAACAAATTCCTCAATCACTTTCCTCGAAAGCTTATCATCATCAATGATTATACAATTCATATAGCTTCTATTAATTGAATTTCTTTATCATTTTTTCTTTACCTCTGAATATTGGTTATTGATCCCAATAATTGCAAATATAATCAATAAATTTTATTCTTTAGTCATATTTTTCAGAATAATCTCGGCGATTATTCGTGAATCATTGGCTAACTTAGCAAATATTTTTGAATTCAAATGATGCACCGATCTGTATTTTTATTCTTTTGCCTTTTCATTTTTCCTCACTTCTTTTTAGCAGCACAGGAAACCCCATATTTTAACAACCGTGTTGTTTTTAAGCTTAAGACCGGAACACTGAAAAATAATGATCCTGCTGAGACAGGATACCATGGCCTTGTTTCCATCATGCAAAACAAGCATATCAAAGAAATCAGGCAGCCATTCTCATTTATAAAAAATGTTCCGAAGAATCCTGCTTATGACCTAAGCACTATTTATGAACTGGTTACTGACGGGAATATTGCTGTTGCCAAACTCATTCAACAAATCAATGAAACCGGAGAGGTGTTTTATGCCGAGCCCCGCTATAAATCATATATACTTGACCAGCCCGATGACCCTTATGTTACCAGTCAGTATTATCTTACTGTCATTAAAGCTTTTGAAACCTGGCAACTTAATCAGGGCGACAGCAATATAATAATAGGTATAGTTGATACCGGTATTGATATTGATCATGAAGACCTGATTGATAATATTTTTTATAACCTGAACGACCCTATCAATGGCATTGACGATGATAATGACGGATTTACAGACAATTACCGCGGATGGGATATGGGTTGCAACGATAATAACCCCCAGATAGAAACAAACCCCCATGGCATAAGAGTGAGTGGTATCGCTGCTGCACGCACAAACAACGGAAAGGGGATTGCCGGTACCGGTTACCGGACAAAATTTTTACCGGTAAAAATTTCCGACGCCAGTGATATTTTAGTAAATGACTACGAAGGGGCTGTATATGCTGCAGAAATGGGTTCGCACATCATCAACTGTTCATGGGGAAGTACTTTTTACAGCAACCTTGGGAAAGATGTGGCAGATTATATTTGCCTTGAAAAAAACATACTGCTGGTTGCAGCAGCCGGAAACGCCAATAATGAAGATTATTATTACCCGGCATCATACGATCACGTTTTCAGTATTGCCGCCACGAATAACCTTGATCATAAATGGTCTTCATCTACATATAATTCAAAGGTGGATTTTTGTACGCCAGGTGAAGATATCTTTTCTCCCGGGTTGGATAATACCTATGCTTTCAGGTCAGGAACTTCATATGCATCGCCCATTGTAGCCGCATGCGCAGCCATTGTTAAAGCTGCCCGTCCACAATATTCCGGAATCCAGTTGGGCGAAATCCTGCGCCGCACAACCGATATCATCGATACCATTCCGGCAAACCAACCCTATTCCGGAAAACTTGGCAGCGGACGTGTCAATTTATATAAAGCCATCAGTGACCCGGTACCCGCTTCCGTTGTTTTTCACAATATTATTAATACTGATTACGCTGATAACCTTTTCAGGGCAAATGATACCGTCTTCGTTTCAGGAACACTCACCAACTACCTTATTCCGGTTAGTTATGTTACAATCACTGCTTCATCAAATTCACCCTATATCAGATTTATCAGTAACCTCTTTCAAACAGGTAATATGGCAACATTGCAAAGCCTTCCTGTTTCAAACTCTTTTTCATTTATCATAGACCCTTACACCCCTGCCGACGAGAATGTTTATATAAAACTTAGTATTTCGGCAGGAGGTTATTCCCAGGAACAATTTATCAAAATAAAACTCAACCAGTCATATATTAACCTGCAATGGGATGATGCAGCAACCACGGCCAGCGGAAACGGAAAAATAGGGTATGCTTCGCTCACACCTCCCGAGGGGAATGGTTTTATTATCGGTGGGAAACAGTTACTTTACGAAGCAGGTTTTATTGCCGGAAAATCAAATTACCAGGTTTCAAGCTGTTTCAGAGGATATGACGATTTCAAAATGACTAGCATGATTGGTAATGTTGCCGAACAAGGCAACGATTCACTGATAAAAACTCACGTAATATATAATGATCAATATGCACTGGACCATGCACTTAACATCGAAGTGACACAAAATACCCTGTGCTGGAATAAACCCGGCTTGAATTTCATTATATGGGAATTTACACTTAAAAATATTACCCCGGTTACCCATAGCCAGGTATATGCCGGCATTTTTACCGATTGGGATATACCCGACTTTAACCAGAACCAGACTGGATTTTTCGAAGAATATGCATGCAGTTATACCCGTACTACCTCCGGAGAATTGATCTATGCGGGCATAAGCTTTTTAAACGACTATCCTGTAAAACACTATGCTTTCGATAATATTGACAGCGGGCTGGGAGGAATTAATATCACCGATGGTTTGTCGATTGAAGAACGTTGGTTTGCTCTCACAAATAACAGGCATAACGCAGGTGCAACCGGTAATGGGAACGATGTGGCACAAATTACGTCGGCAGGCCCCATGACCATACTCCCTTATGATTCCATAAAACTGGCATTTGCCATACTTTCGGCCGGCAACGAATACAATCTTAAAAAACTGGTACAAAAAGCCAGAAGCTATTATTTCAGGTACAATGACATGAATGAAATACCTGTCACCAGTCATACCATTTATCCGAATCCTACCAATGAGTACCTGAACCTGAAAATGCCAATGCATACATTTTCAGATTATTCCATTTTTTCTTCCGACGGGCGATTGATAAAATCTGGTAATTTGCAATCAGATGAAAATACGATAATGGTTTCAGATATAGGTGAAGGATTATATTTTTTAAAAATAATTTCAGGGAAAACCACTCAAACTTATAAAATCGTTATTTCGCGCTGATCATTTTATTGTAACGCTCAATAATCAGATCTGCATCTTTAATAGATGCCTTTAACCAGCGTAGCAATAACTGCTGTTTCTGATCGTCAGTCAGATGCCATTGAATAGATGAAGCCCTGAGCTGATTAATAAGGCTATAAAGAATAATACCTGCCGAAACCGAAACATTATAACTTTCGGTGAAGCCATAAATCGGAATTTTTACAAATTCATCACATTGATTAAGTGCTGGTTCTGATAGTCCTTCGAGTTCAGTTCCAAAAATGAGGGCTATTTTCCCTTTGTACAGGTCAAAATCATTTAATGCAACATCATTGCGATGCGGGGAGGTAGCCACAATGCGGTATCCTGATTTCCTCAGGCTTTGAATGGCACCTGAAATACCACCTGAAGTATTATTATAGGTATATAGGTCAAGCCATTTGGACGATCCAAGTGCAATAGCATCACAGATTTTGAAACTATTGGCCGTTTCAACAGCATAAATATCCTGAATACCAAGACAGTCGCAGGTTCGTAATATCGCCGATGCATTATGACTCTGAAACAGGTTTTCGAGCACAATGGTAATGTACCTGGTCCGGTCATTGAGTTTTTTTTCAATCTGCTCAAACCTGCGGTCGAAAACAAATTGTTTCAGGTATGAAATTAAATCAATCATATAGATAAAAAAAAAGGAGCACAAATGTACCCCTTTTTATTTAAAGCTTGTCAAATCTATTGAACGGTGTGTGTAAGTTCGCTACCAGCTTTGAATCTTACTACTTTTTTTGCAGGAATTTTAATTTCTTTTCCTGTCTGTGGATTACGACCGGTGCGTGCTTTACGGCTTGATACTGAAAATGAACCGAAACCTACTAAAGCAATGCGTCCGCCTTTTTTAAGGGTGTGGCTGGTGGCTTCGATAAAAGCATCCAAAGCTTTTTTTGAATCAGCTTTTGTCAGTTTTGATTTTGATGCAATGGCATCGATTAATTCTGCTTTGTTCATAGTGATTAATTTTTGAGTTAATTGAAAGTTTTTATTATCAGTCAATGCAAATATAGGCTATTCCAAGACTTTAACAAATGATAAATGCATTTTTTTTCATTTTTTTTTAAAAAAATGGTTTATAACTTTTTTTGAATGCCTTATTGAACAAGATACTCCACGCTTTATTCTCAGCGAGTGATAAAAAAGTTATCCAAAAAAATCATTACAAAAAAATTATAAATTATTATAATACAGCTACTTAATTTACAACCCTTACCTGCATTTTTTCAAAGAACCTTAACAGATTCAAATATATAAAAATATTTATTTGATATATAGCATGTTGAAAAAAAAAATTTTTTCATTAAAATTCTCCGCTACGAATCAGAATATTTTTCTACTTTTGCAGCGGAGAAATGGCAGAGTGGTCGATTGCGGCGGTCTTGAAAACCGTTGTCCGCTGTAAGGTGGACCGGGGGTTCGAATCCCTCTTTCTCCGCCAGAAAACAGGCTTATGCCTGTGTTTTTTTTATCCGGAGAGATGCCAGAGCGGTCGATCGGGGCGGTCTCGAAAACCGTTGTCCCGAGTAATCGGGACCGGGGGTTCGAATCCCCCTCTCTCCGCATTAAAAAATCCTTATTCAGTGTTTGCTTTGTTGCTGCAGGCAATTGTATTCAATCATTCGAAATGAAATACTGCCGGAATGTCAAATTGTCGCTTTAAAAAAATGGCAGATTTTTTGATTGGCAAGCATGAAAAATTAAAATAACGAACTTAATATGCGGAAACCTAAAAATACTGAAAAAATTCAGGAACCTCAGGATGATAATAATAACACTTTGAATGAAGAAGTGGATTTAACAGAAGAAACAACTTCAGAAGAAAAACAACCTGATGAATCTCAACCTTTCTCTGTCAAAACCGACGAAACAAAACCTGCAGAAAAAGAGACAGACCTCGAAATGCAAATTGCCGAGATCACTGAAAAATACATCCGTTTGTCTGCAGAATTTGATAATTACCGTAAACGCACTTTGCGCGAGCGGGCTGAGCTGATAAAATCGGCGGGTGAAGATGTACTGGTGAATATATTACCGGTGATTGACGATTTTGACAGGGCTATGCTTTCAATAGAACAAAGCCATGATTGTGAAGCAATAAAACAAGGCATTACATTAATATACCAGAAACTGATTGAATTTACCAAAAACCGGGGAGTAAAAGAAATTGAAGCAAAAGGGCTGGCATTTAATACCGATCTGCATGAAGCCATCACCCAAATACCATCTCCATCGCCGGATTTGAAAGGGAAAGTGGTTGACGTCGTTCAGAAAGGATACTTCCTTAACGAAAAAGTAATACGTCACGCAAAAGTAGTCGTCGGGGAATAAAATAACAGATAAACAGATGGCAAAAAGAGATTATTACGAGGTGCTGGGAGTGGCAAAAAACGCATCGGCAGCCGAAATAAAAAAGGCTTACCGTCAAAAAGCCATACAGTATCATCCCGACAAAAATCCGGGAGATAAACAGGCTGAAGAAAAGTTTAAAGAAGCTGCCGAAGCATACGAAGTATTGAGTAACGATGATAAACGAAAACGTTACGATCAGTTTGGACATGCAGGTGTTGGCGGAGCTTCAGGAAACGGTTTTTCGGGTGGTGGCATGACCATGGAAGATATTTTTTCGCATTTTGGTGATATTTTTGGAGATGCTTTTGGCGGATTTGGAGGTTTTAGCGGATTTGGAGGTTTCGGTTCTCAACGCGGCCGAAGGGTTCAGAAAGGCTCAAATCTGCGCGTCAAAGTAAGGCTTACACTTGCTGAAATCGCCACCGGGGTTGAGAAAAAAATTAAAGTCACAAAACTCGTTTCGTGCCAACATTGCAATGGTACGGGAGCTGCCAATGCAAAAGGTTATTCAACCTGCACAACCTGCCGCGGTACAGGGCAGGTAACCCGTATTTCCAATACTTTTCTTGGCCAGATGCAAAGCGTTTCGGTTTGTCCGACCTGCGAAGGCGAAGGGCAGATTATTACTGCAAAATGTGACCACTGCCACGGCGAAGGCCTGTTGCACAGCGATGATGTTATTACCATAAAAATACCTGCCGGTGTTGCAGAAGGGATGCAGCTTAATGTTAGCGGAAAAGGTAATGCAGCAAGACGTGGTGGTGTAAATGGCGATTTACTGGTTCAGATTACCGAAGAACCTGACGAAAATCTTGTAAGAGACGGCAATGATTTGATTTACCGGCTTTTTATCAGTATTCCGCAAGCAACACTGGGCACAACCTCCGAAATTCCAACCATTGAAGGAAAAGCAAAAATAAAAATTGAACCAGGTACACAGTCGGGTAAAATACTTCGTCTTAAATCGAAAGGTCTTCCGGATGTAAATGGTTATCAGCGAGGCGATTTGCTGGTGCAGATCAATGTTTGGATACCATCGGAACTGACCAAAGAAGAAAAAAAGATACTTGAAAAACTTGCTGTATCAGAGAACTTTATACCTAAACCCTCAAAAAACGACCGGACATTTTTCGATCGTATGAAAGATTATTTTGAATAAATACCAGGTGGTTTAGTACGCTTATTTATATCAGGGGTAAAAATTCTCAGCACCTCGGTTTATATAGTTCAGATACAATATAATTCCTGACTTTTCCGGTTTTCGATCGCTGAAAAAATCAGATGATCTGGATGTGCTCCTGATCGGTAATTTTTTCACAATAATAGCAACGCAATGAAACCGTCTTTGCGCCAACAACATGGAAACGGGTAACAACGCTTTCATGATTGGTAATGCATTTTGGATTCATACAACGGGCAATTCCTATAATTTCATCCGGGACT
Source organism: uncultured Bacteroidales bacterium (assembly GCA_964559985.1). Taxonomy (GTDB): domain Bacteria; phylum Bacteroidota; class Bacteroidia; order Bacteroidales; family CAZLJX01; genus CAZLJX01. The sequence goes on from CAZLJX010000009.1 coordinate 67,052, forward strand.
TTAACTTCCTTTTTCTCAACCACTTCATAATTTTTTATAATATTAAGCTTGGCTGTAGGAGCAACCAGTGCAATTTTATTAATTTCCTTGTCTTCGAAGAATTTATCACTGATTTTAATGATGGCCTTTTTGCCAAGTTTTTTACTTGGAAGGTTTGTTCCGAAGGTGATAAGATTTTCAAGTTTATCAAGTCCGAGGATACTGATTACTTTAAAAAGATTCAGGGCCGGAATATGGTCAATGACGGTTCCGTTTTGAATAGCACTAACGCTGAGATATTTATGATCTTTCATAGACTGATTAATTTTATTTTAAACCTAAAATTGCCGACATAATAGCCATGCGGGTATAAACCCCGTTAAGTGCCTGGGTAAAATAATAAGCTTTTTCATTTTCATCCACATCGGTGCTTATTTCATTCACCCTCGGAAGTGGATGCAAAATTCTGAGGTTAGGTTTGGTATCTTTTAGCATTGCATTTTTCAATACATAAGCGTTTTTGACTTTTTCATACTCAATCGGGTCGGAAAAACGTTCTCGCTGGACGCGTGTAATATATATAATATCAGCATATTGCATGATGTTGGCAAAATCAGAATGTTCGTAATACTTTATTCCTTTATGATCGAGAAAAATTTTGTATTCATCGGGCATCCTTAATTCATCGGGCGAAATAAAATTGAAAGTAGGATTAAAGTTACTCATAGCCTGAAGCAATGAATGAACAGTACGGCCATATTTAAGATCTCCGACTAAAAAAATATTAAGATTTTCCAGGGTATGTTGTGTTTTCTGAATAGAATATAAATCAAGCAGACACTGTGTAGGATGCTGGTTGGCCCCGTCGCCTGCATTGATGACCGGAATGGTTGCCACTTCAGAGGCATATCTTGCACTTCCTTCAACCGGATGACGCATCACGATCAGGTCGCAGTAATTATTTACTGTTTTAATGGTATCTTTCAACGTTTCGCCTTTGCTGACACTCGATGAACCGGCATCGGTAAAACCAATGACACGGCCACCCAGTTTATTCACGGCACTTTCAAAACTTAAACGGGTACGGGTAGAAGGTTCAAAAAAAAGGGTTGCTACCACTTTCCCCTGCATAATATCCTGTACCGGATGCTTTTCAAATTCAGCAGCAAGTTCAAGGATACGCAGGTATTCTTCTTTGGTGTAATCGTTGATAGAGATTAAACTTTTGTTTCTCATGGAAATAATCATATTTTTTGGCGTTTTAATGGCTGATAAATGTACAATTCACGATCGTAATCTTATATATATGTCGATAAAAAGTTAATAAGTTTTATCTTCTGTCATCATGTAAATCGGCCGGGGTCATCGTATTAAATTGTTCTGTTTTATTGCCATTGCTGAATATTTGCTAATTTGGAGCCAAATTTTACTTATGGATCTGACAGGTGGATTTGATATTTACCGTACAATTTCAGCTCCTTCGCAAGGGATTTATAAAGAAAGGGGTAGCCGGTTTCTTGCTTTTGCCTATCCTGTTTTTAATGAAGAAGAAATAAAATCGATTCAGAAACAATTACGTCGCGACTATCATGATGCCAGGCACCATGCTTATGCTTTCAGGCTGGGTGCCGGGAAGAAACTTTACAGAGCCGGCGATGACGGTGAACCTTCGGGGTCATCGGGCATGCCAATATTTGGGGTAATACAATCGAATGATTTGACAAATATTCTGATTATCGTTGTCAGGTATTTTGGCGGAACAAAACTTGGCATTCCCGGGCTTATAAATGCTTACCGCATGGCTGCCACCGATGCCATTGTCCATTCTGACATCGTTACCGATACGGAAAAAGACCGGTTCATCGTTGAATTTCCTTATTCCTCAATGAATACGGTGATGAAAATGATAAAAGAAATGAGACTGGAACCTATTTCTCAGCAATTTGATAATCTTTGCCGGATAACTCTTGATATCAGGAAAAGAGACAGTGGTTTATTTTCAGATAAAATACTGAAAACCGAAGGTTTACATATCATTGAAGAAAAACATTAAATTTGCAGATGAATCAGAATTACCAGAAAAAAGCCATGATCCTTGCAGCAGGGCTTGGCACACGACTAAAACCATTAACCACCAATAAACCCAAAGCGCTGGTCGAAATTGCCGGGAAAACCCTGCTTCAGATCACGATTGAAAGGTTAAAACATTATGGTTTTAATGATATATGCATCAACATTCATCATTTTGCAGCCCAGATAAAGAGTTACATGGCTCAAAACCAGAATTTCGGCATCAGTATTCAATTTTCAGATGAAAGTGATATGCTGCTCGATACCGGAGGTGGCGTAAAAAAAGCCCTGCCCTTACTTGGAAACGGACCTGTACTTGTGCATAACGTTGATATTTTTTCGGAGGTTGACCTGCTCAGTTTATTTCACGATCATCTTTCAGAAAACGAAAGGGTGGCTACATTATGTGTAAGCAACCGTCCCTCATCACGTTATTTGCTGTTCGATGATAAAGACCAACTTTGTGGTTGGGAAAAACCCGGGAACAATGAGCAACGTATTGTCGGAGAAAATAAACCGGCATCAGCTTATGCATTCAGCGGAATACAGATTATTGATACCTCAAGCTATTGTGAAACAAAGCTTTCAGGCGCCTTTTCGCTGATTGATTTTTATCTTGAACAGGCTAAAGATAAAATTATCAGGCCTTTTGTAACCGATAAGCTCATTATTGATGCCGGCAAACCTGAAAATATTCATGAAATTGAACAATGGATGAAATAATTTTTCAGGGTCAACATTTGACGAACTTATTAATTTATAGGCTAAAAGAAAGTTTTCAACATTTTAATGGTTAATTTTATTTGATTTTTATTTGTATAGGAAATGAATTTTAATTATTTTAGATGGCGATTTCTGATGATTTTGAATTAAAACGAATATTTGATGAAGCAGTTATATATCGAAGGTACAAAACAGAATCCCAATGTTATTTTAGACAAAGACAGGTCTATTTTTGAATTTTCAGGGCAATCGCTGCCCGAAAATGCGAGGGAAGTTTATCAACCCATTATTAAATGGCTGGAGGATTATGCCAATGAGCCCAATCCTACAACCAATGTAATTTTTAAAATGAAATATTTTAATACCGCATCATCAAAAGTTATTTTTGAACTGATTAAAAAACTGAATAAAATCCATTTAAGCGGGTCACCTGTTAAAATTAACTGGCATTACAAAGCCGATGATGAGGATATGTATGAAACAGGAAAATATTATTCCGATCTGGTGGAAATGCCCTTTGATTTTATTTCATACGAATAACAATATTTTTTAACTGTATTTAAACCCCACTCAGTGGGGTTTTTTATTGATGAAAACACCTGTATCATATACACTTCCCGAAGGATCACTCATTGGATATATGAGTAATAAAGTCAAATCGGGCGGAGGTATAAATCTTGCCCAGGGAATTCCTGGCTTTTCTCCTCCCGAAGGCCTGACTGACCAGCTTACCCAACTGGCAAAAACCGGTGTTCACCAGTATGCCCCGGGAAACGGAGACCCTTTGCTCATGCAGCGGATTATTGAATGTTACCGGGGAAAAACTGCAATTAATGAGGCTAATATCATGGTAAGCCAGGGGGCTACTGAAGCAATTACATTGGTTATGCTTTACCTTAAAAACCAACTGGGTTCATTTTCGGTGATAGGGTTTGATCCGCTTTATGAAAGTTATCGTTTTCTGCCGGATATTTTCGGATTGAAAAGCCTTGCTTTCAAAACAAATTCAGATCATATTGATGATGATTTGCTCGAAAAAACCATCGATAAAAATAATGTTAAACTGATGGTCGTTGCATCGCCCGGAAATCCATACGGAAAAATCCTTTCAAAGAATGTCATGGAGCACCTGGTCAAAATTACCGTTAAAAAAGATATATACCTTTTATTAGATGCTGTTTATCAGGATATTTATTTCGATAATCCCCCTTATTATCCATATAAACATTTCAATGAAAAGATTTTTTACGTAAATAGTTTTTCGAAAAAATTTTCTATTACCGGCTGGAGAATAGGCTACCTTATCTGCCACGAAAAACATATGAAACGCATCAGGCAAATACACGATTACACTGGTTTATCTGCTTGTTCGGTTATGCAGAAGGCCATTGCCCTTTTCATGGAAAATAAAACATCCGTTAAAGAATACACCGAAGCATTACGTAATAACATAAAAAACAGTTACATAGCATTATCCGAATGCCTTGAGGCAAACGGTTTTTCAATTCCTGAAACAAACGGAGGTTACTTTATATGGGCGGAACTTCCTGAGAAATTTACCGATGGCTTTGGTTTTGCCATCGGACTGTATGAAAAAACCAAAGTAGCCGTTGTCCCGGGGATTCATTTTTCACCCTATGCTTCACGCTATGTCAGATTAAACGTCGCCCGGCCTTTGAGTGAGATAATTGAAGCCGGTAAAAAAATTGCTGATTATTGTAAGCTTTGATCAATTAATTATCCTTCAAGATTTTACTTCCGGATTTTGATGTGACAGATGAACCTCTATACCGGGAAACTGTTCGGTGAGTAATTTTGCAAACCTTGATGCACAGTAAACCGACCGGTGTTGACCGCCTGTACAACCAAAAGAAACCATCAGGTGTGAAAATTTCCTGTCGAGATAGTTTAAAACAGCAGGTTTAACCAGTAAAAAAGCCGATTGAATTAACTGTTGGGCAGCCGGCTGGAGGTCGAGATATTGTATCACCGGTTGGTCATTCCCGGTAAGAGCATGATATTTCGGATCACGGCCGGGATTGGGAATAAAGCGGCAATCGAAAACAAAACCTCCTCCATTACCAAATGGATCAGAGGGAATGCCTGTTTTGTATGAAAAAGAATTTACATTCACTACCAGGATCTTTGTTTTGGCAGGGATATCTATTACAGGTTCAATCTGTGCCGTAATCAGGGTTAAAACCCGGAATAATTCAGGATATGATTCAAATTCAGGGTTTTGATGTAACAGTTGCAATACATTTTGCAAAGCCAGCGGAATACTTTGTATAAAGTGCTGTTTCTTTTCGACATGTCCCCTGAACCCATAAGCACCCAAAACCTGTAAAGACCGCAACAAAACAAAACCCGGCAATAACCACCTGAAAGCATCGTCATCGAAGTTGCTGAATGGTGATGCTGATTCCACATATCTGTCAACCAGTTGATTGCGCGTTGGTGCATCAATACGGGCTTTTGCCTGGTAAAGCAATGAAACAAGATCGTACTGAGCAGGCCCGGCCTTTGCTCCCTGAAAATCGATGTACCAGTATTTTCCTTCATGAACCATGATGTTGCGCGACTGAAAATCGCGGTACATTAAAGTATTGAACGTAACCGGAGATAAAACAGAGGTAAAACGCTCAAAATCTTTCTCCAGCAGGTCTTCGTCAAAGTCAATATTTTTAATCTTCAGGAAAAAATATTTGAAATAGCTCAAATCCCAATGCATTGCTTTGGCATCAAATATTTTGCGGCCAATGCAACGGTTGAAGTCAAAACCTTCAGCAGCCTGAAACTGAAACCGGGGAAGCATTTCAACAGCCGGAATAAGCAATTTTTGACGCTGTTGCTGAGTTTCACATTTTTCAAGTAACGAAAACAAATTCTGATCACCCAGATCGGTTTGCAGGAAAAATAAACCCGATTGGTCAACGGCAAGAATTTCGGGAACAGAAAGTGCAGCGGCACGGAAGTGCCCTGACATATAGCAAAATGCGTCATTTTCAGCCCGATGGGGGTTATAAACGGCAATAACAGTTTGTCCTGGTTTTCCAACCCTGAAATACATCCTGTCGGAACCCGACCCGGGCAGAGCAAGAAACAATTCAGGTAGCTTTCCTGAATGTGTTTTATATAATTTCTCTATTTGTTGTCTTATTTCCATCGCTAAGCTGCAAACCTATTGTATTTTTATTAATCATCAAAAAAAAATGTTAACCCGGTATTGTAAAGGTGCAACAACTCATGTTGTAAAATCCGGAATAAATGATTATCTTGGAATTTAAAACGAATAGCTATGAATATAAATAATTTGCTTTTTCTTGTATTGACTTTGCAGCTGATTTCCTGTCAGAAGGAGCAGAAAAAACCATCCTGGTCAGAGAACGGTAATTTCAATGCAGATATGGTTTCAACAACTAATCCTGTCAAAAAGATAAAAGGACAAACCCTTTACCTTCCGGTTTATTCCAATATTCCATATCACGATGAACTGAGCGGGTATAATCTGAGTGCATTTGTTGCGGTGCATAATACTGATTTTAAGTATAACATAAGAATTACCAGGGTTTTTTATTTAAATAATGATGGAATCCTGGTAAAAAATTTTTTACCGGCAGCAATCATTGTACTCAAACCCATGGGTGCAACAAATTTTTTTATTCCTGAGCAGGATACAAGCGGTGTAGGAGCAAATTTCATCCTTGAATGGGAATCAGATTCGCTTGTGAATGAGCCGTTGGTTGAATCAATCATGGTGAGCCTTACAAGTGGTCAGGGAGTGACATTTACCAGTACCGGGAAAATTTTAAATGAGGTGAAATAAAAATCCCCGGAAAAGAGCCATTCTCATCCGGGGAATATCTGATTCACATAAAATCTTTAAAAAAGGCCCTCTTTTTGATAAATTTCAGCCTGTACTTCGTTAAATGGTTCAGCCTGAATAGATTTATTGTTTTTCAGGTTAGTAACCAAACCGGTCATAAAATCAACTTTAAGGGTGTCTCCCTCTGAAAGATCAAGTTCACTGAGCGATTGATAGGTAAGAATCGGGAGTCCGGCATTAATAGCATTACGCTCGTAAATAGCTCCGAACGATTCGGCCAGAATGCATGAAATTCCCAAAGCGATGAAGCAATCTACCGCTTGCTGACGCGAGCTTCCGCTGCCAAAGTTTTTCTGAACCACGACAATATCTCCTTTTTGTGCCTGTTTGGCAAAATTTTCATATCCTTTCAGGTTATCGAAAGTATATGGTCCCATTTCATTAATATTGGTAATTGCCAGGTAACGGTTATGGAAAATCATATCGGTATCAATATTGTCTTCCCTGATATACCATGCTTTCCCCTGCGCAATCATGGGACGGTTGGTGATTTCACGTGATTTTTTTACTGTTCCTTTCGCTGTCGATTGTTTAGGCTCAAAAAGTACAGGTTTGACAGGAATGTCATCGGGTGTGGTAATAAATCCTGCAACAGCCGAAGCAGCAGCAGTAGCCGGAGAGGCAAGGTACATGTCACCTTTACCTTGTTTTCCGGGGAAGTTACGGTTTCCGGTACTGATGGTAATTTCGTTGGCTCCGTTTTGTCCGACCTGCCCTGCAGCACATCCGGCGCATCCGGCATTGGATACCAGGGCACCGCTATCTTTAAAAATTTTAATCAAACCCTCTTCGAGGCACTTGTTCCATATTTCATCGGTTGCCGGAACAATTTTAAGCACCACACCGGGAGCTACTTTTCGCCCTTTAAGTATTTTTGCCGTTTCACGCATATCTTCAATCCGGCCGTTGGTGCAGCTTCCAATAAAGGCTGAGTCAATTTTCACTTTTTTTACCTGGTCAACAGGAACAGTATCGTGCGGCTTTCCAGGGCGTGAAACCCTGGGTAAAAAACCACCAATATCAATCGTAAATTCTTTATCGTATACAGCATCTGCATCGGCCTTTACAAGATCAATGGGATGGTGGATCCGCTGCTGACTGTATTTCATAATTTCTTCGTTGGGGGTGAACAGAAAAATGATTGCACCCATTTCGGTTCCCATCGATGCTATGGTAATACGTTCGTCAAGTGTAAGTTTATCAACTTCATCGCCATAAAACTCTACCGAATAGCCCAGCAATTTATTTGCTCCGAATGTTTCCATCAGGTTCAGGACAATGTCTTTGGCCGTTACATTGGCCGGGCGCCGGCCAGTTAAGGTAATTTTAACAGAAGGCGGTACTTTAAACCAAAGTTTACCGTAAGCCCAAGCCGCAGCAATATCCTGATCGCCCATTCCTTGTCCGAAAGCTCCTATGGCGCCAAGAATATTGGCGTGAGAGTCGGTGGTAACTGCGGTTGATCCGCTATAGGCAAGGCCTTCAGAGATAAGGATATGCGTGCCCACCCCGGCATCGATATCATAAACCTTAATTTGATGATCGCGGGCAAAAATACGACATATCTGCTGGTTAACTGCATATTTCTGATCACTTCCAGTCGGGTTGCAATCGAAAGTAAAAAATGTACGTGATGGATCGTCGATGGACAAACCTGAATCCTGTAAATTTTTTACCACATTGGCTCCGCCAAAATCGCGTGCTGCACGAACGTCCATAAAAACATCGATGATCTGTCCCGGCTTGACAGTTTCATATTTAGAGTGACGTGCTAATATTTTTTCTACAAGTGTCATTCCCATAGCTTTAATTTTTTAGTTTTAAAATCAAATATAATAAAAGGGCTGAAAAAAAATAGTAATTCCAAAACCCAAAGCATAATTTTTCGTTATATACTATAAATGGAATATTTTTTCAAATTTTTGCATTAGACCGGATACGGCACCAATTTTGAGGAGAGAAGACCTAAGCAGGGAAAGATTATGAATGAAGAGAACATTAACTCGCTGGATGGCGAGAACATTTTTGAAAAAATACAGGAACTTGCCGGTCAGGTTGGCGATCATTTTTCGGTACTTGAAGAAAAGATCGATGTCCGCCTGCAGATGCAGTATTTCAGATTTTCAAGGGCTGTTAAAAAACGTAAAAACCAGGGCGATGTAATGTTGCAGGTTGAAGACCTGAAAAACCAGGATTTGCCGGATGATGTTATCAAAACAATTCTTGTTAAACTCGCTTCGGTTGAAAATGTGGAAGCTTACAGGGCAATAGAGCATTTTGCCGGAAATCCCAAACCGGGTTTACGCGACTGGGCAATTCTTGCTCTTCAGGAAAGCCGAATGTTGCTCGAAAGTTCACTGCTTGATGAAAACCAGGTTTTCATTTCATCGGGGTTAGGTGGCAAAGGACAAAAACTCCGGTATTTTATTATCCTGGTTTCTAAAAAGGGAAATTTTTTCAGCGATTACCAGAAAAGACTCATTGAATCGGAATTTGAAACTTCCCTGAAAAAGCACCAGGGAGAAATTGAAGAAATAGTGCATTCCGATCGTTTCTCAACATTGCTGGCACTTATCCCGCTTACGGCTCCGTTACGCGATATTTTCAAGGAAGCAGTTGATGAGTGCAACGAATATGGCAATTTCCTGATGGAAAACTTTTTAATTACCAATATAAAGACTTTTTCGCAGGATGAAATTTCATCGTTTTTTGACAGTGAAGGAAATTTTTCACCCGAAACCCCCGATAATAAATTGCCCCGATAATGAAACCTGGTTTGGTTTTTTACCTGCACGGGTAAATAAAACATCAATATCTATCCGGTTTTCTGGATATAATATTTAAGTAAGATTGAAAAATCACTGACGAATTGTCAGGGATAGTCATTTACAATTTGTTAAAATTGTCAAAATCGACTTCAGGTAAGGCAACGTCTGCTTCATTCAAACCGGGTTTTTCATCCATCACCTGATTATCGGCTATATATTTCCCCATTTCGTCGAGAACATCGGAAAATTTAACGAAATCTTCCTTATACAGGAAAATTTTATGTTTTTCATAGCGAAAATTGCCATCCTGCTCGGTGAGTTTTTTACTCTCGGTAATGGTAAGATAATAATCGTTGTTGCGTGTAGCTTTGATATCAAAAAAATAGGTCCTTTTCCCTGCCCTGATAGACTTTGAAAAAACTACATCCCTTTCGTTTCCTACTTTTTCGTACTTTTCCATGTTATGATTATATAAAATTAAACATCAGCGGTGACAACAAAAATAAAAATATTTTTAACAATTCATCTTTTCCTGATAAGATTATATAGAAATGACAGGAAAATATTGGATATAAAGACAATCTATGATTGCTTTATCAGATTAGTTGGTGTTTAATCAGACGCTATTCGGATAAAAACCCCATTATTTTTCTTTTTAAGCATTGTCAAAATGAAAGGGATAAAATGAATTTTTCATGCTTTTTTTTTATTTTTACCTTAAATAAGAATCCTAAAAACAAAATATAATGAAACCCATAAAATCCTTATCCACTTTTTCAGCCTGGCTTATGCGCCTGGCAGTTTTATTTTTTTCTGTTTCTTACTATCTGAAAAACCTTGAAGTGGTGAATTTTCACAGTGTAATATTTTATGTTTCATCCGGATTTGTTGTTTTCAGTGTTTTGCTTTTTGCAGGAGGTTTTCTGCGTAACCAGTCTTTAACGGTTATTTCAGCCTTGATACTTACTTTACTTGCAGGTTATCAATCGGTGATTTTTATAAAAGCAGGCATTGACTACAACTTAGCCGTTTTTGTAATCCTCGGTTCCATTACCGTTCATTTTTTAAGTTCTGATAAAAACCGCTCATCGTAAAACCTGATGTTTATGGGAACAAACGAAAATACCATGACCCGGCGGGAATTTTTAAAGAACCTGGCCTTTGGGCTTGGTGGTATTGTTTTAACAGGTAGTTTTGGTGTTATTTTCCGGCACACAGGGATTAACGGATCATCCGTAAAAGGCATTGTTGTTGATTTTCAGCGATGTACAGGTTGCCGCACCTGTGAAACCGTATGCTCAGCCTATCATCATAAAACAATGGTTAACGGTGAGAAGCTAAACGGGCTTGGAAACCCATGGCTTTCAAACATCAGGGTGCATTCGTTTAATCCCGATATTGATGTGCCTATGGTTTGTTCACATTGTGAAGATTCGCCCTGTATCCATGCCTGTACGGTGCCACCCGATTTATTTACAGGCCATAAAGCCCTTTATCTTGACGAAGACAACCATACCGTACACAACAATCCTGACCGCTGTGTAGGTTGTGGAGAGTGCGCCCGGGCATGCCGTAATTTACGCACCGGGATTATCAGACGCCAGCCGGAAAATGGCAAACCCTTCGGAATATGTAATTTATGTGACGGTGACCCGCAATGTGTCAAATATTGCACTTACAACGCCCTCAGCTATGTTGAACTTTCGGGAAATACAGATTTCAGGAAGCTGCCTCCCGAAATAATTGCAAAAAAACTGATTTACCGGTTTTATGATATGGAAATATAAACCCAAAGGAAAAATAAATATATAATTCATTTATGGCTTTACATGGATATAATGGTGTATTACTCGATGTAAACCTTACTACAGGTGATATTGAGCGCAAAAAGGTTGCCGAAGAAGATATCAGGATGTTTATAGGAGGCCGGGGGCTTGGGATAAAAATCCTTTGCGAACGGCTTGCTCATCCGGGAATTGATGCCCTGTCGCCCGAAAATGTCCTGATGTTTATGCCCGGCCCGTTTTCCGGACTGCCTATCCCCTCTTCATCAAGGACAACGGTCGTTACCAAATCACCACGGACTTCTCCGATTTCATCCCCTTACCCGAAAGCATCAACCATCAGTTACTCAAATATGGGTGGTTTTATAGGCCCCGAAATCAGGTTTGCCGGATACGATGGCATTATCATTCATGGAAAATCGGAAAAACCCGTTTACCTGTACATTGAAAATGACAAGGTTGAGATCAGGGATGCTTCGGCTTTTTGGGGAACGGGGACTGATACTTTTGACCGCATGTTTACCAAACATCTTGGCAATGAACGTTTCAGTACCTGTTATATAGGCCCGGCCGGAGAAAACCTTAACCCGATGGCCTGCATCGTTAATACAGCTGCCCGGGCAGCCGGACGAGGTGGTACCGGTTGTGTAATGGGATCGAAGAACCTGAAAGCCATAGCAGTTCGAGGCACCGGGATGCCCCATATTGCTGATCATAAAAAGTTTCTGGAACTGCTTGAAAAATCGAGGGCCGCTTTTGCTGTTGATTCTGACAGTCGCCGTTCGTGGCGTGAGCAAGGAACCGCTTATGCACTGGAAGCGTCGAGTAATGACGGAACCCAGGCTGTTAAAAATTACCAGGAAGGCACTTATGAAGAAATAAAAAAAATAGGAGCCAAAGCAGCAAGGGAAAAAATCTGGAAACGTGATTTTGCCTGTTTCTGCTGCCAGCTTGCCTGCAAAAAAAGCGGCAATGCAAAAGGTGCCTATGGTGGGCTTATTCACGATGGACCCGAGTATGAAACCGGCACCATGCTGGGTGCTAATCTGCTGATCTCTGACCTTGAAGGCCTGAACCGTGCTATTTTCACCGCCGATGATTATGGTATGGATATCATTTCGGCAGGGAATACCATTGGGTTTTTAATGGAAGCTTATGATAAAAAACTGATTGATAAAGATTTCATCGATGGCATAGACCTTGGTTGGGGAAATGTGGATGCCACCCTGCAGATGATACACAAACTGGGAAAAATGGAAGGCATTGGCCGGAAAGCTGCAAATGGAGTAAAATATCTCGCTGAGCTGATAGGAAAAGATGCACATCACTTTGCTATTCATGTCAAAGGCCATGAACTGGCTGCGTGGAACGTGCATGCAGAGCCTTCGTGGTTTGGTATTTCATATGCTACCAGCAACCGTGGTGCCTGCCACATGCAGGGCGGAAACCCAAGGTATCAGAACGGAGCTGCCCTGCGCGATTCATTGGGAGCCTGCAACTTTGCCAGCTCATGGTTTCGCGATGATTTGCATTACAGGTATTTTCTCTCGGCAATAACGGGCTATGAATGGACTGCCGAAACCTATGAAAAAACAGGTGAAAGAATTATCAACCTCGAAAGATGGTTCAACTGCCGCGAAGGATTTACCCGTGCCGATGATAGCTTACCAGAACGATTTTTTGAAGATGCCTATACCCTTGGGCCAGCCAAAGGTATTAAGGTAAAAAGAAATGAATTTACAACCTTACTCAACAACTATTACGCTGAGCGTGGATGGAACCCCGACGATGCTTCTCCTACAAAAGAGAAACTCATTGAACTGGAACTTGATAAAATTGTTTCATTGGGCTGATGCTGCTTTCTTTATTGAAAGGCAAATCATTACAATTGCTATACCGGTTAAAAATAATTTAGTTATTTTTGCCGTTTATGATGAAATATCACTGTATCCTGATTTTGCTATATTTCGATGATTTGCAATAAAATTAAGCGTTCCCTGAATTGTTTTTGTCTTGTTTCTATACATTTTAGCTATTGCATAGCAATATTTGTTGTATCTCTTTTACAATTAACAAACCAGGTAATAGCACAAAAAAAGTCAGATATCTTCATCGTTGATAAAGAAGTATATACAGGAAATGAGCCCATAGAAGCCGACCAGTTCAATGCCGTGCTTTTTCAAAAAGTTCTGCTGCATGAAATCATTCAGTTCAGGCTGAAATTTGGTTGCGATTCGGTTGAGCTAAACCCGTTGCTATGCAGGCCTGCTTTGATGCACGCTGCTGTGATGTCGGAAAACGATAATATTTCGACCGACCAGGGAAAACGAAAACTGAAAACAACCAGAGAAAGAATGCAGTATTTCGGACTGGTACCGAATGGTTATGAACTTACTGCCAAAACTGCCGTTAAATCGGGCTATGAACCATTAACTTATTTAAAAGCTGCCAAAGATATCGTATTTAAATGGTACAACAATAAAAAAACCTACGAACTGCTTGTCAATAACACACTGATTTTCTGCGGCATTGAAGCTGTTATCCACCCCGTTCAGAAAAAAATTTATACCTCCTGCATTCTCGGAGGATATACCTGTTTTAACGAGCTGCCCGACACATTGCCTGCTAAGTATATATTTCTTAAAACACCGAATAAAAATCTTTTACCGGGAGTTGTTAAAAATTGTACAAAAATCAGCAATAACCTGGCACTACTGAAAATTCAAAAAGACATTTATACTGAAGAAACAAATATTTATCTGCGAACAGATAACCTTCGCGACATTAACCGGTTGCTGCGAAAGAAAAAAGATGCCATAGCCGTCGATATTGTTCAGAAATCGCAATTTGACTGCATCGGACCAAATTATATTAATTTTCAAATCCCTTACCGTGGTGTATTAACCATGCCTGTAACCCTGGCAAAAATTAATAAAACCAAAACCACCGACCCGGCTACAAAGCAGGTTATCATCCCGATGGGACAAATTCCGGCAGGGATAGACAATGCCAATGTTGAACTTAACCTGGTTATTATTCAGAACAAGCAGGTTTGTGCCGATTTTCAACCGGTAGTTCCCGTTTCATTTGTCCGGCAACCCTACGCTGTTCCTGTAAACCTTGTAGCCGATACCATAACCATTAACGCACAATATGAATACCACCCTGCACCCGACACGGTATGGCATTATTTTGTCATACCGTTTGAAAAAAGTAAATTTTCGTTTATTGAAAAAGACATAGAACCATTCGTACGTTTTTTGGAGAACAACGAGAACGAAATACTTGAAATAAAGATATCGGCTTTTTCGTCGATTGAAGGTGAAAGCAGTGAAAACGAAATACTTCAGAAACAACGTGCTTACAGCGTGGTAGAAATGTTAAGGCAGCAGCAAAAAGACCATTTGATATCAGAAATCATCACCGGTTTTGCCTGGGATGATTTTAAAAAAGATATTGCAGACACCCCCTATAAGTATCTGGCCGGTATGAGCCTTGAAGAAGCACGGAATGAAATCAGCAGGCAAAACCTTTCGCAAAAAATTGAACCGGTTTTGAAAAATCACCGCATTACCCGTGCCGGAATCAGAACCATACAGAATATCAAAGGCAAAAATGAATGTGGTTTTGTATTGAATGCTTTCAATAAAGCTGTTGAAAATAAAGATCTTCCGGGAGCACTTGCTATTCAGAAATATATGATGAAAAAAATCATTGCACAGAGCTGGCCTCCGGAAACCATTGAAAAAATGAATATCCCTGAAACAGTTGATTTTTCAGGCTTACTGATGAATAAAATATGGCTCGGCATCAGCATAAACGGACAAAACCTGCGTGAATGCTCGAAACAAATTACCCGGCTTTTCGAGCTTAACCCGAAAAACGACTACATCCTTTTCAACCGCCTTTACTGCATCCTGCTTTTCGAAAATCCTGCCTCTGAAAGAGATATAACACTATGGCAAAACCAGATAGAAAGTCTTTACAGCGCTACGTTTACCAGGCAAACCATTGATGCCCTGAATATCCATTTTCAGCTGAAATTTTTATCGCTGGCCGATTCGCTTAAAATATCCGATCGTAACGCTTTTAAAACAAACATTCTAAACCGGATTAAAAATATTATCAATATAAAAGAAGAACCCGGAAAAAATCTTTATAGCCTTGCCCAGCTATTTATCAGCAACAACGATCCCGAAACAGCGCTTAAAATGCTTGAACCAATAGTAGTTAAAGAAAACTGTGATGAAGAAATGCTGTTTTCTTACCTGTCGTTATGCAGTTATTTTCAACCCGCTATGCTTACAAACCGTTTTGCCGGTGCACTTAAACTGGCCTGGCAGCTTAACCCGCAACGTTACTGCAACCTTTTTGGTGATCAAGGATTTCCACGACAAGTATTTATAAACAAACAAGTCAAGGCCGATTACTGCCGTTTTTGCCAGTGAAACTTAAATTTTCCCTGAAACCATTTTCAGGCTTAAAAAAAACAGCTTAGCTTATCATCTGAGATAAAAAAAACGGGGTCATTTTTCACCATCATTCTCTGTGAAAGCAACTTCAACGATTGCATCGTGATTAAAAATCAGTTTTTCATTATCCGGGTTAAGCTCAAGCTCATTGACAGCCCTTTCGCGCGAAGGTTTAAGCATAAGAAACAAAACAATGATGAGGGCTGCTACAATTAAAAAGAATGAATTGCCCGTCATTAAGTAAGATAGTATAGTTAAAAACGATGGGCCTTCGAGAAAAGCATATCTCACAACAAGGGCAGCCCGATATTGGGGCATAATTTCCTTTATTTCTTTCAATGCTTTTATTTTCAACAACCTGCTATGGAAGACAAAATGGCTTCCGGCAATACCTGCAACAACGACGACAGGGACTAAAATGTTAAAAATCTGAAGGATGTCAACTCCAGCAATAAAAGCTCCGCTATTTTTTAAAACCAAAACAGAAATCAGCCCAAAAAGTACCTGACCGGCAATTAATGCAGCATAAATGATTTGCAATGCTCTGAAATATTCTTTTGAAGTGATGTTGACTGAACTTTTCATGGTTTAAAATTTATAATGAATTAAAATACTGTAAAATTATTTTTCCCTTTCCGGCGACCAAGGCAAAGCTAAAAAATGTTTAAAAGCCATCCATTAAGTTTCAATAATAAATATTACTTTTGCATGTGTGATAAAAACTTCGGATTATGGATTTAAAAAAGATCGTATCTGTTTCGGGATACAGCGGATTATTCAAGGTTATTTCGCAAACCAAAAACAACCTGATTGTTGAGAATTTTGATGATAAAAAACGCATGGCACTGGGTTCATCAGCCAAAATGAGCACCCTTGAAGATATTGCTATTTTTACTACCGGCGGGGAGGTCCCCCTCAAAGATGTTTTGCTTAAAATATATGCCAAAGAGAATGGCGGTCCATGTATTGATTATAAAGCTGATAAAGAAGCGTTGAAAACATATTTCAGCACCATTTTACCCGATTATGACCAGTCAAGGGTGTATTATTCCGACATGAAAAAATTGTTTCACTGGTACCAGCTTCTGCTCGATCATCAACTTATTGAACCCGAACCTGCTGCCCCTGAATCAACAACAGAAGAACCAGGCAAAGAGGAACAAAACGCTTAATCCTTTTTTTTCGCTTCTTCCCAGAAAACATTCATTTCATCGAGTGTCAGCTCTTTGAGGTCAATTCCCTTTTTTATCGTTTGCTCTTCGAGATAGGCAAAGCGTTTTATAAATTTCTGGTTGGTACGCTCCAGTGCCGTTTCGGGGTCGATATGAAATAAACGTGCTGCATTGACAATACTGAAAAGCAGGTCGCCAAACTCGGCTTCGATGGCATCGGTATCAGAGGCATCAAGTTCAGCCTGAAGTTCATTGATTTCTTCTTTTACCTTGTCCCATATTTGTGAAGGATGTTCCCAATCGAAACCTATGCCACTCACTTTGTGCTGAATACGGTTGGCTTTGACTACGGCAGGCAAAGAAGCAGGCACACCGTTAAGTACCGATCTTTGTCGTCCTTTCTCATTCAGTTTCAACCTCTCCCAGTTTTCCAGCACCTGCACAGCATTGTCAACCTTAACATTGCCGTAAATATGCGGATGCCGGTAAATCAATTTTTCACAAAGACTATTGATGACATCGGTAATATCAAAAGCCTTTTTTTCACTGGCAATACGGGCATAAAAAACGATGTGCAGCAACAAATCGCCCAGTTCTTTTTTTATTTCATCGTCGTTGTTATGGATAATGGCTTCGGCCAGTTCATAGGTTTCTTCAATGGTAAGTGTTCTGAGGGTTTCGTTGGTTTGCTTGCGGTCCCACGGGCATTTCTCCCTCAGGTCGTTCATGATGGCAACAAGCTTTTCGAAAGCGATGGCGTGAGGTGTCATACAAAACTATTTTAACGGTTTGCAAATGTAGTTATTCTATGCGATTCTAAATTCTCCGTCAAGAAGTTCTACATTGAAATTCACTTTTGCTTTCAATGCTTTAAAAACCCGCAGAATTGTTTCAATTGTTACATTCTTCGCATTTCTTTCGATACGAGAAATTTGAGATTTTTGTACCCCAATCATCTTTCCTAATTCGGTTTGGGTCAAATGTCTTTCTTTTCTTGTGCGTTTAATTACTTCACCCAAGAGGTCAAGCCGAAGTTCGTACTCATATTTATCTCTTCTTTCCGTTCCAATCTTACCGAGGTGTTTGTCTTTCAACTCGTCAAGTGTATAAGTCTTTATTTTTTTCGTTGTTTCCATTACTATTTTTTTTTGTTTTTTTGTTCAAAGTACAACTTTAAAATTGCTTTCGCTTTCCCGATTTCTGTCTTTAGAATTTTGTCAGTCTTTTTAATAATTCCGTGAGTTGCAACTACAAGCGTTTCCGTTTTGTCTGATTTATCCCAGAATGCAAAGAGTCTATAGTACATTCTGTTATATTTAGTTCTAAACTCCCAAATTTCATCTTCTAGTTTCTTGAATAGCTCAGGGTCATTAAAATATTTTGACTTATCAATGTTGTAAATAATCTTTTCTTTAGTCTTTTCATCCAGAATATCAAAAAGTTCCCAAACTTCATCAAGTAGAACAATCTCAAATTTTGGTTTCATTAGTCCTATTTTTATTAACGGCAAACTTAAAAAAAAGTTCTACTATATGGAAACATTTCTGCGGATTTTTTCTCTTTGACTATGTTTGCTAACTGTTAATATCTTCGACTGTCCATGCCTGGATTTCCTTTTCGAGCCATGGTTTAACCTTGCGTACCATTTCGATGTTAATTTTTGAGCGTCGGTAACGGTTGAGGTGATATTCCGATTCCCAGATGGCATAAATAAACCAGACGGAATGATCGTTTTTATCGACGAGAATATCCACCATATTGCAACCCTGGATGGCTTTCACATCGGTTACTACCTGTGAGGCATAGGTTTTGAATTCCTCAACATATTCGGGTTTGAGATGAAGTTTAATGATTCGTGTTATCATAAAATCGGATGTTAATTTCGGTATTTAAAGCAATATCGTGCAATTCGCACAGCCTGGCCTGGTAAGAAGCCAGCTCGAGTAAACCCGCTGCGTTAAAAACTGCCTGCAGTGTTGTGGTACGGGCCGGTTCATAGTAAGGGCTTATGCGATTGATTTTATTAAGCATAGAGCGGAAAGTAATTTCAAAATCGCGGTTTTGCTGCAATGTCCTGAATCTATTTTCCGAAATATTGGTAATGGCATTGGAATAAGTATCGATAAAGATAACATGGCCAATCAATCCATTTTCTGTTTCAACAGGTTGATAAGGACTGGCATGGATAAATTCGCTCACCGGATTTCCCAGTTGTGACATATCACCACCTTTGGCAATATAGGCAGCCAGCACCGGAAAAACATCGAGTTCGGGGAAACTGGGCACATAAGCAAATTCGCTGGTATCGACATGGATTACCAGCTCAGGAAAATGGTCAAAAACCAGGGTAAAAACTTCTTTATCAACTCCAATTACATATTGGTTCTGGTGTTTAATAGCCAGCAAAGGATATTTGCCGTTAAGCATGGTATTGGTCAGTAACAGGTGAACCGTACCGGGAGGGCTGTGACGCAGGGCAAACCTGAGCGTGGTAGCAGCCATTCCCGAATGGAACGGGATGATCTGGTGCGAAAAATCAACAATCCGTGCGTTGGGATATACTTCATAAATTTTTGATTTCAGCAATCCACCGTACAAGTTATCCTGGTTCCAGTCGCTAAGTAAAGTAATAATAGCCATTCCGCAAAGCCAAAGCCTGTTCGCAGCGAAGTTAATAAATAATTGTGAAATGAGTAAATCGTGAAATTGTCAGGCAAAACGATGTAAACTTAGATCCGGCATTGGGTTTCATTTTTTAGGATTTATGAAGAATTAATTCCATTTATTTTTTAATTCAGCAAGGTTACAAATTGTGCGAAATAAATGTCAAGAACAGCAAAAATGGCAAAAAGCACGCTGGCTATCCCGTTTAAAGTAAAAAAGGCAAGGTTGACTTTTGAAATATCGTGTGGTTTTATGATTAAATGCTGGTAAACAAGAAGAATGCAGAATATAAATCCTCCAATGAAGTAAAAAATTCCAAAGCTGCCAATCATTCCGGTTGCAACAGTAAGAATGATGGTAATAAAATGCAAAATGGCTGAAATGTTTATTGCGCTTTGAATACCTGTTACCGAAGGGATGGAATATAATCCCGAAATGCGGTCGAAAGCTTCATCCTGCAAGGCATAAATGATATCAAAACCGCTAACCCAGGTTAATACCAGAAATGATAATACAACCGGCAGTATATCGAACTTTCCTGCAACGGCAAGGTATGCACCTACGGGGGCAAGTGACAAACCCAATCCGAGAATAAAATGGCACCATGCTCCCCACCGTTTGGTATAGCTGTATCCGAGTATTACCAGCAATGCGACAGGCGATAATACAAAGCAGATAAAATTGATAAACCATGTAGTTACGATAAAAAAAAATGAATTTATCAGGGTAAAAGTGATTGCATGCCGCGATGATATAACTCCTGAAGGAATTTCACGGTTTTTTGTTCTCTGGTTCGATGCATCAATGAGGCGATCGGCCCAGCGGTTAAAGGCCATAGCTGCATTACGTGCAAAAACCATACAAAGTAAAACCAGCAGCAAAATTTTCCACTGGAAAGGGTAACCTGCACGGATAGCCATAAAAAAGCCGGTAATGGCAAAAGGCATGGCAAACAGGGTGTGGCTGAATTTTACCAGTGAGCCATATTTGAGGATATTTTGCAAATAAAACAAATCGGGTAATTTCATGGGTGTAATGCTTTTTTCTACGATTCTTCAGCAGGAATAACCAGTTCTTTTTCCCAGCGTGCAATAACTGCAGTGGCAAGGCAGTTGCCAATTACATTGACCGAAGTGCGTGCCATATCCATCAGTTCGTCGATACCCAGGATGATATAAACCGGCCATGCCGGCAATCCGAATGAAGAAGCTGTACCGAGCAATATAACCATGGAAGCACGCGGAACACCGGCAACACCCTTGCTGGTGAGCATCAGGGTAAAAACAATCAGCAACTGGGTCTCAAAAGGAATATGTATGCTGCAAACCTGTGCAATAAACAAGGTAGCCAGCGACAGGTATAAGGTAGTGCCATCGAGGTTGAAACTATAGCCGGTTGGCATCACAAAAGCCACTATTTTGCGCGGAACGCCAAATTCTTCCATACGCTCCATGGCAATGGGCAACGCCGATTCACTGCTGGTAGTGGCAAAAGCAAGGGTTACCGGTTCGGAAATGGCTTTGATGAAACGAATAACAGGAATACGGAACAAAAGGGCAACCGGAAGTAACACCAGCAGCAGAAATGCAAAAAGTGCCACATACAATGTCGCCAGCAGCTTAAAAAGATTGACCAGGATATCGATGCCCATGTGGCCTATGCTGTATGCAATAGCTGCAAAAACAGCAAACGGGGCAAAATACATGATGATTTGCGTAAATTTAAACATGGTCTCGGCCAGGGTGCCGGCAAATTTTATCATCACTTCGCGGCTGTTGTTTTTAAGCATGGCAACGGCAAGCCCGAATATCAGGCTGAAAATAACAATCTGCAATATTTCGCCATCATAAATTGATTTGGCTATATTTTCCGGAAAAATGTGCAGAATCAGGTCAGTACCCTTCAAAGGGGCCGGTGGCTGGACATTTTCGCTATGAATGGATTCGGGAATAACAACCCCTTCGCCGGCTTTTGATATATTGATGGCTGCCAGCCCTATAAACAATGCAAATGTAGATACAATTTCGAAATAAAGCAGCGATTTCCAACCCATACGGCCAATCTGCCTCAGGTTTGAATGCCCGGCAATACCCACCACAATGGTGGCAAAAAGCAGCGGAGCTATGATGGTTTTGATAAGGCGAAGAAAAATTTTGCTGATTACCTGCAATTTCACAGCAATTTCGGGCATATCGTAGCCAAAACCGGCGCCAACCACCAGGCTTATCAGAATCCATGTAGTAAGTGAACGTTTATACAGAGCATATCCGAAAAAGGCTGCAATGGCAATCCACCGGGCAATAAGCAAAACCAAATGGTTTACTGCGAAAAACCTGTACATGTTGCATACTGTTAGAAAAGCTGCAACAAAAATAACAGCCAGCATGGCGGCCAGGTACCATGGCGGAACTTTATGCGGAGATTTTTCCATAAAAAGGAATCTTGAACAATTTTAACCTGCTATAAATATAATTGAAAAATACGAATTTGAAATTGCCTGGAAAAATCAATTAAAAAGAGATAGTTAGGTGAATGAGGGATAATAGAATCTGTGAGATGTTCAAATCAATAAGGACAATTTTTTAGACAGTTAATGAGCTGCAATAAATTCAGAGTACGCTGATTATTATTTATTGCAGTTTATGCTTCAACCGGGCAGATTTTTTCATGCCACGATCAGATAATTTAGTAAATCATTCGTATTATCGAAATCGAAGATGTTATAACAACAATTTAACAAATCAGAATTTCAGTATTTTAAAAACTACCCCACCGCTGTTTTTTATATTATTGATTTTTAACACGTAAAGACCTTTTTCCCAACATCGGGTATCAATGGTTTCAAAATTTGCCTGTAACCTCTTTTTTATCAATATTTTTCCGTCAACGGTATAAACAGTCAGCAAATTTCCGGCGAGGTGATTATGAATTTGAAAAAAGTCTGAAAAAGGATTGGGTAAAACTTCCAAATCAGTTTTAAATTCATGATGATTTCCGAGCGGGAACCCCCAAAAACAATTGTACACAACCGAGTCTCCGGCTGCGGTAACCCATCGGTCAACATTCTCAAAAATACTCCCGTTTATTCTGAAGGTAAAAGAGTATGATTTACCTGTTTCAAAGTTTTTTTCTGTCATGTATCGGCAATCATTAATTTTTTCCAGATAATCAGGCGGATTACCAAGATTATTGAAATAGCCAGCAATATCTACCTTATCTTCTGATGGGTGAAATATACCCTGATTTGCAGCATGTTGCATATCAATTACAAATTTTACATGTGTGGTTTGAATAACTGTTGGCACTACCTGGAAATCAATGGCAAGATTGATATTATATGGTATCCATGAATGATTGGTATACCTGAGGTTGACCCCTTCGGGAGGTTCTTTGACTGATGTATCGGCACTGATATAAAAAGGATTATGATTACCTGCCGGTGTTGAAGTGTATAAAAACAATGAAGTCAAATATCTGCCAGGAACTAAAGTAAGAATGGTGTCAGTTTGAAATGGAACTTCAACCCATGTTCCAAGATGGTTTATATTCAGTATGAAAGGCAGAGATTGGGCTACCAGATTAAAACCAGATTCTTCTGTATCAAGAAATAATTTAGCAACCATACTGAATTTGCCTTGGTATACAGCAACAGAATCGTTTAATTTAGGTATAAAAGCAGATAATGAATATGGTGTAACCGGATTAGCGGAATCCGGGATTTGATAATAAACGCCGAAACCGGATCCATCGGCATTGCCACCAAGAAAGATATCGGCACACACCGGAACATAGGCTTTCGTATTTCTACTTACCCTTGAATAGGTATGATCAGAAACCATAAAATTTAATGAATCTTTATTGTCGGTTTCATATTGATCAGTCGAATCTGAATCAACACGGTAAATAACATCATATCTCCCCATATCTTTCGGTTTAAAAGATGTCTGTAAAACAATGGCTTGTGTCTTAAAAGGTTGAATACTATCCACAGGTTGTGAATTTTTCTGATAAAATGGAATACCATTATGTTTAGCCGTAACTGATAAAACGATATTTTTTTGAGTTATATACCCGACATTTGTAACATTGCTTCTGCACTGAATGAAATGAGAAGTCAGGTCTCGGGGGATCATTGTATAATGAAACCAGTCGGTGAATTCAATGTAAGGCAATGCAATATAATCAGCAGCAATATTGCTGATTGTTATATTGTTGGCAAATGGCTCAAAAACAAAAATATCATCAATCATCCAAACGTATAAAGGGATACTTGCCATTTTCCACATGATTCTGACATTTGGTTTTCTGGCAGCTGCTGCTGTGATATCAATATCCCTGATGGCAGGATTATTAATATTGTACTCAGATAAAGGAGCATCTGTCCGCAGTGAAAACTCAGTCCAATGTGCAGCCGATGGATTAGTTAAGTCAAAATCAGAAGATACAAATACAGATAAAATAGTATTAAGCGTACTTAACAACCTGAAGCGATGAGAAAACCTGAGAACCAATGCCTGTGCCTGGCTCAGGTCGAGCGATGGAGACATAATCATTGAATTCATATTTACCAACGGGACAACAGTATTCCCATCGGGAGTTGTATTAAAATAATCAGCTTCGAGCATCATAAAACCATTGGAGGCTGTCTGGCTTGCTAAAATATCGGTTGGATCAGATGAAGGAATGAGAGAGTAAATCGGATTGGATGAAACATAGGAAGTAAATCGGCCGCGCGGGCCAAGTTGCGACCAATGCCAGTAAAAATTATTACCGGTTGAGTCGCACACAATCCATCCGTCAGGCACTAACCCTGAATCAATCAAAACATTCCCGGTAAGATTTACTGAATCAAATGGCGATACTGATGCCGCCCACCTTACCGAATCGAAATCTTCGCTCCAGATTATAGAATCCTGTCTCAATGATAAACTAAAATACTGATTTACTGTGGTTTGTGCATTATTATCATGAAATAATAGCATTAAAATAATTGTAGAAATTGTATGTTTTAAGCCTAAAATCCTTTTTTTTTCAATTGTGAATTGGAAATTATTTTTGCTGTACATATTTACCTGATCATTATTATTTTACTACAAATTCAATCAATTCTTTCGTGTTGTTGCAACCATAGGCGGCTATATAAATGCCGGGAATAACATTGATACAATTCCATTGAAACTGAATGTTATTATTCACGGGAGTTCCTTCTAAAGTTGCTATTCTATTGCCCGACAGATTAAAAACATTCAATTGCTTACAATCGGGTTTAAAGGAAAAAATAAACCTGGTATTTTGAGACGCAGGGTTTGGGAAACAATAAGGTTCTGTTTTATTTTGAAGGAACCTGACCAATGTTGCTGAATCAAATTCAACATGCAGAAAATGATCTTCAAATACTTGATTAAATGTGTATTGCAATGGAGAGCCCACATTTACCTCATCTGCTATGACTGCCTTTACACGGTAACCGCTGTCGGGGAAAAAATAAAAAGTTATGGAGCTTGTATCGGTGAGTTCAATAATTCCATTTGGTTCAATGTGGCCATTTTTACCACAACTGGTGTAAATTGCCCTTATATTATCGCTCAGATTGGTATCAAGTATAGTAATAAACATATCACCCTGATCAAGGTGCATACCAGGAATAAATTGAGGACCTATGACTCCGGGTGTAACAGGAAAATTATCCGATAATGTGTATCCACAAATAATAACTCCAGACTGACATGAAGCAATATTTTCGGCTCTCTCAAATTGACTGCCTCCGAAACGGGCAGAACGCTCATAGTTCATAAGGTCGGCCGAAAGCCTGCCTGCCACAATATCGTATGACTCTATGTCGGGAGTCATCATTAACCCGCCGGTTGCAACAGGGAAAACGGAATCAAAATTTATACCCGTAAAGTAAACTTTGTTATTCATGCAGCAAATATCGGTAATTCTGGCAGGAACAAAGGTAAAATTCAGCAATTGCATCTGATTTGAAAAACTGGCAATAAAACCCTGGTCGCAATGATTGATGAAAGGATTTTCATAAGCCCCCGGAGCATTAAAAGTTAAAGAGTTACTGCAAGTACCACCAATATAAATCTTCTGGTTCATGGTATCGATATCAGTACCCCATCCATTTAAACCATTACAAAAAGATTTTCCTAAAAAAAATGACGCATTAATAGCTGATAATGAGGTATCAACAACTGCAACAAAATTACATACATCATGTGCCGGATTATAACCAGGGTCCAGTACTGGATAAAAAGTAAAAGGAAAATCGGATGAATTTGTGGATCCTGCTATAATGAGTTTGTTCGCAACAAAATATAATGATTCTGGTCCTTCCTGGCGATTTCCTCCCAAATAGGTACTGTACAGCAAACGGGTTAATGCGGTATTAAAAACCGAAATATACATATCCACTTCTCCAGTACATATTGTATCCAAAACGTTTAATGTAACAGGGAAATTCTGTCCTGCAGTGCCTGAAATATAAATTTTATTGTTATGTATCATCAGACATTCAGCACCACCTGAACACCATACACCAATAACGGTGGATGCGATAATTTGTGTCAGGTTATAATTTATTCTTGTAACAAAGGTTTTTATTCCTGACAAACTCGTATCATAAGCATGAGGTGTAACAGGAAAAGGACCTGTAGCCCTGCCTGTAATATAAAAAGATGAGTCATATAAACAAATATCTGCCGGATATGAACCAGAAGATTGCCTGGATTGAATGAAAGTTGCACAAATCAATGAATTAAGCTGTTGATCAAGCCTTGCAATATACAAGGCCCTAATTACACCTCCGGGTGAATATAACAGGCTATCATACCCTCCCGCAGCCATAGGCATATCGGGCGAACAGGTAGTGCCTGCAACAACAAGTGAACCATCGGGTAGTTGTATGGTTTTTACTGCTTCATCCAAATAGCTGCCGCCAAGAAATGAACTTGAAATTACCGGATCGATAATAAGCGTATCGGCTTTTGAATATTTATTGCATATAAATGAATAGGAACTTCCTTTTACCTGGTATTCAGCAATCACCGGTACACGGCCACGGCTGTTGTTTTGCCAGGCTGAAAGTCTGCCCGAAGTAAAGCTGCCGCCATCCAAAACGGCAGTAATTACCTCCCGGTCTATTTTAATGATTTTGGCTCCATTGGTAGTGATAACAAGTTCGGAAAGGTTTGCCCCAGGTTCTATATAAAAATATTTTTCAATCAATCCGTTCCTGATTTTTAGTTCCATGCTTATTCCCTTACATACTTCTCCTGCTTTGAGCGTATGATAACAAATGCCCCTGGTCAGGTTACGGGCATGACTGTCGAAATAGCTTATTTTCGTTACAGCAGTATCGGCGGGTTTTATATTAATGGGATTGAAACCCTCAATTTTTTCACTGTATATCACCGCTTCTTCCTTTCTTTTTATGGAAGTGTAGAGCATCTCTCCGTTCCTGGTAAGGTAAAACATGCCATGGCTGGTTTTAGCACCAAAAAGAACATATTCAGGCCATTGGCCATTATTGGCTGAAAATGGCGTTGTAACAAAGGGTTTTAATACATGGTTTGACACATTCATCCCGGTATGCCGGTTAACAGACATTCTGAAAACAGCAAAAACGATCACCATACTTAAAACTAACCCTATTACACTGAAAATAAAAATTGTTTTTTTCATGGTTTTATTTTTAATGGTTAACCTGCAAAGTTTTATGATAAATAGCCTGGCCATTATAAAACCTGGCATAATATAATCCATTCGGCAAATTGCCCACGTCCATAGGATAACCCTGCTCAATATCTGTCAAAAGTATTAGTTGATTGCCCTGCTGATTGTATATTTCAACTTTAAAACCAGATATTTCTGATGATTCTAAAGCATCAGTTGCGTCGGTTCCGGCAAATTGATCAATAATCTGGAAAAAAATATTATGCTGCAGGGCTTTGCATTGCATGTGTAAACGTTGAAAATCATTTACCGCATAATTGCCATACAAAATCCGTTTAAAAACAGGCCATTTCATACACACAAAAAGTAATTCCCGGCTGTTTAGCGTTGTAATAAGCAAATCAGGAATCTGCGTATATTTTGCAAGTGAGTCGGTTGTAATCCATTGCACGGGCATAGGCCAATTTAATAATGTAGCATTATTACTTAAGGGTTGCGATAAAAAACTTATAATCAGTAAGTAAGTAAGTAAGTAAGTAAGGGTTTCATAAAAATTGAATTTTTGGTTTGATAAATTTACCTGTTTTATGGGTGAATTCAAAATAAAATCAATGTTTCTTTTCAGGCAGGTGAATCATTTTTTTGGGTATTTTTCACAGTTACGTTTTTTAAGTTCACCAAAATGAAGTGAAAAAAATCGCATATTTGTATCAAACAAAATATGGCCGTGTTCAGCAAACTATTTACACGTTCAGCGTACATTTTCCGCTACATCAAATACCTGTTAAAAGCAGGGAAACGCAACGGGCATGGCATCCATTCACCTTTTGTTTATGATATGGTTACCAGGGCTGTTTACAGCAAAACACCAAAGGAAATCGAACACAGGTTAAAAATATACCGCCAACATCAGCTTTGTGACCAAACCAAAATTCAAGTCGCCGATTATGGAAGCGGTTCCATGTACTTCAGGTCAAACATCAGGAGGGTGAGCCAGCTTGTAAAAGTTACCGCTACCCCACCCCGCTACGCCAGCCTGTTGTGGCGTATGGTGAATTATTTTAAGCCGGCTACGGTGATCGAACTGGGCACGGCAACAGGATTAACAACATTATACCTTGCTTCACATGATTTTCAACCCAAAGTTTATACCATTGAAGGGGCCGAAAACCTTCATAAAATTGCTGTTGAATTATTCAAAAAAATATCCTTAAACAACATCACAGCTGTATGCGGTGAATTTTCTGCTGTGCTTCCCCAGATTCTTGCCAATGCACAGCCTCCGCTACTGGTTTATATTGACGGCAACCATGCTTATGAACCAACCATGAGCTATTTTAACCAGATTATGGAATACCGCCATCAGCAGCTGGTGATTACCATAGCCGACATTCACCTCAGCCAGGAAATGGAAAAGGCCTGGCAGGAAATCTGTAGTCATTCCGACAGCACTATTACCATTGATATTTTTGAAATGGGACTGGTAATTATTAATACCCATTGTACAAAACAACACTACATCATTGCATTCTGATTAAATTCCGTATTTTTGGCAAGCAGATTTTTCAACCTATGAACAAACCGGAAAACAGCCTGATTGAACTTGAGCAGGTAACAAAAGACTACCTGATTGACTCACAGCCTGTTCATGCACTCAAAGGCATCAGTTTCTGTATCCGTCACAATGAGTTTTTAGCCCTGATGGGCCCGTCGGGTTCGGGAAAATCGACCCTGATGAATATTCTGGGATGCCTCGATACACCTACTTCGGGCAGGTATTTACTCGAAAACACCGATGTAAGCAGCATGAGCGATGATGCACTTTCGCTGACGCGGAATCAGAAAATAGGGTTTGTTTTTCAGTCGTTCAACCTGCTGAGCCGTTACAATGCGCTTGAAAATGTTATGCTTCCACTGATATATGCCGGGTTTGGCAAAAACGAAAGACAAAGCATTGCACATGAAGCGCTGCAACAGGTTGGCCTTAGCGACAGGATTTACCATAAACCGGGCGAACTTTCGGGCGGACAGCGGCAAAGGGTTGCCATTGCAAGGGCAGTTGTTACCAGGCCTTTGATCATTCTTGCCGATGAACCTACGGGAAATCTCGATTCAAAAACATCGGACGAAATTATGAGCCTGCTTTGCCAGCTTCATGAGTCGGGAAATACCATCATTCTGGTCACCCACGAAAACGAAATTGCACGTTATGCATCACGTATCATCCGGTTACGTGACGGTTTGATAGAATCTGATACAGCCCGTTAAATCCTGACCCCGATAATAAGGATGTCATCGACCTGTTCGTGAATGCCTTTCCAGTCTTCAATGGCATTGTCGAGGAAAAGTTTTTGCTCGTCAACAGGTTTTGAGCTGGCACGGTTCAGAATTTCCTTGAAAGGTTTGATTTTAAATTTTTCACCTTTGGGCCCGCCAAACTGATCCTGGAATCCATCGGAAAAAGTATAGAGCATATCGCCGGGTTGAATTTCTATCATATTATTCCTGAATGGTTTTGTAACAAGATAATAACCAATAGGCATCCGGTCGGCTTTTACTTCAATCAGTTCATTGTTCCGAATGATATACAATGGATTGTTGGCACCGGCAAACTGAGCCTGTAAATTTTTCCGGTCAATGATACAAAGTGAAATATCCATGCCATCTTTGCTTTCGCCTTCTTTCCCGGTCTGCCTTAATGAACTGATGACAAGGTCGCGCAGCTGGTTGAGGATAGCATCGGCCTGCAGGTCAGTCATTTTGTTGATAATTTCGTTAAGAAATGCAATGCCAAGCATACTTACAAAAGCACCGGGAACGCCATGGCCGGTACAATCGGCAGCGACAGTGATTAAATAATCATTTTTACGTCCCATCCAGTAAAAATCACCGCTCACAATGTCACGGGGTTTGAAAAGGATAAAATGGTCGGGCATCACTTCCGAAATAATTTCTTTGGGGGTTATCAATGCATCCTGGATTCTTTTGGCATATTTGATGCTATCGAGAATATGGTTGTTTTTTTCTTCCACAATTTCTTTCTGGTGCCTTATTTCTGCAGTCCTTTCGCGGATGATTGCTTTCAGGTTGCGGGTATAAACCGTCACCACCAGGTAAATAAACCCTGCAAGCCCCAGCACATAGGCAACAAATGCAAGCCATGTGCGATACCATGGTGGCAAAATGGTAAAAGTATAACTGGTCTCTTCCGATTCTGATCCAAAAATACTCCTCGCTTTAACCCTGAAAGTATAAGCGCCTTCTCGCAGGTTGGTATATTCTTTCTTGGTCTCCCGGGTCCATTCACTCCATTTCTTATCGTAATTTTCAAGATAATAGCTGTACTGCTCCGGGTGTCCGGGCTGCACATCGGGGGCTGAATACCTGAAAGTCAGTGAATTGTCGGAGTAATCAAGAATAACAGCCTTTTCTTTATTCTGAAAAGGAACCACAAGGCTGTCGGACGATACGAAAGCTCCCAGAAACAAAACACTGTCCTGTGCGCTGATAGATCTTAAAAGCGTTTTAAAAGGTTTTGTATAATCTTTTTGCACATTCCGGTCGAAACGATACAACCCTTCGGTACCGCCAAGCCATGTAATACCATTTTTTTCGTGAAAAACCCCGTGAATAATCCCATCGGTGATTGTGCTGAAATCCTGTTTAGTCCATTCCCAACGGCTGTTCTGTATATATCGCAGCCACCCTGTTTCCATCACTTCGCCCTTGTTAACAAACGATACAATCAGGGCAACCGTATCGTTCAGGGGAACAATACGGTGTATAGCCCTGTCGGGATGGTTGAATCCGTTTCCGGCAGCAATGTTCCTGGTAAAATTGTCCGAATCGGGCTGGTAATGAAATAAACCATAATCGGTCCCGGCAAAAAGCCATTTGCCCATTTTTTCGGTATAGACAGCTGCATTGGCCGGAATACCTTTGTCCTGGTTATAAACCTTTATTTTAGCTCCGTCGATTTTCCCGTTTTTATATTGAATGTCTGAAACTCTTATCAACCCTTCACCTTCGGTACCGCACCATAAATCGCCATTTTCATCTTCTATACCATTCCGTATCGATGGATCAACTCCAGGAATTTTTCCTTCATTAATCCACGAATGGCCGTTAAAACATACAGATTTAATGCCATTGTCGGTAAAAATAAAAACCCTTCCCGGGTTTCCGGACGAAACAACCAGCGACCATGGCGCACAGGCAGTTATATTTGAAGGAACCAGATTACTGTGCAAACAGATAAGGCTATCGTTCAACGCCAGCAGCATAAGGGTTTCACGGTTATATTCCATGGTTTTAACATACCACGACTGGCTGATGCCCGGCAGATTCTTTAAAACCGGATATTCACTCAGTTTTGGTGATGTTTCAAGAAAACATAAGCCTTGCGAATTGGCACAGCATATTCTTTTTCCAAAACGCGTTACTGATTCAATTGATCCGACCTGCTGATTGGTGGTGTTGGGAAAAAAGGTGAGCGGGGAATGAATTTCGACGCAACTGATTCCGTTTTCGTGACCTATCCATAAATTACCCCATGAATCAATAAACTGCACTTTAATGATATTATCCTGTAAACCTTTATTTTTGTCGATAATGGTCTTTAGATTCCCATCCATATCCGTTATAGCTATTCCTCCACCCCAGGTACCTGCCAGGATATTTCCGTACTCCGTTTTTAATAGCCTGTTGGCATAGTGCATATTTAAAAATTCACCCAGCGGATTTTGCATGTTCCACTTTGTTAAAATTACCGAACCTTCCTGCCATATTACCGGGTTGTGATCAATAAACGCTACCAGAAAACGATTGCCGGGCAAGGAGACAATTGACCGTATATTCCTGGTAGCAAAAACCTCCGATCCTGCCATGAAAATCATGTTTTTTCCATCAATGCGGTAAAGGCCTGAATCGTTCTGGTGAACAATAATTTCGTTTCCAACCTGGAATGACATGGTATATTTTGTCGGCGATACATGCACCGTTATATGCCGGCCATCCCATATAAAAATATATTTACCGGTCTGGAAAATAATACTCCCGCCAATACTGAATGTTTGCCATACAAAGCCAAAATCGCGGTAAACTGAATCAATCAGGCCGACAATGGAATGATAAACCAGTTTACCTTTCAGGTCGGGCAACAGGTAACCAATCTCTCCCTGGGCACCGACAAAAATTCTTCCTCCTTTACCGGCAGCCAGCGAACGGGCAAAACTCAGCTCATTGATTTTGATGATATTCCATGAAGTACCATCGTATTCAAGCACCCCGTCGTTGTTGGCAAAATATAGCACACCACGCTGGTCTTCAACAATATCCCATATCTGTGGCGTAGCTTTATAATCCTTGGGGGTATACACGCGTACCGGCAGGACACCCTGTTCAGGGTGAAACTGTCCCCGTACAGCCGGGATGATCGCCAGAAAAACAGGTATTATAAGCCAATATTTCATCCTGACAAACATTTTAGCAACGATAAAAATACAAACTTGTTTCGGTATTTCCGAAAACAACAGAAATTGTTTGACTTATTTTTGGTTAATATTTTAATTTACAACGAATAAGAAATTATGGATTAATTGGGTTGCTGGGTCAGGATAATTACTTCTGTTTTTTTCCCTGCCAGTTCTTTAAATTTTTGTGCATCGTCCGGTGTACCTTCGTAAAGACCGTAATGAATCGGGATTGCAACCCTGGCTTTAACATCCAGGCAAACTTCAAGTGCTTCTTCTACCGAATTCATGGTATAAACCTGCCCCAGAGGAACAAGAACAATATCACACCTGATGTTTTTCATTTCAGGAATACGTTCGGTATCGCCAGTATGATAAACCCTTACACCATCAATGGTCAGGATATAGCCCACCCAGCCGTGATCACGGTCATGAAATTGCTTTTTAATAACATTATAAGCCGGTACCGCTTCAATGGTAATACCTGAAATCTGTGTTTTAAAACCCGGATAGCTTTCAATGATCCGTTCACAGGCAATACCGGCAAGTTTACTGCGGCATTCGGCCGGTGCAATAATGACGGTTGAAGTGCCTGAAATCATTTTTAAATCTTCGGGCGAGCAATGATCTCCATGTGGATGCGTGATAAGAATAATGCCCGCTGAATCGCAGTTATGAAGCTGGTACGGGTCGATGTATATTTTAATACCCTGATGGTTAAAACTTACACAGGCTTGCCCGTGCCAACGTATTGCCGACAGAACCTCCGACTGGTTTTCGTGTGATTTACATGATTCCATAAAAAATAAAATTACCAGGATGGGATAAATCATTGTTTTCATTGGCTGCAAATTTTGAGTTAAATATAACCAAAAACAAAAATAACGACTAATAAATTGATCAAAAAAGTTATCTTTGGATGTAGCAAACCATCATTTTTCTGATCTATGAAAAAACAGGATTTTATAATGATAATGGCCATTGTAGCGCTGTTTTTACCCTTTATTTTATCCGACAGTCTATTTACTGCCTACGACACTTTTAACAAATCGCATGGTATGGCAACCAGTTTCATTAAATTTGCTGTTCTGGCCACCCTGGGTGAACTGATCGGGTTACGTATCCAGACCGGAAAATATTATAAAGAAGGATTTGGTGTGCTTCCGCGTGCCATTGTCTGGGGTTTTTTAGGGATGGCAATCAATGCAGCATTTATTATTTTTGCCGGTGGGACACCTCTTTTTTTACAGAAAATGGGACTTGATACGACATCCGGCACTCCCGGGATGAACCTGCTGGTGGCTTTTTCTATCAGCACAGCCATGAACCTGGTTTTTGCCCCCGTAATGATGACTTTTCACAAAATCACCGATACCCACATCCTTCAAAATGGTGGCACATTAAAAGGTTTTTTTTCACCCATCCGCTTTTCTGAAATATTTGTTTCACTCAACTGGCAGGTACAATGGAATTTTGTATTCAAAAAAACCATTCCTTTTTTCTGGATTCCGGCCCATACCATCACTTTTATGCTACCCAGCGAATACAGGGTACTGTTTGCCGCTATCCTTGGTATTGTGCTTGGCATTATCCTTGCATTTGCCAACCTGAAACCAAAAAAGTAGCCATATCAAAAAGCAGCAATTTTCTTTTCTTATATTTCAAAGATTTAAAACAAAGTTTAAACACATTGCGTAATAACAGTATCATTGATAAGGGATTGTATCAAAAACCCTAAAAATGAATTCAATTTTAATACAAGCTAACATTTTTTTATTATTTTGCAGTCCTGAAAAAAATAAGGCCTGCCTATTATGAGACAACTTAAAATTACCAAACAGGTTACCAACCGCGACACGCAATCGCTTGACAAATACCTGCATGAAATTGGTAAAGTTGAACTTATAAGCGCCGAAGAAGAAGTAACACTGGCACGTCAGATTAAAAACGGCGATACCGATGCGCTGAACCGCCTGATCAATGCCAACCTGCGTTTTGTCGTGTCGGTTTCAAAACAATATCAGAACCAGGGACTTAGCCTTCCCGACCTGATCAATGAAGGCAACCTCGGATTAATTAAAGCAGCCCAGCGTTTTGACGAAACCCGCGGATTTAAATTCATTTCGTATGCTGTCTGGTGGATCAGGCAGGCTATTTTGCAGGCTTTGGCCGAACAGGCACGTATCGTGAGGCTTCCGCTCAATAAAATCGGGTCGATTAATAAAATAAACAGGGCTTTCACCGAACTGGAGCAGGAATTTGAACGCGAACCTACCGCCGATGAAATTGCCCAGATGCTTGAAATGTCGCCCGATGATGTGAAACGTGCCCTGCAAACTTCAAACCGCCATATATCTATGGATGCTCCTATCACCGATGAAGATGACGGTGATATGTACGATGTGATTATCAATAAGGAATCGCCTGAACCCGACCGTAACCTGCTTACCGAATCGCTCCGGCGTGAGATAGAACGTGCATTGACTACCTTGTCGAATCGCGAAGCCGATATTTTACGCTATTATTTCGGCCTGAGCGGACACATACCCCATACCCTTGAAGAGATTGGCGAACAATTCGGACTTACACGCGAAAGGGTGAGACAGATAAAAGAAAAATCCATCCGCAAACTTAAAATTACTTCACGCAGCAAAAATCTGAGGGCTTACCTTGGTTGATGCACAAAAACAATGTATTATGGCTGTTTCACACCTTGTTGCCCCTTCCATGCTTTCGGCCGATTTTGCAAATCTCAGGGCCGATATTGACATGGTCAATCAAAGCCGTGCCGACTGGTTTCATCTCGATATCATGGATGGTGTTTTTGTACCCAATATCAGTTATGGTATCCCGGTGGTGAGTGCTATTAAAAAACATGCCACAAAACCGCTTGACGTGCACCTGATGATTGTTCACCCCGACAAATATATTGAACCCTTCAGGGATGCAGGTGCCGATATTCTTACGGTTCATTACGAAGCCGATCATCACCTGCACCGCACCTTGTCGCATATCCGTAAATGCGGAATGAAAGCCGGCATTGCCATTAACCCGCATACCACTGTTGAAGTGCTTTTTGATATCGCTGCCGAAGCCGACATGATTCTTGTAATGAGTGTCAACCCCGGTTTCGGAGGTCAGAAATTTATCCCGGGTTCGCTGGATAAAATAAAACGCCTTAAAAAATTTCTTGTCGGCCAAAACCTGGAAACCCTTATCGAGACGGATGGTGGCGTTGATAATATTACCGGTCCTGAGCTGGTAAAAGCAGGTACCGATGTGCTGGTAGCCGGAAATTTTATCTTCAGAGCCACCTCCCCCACCCAGGCCATCGAGATGCTGAAACAATAAAAAAACCAGGCATTTATACCCGGTTTATCAGTGTCTTTTGTAACCTTTTACTTTCCTTTGGCATAATCGGCCAGGTAACTGAATTTTTCAGTCAGTTTCCCATGTGCCGTTATTGATGCACGTGTAATCATAGGGTCTGACAGGTCGCCAAACAAATGGTCATACACATTTTCGATAAGGGCTTTCCCAAAATCAGAGGAAGCATCGCGGGGTAATTCGCCGGGCAAATTATCAACGGCCATTACAGTAACAGCTTCCGGATCGTCGGGCCTTACTTCTTTATCTTTAAAGGGATGATATCCGTAAAACGGATCGGCTATCGACGACGAACGGATGGTTGACGGAACAGAGCCATTGATATCGCAGGTTACATCGGCAATGATTTTTATTTTGAAATCCGGTTCCTGCATATCCTGTTTTGTAAACAGTACAGGTGATCGTGGATCCCAGTAATGACACGAAATCAGCAAATCGGTAACTTTGGTATATGGTTTAAAAACAGAATGATATTGATCGGGATTGGCAAAAAAATGCGGATAGTCGAATTTCTGTCCATCGTTGCGGGCGACATAGCCATCGGGGTCAATCTGGCAGAAAACCGGCTCGTTAAATGTTTCGTACAGATATTCATCAGGGTTTACCTGCCTCAGGTTCAACACCCTGAATGTTTCCATGGCACCATGGGCCACTCTTCCACCCCCTGTTATAAGTATCTTGATGGGACGTATTTTTATCAGTTTCAGGCCGGCGTACATTTCTTCCATATCATGGCATTCATGGGCCGGTTTTATCTGGAAACGGTCGTATCTTATTCCTTTTGCCCTGAGGCCGTTATAAGCCCCGACAATACCTGCCCAACGCCCAAATGCCACAACCCTGACACCTTTATCATCGGTAAGGTATTCATAATCAACAAGCCTGATTTTCTTCTCGAGAATGGCATGCATCAGTTTCTGGTTGTGGGGTTGTTTTTTAGCCACATGGGCAAAAAACATGTAGGTCTTACCCGGAATAAGCATGTCAATGGCAACCTCTTTCACACCAAGCAAAATATCGCAATGGCTCAGGTCTTCCTTCAACGGAATATCAAGGTAACGGTATTCTTCGTTTTTATAACAGCGTAAATCGCTGGGCTGAACAAAAATCTCGACATGCGGATATTTTTGCTTTATTTCAACAGCCTGTGCAGGTGTAACAGGAACCCTGCGGTCAGGCGGATTTTTTGATTCACGCAGAATACCTACTTTTATTTTCTTTGTCATAACAATGGTAATTAAACAAGAGTGCAAGATATATAAACTTCTCATCGGTTATTTATGAGGGCTGAAAAAAAATTTGGCCTGTTTTCGTTATTTTAAAAACAGATAAAACAGATTTTACAAAGCTATTGAACTACTCATCAGTTAAAATGTAATATCTTTAATATCAATGCTAAATATTTGAAATGGATAAAGCACAAAAAGTACATCACACACCGAACAGAATTCTTACCTTCCAATATAAAACCTGGGGTCTTGAAAAACGGGTACTTTGGTCCTGACACTTTAAACTAAACCGCAAAGCAGATTTACCCCATAAGCTTTTTAAATAATAATCCTTCACCAACCTTTTAATCTTTCAAAAATTATTTTACCTTTATAATTCCAAACCCTAAACCATTTAAACAGAAAGGAGGTGAATATGGCTTGAAAAGCAAGGGTTTTGAAAGATTAAACTTTGTTTATTAACATTAAAACTCATAGAAAATGAAGACAAAATGGCTTTTATATTTATTTATTTGCAGTATGCAAATTGTATCTTATTCACAAGTAAATGTCAGGGATACTATTGATGATGAGACACGAATTACTTATCTTACAAACTTTGAAAACGATTATAGTTTTATCCACATAGATAGCGCCACAGTTCATTTATGGGAGGTGGGAAAACCCCATAAATGGTTTTGCGAATCTGCTTTTAGCGGTGAGAATGTATTGGCAACAGGTTTAACCAACGGACTACCTCCGCATTCTGAAACATCCATTACATTCAAATTTGAAAGATGTTTGTATTGTTGGTACAGCAATTGTATTTATTTAACAGGATTTTTATTTTTATCGAAATATGAATTTAACGATAGTTCTGGAGTAATTTTTGAGATTTCGTACGATAAAGGAGTAACCTGGGAAAATATTTTTGTTGATACATTATTCGATTGCGACACAAATCAATTTGGATATCCGGCCGGGACTTCATTTAATCCAACCCTGTTACCAAATGGCGAATTAGGTTTAACGGGTACAAAAACCAATTGGTTACCAGCTGATGCAATTTTCAAAAGTTATCCTGAAACTTATAATGGGGCAGGAGCTATAACATCGATTTATTTTAGGTGGAAGGTGGTTAATTTTTCATCACAGGAAGTGGGAGGTATCATGATTGATGATATTGAATTTCAAAACTGTACCTGGTGTGAATTCCTGAAAATTAACGAATTCAACAATACCGATGAAAAAATCAGGATATATCCAAATCCAGCCCAACAAAACATAACTATAGATTTTTCCAATATTTCAGAGATCCCGAAATCAATTACCATTTTTAATTTGAATGGTGAAATCTGTTATTACAATAAAAATATAAGTTGCCCGGTATTTGAAATTGGCAATTTACATTTATTGGATGGACAGTATTATGTGGTTTCCGATTTTGGAAAAAATAATAAAAGAGTCAATAAAATCACCATTAAAAACTAAGCTAAGATGAAAATAATACATGAAATTATTATAATACTGATATTCAGTATTATAACAGGGGGGTAAATCTCAAAACCTTTATCAGTTAATTTCTGATCCGTCAAAAACTTTT
>CAZLJX010000010.1:0-100859 GCA_964559985.1 uncultured Bacteroidales bacterium
CATATTGATTTTCAATACTTTAGACAGGTGTTGCAAAAAAGTGCGGAAAACAGGACTTTTTTTTCGAAAGAGATTTATAGCCAGGTTGCCGATAGTGTTTTATTGCCCCGATTGAAAACAAGCCTCATTTTTTTTGAATTCCCATACCAGTTTGATGCCATAAAAACCGTCGATTTCAATCAACCACCCGTTGCCCGTTTTTTCGAAAGCTATGCCAATCCAGGCATGAACCAATCGCTTTCTTTATCGGTAAATATTTTCAGTGGGTTGCATTACGGGCTGGGTAAAATCTTTTCGGTTGAAAAAAACACGATAGGAAAACGCACCCGCCTTGTCCGCAATCTATCTGTTATTTTTGCCGATTACATCATGGTTTATGCTCCGTTTGGCAATGGCTGGCTGCACGAAGAATATCACCGTGCCATGATGGCCCGCCACCATGTCAGCAGTTTCAATGAAATGAATACTTTTCCGGTAGGAGCTGAAATGGTGAGCGTTAATCATATTAAAGATGAAGACCTTGTCAGGTTTAAAAAGGAAAACCCCGTTGATTTTATCCGTATGCATGTGGCCGGAATTGAGGGCGAATACCTTCTTGTTGACCGGCTGCAACGCAATAATTTTTTTTACCGTCAGCAAATGATGCATGAGTTTCTTTACCTGTTTGTTACTGCCAATTCGGCCATGTATGTGATGATGTCGTCTCAACCTGCTAAAGTTGATAAACTTACCGATGAGATGAATCAAAAAGAACCTGAAATCTCACAGCGCGATTTTACCGGGTTCGATTTCACGGCATGGGTATATGATCTGTACAATCCTGCCGAACCATACGAGAACAGAGGAGTGCATCCCTCAGGAAATGGGATTGACCGTTACATAAAAACCACTGACCTGAGCAACGATGCCCTCAGCTACCTGAAACGACAGGGTTATTTTCAGTGGCTCAACATGATTTCGCCCATGATGTTTGGTGTCAGGTCGTTGAAATTTGGAAATCAGATGAATTATAATTTTTCTGTCAGGCATTTGCTCACTCCTTTTGGTAATGATTTATCGCTCCACTTTTTATTGCAGTGGCAAAAAACAAACCTTGTCTGTGCCTGGCACCAGGCCAGTAATAAAAACAGGAGTTTCCCGGGGATTGAAATACAATTATTTGATTATCCGGTTGCTGCCGGGAAGAGTTGTTTTTTATTATCTCCAAAAATTATTACAGGATTACAACCTCAACAGCAGTTGTTCTTGTCAGATAAACCTGATTTTTTTGTTTTTGGATCTTTAAGAGTGGATTACCTTCTCAACAACAGGATATTGCCCTGGTTCGAATGTTCACTGAAAACGCCGGGATGGATAGCCGGAAATGAATTTTCGGGCAGCAATGCCTCATTTAGGCTAGGCCTGTCGGCAAGGTTTTACAGGTA
The DNA here is from genome assembly GCA_964559985.1 of uncultured Bacteroidales bacterium. GTDB lineage: Bacteria > Bacteroidota > Bacteroidia > Bacteroidales > CAZLJX01 > CAZLJX01. Next base: position 1,425 of record CAZLJX010000010.1, read on the forward strand.
ACGAAATATAACTTTTTGATTTTTCCTGATTTTGGTACGTATCTGATGGCTCATTGATTTAATGATAAACTGACTTTATTTTTTCTTTTTCCCGAAGCGGCAGTATCAGCGAAAATAAAACAGCCATCATAAAAGCGAAAACAAAACTGACAAGCCTTTCCGAAATTCCTGTCACATCGCTGAACCACATTTTCCAAACCACCGTAGAAAGACAACCCGAAATAAGCGAGGCAATGGCACCGGCAGCTGAAAAGCGTTTCCAGAAAAGCAACAAAATCAGCAACGGTCCGAACGAAGAGCCGATTCCTGACCATGCATACGATACAAATCCATATACTGTTTCCGACATCATCACGGCAAGCAGCAATGCCATGGCCCCTACCAGCAGGGTCATTATTCTGTCGGTACGTAAAGCAGTTTTTGCGGTAATCTCCTTTTTGCGGAAAAACGGAAGGATATCCACCGTAATAGCTGATGAACAAACTACCAGTTCTGATGAAGCGGTCGACATCATGGCTGATATGGCCCCCGAAAGTAAAATCCCGGCAACAATGGGCGAAACCAGCAACATCATCATGGCAGGTAAAATTTTTTCTGCATTTGTATCAAGGCCGGTCAGTGATGCATCCAGAAAACCGTTATGAATAAAGGCATATCCTATAAATCCAATGAGTAATGCCCCGCTATAAGCTAATAATGTCCATACAATAGCTACCCAACGGGCTGTTTTCATATCGCGGTTATTACGTATCGCCATCATTCGGGTCAAAAGCTGAGGCTGACCGGTAAATCCAAAAGCCCAGCTGATGCCACTCAGTACAAGTAAAACGCCTGAAACACCAGTTAAACCAGAGGTAGGGGAGAGGTACTGCTCCGATGCACTCCTTAAAGTTTCAACGATATGAATCTGGTGTGAAAAAGCAAATGTTAAGGCTATAGCAGGTAAAACAACCAAAGTGTTAATCATTAATATGGCCTGCAAAACATCGGTTGCCACTACGGTGATAAAGCCACCCATCATGCAGTAAATAATAACAATAACAGAACCAACAATAACACCCCACCATTTTTCAAGGCCAAAAGTATCGTGCAGTATGATACCTGCGCCGGCGAATTGCCCGGCAATATAAAACATGAAAAAAAACAGGATAATGAATGCCGAAAGATAATTGATGGTTTTTTTTTCATTTGGAAACCGTGAAGCTATAAGGCCCGGAATTGTCATTGTGCCGGTATCGGCTGATAATTTCCGTAGCCGTTCACCCATAACAAACCAGATAACTACCACCCCTGAAATACATCCCAGCGCTACCCATATTCCCTGAAAACCTTCAAGAAATGCGAAACCGGTCAGACCAAGAATCAGCCAGGCTGATTCACTGGTAGCCCGCTCGGAAAGTGCCAGTGAAATGCCGCTGATTTTTTTTCCTCCAAGGATAAAATCGGCTGAGGTTTTCGAAAACCGCGATGAGTAAACAGCAACGGCCATCACTACCACCAGGTATATTACAAAAATGGTCACCATAGCCTGAATTTTTTACTGAATGAATTGGTTTTAAAAGCATTGTCGAACCACAACTTTGCTGTTTCCGGTTCGGGTTTATAGCCCGAGATATGATTAAAACCATTGGTTTTTGGATCATAATTATAATCGGAGCTCCATTGTTTATGATTGTGCGATAGTTGTTCAATAGCATCGGTTATGTAATTGATTTCGTCATCAGTCATTACCGGATGAATAGATAAGCGAATCCATCCGGGTTTGGTCGAAATATTTCCGTGCTCTATTTCATCCAGGATTTTTAGAGATTGTTCCTGATCAACATGGAGCAGGTAATGTCCGTAAGTGCCGGCGCATGCGCAGCCTCCGCGTGTTTGTATGCCAAACCTGTCGTTCAGAAGTTTAACACCGAGGTTATAATGCAGTCCATCAATATAAAATGATATAACACCCATGCGTTGCCGGTTTTCGCCGGCCAGAATATGCAGGTTGGGCAGGGTGTTTAATTTGATAAAAATATTTTTTATTATTTCTTCTTCCCGTTGCAGCATTTTTTTTGTTCCTATCTTTTCTTTCAGCTTAATAGCCAATGCAGTTCGTATAGCCTGCAAAAAAGGAGGTGTGCCACCATCTTCGCGCTCTTCTATATCATCAACATAACGGTGCAGGTTCCAGGGGTTTGTATATTTAACAGTACCTCCGCCGGGGCAATCGGGGACAGTGTTTTTGTAGAGTTTTTTATTGAAAATCATTACCCCTTCAGTCCCAGGGCCACCTAAAAACTTATGGGGTGAAAAGAAAATGGCATCGAGGTGGGTCTCTTGATCTTCCGGGTGCATATCAATGGAAACATAAGGCGCCGAACAGGCAAAATCGACAAAGCAGAAACCATTGTATTGATGGATAAGCCTTGCTATTTCGTAATAGGGGGTAGTTATTCCGGTAACATTGGAACAGGCTGTTACCGAGGCGAATTTGTATTTCCGGTTTTTATGTTTTTCCAGCAGGGCTTTAAAATGTTCAAGGTTAGTCAATCCTTCAGAAGTGGGTTCAATGATTTCAAGGTCAACAAGGGTTTCAATCCAAGAAGTGTGGTTGGAATGATGTTCCATGTGGGTGATAAAAACCACTGGTCTGGCATCAGGTTTGAAATCGGCGCAGGTTTTATCAAAATCAATATAATCGGCGGTACGTTCATACATTTTCAAACCAAGAATGCGTTGAAATTTATTAATTGCCCCTGTCATGCCTGAACCGGCAAAAATGAGCGCATCATCATCAGAGGCATTGACATGTTGCTTAATGGTTTTTCTTGCTTCATGGTAGGCCCGTGTCATCAGGGTCCCTGTAGTGGTAGTCTCTGTGTGGGTATTGGCTACAAAAGGCATTATTTCGCGCTGCAAAAAACTTTCAATCGGATTATAGATGCGTCCGCTGGCTGTCCAGTCGGCATAGGTGAGTGGCATTTTTCCGTAAGGTGTCAGGATGCTTTTTCCGTAACCGGCAATATTTTCACGGAAAGGTTTAAAGTAATTTTCAAGTTCCGAAGCCATAGTTTTTTCAATTTGTTTCAACAAATGTAAAAAAAAAGGCTGTTTGAAAAGTTACAGATTAAATTAAATTCATTTATTTATATTGTTCACACTATGTAATGTTATTGACTGATAGTATCAGTTTAATTTTTGCTAACTTTATATCAAAATAAAGGGGATAGCTTCTGAAACAAATTGCAAAACAAATATTACATCAGCATTATTGAAACCATGAAAACAATTGGAATTATTGGCGGACTGAGTTGGTTTTCAACATCGGTTTATTACCGGATTATTAACCAGCTTGTGAACCAGAAAATGGGAGACTCCCATTCTTCCCGGATTATAATGTATTCAGTTGACTTTAATGATTTTAAAACATTGCAGGAAAAAAATGAGTGGGATGCCATAGCCCTAATGCTCACCGATGTTGCACAACGGCTTCAGCATGCAGGAGCCGATTGTATTGTGATGGCTACCAATACGCCTCACCTGGTTGCAGGCCAGATCGTAAAAAATATTAAGATACCATTGCTTCATATTGCCGAAGAAACTGCAAAAGAAATAGTTAAACATCAAATCCATAAAGTGGGACTTATAGGAACAAAATTTACCATGGAACACTCTTTTTTTATAGACCATCTTTCGATTTTTGGCATAGCATCAATTATTCCTGACATCGATCATAGAGAATTCATTCATTGGTCGGTTTTTAATGAGCTGACAAAAGGAATTTTTAATGAAGCCACTAAAGAAAAATACCTTGAAATTATTGAAAAACTCAAAAACAACGGCGCCGAAGGAATAATACTGGGTTGTACCGAAATTTCATTATTGATTAAACCACAGGACACTATTTTAAAGGTTTTCGATACGGCACAAATTCATTCAACTGCCGCGGTTGACTTTGCACTATCATCCTGACAACAATCTGAATTACAAAAGAATGTATGATTTTTTTTCCGACTGTCATGACCGGCTGCAATAATATGTGTGGTTTCAGTTGTAAACCAGAAAACTATGAATTAAAAAATAATGTTTCTATATTTATAATTGTAAATATCTGCAATTGTATTTTAGATGTAAAGTGGCATTTTGTAAGTAATTAATAGTCTGATATTAAAATGATGATCTTTGCTAATACCCTATTGAAATGGAACCAATAATTAAGGTTTGCGGATTAAAGAAGAAATATGAAGACCTGACCGCTGTAGACGGATTGGATTTTGAAGTTTTCCGTAATGAGATTTTTGGACTTCTCGGGCCGAATGGCGCGGGAAAAACCACCACCATAAATATGATTTGCGGACTTTTACCTCCCACTTCAGGGTCAATTACCTTTGAAGGTGGAACCGACCAGAAATCGCTGATTGGTTACTGCCCGCAGGAAAATATTTTTTACCCGAAATTAACCTGTATGGAGCAATTGCTTTTCGCTGGTCAGATGTACGGATTGAAGACAAACAAGATCAGGCAAAGAGCTTCGGAACTGTTGGAATTGCTGGGATTAAAAGAAAAAATGCATATGATGGCCTCCAAACTTTCAGGTGGAATGAAACGTAGACTTAATATATGCCTCGCCCTGGTTCATAATCCCGAAATACTTATTCTTGATGAGCCCGAAGCCGGACTTGACCCTCAAAGCAGAATCCTGGTCAGGGATTTTATTAAAAATTTTGGTAAAGAAAAAACCATTATTCTTACAACACACAACATGGATGAGGCCGACAGGCTGGCAGACCGTGTTGCAATTATCGATCACGGGAAACTGCTCCTGCTCGATACCCCTGGTAACCTCAAAAAAACCGTGGGTGAGGGCGATGTGCTTGAACTTGTTTTTGACAAATATAATGAAACAGATATTCAATGTTTTACAATAAAAATAAATACATTATCAGTGGCTTCAAAAACCGGTGGGAATTCAGTATTTATAAAGCATTCAAATATCATTCCCCTCATTCCGGAGATTAAAAAACTGGCAGAATCAACTAATCTGAATATTTCCGAAATCAAACTCAGGGAAAATACCCTGGAAGATGTTTTTATTCATTTAACCGGCAGAAATTTACGACAATGAAAATCTGGAATGTAATTACAAAAAGCCTTAAAGAGCAAGTCAGAAGTTATTGGGTTCTGTTGCTTTCATTATCGATGGGGCCGTTTTTTATCCTGGTATATTACCTCATCATAGAAACTTCAAAACCCCGCTACGACCTCCTGGTTTTAAACCATGATAAAGGCATTCTGATAAATGGACAAACACTGAATTATGGAAATGAACTGATTGCTTTTATGAAAAGCGCGGGACAGCAAAATAATGCCTTGCCATTTACCATTTATCAGACTGATAGCCAAGACGAAAGCATCGCGAAATTGAAAAACAAAACCGCCGATGCCCTGGTAGTTGTCGATTCTTCATTTTCTGCCAGTCTTGCATCTCAGATGCAGCAAAGTGGTGATTTTCCGGCGAATTTGGAATTTACCGGAGACCTGACAAATACATATTACCTCGTTACAGCGGTGTGGGCTGGCGAACTTATTACTGAATTTGTACACCGCGCTACAGGAAAGAGCAGGGCTGTTACAGTCACCGAAACAGCACTCGGCACTTCGGGAAGCATCAATGATTTTGATATCATTGTGCCCGGAATACTTATGATTTCATTAATCATGCTAATGTTTACGGCCAGTATTGCTTTTGTTTCGGAAGTGGAAAATAAAACCATGATCAGGTTAAAACTTTCAAAAATATCAGCATTTGAATTTGTCAGCGGTGTTGGTATTGTACAGTTGCTGGTCGGTATTGCATCGGTTATTCTTACTTTATTAACCGCTATTCTGCTTGATTTTCATTATAGTGGCTCATTACTGATCATGATCCTCATTGCAGTGCTGACAAGTTTATCTGTCATTTCATTCAGTCTTATTATTGCAGCGCTTACAAAATCGGCCGGCGAAGTACTGGTAGTCGGAAATTTCCCGATGTTTCTGTTTATGTTTTTTACCGGTGCCGCTTTTCCGCTGAAAAATGATGCTTTGTTTACCATTGCCGGATATCCGGTCAATATCCAGGGGCTGATGACACCCACCCACGCCATTTCGGCGCTTGGCAAAACCCTGGTGATGAATATGGATTTTTGGAGTATTCTTCCGGAACTGATTACTATACTTATTCTTACAATGATATACTTTATAATAGGAGCTTTATTATTTAAAAAAAGACATTTAAAACTGGTTTGAGCAGGTTACAGCCGTTTATTTGTATTTAATCTTAATACCATCTTACATATTGTATTTTCCTTTTTATACCACGTGCGTATTTGTATTTCGGAAACCCGACAATCACCGACGAAATGATTTCTGTATTTTCTTTTATATCAAACAATTTTCTAAGTTCCTTGCTTTTTTCAATGGCTGGCGGAATAATACTCATAATGGTACTGCCCAGACCAAGCGAATGGGCAGCAAGGGTGGCATAAGTAGTGGCAATAAAAGCATCTTCCTTTATATCTTCTTCGTCCTTTCGGCCGCAGAAAAGGAGCAAAGCAGGTGCCCCGCGCGTAAGCGTATCTTCGGTCCCTTCGTGCAGTTCTTTCATCCTTGTTTTTAACAGGGGTATCAGGTGGTTTTTCAATGTTTGAAAGCGCTGATGGCCCACCTCACGTTTAATGAAATACCTGAATATAGGCTTTTTAAACATGCGGAGCAGTTGGTCGTATAAATCGATCATGAGCGGTAAAGCTTTTTTTATGAGCTGTGGTTTACTGATAACAACCACCTCAACTTTGATGGGTGGAAATCCGGGAGGTGCAAACGTGATGGCATCTACAATTTTTTTCAGCATTTCTTCAGGTACCGGTTTATCGGCAAAGTTACGGACTGCCCTCCGGGTAGCTATTAGTTTGTAAAATGCATTTGGATAAACAGTGTCGTCGGGGAATTCAAAAAAATCAGTTTCATAACTTAAACCCTTTACTGAAATTGCCTTGCCGGGACATACTGCCATGCATTGCCCGCATTTCAGGCATACATGAATCCGGTCAGGTCTGAAAGCCATCGCTCCATCCTGGTTCTGTACAATAATTTTACATGGACATACTTCGCTGCAAAGCTTGCATTTCTTACAGGTTGTCTGGTTAAAGGTGATCAGATTTTCCATAATCCCGGGTTTTAAATGGTTTTATATTTTTTTTTATTTTCTTTTTATGCTTTGTCTTTTCAAAGCAGTCATCTCAGTTGCAAATGCATCATAACCAATGTCTTTGATCTTCAGTATGCAGGCCGATCGGTCAGAATTAAACACAAGGCCAAACAATTTTGCCATAAAATTATGGTATTTCCGGCATTCATGGAAGGATATAATTTTACAATCGGCACAGCTTAAATACTGGTTTTCAATGCAACACTTCCTGACCTTACACCATGAGGCTTTTATATTTTCTTTACATCCCGGGCATCTTCCGGTGAGGAACGACCTGCATGCTCCGCAGTATAATCCACAATAGGCAACAAGGTTTCTGTCGGCTACGATTTCTTTTGTCGGTTTTGATTTCATGGGTATTCAATGTTGTTAAATGAAAATTATCTGCAAATAAAATTAATACACTATGCCCGGAAAAGCAATTTTATTCTCTTAAAACGAATGTATTTTAGTCAATTTTGAGATAATGAAAAAATAAAGGAATTCATAAAACAGATTGGCGAAATAAATTGTAATTTTATCATCATTTACTGACATAAAATCTGGCATGTAAAAACATAAGGCAGCTATGGAAATACTTGGAATCGACATCGGAGGCTCAGGCATCAAAGGAACCATTATCAATACGGTAACGGGCGAATTGCTTTTTGAAAGGCACCGTATTGAAACCCCTGAATTTTCGACCCCGGCAGCCGTTGCCGGTGCTGTAGATGCCCTTGTGAAACACTTTGGTTATTCAGGACCACTGGGCTGTGGTTTTCCTGCTGCCATTCAGCATGGTATTGTAAAGACCGCTTCAAATATCGATAAATCATGGATTGGTACCAATGCAGGTGAATTATTTACCCTGATTACCGGCTGCCCTGCCTATGTTTTAAACGATGCCGATGCAGCCGGGATGGCCGAAATGCGGTTCGGAAGCGGCAGGGATTTTAACGGGGTAGCCATTCTTGTAACTGTCGGAACAGGGATTGGTACCGTAATTTTTAATAACGGACAGCTTTTACCCAATACCGAATTAGGACATTTAACCCTGCATGCAATGGCTGCCGAAAAATATACTTCTGATGCTGTACGAAAAAAAATGGATATGAAATGGAAAGATTGGGCCGGCCGTTTTAATGAATACCTGCAACTGTTATACAAATATTTTTATCCCGATATGATTGTCATTGGAGGTGGGGCAAGTAAAAAATACGATAAATTTGTTGAATATCTTGATGTTCCGTGCAAGATTGTTCCGGCTGTTTTAAGAAATGAAGCGGGTTTAATCGGGGCTGCACTTTTTGCAGAGCAAAACAGCAAAGCATAAAAAAACCGGTATAGCCTTCGCGTATTGCGCAAACCATACCGGTTTTCTGTGAAATTCTTTTTCAGCTATTCGAGAATATTTTCTTTGGCTACTTCAATTTTGCCGGCTATCACCTCGGTGATATAGCGGGTTTGCCCGTTTTTATCAGTGTATTTGCGGGTACTCAGTTTCCCGTTGACATTCACGCGCGCTCCTTTTTTCAGATGTGGCACCATTTCGGGGTCTGGCGATTTCCACATAGTAACATTATGCCAGGTGGTGTTGCTTACCCATTCACCTTTCTGGTTTTTATAACTTTCGCTCGTAGCCACACTCAGGCTTGTAAGTGTGCGTCCTTTTTCAAATTTCCTGATTTCGGCATCTTTTCCCAGGAATCCGCTGATTTCTACTTTGTTTACTGTTGCTTCCATAATTCATAACTTTTTAAGTGAAACATAAAATTGAATTTTTCAGCAAAGTAACGCCTTGCCAATGAGCTTATCCGGTTATTAAATACGTACTTTCGTTTAATAGTCGTTTATAGTCGTTTGTAACCGGTTGTAATTGATTATATCATTATTTATTAATGTTTTAAATAATTTTTTTTGTTGCAGCAAAGAACAAAAAACAACCGATGAAGCAAACGGCTTGGTGAAGTTGCAACTATGAAAATGATTTTGTAATTTTATGAGTATGAAAATACTACTATACCGGGCACTTTTTCGTCCCGATCAACCCAGCCATTCAAACCTGGTTTGTCACCAAAATTGATAAAAAATACGTTTTGAACGATTTTCGCTATATTGCCTGAAAATAAATTTCACCATGAAAAATAAAATATTTTACCCTGCTTCCGCTGTCTTAGTGATACTGGTACTTGCATCAGCCATGCTGATTTATAAGTTTTTTTATGTTTCGGGCAATCTGCACGGGCAATATGCGTCGTTTCTGAGAAACGAATACGCGAAACTGCCCTACGATAGGATTTCAGAACCAGGCAAGGTTGCCAAATTCGACAGGCCTGACCTTGCGGCCATTCAGAATTATTATATGACCCTTGATCCGCAGCTTAAAAGGGTGCCGCTCGAAAGACTATATAAAGCTTACCTTGAAACAGACAAATTCCGGAAATCTTCTGACTCTGTTCTTAACTGGTCGGGAATTTCTTCAGATATGGGAGGCCGTACGCGTGCCCTGATGTTTGATCCGAACGATGAAACACATCGTAAAATTTGGGCAGGTTCTGTAACCGGTGGCCTTTGGTACAATAACGATATTACCAGTGATACTTCTTCCTGGAAGGCCGTGAATGATTTCTGGCCATCGCTTTCTGTCAGCTGCCTGGCATTCGACCCTCTGAACCCGATGGTTTTTTATTGCGGTACGGGTGAAGCGCAGACTGCTGTGGTAACCTACCGCGAGTCATCGGGCAGGGGAGTGGGTATCATGCGTTCTCCGGACGGAGGGCTTACCTGGGAGCTGATGCCATCGACCACAGGGTTTGCTTATGTTACCGATATTTTAACCAGGGTTGAAAACGATACCACGGTGATTTATGCAGGGGTGGTTTCGGGAACTTACAAAGGGCAGAATCATCAGAGCCAGCCTTCCGAAGGTTTGTTCCGTTCTGCCGATCATGGTGAAACATGGCAACAGGTATTACCTTTAATTCCGGGAAAGGATCGATATTTTTCGCCGTCAGATATTGAAGAAGGTTACGATGGCCGCCTTTTTGTCGGAACTATGCCGGATATTGAAGAAAACGGTGGGGCATATATCCTTTATTCTGACTCCGCAATCCAGGGAACATGGATAATCAATGATGACTTTACAAACCTGATCCAGGACCATCCCCAATACAATAAAGCCGGAAGGGTAATGCTGGCCAATGCGCCTTCGAACCGGCAGGTTACCTATGCCATTATTGGTTCAGGCTATGTTAACAGCAGCAATGGATTTAATTATTTCTACGGCAATTACATAATTAAAACCACCGATAATGGAACAAACTGGACGCCGTTGAATATTCCTCCCCAGAACCAGTGGGGTAACTGGGCCAACCTGGCCTGGCATGCTTTTGAGGTTGCTGTCGACCCATCGGATGATAATCATATAGTGATTGGCGGACTGGATCTTTATCAGAGCTTTAACGGAGGAAATTCCTGGACCCGTATTTCGGACTGGACCGGAATGTACGACCAGGGATACAATCCTTTGTATGTTCATGCCGATATTCATACAGTCGTTTTCAATCACCCTTCGGTTCCCTGTATGGTGACAGGTACCGATGGCGGAGTGTTTTATACCACAGGTATTTCATCTTTAAATCCTGGTTTTTTTGAGCGCAACCGGAATTATAGCACCCTGCAGTTTTATTCCTGCGATATTCACCCTTCAAAAGATGTTGTTTTCAGTATGGGTGGCCTGCAGGATAACGGTACGCTTGTTTATTCCGGAACTCCGCTTACCAAAGAGGATATGGTATCGGGAGGCGATGGTGCATACTGCTTTATCGACCGTATTGACCCTGAATTGTTTATCACATCGGTATATTACAACCGTTATTATTTTTTTTACAACCAGTATTTTGATTATACTACTGAACAATCGGGCACTTTTATTAATCCTGCCGCATACAGCAGTACTCACAGAACCATTGTGGCCAATGCCGCCATGTTTAACGGCGATTATAACAACCAGCTGTATATCATTGAAGGCATACCCTACAACCTGAATGATTATTTTGTTGATGTAGCCACCTCGTCAGATGTTCCATTTTCGGCCATTAAAATGACCGAATCGGGCGACAGCATGGTTGTTTATGCCGGAACCCAGGCAGGGCGATTATTCCGGATTGTTACCCCCGAACAGTCGCCGCAGGTTACCGAAATTACCGGATTGGATTTTCCGGCAGGAAATATTTCCTGTGTCGAATGCCTTCATTCCGATACATTACTGGTTACATTTTCAAATTACGGTGTTCCTTCGGTCTGGTATTCCTCTAACGGAGGAATTACCTGGTCCGATATTGAAAATAACCTTCCCGATATGCCTGTAAGGTGGGCTTTGCTAAACCCTGTGAAGAGCAGCGAAGCACTTATAGCCACCGAAACCGGAATCTGGTTTAATGCCTGTATCGGCGATTCCTCATCTGCATGGATACCTGTAAATACCGGAATGGGAAATGTAAGGGCAGACATGCTCAGTTACCGTGAACAGGACAGTACCATCATTGCAGCAACCCATGGAAGAGGATTATTCACTGCAAAATGGATTCCACGCACACCACAATCTGTTACCGCATTCATTCCCAATGATTTTCTAACGATTTTCCCAAACCCGGCTTCCGACTATCTCAATTTGAAAGTCAGCCGTATGCCAAAGCAGTTATTCGTTGTTGAAGTGTTTAATCTTAAAGGGGATAAGGTGATTACGCAAAATTGTCAGGCTGACGAAAATACAATCAAGCTGAACATTGCTGGTCTTCAACCGGGAATTTTTTTGATAAAGCTGGAAAACAAGGGAACAATAACTTCGAAGAAATTCATAAAAAAATAGATTCATTTTCAAGGTAATATGATGTTTATTGAATACCATTAACTTAAATCAGGTTTGTCATCATTTGATTTACAATATTAGAAATGAAAATCTGGATTACACAAGCCAACAACCATAAAGTGACCCGTCTTATTTCAGGAAGAAACAATATTTATCTGATCAATTCGGGTAATTTGAATATTCTTGTCGACACAGGTCTGAAATCAGTGTACTGGATATTAAAGAAAAACCTGGCCAGACTTGGCATTATTCCCGGAACCATCAAATACCTTATACTCACCCACACCCATTTCGATCACTGCCGCAATGCACATGCTATAAAGAAAGAATACGGCCCCTCAATTATTGTCGGAAAAGATGAGGAAGGTTATACAAAACAAGGATATACACCTTTACCGGCAGGTACTTATCCATTTACCGATCAATTGTCGAAAATTGGCAGCCGTATTGGCAAGAAAGGTTTTGGATATGAACCTTTTGAACCCGATATAGTGGTTGACGATGAATTTGAAATCAATGAATCAGGTTTGGAAATACGTTTGTTGAAAACCGGAGGCCATTCAGCAGGGTCTTTATGTCTGTTTATCGACAATGAAATTGCCCTGACAGGAGATGAGTTTGTAGGTTTTTTCCCGGGTTCAGTTTTCCCTCCTTTTGCCGACAATACCATAAAAATGATTAAGAGCTGGAAAAAACTCCTCGATACCGGTTGCCGGATTTTTCTACCTGCTCATGGTAAAGAAATTGACCGGGAATTACTTTTATCGGAATATAATAAATATGCATCAAAATTTGGTGCTTGAAAATCAGCAAAACCGAATTATTTCGACCATCCTATTGGTTTTTTCAATTCTCATCATTATTTTTAAAGTTTGTTTAATTTAAAATGAAGCAACTATGGCTGATACCGATATGAAAGAAATGGTCATGAAGAAAGCCCAGGAATGGCTTAACGGAAATTTTGACCCCGAAACAAAAAAACAGGTGCAACATCTTATTGACCACGACCCTAACGAACTGGTTGAATCGTTTTACACCCAACTGGAGTTCGGAACCGGCGGTATGCGTGGTATTATGGGCGTTGGTACCAACCGGATGAATGTTTATACCGTAGGTATGTCGACCCAGGGGCTGGCAAATTACCTTAAGAAATGTTTCACCAACCTGCCACAGATTAAAGTAGCCATTGCCCACGATAGCCGCAATAACAGCCGCCTTTTTGCCGAAACTACCGCAAGGATTTTTGCTGCCAATGGATTTCAGGTGTATATGTTTCAGGAATTGAGGCCTGTTCCGGTACTGTCTTTTGCCGTACGCCATTTTAAATGCCAGGGTGGTGTTGTCATTACCGCATCGCACAATCCCAAAGAATACAATGGCTATAAAGCCTATTGGGAAGACGGTGCTCAGGTCATTGATCCCCACGATAAAAATATTGTTGCCGAAGTCAACAAAATCACTTCAATTGGTGAAGTGAAATGGGATGGAAATCCGCAGAATATTCAAATTCTTGGAAATGATTTTGACCAGATATACCTTCATCAACTGATGAGTGTATCGTTATCGCCCGAAATTATTGAAAAGCATAAAGATCTTAAAATTGTTTATACTCCTTTGCATGGCTCAGGGGTGAAACTGGTGCCTGCTATTTTGCATAAAATGGGTTTTTCGAATGTGATAACTGTCCCGGAGCAGGAACCCAGTGACGGAAATTTTCCGACCATCGTTTCTCCCAACCCTGAAGAATCGGCTGCTTTGAACATGGCCATCGAAAAAGCCAGGGCTACAGGCGCAACCCTCGTGATGGCCACCGACCCCGATGCCGACAGGGTTGGTATTGCTGTTAAAAATCATGAAAATGGATATACACTTCTCAATGGCAATCAAACAGGTGCATTGCTTACTTATTACCTGCTTACAAAATGGAAAGAAAAAAACAAGCTGACCGGAAAAGAATATATAGTAAAAACCATCGTCACAACAGAGCTGATTGCCGCAATTGCGGGTAAATTCGGCGTGGAATATTACGATGTGCTTACGGGTTTTAAATATATAGCCGAAATTATCCGTCAGAACGAAGGAAAGAAAACATTTATCGGCGGAGGTGAAGAAAGTTATGGTTTCCTGGCTGGCGAATTTATCCGCGATAAAGATGCAGTGATGGCTTGCGCATTGATTGCCGAAACTGCTGCATGGGCAGCCGATAAAGGAAAAACACTGCTCGGGTTACTTAACGAGATTTATCATGAATTTGGATTATACAGGGAAGCATTAACATCGCTTACACGGAAAGGAAAGTCAGGACTGGAAGAAATAGCTGGCATAATGGAAAATTACCGTAAAAATCCACCTGTAAAAATCGGAGGATCGCCGGTAATCACCATTAAAGATTACCAGTTTAAAAAACAAACCGATTGTGCCACAAAACAGGAAAAACCTATTCACCTTCCAAAATCAAATGTACTGCAGTTTATCACAGCCGATGGTTCTAAAATTTCTGTCCGTCCTTCAGGTACAGAACCAAAAATTAAGTTCTATATCGGTGTATGCGAGAAAATTGCCGATGGAGGTAATCTCACTGATGCTGCGAAAGTTTTGGATCAACGGATTGATGCTATTAAAAAAGATTTGGGTATTTGAACCTAAGAACATATTATGCTGATAATGTAAGAGTTTAGTTGTTTAAAAATGAAATCATTCAGAAAAGAATTATGGTTTGAAACCAGCAAGCGACGAGAGCTGATCAATATTACTCCGCACCTGCAGCAATTGCTCACCGAGAGCGGAATAAGCGAAGGCCTTTTGCTTTGTAATGCCATGCATATCACCGCAAGTGTTTTTATTAATGATGATGAACCCGGTCTTCACGATGATTTTGAACGATGGCTCGAACAGCTTGCTCCTGAAAAACCCTATTCGCAGTATAAACACAATACTTATGAAGACAATGCCGATGCTCATCTTAAAAGAACCATCATGGGAAGGGAAGTTGTGGTGGCCATAACCAATGGTAAATTTGATTTTGGGCCGTGGGAACAGATTTTTTACGGCGAATTTGACGGAAAAAGAAAAAAACGCGTCCTGGTCAAAATCATCGGAGAATAAATGCCGGTGATTATTTTTCTTTTATGATATGTTGTTGATTTTTAAATTATTATATTTTTGTCATTAGTAAATACTATATTTGACCCATATTACCCGTTAAAAAAAATCAACCTATGAAAACCATTATCGACCTGTTTGAAGAAAGTGTAAAAAAATATCCTGATAACCCTTACCTGTACCAGAAAATTGACGGGCAGTATAAGCCCATGTCTTATTCCGAAACCCGCGAAAAAGTAGTCGTGCTGGCAGCCGGCCTGATAAAATCAGGTATCAGGCATGGCGACAGGATAGCATTGCTGTCGGAAGGGCGCAACGATTGGGTGATCAGCGAGCTGGCCATTTTGTACGCCGGTGCTGTGAATGTACCACTTTCGGTAAAGCTGGAACCCTCAGATATCCTTTTTCGCCTGTCGCACAGCGAAACACTCATGGTGATTGTGTCGGGCAGCCAGGCGCAGAAAATACGTGCCGTGATGGCCGAAGTACCAACCCTTGAAACCGTTGTGCTTCTTGATGGAGAACCTCATGCAGGATTCAACGAAATTGCAGTTCACGAAGTTTTCAGTCAGGGAACAGTTTTTCTGCAGCAGAACGAAGAGGTTTGCCGTACACGTTATTCTCAGGTAAAACCCGGTGATTATGCCAATATCAGCTATACCTCCGGTACCACTGCCGATCCAAAGGGGATTATTCTCTCGCACCGCAACTACACAGCCAACGTCGAACAGGCTTCTACCCTGATGGATATTCCTGAGACATTTCGCACCCTGTTAATCCTCCCTCTCGATCATTCATTCGCTCATGTGGCGGGCATTTATAGCTTTATGCTCAAAGGTGCCAGCCTTGGGTTTGTCGAAACAGGGAAAACACCAATGCTGACATTAAAGAATATCCCCGTAAATATCAAGGAGTTTAAACCAAACCTGATACTGAGCGTACCAGCATTGGCCAAAAATTTTAAAAAGAACATTGATGCAGCTATCCAGGAAAAAGGCCCGGTTTTGTGGAAAATGTATCGGACAGCTTTGCATGTTGCCTATCAATATAACAAAGAAGGCTATAACAAAGGAACCGGATTTTCATGGATGTATTATCCCCTGCTGCGACTGTTCGATGTTATATTGTTTAAAAAAATAAGGCAGAATTTTGGCGGTCACCTTGATTTCTTTATCGGTGGTGGTGCATTGCTCGATATTGAACTTCAGCGGTTTTTCTATGCCATTGGCATTCCAATGTTGCAGGGTTATGGCCTGTCAGAAGCCACTCCAATTATTTCATCCAATTCGCTTGCCCGGCATAAACTCGGTTCATCGGGACACCTGGTAAAATTTCTTGACCTGAAAATTGTTGATGAGAAAGGAAATACTTTGAAAACCGGTGAAAAAGGCGAAATTGTTGTGAAAGGCGAAAATGTTATGGTAGGCTATTGGAAAAATCAGGTCGCCACCTCCGAAACTGTGAAGGACGGATGGCTCTATACCGGTGATCTTGGCTATACCGATGAGGATGGGTTTTTATATGTGCTCGGAAGATTTAAAAGCCTTCTTATAGCTTCTGATGGCGAAAAATACAGTCCCGAAGGGATTGAAGAAACTTTGGTGCAGCATTCCCGGTTCATCGACCAGGTAATGTTATACAACGAACAAAGCCCTTATACCATTGCTTTGATTGTTCCAAACCGTGAGAAAATTCTGAAAGCTGTTTCAACGCATCATCCCGATGCACCTGTCTCTGATGTGCCAGCCCTGGCTGTTGCATTAATCCAGTCTCAGATCGATGCCTATCGTAAGGGTGGAAAATATGAAGGAATGTTTCCCGAAAGATGGCTACCGGCAACATTTGCATTGTTGCCCGAAGCGTTTACCGAAGATAATAAAATGATAAACAGCACTTTAAAAATGGTCAGGGGTAAAATCACCTCGCATTACAGGGAACTTATTCAATTTTTATATACCCCCGAAGGAAAAAATCCGTTGAATGAGAAAAATTTTAGTGTATTTCTGCCAGCTATGCAAACAGAAAAAGTCTGAAAATAAAGCATTGATCGTTTTTTAAATATTAAAAAATCACAAGCAAAAAGGAGAAATTAAAAAACATTATTATAACAAAATACAACCATGATCCTCTATCAGCATTTTTACGACTCGAAAAAATATTATATCAAGGAAAAATCGTTCAGCCAGCTCATGCAGCAACGTATTTACCGCGTACTGATTATCTGCAGTAATTACGATTTCTATATGCTTGAGGAAGACGGCCGCATTGATGAACAGATTTTTAACGAATATGTTTCTCTGAATCTGAGCTATCCGCCTATTTTTATTCATGCCCGGGGTTACGAGGAAGCTTTCGGAATTCTTGAAAACGATAAAATTGACCTTGTTATTTCAATGCTCAGTGTTGGCGGTATCGATGCTTTTGCCCTTGCCCACCGCATCAAAGAAAAATACCGGAAAATTCCCATTGTGGTTCTGACACCTTTTTCACGTGAAGTGTCGCTGAAACTTCAGAAGGAAGATCTTTCTGCCATCGAGTATGTATTTTGCTGGCTGGGCGATGCCGATTTATTGCTGGCCATTATAAAGCTGATAGAGGACCGCATGAATATTGATACCGATATTGAAACAGTAGGTGTGCAGACCATCCTGCTGGTTGAAGACTCCATCCGGTTTTATTCAACCTACCTGCCCAATATTTATAAAATTATTATGCAGCAAAGCCAGGAATTTATGCTCGAAGGTGCCAACGATCACGAATGCAATCTGTTGAAGAGAGGCAGGTCAAAAATTTTGCTGGCTACAAACTTCAATCATGCCGTTGAGTTATACGAAAAATATAAAAAAAATATGCTTGGGGTTATTTCTGATATCCGTTATAAAAAAGATGGAGTCACTGATGCCCAGGCTGGTTTTAAACTTTGCATGCATGTCAGGAACGATAGCCCGAATATGCCTTTTTTATTGCAATCGACTGAGATCAAAAATCAGGAAAAAGCAAAAGAACTGGGCGTGGAATTTATTTATAAAAATTCTGATACTTTAACCCACGATATACAACAGTTTGTAAAAGAGCATTTTGCTTTTGGCGATTTTGTTTTCCGTATGCCCGATACCAAGGAGGAAATTGGCCGTGCCCACAACCTGGCCGATCTGCAAAGAAAAATTCTGACACTTCCCGACGAATCGCTCGCCTATCATATTGGTCGTGATGATTTTTCACGATGGCTGAGTGCCCGGGCTTTATTCCCCATTGCTGAAATATTTAAAGAGCAAAAACCTGAGAATTTTAACAGTCTGAGCGATGCCCGTTCATATATTTTTGATGAAATTACCAAATTCCGTATCAACAGGGGTAGGGGCATCATATCGAATTTCGATCCGCAACATGTCGATGATTTTGCTGTGATTTCAAGAATAGGAGAGGGTTCGCTTGGCGGTAAAGCACGTGGTCTGGCTTTTATCGATTCACTGATAAAGAAGCATGAGTTTTTTTACAAATTCGATGATGTAATCATTTCAATTCCCCGCTCTGCTGTCCTTTGTACCGGTATTTTTGATGAATTTATGAATGAAAATAACCTGTTCCGGATAGCCTTGAGCGATGCTACAGATAAAGAAATTGTCAGGCATTTTGCCAAAGCCCGCTTGTCCGACCATGTCCTTCATCATATTGAAGCCTTTGTTGCTTCCATCGACAACCCTATTGCCGTACGTTCATCAAGTTTATTAGAAGATTCACATTATCAGCCATTTGCCGGAATTTATTCCACCTTTATGGTGCCAAATATCCGCGATAACCGCAAACTTACGGTTAAAATGGTCGCTACGGCCATTAAAAGCGTTTATGCTTCTGTATATTTCAAAAGCAGTAAATCGTATATCAATGCCACCAAAAATATCATTGATGAAGAAAAAATGGCCATTGTTCTTCAGGAGGTTTGCGGTTCAAGAGCAGGCAACCTGTTTTACCCCACTTTATCGGGGGTTGCCCGGTCTATTAATTTTTATCCCATCGATCCCGAGAAACCTGAAGATGGTATTGCCAATATTGGTTTCGGGTTGGGACGCATCATCGTGGATGGAGGCCGTACCCTGCGATTTTCGCCAAAATACCCGCGTAAAATCCTGCAGCTTTCTTCTCCGGCAATGGCAATGAAAGATACACAACGCGATTTCTTTGCATTGAATCTCGATCCCAAATCTTTCAAAGCTTCGATATGGGATGATGTAAATTTTGTAAAATTACCTATCGATGAAGCTCTTAATCATAGCAACCTGAATTTTGTTGCTTCCACTTATGATTTTCGTGACAACATCATGCGGGATGGAATTTCGGAAGGAGGTAAAAAACTGATTACTTTCAGTAATATATTAAAAAACAGTGTCTTCCCGTTAGCTGAGATCATTGAAATTCTGCTCGAAACCGGGCAAAAGGAAATTAATAACCCTATTGAAATTGAATTTGCCGCCAACCTCGATACCGGATTCAGAAAACCTAAAATATTTAATTACCTGCAAATAAGGCCTATTGTTGAAAACAAAGATGCAGTCCTGGTCGATCTGGATAAGGTCAACAACGCAGATACCATTCTGAGCTCGTTTCAGGCATTGGGTAACGGGATTATTGACAATGTTTATGATATGATTTATGTAAAACCCGATTGTTTTAATCCTGCCGACACCAAGATGATTGCCCAGAAAATTGAAAAAATCAATGATGAATTTGTTGCCGAGGCGAGAAATTATTTTCTTATTGGTCCGGGGCGCTGGGGATCAAGCGATCCATGGCTTGGCATTCCGGTAAAATGGTCGCAGATTTCACAGGCCAGGCTCATTGCCGAATCGGGGCTCGATAATTACCGCATCGATCCCAGCCAGGGAACCCATTTTTTCCAGAACCTGACTTCATTCAGGGTGGGATATTTTACCCTGAACCCATTTCTGAAAGATGGTTTTTATGATATTGATTTTCTTAATAAACAACCCGCTGTTTTCGAAGATAAATATATCAGGCATATCCGTTTTGAAAAACCGATGATTGCCAAAATCAATGCCCGCGAAAACCGTGGCGTTGTCTTAAAACCAGGTATAAACTGAGACAAAGTTTTGGTATTCAATTAAAATACTAACACCTTATTCCCAGGTAATTACTGAAATTCTTTTCTTGCCATCCATCTTAACAACCAGGTTATGATCGAACCTGACATGTTTTGTATATTTTTTCTGATTAATTATTTTCTGTTTTTTCAGGATATCCCAGTTCAGAATAGAGCTTTTTAAATTGTGCTGGATAGAAAAATAGCCAACATTCATAGACGTTACATTATGAAAAAAGTGCGAACCTGATGAAGCATCGAGCGGAAAATCTTCAAGGCTGGTTTCAATGATTATTTTGGCATTGCAAATCTGTGGCCAGGCAACGGGAATGCCTATAAACCTGTCGCGGGTACCCCACCGGCCCGGGCCAATCAATACATACTGCCTTTCGTTTTTTATCATTTCATCATTAAAAGCATCAATTTCGGCAGCAATTTCCAGCGTTTTTGCTTTATCAAAGGTATCCCGGTCGACAAAAATGACGTCGTTTATATGGTTTATCATTCCATTACCCATACTTTTTTCAGTATAAAGCAGGATATGTGATTTGTCAATTTCTTCCATATTTACTTCGTAGTCGACCGCAGCACCAATGATAGGTTTTATCTGTAAAAGGTAAAAAGATGCTTTATAATCATCGTCTTTGTTAAGGTCAATGGCAAATTCTATTTCACAAGGTGTTCCGAGTGCTTCTTTTACAATATCCAGAATCTCGGTCAGGGTTTCGGCCAATGGGATATATCCATATTTAAGAATATCAGCAAAATTAATAATCCTTGGCCCTGGCCTGTCGAGCCCGGGAGTTATGGTCTTGTTTTCTTCGGAATAAACCGAAGCACAATGCGTTAATACACCATGTCTTTCGGCATCGTCAATGCTTAGTCTTACCAGCCCAACGGTGTCGCCTTCAAGCAGATTAAAATTCTTCTTGTTCAGATCAACGACAAAAAGTTCAACCTGTGAATTCAGGTATTGATCTTTAGGGCTGTTATTTTCGAGGTTTGGATACCGGGGTGAAAATCGATAAGCTTTTTCTCCTTCAACCACATAAGTTCCTAATCCAACTGCCAGTACCGCAAAACCATCTTCGGGCTGCATATAACTATACGGATAATAATTGTATGACTGGCTAACACCACTGATATGAGGATAATACGTGTTTTCGCGTTGTTCGCCTACCACTTCCTGTATGATAACCGCCATTTTTTCTTCCTCAATTTTGTAATTAATGGCACTTATATAGCCTCGTGCAGTATCTGAATAAATGGATGCATAAACCAGTTTGATAGCATCCATCAGTTGTTTTAACCGTACTTCAAAATCGGGGTTGATATTAGGCAACAGGTAGGTTTCAAAAATTCCGGCAAAAGGTTGCATCAACGAATCTTCAAAAAGCCCCGACGACCTTACAGCCAGTGGCTTTGTTATTTTTTCCAGTATTTTTCTGAGTTTTTTCTCCAGTGCAGCCGACAAATGGGCATCAGTGAATAACTTCTTGATGATGTCGTAATTTGTTTCGTTATATATTGTAGCTCTAAGGTGGTTCGAATCAAGAAAATGTTCAAATTCATCAGTCCCGATGATGAAGGTCCTGGGCGCTTTGATATTGATGCCTTTAATATAATTTGATATATCAAAATTGTAAATCAGCGTATGGACAAATGCCAGTCCCCTTCCTTTTCCACCAAGGGCACCAGGCGATAATTGAATAATATTGCTTTCTTCAAGAATTAAAGTTTCGTCAAATTCAATAATTTTCCCTTTGTTTTTCTCATATTTAAGTCGTTTTACGCTTTGAATCAAATAATTACGTAAATCTTCGGCATCTTTGAAATCGCTTATCTTTTTCGGAGCTATTTCCCTGGCAAGCTGAATCTCACCGCGGGCTGTAAGCCACAACGAAAAATGATTTCTTTTGGCATGGTACAGTAACGTTTCGGTGGGTATCGACTCCAGCTGCTCTTCAAATTCATTCATATTACTGGCAACACCAACCGATTTTCCATTCTCATCTTTATAAATAAAATCACCAAATCCAAGATTAAAACTGATAAAGTTTTTAATATCCTGTGCAAGGGTATCTGAATTTTTATTGATAAAAACGCAATTCAGCTCTTTGGCTTTTTTCTCATTTTCAAGGTCAGATGATTGAATAATGGTAGGAAGGTCATTAATTTCCGATTTTATAAACTTAACCAGTTCAAAACCTGCATTCTCATCAAATTTTCCGTTGCGCTGGAACCTTACATCTGAAATAAGACAAAGGAAAAACTCTTTATATCTCTCGAAAATCCGGACAGCTTCTTCATAGTTGGATGCAAGTAAAATTTTTGGCCGCACCCTTAACCGCAGCACTTTGTAGAGTTCGTCCATGGTGCTGACATCCTCAATAATTCTGCGGGTCTGCTCCATGACACAATGATAAAGCAATGGTATATAGCGCGAATAATATTTGGCCGAATCTTCTACCAGCAAAATGATGCGGCTGAAACCAATTTTTGTATCGTTTTCCACATTGATAAAATCTTCGAGTTGCTTTACCATGGCAAAAAATATCCTCGAATCGCCATTCCAGACAAAAACATTATCAATCAGGTTGGTCCTTTTTTGCTCTTCCTGGAAAAACTCAATATATTGGTTGTTGTTGAGCAACAGATATATAGGAATATATTTGTAAAGCGATTTTAATTTCTGGGCAATGTCAACCGGTGCTTTTTTGTCAACCCCAACCATGATGATAATCAAATCATAATGTTTTGAATAGAGTTTCTCAAAAGCTTCCTCAAAGGATGAAACACCTGTAATTCTTGGTACCGTGGTCAGGTTCAACTGGTAATAAACACCCAGGATATAATCGGAAAATTTGCCTTCACGTTCAAGGCTGTAAGCATCGTACAGATTTGAAATAATAAGAATTTCCTTAACTTTAAATTTCATCAGGTCGTGAAAGATGTCCCTGTCGTAGTTGTTTTTTTCAAGAAAATTCTGAAGCAATTTCCGTTTATTCAGTAAAAAATCTTTGGCAGCCTGGTATTTTTGCTTTAGTTCTTCATCAGTGCGGTGTTTTCTTATTACTACTTCTCCGTGAAGGGTGTTTAAAAAATTGCAGATCAGTGTTGCAATGTTGTTTATCAGGTCCCTTTCTTCTTTCATAAAAGGGCCTTCATCAATATCTTTAAATTCTTTTGTATAAAATACTTCAACTTCTCCCATTTTATCATCAATGGTCAGAAAAGGTTGCCTTTGCCTCCATTTTGTGGTCTTAAAACCGGGAGATACATATTCTTTCCCATCATATACAATGCGGGCAACGGTAAACTCGGGATACTGCCATGCATCGGGCAGGATATATACAATTTGCTGAAAGGCATTTTCTACCGATTTTTCCGATTGCAGTATGTTTGTCGTTTGGTTAATACATGAAAGTTCTTTGAGCCTTTCGGTTTTTTCGTGGATGATCTTTTTTAATCCTTTTTCTGTGGCAATAACCTTATCGAGACCGTCAATCACATTGATAAATCCACCGATTAATACAGCAACGGTTTGGATAAACTGTTTTTCTTCTTCCAGAAAAATATCTTCATGGGCTAGTGGATTTTCGTCTGAATAGTAAACATGAATAAAACCTCTTTTACCCGAAATGGTTTTAAAAAATGATTTGATGCATAAATTACTTTCAACCAGTCCGGGTGATTTAAACTCATCGTCACCATACCTGATATGCGCCTGGATATATTCAGAAAACCTGAATGCTTTCGGAATGACTTCTATCACCTGGTTAAGCGTGTCTTCAATGGTAATTCCGTTTCTTAAAATATTTGACAGTTCATTTAAAGTGGAAAGGATTTTGCTATTTTCGCCATGTATCTGACTTTCAACATTTATCGTAGTCTTTAGCTCTTTCCCTTCAATGATGTTTAAAAAGCTTGCAATCAGGTTGGCCATGTTGCCAAGCAGTTCTTTTTCCGTTTTCAGGTACTGTTCCTTGTTTTCAACCGGAAACCCTTTCAGGTAAAAGAATTCAATGGAGCCTGATTTCTGATGGATGGTAGTAAACTCATCTTTTAAGTTCCATTCATAGTCTTTGTAGTTTTTTTCCGAGCTGAGATATTCTTTTCCATCATATTCAATCCGCGCTACGGCAAAATCGGGATATTGCCAGGATTTTGGCATGTTGCGGCATATCTGCAGCAGGGTTTCTTCAATATTTTTTTTAGTCTGTCCAATCAGTGAATGCCCTGATTTAAGAGCATCATCTTTTTCATTTTTTTCTGGTTCTTCCAGGGCTTTCTGAGAATTGAGATAATAGCATAATATAGTGGCGATATTTTCAAGCAATTGTCTTTCTTTCGATAAAAACGGTCCTTCATCAGCTTTGGGAAACTGCTTGGTGTAAAAAATATCGATGGCACCCCATTTCTTATCATAAGTTTCAAAGATTTGTTTTTGAATCCAACGGGTTTCTTTAAAATTTTCAGGCCTGAATTCCTGGTTGTCATATTTTATACGGGCATAGGCATATTCTGAAAATTGCCAGGCTTTTGGTATCACTTTTATAATTTCATACAGTGTCTTCTCAAGCGGATCTCCTCTTTTGATAATATTGTTAATTTCGAAAATGATGTTTAAACCTTTCTGGCTTTGAATTTTCTCGGCCAGTATTTTTTGCATCTCTTTTTGAAGATCTGGTGTATTTTCCATAATATTTATCCGTTACATTTCAATGCGATAATCTGAATTCCTGTTTAAGTATGGTATGTTTATCGGTGATATTTGTTTTATATAGTCTGAGGGTTTCATTTTTTCCTTTGAAAGTAGATTGATTAGTAATCTTTCTGATAAAAATTGAGTATTCCGAAAAATTGTGATTAAAAGTATAGAAATTCCCTGATAATTTTTATTAAACTTTTATCTTTTTTTAAATTAAATTCTACATTTGGCTGATTTTTTTTTTTTAGTAATCATTAAAAAATCAACCTGTATGTCAAATTTAGTAGATGAATTTATGGCGAAAATCATCGCCAAAAACCCGGGCGAAACCGAATTTCACCAGGCTGTAAGAGAAGTTACCGAATCGCTTATGCCTTTTATTCAGGAAAATCCAAAATACCGTCATGGAAAAATCCTGGAACGTATTGCTGAACCTGAAAGAGTAATTATTTTCAGGGTTCCCTGGATGGATGATAAGGGAGAAATCCAGATCAACAGGGGCTACAGAATTGAAATGAACAGTGCCATTGGCCCTTACAAAGGTGGCTTGCGCTTCCATCCTACAGTAAATCTCAGCATTTTAAAATTCCTTGCTTTTGAACAGGTATTTAAAAACAGTTTAACTACCCTTCCCATGGGTGGTGGAAAAGGTGGTTCTGATTTCGACCCTAAAGGAAAAACCGATAATGAAGTGATGCGTTTCTGCCAGTCGTTTATGAGTGAGCTTTTCCGTCATATTGGTGCCAATACGGACGTTCCGGCCGGTGATATTGGTGTCGGTGGCAGGGAAATCGGCTTTTTGTTTGGCCAATACAAAAAACTGAAAAACGAATTTACCGGTGTATTGACCGGAAAAGGTCTTGAATGGGGCGGAAGCCTTATTCGTCCGCAGGCAACTGGTTACGGGCAGGTTTATTTTGCCGAAGAAATGCTCAATACCAGGGGCGACAGCCTGAAAAATAAAATCTGTACAGTTTCAGGTTCAGGCAATGTTGCACAATACGCTACTGAAAAAGCCATTCAGATGGGAGCAAAGGTTGTTACCTTATCCGACTCAAATGGATATATCTACGATCCTGATGGAATCAATCAAGAAAAGCTCGAATTTGTTATGCAGCTTAAAAATGTGAAACGCGGACGCATTAAAGAATATGCCGACAAATACAAATGTAAATATGTTGATGGTAAATCAACCCCATGGGATGTTCCATGCCAGGTTGCACTACCTTCTGCTACTCAGAATGAAATCGATGGCAACGACGCTGCCTTATTGATTAAAAACGGCTGCTTTGTTGTTTCCGAAGGTGCAAATATGCCTTCTACTCCCGATGCAGTAGATGTATATATTAAAAATAAAATCCTCTATGGACCGGGTAAAGCCGCAAATGCCGGTGGAGTTTCCACTTCAGGACTCGAGATGAGTCAGAATTCCTTGCGCCTCACTTGGACAAGGGAAGAAGTTGACGGCCGTCTGCATCAGATTATGAAAGATATTCATGCTACCTGCGTAAAATACGGAACAGGAAAAGATAAATTCATTAATTATGTGAATGGTGCTAATATCGGCGGATTTGTCAAAGTGGCAGATTCAATGATTGCCCAAGGTCTGGTATAAATATTTTAAATGCCTGTTTTTCCTGCTGTTTAAAAACCAGCTGATTAAAACAGGCATTTTTTATTTCTGTTTGTGTTTTAACATTTAACGAAGTAATGATCTGTTAATCTGTGCATTACAATTAAGATAGTCTTCCCGTTGCGAAATTATTGTTATTTGGTTTTTATAAGATAATTTGATAATCAAATGATTATGGACAAAATCAGGAAAAATGTCTTCAGGGAAACGTTGTTTGAGCGTCTGATGCAGAAAAGAATTCAGTATGTATTACTGATCTGCAGTAAATACGATGCTTTTATCATGGAAGAAGAAGGTAAAATTGATGAAAAGGTATTCAATGATTATGTTTCATTTCATTTGCGGTACCCACCTCAGTTTTTTCATGTAACCTCAGGTGATATGGCCCTGGAAATGCTGGGCAAAAGACAAATCGATCTGGTTATCAATATGCTCAGCATTAGTGATATGGATTCTTTTGAGCTTTCGGAGCGGATAAAAACCTTATACCCCGAAATACCTATTGTTGTGCTGACACCCATTTCAAGAGAAATTTCACTCCGACTGGATAAAACCCCTTTAAAAGGCATTGATTATGTTTTTAGCTGGACAGGAGGAACCGGTATCTTGCTTCCGGTGATCAAACTGATTGAAGACAAACTTAATATTGACGAAGATGCCAAGTATGAAAATGTACAGGCTATTTTGCTGGTCGAAGATTCAATCAGAATGTATTCGGTATTGCTTCCCTGCCTTTACAAAATCATTCTCGAGCAATCTGTTGAATATATGATTGAAGGTCTTAATGAACATCAGAAAATGATGCTGATGAGGGGAAGACCGAAAATTATTCTTGCTACCAGTTATTCCCAGGCCATCGATTTGTTCGAAAAACATAAAACTAAACTGCTGGGCGTAATTACCGATGTTGATTTTAAAAGAAAAAACACCAAACAGGCCAATACCAGTGAAAGCTTTTTTAATGCTATCAAAGCTTTTGATCCCAACATACCTGTTTTATTCCAGTCAGCCGACCCGGAAAACGAAAAATATGCCAGGGAATATGGCATTGGATTTATCAATAAAAATTCAAAAACATTGCCCGATGAATTAAAAACATACCTGAATAATTATTTTTCGCTGGGCGATTTTGTTTTCATCAACCCTGTAACAGGGAAAGAAATAACAAGGGTGGTTGATTTACAGAATTTTCAGCGTAAATTATTTGAAATTCCCGACGATTCGCTCCGTTATCATTTTTCAAGAAACCATTTATCGAAATGGCTGTATGCCAGGGCTTTATTTTCGCTTGCCGAATTTATCAGGATGATCAACGTCGATGATTTTACCAGCATGGATCAGACACGCCGGTTCATTTTCGATGCAATAGCCAATTTCAGGCTTAATAAAGGCCGTGGTATAATTGCCGAGTTCTACCGCGAGAATTTTGATGAGTACCTTACTTTTACAAAAATAGGAAGTGGCTCTATAGGCGGAAAAGCAAGAGGACTGGCTTTTCTCGATTGCCTGATTAAGCAGAACCGTTATTTTGAAAGTTTTGACAATACCATCGTTTCAATTCCACGCACAGTAGTGCTTAGTACAGATGTATTTGATGAGTTCATGACGGAGAATAACCTCTATGGTATCGGATTATCCGACCATAGCGACAAGGAGATTCTGGAAGCTTTTGTAAATGCAAAGCTCCCTTTCCGCATTCATAAAGATTTGTACGTTTTTATTTCGATTATTACCGGCCCGGTAGCGATTCGCTCATCAAGTCTTTTAGAAGATTCTCATTTTCAACCTTTTGCCGGCATATATTCAACTTATATGATTCCCAAAGTGGACGATGATGCAAATATGTTGGAATTATTAAGCACCGCCATAAAAAGTGTTTATGCTTCTGTTTTTTATAAAGACAGTAAAGACTATATGACAGCAACAGCAAACCAGATTGAAGATGAGAAAATGGGCATTGTGCTGCAGGAGGTTTGTGGGCAGCAATATGGAACCCGTTTCTATCCAACCCTTTCGGGTGTAGCCAGATCAATCAATTTTTATCCCATCGAGCCCGAAAAACCGGAAGATGGGATTGTAAGCCTTGCATTCGGACTTGGGAAATATGTTGTCGATGGTGGTTTGTCATTGAAATTTTCACCAAAATACTCCCGGAAAATTTTACAGTTGTCAGATACTAAAATGGCAATGAATGAAACCCAGCACGATTTTTTTGTGCTGGATCTTAATCCGGAGAGCTTTCAACAAAGCACCGACGATACGGTTAACCTGTTGAAACTGCAGATTGAAGAGGCTGAAAAAGATGGATCGCTTGGTATTGTAGCTTCAACATACGACTACCAGGACGATGTTTTAAGGGATGGTATTGAAGATAAAGGTAAACGGGTGATTACCTTTGCCTCCATTTTAAAATATGACCTTTTCCCCCTGGCCGATATCTTAAAAACCATGCTGGAAGTCGGGCAACAACAAATGAATAACCCCGTTGAACTGGAATTTGCTGTCAATATTGACCCGGAAAAGAAAAAACCGGTGATTTTTAATTTTTTACAGATCAGGCCTATTGTCGAAAATAATGAACTTATTAAAGAAAAACTGGAAGAAATTCCTGAAAGTAATACCATTGTTTATTCCAGATTGGCCCTTGGTAATGGAACGATAAAGGGATTAAATGATTTGATTTACGTAAAAACTGAAAATTTTGATGCTTCAAAAAATCCGGAAATTGCATTAAAACTGAACGAAATCAATGATGTTTTTCTGAAAGAAGGAAAAAATTATATCCTGATTGGCCCGGGAAGATGGGGATCAACCGATCCGTGGCTTGGAATACCCATAAAATGGCAGCAAATATCAGCTGCCCGTGTCATTATTGAATCGGGACTTGAAAATTACCGGATTGACCCCAGCCAGGGTACTCATTTTTTTCAAAACCTTACGGCGTTCAGGGTAGGCTATTTTACCATTAACACTTATATTCAGGATGGTTTTATAGACCTTGATTTTATTAAAGCTGCTGAAACTGTTTTTGAAGATGAAAATATAAGGCATATACGATTTTCCGAACCACTTGATATAAAAATTGATGGCCGAAAAAAAATAGGGGTTATAATGAAACCAAGCAATGTTGAATGTTCTCAGACTGAATTATTACCTGATTAAACCTTAAGAATTGAAATCCGATAAGCGTAAAAGTAATGTTATTTAACATATTTTTTTAGCGTCTATCGTTTGAATATTTAAACGAATAGATATATTTTTGCATCGTATCATAATAAAACTTCAACGATAGTATTAACCAAAAAAAAAACAGATATGGATCTTAAAAAATTAATGGCCGACCTTGAAAAAAGAAATCCGGGTCAGGTTGAATTTCTGCAGGCAGCAAGAGAAGTACTTGAAAGTATTGAAGAATTTGTAAATGCACATCCCAAGTATGATGCATATAAAGTAGTTGAACGTCTTCTCGATCCTGACCGTATCATTCAGTTTAGAGTTACCTGGGTGGACGATAAAGGCCAGGTGCAGATAAACCGTGGATACCGTGTTCAGTTTAACAATGCCATTGGGCCGTATAAAGGTGGTTTACGTTTCCACCCAAGTGTTAACCTCAGTATCCTGAAGTTTTTAGGCTTCGAACAGATTTTTAAAAACAGCCTTACCACCCTTCCTATGGGAGGTGCAAAAGGTGGCTCCGATTTTGATCCCAAAGGAAAATCAGAAGGCGAAGTAATGCGTTTTTGCCAGTCGTTTATGACCGAGCTTTTCAAATATATTGGTCCCGAAATCGATGTTCCTGCCGGTGATATTGGTGTTGGTGGCCGCGAAATTGGATTCATGTATGGCATGTGGAAAAAAATCATTTCAGAACATTGTGGTGTGTTAACCGGAAAAGGCCTTAACTGGGGTGGTTCATTAGTACGTCCCGAAGCTACCGGTTTTGGAAATGTATATTTTGCCGAAGCGATGCTCAATTCAAAAGGCGATAGTATTAAAGACAAAATAGTTGCTATATCCGGCTTCGGTAATGTTGCATGGGGTGCTACCATTAAAGTAAACCAGCTGGGCGGCAAAGTTGTAACGCTTTCAGGTCCTGACGGATATATTTACGATCCGGATGGTATTTCGGGCGAGAAAATAGAATATATGCTCGAACTGCGTGCTTCAAACCAGGATGTTGTTGCTCCATATGCTAAAAAATTCCCGAAATCACAGTTCTTTGCCGGAAAACGCCCATGGGAAGTAAAAGTTGATGTTGCCCTTCCATGTGCAACACAAAACGAACTGAATGGCGACGATGCCACTATGCTGGTTAAAAATGGTTGTAAATGTGTCAGTGAAGGTGCCAATATGCCTTCGACACCCGAAGCCATTGAAATTTTCCACAAAAATAAAATTTTATTTGCCCCGGGTAAAGCATCCAATGCAGGTGGTGTAGGTACATCAGGACTCGAAATGTCGCAAAACGGTATGAAACTCAACTGGG
Organism: uncultured Bacteroidales bacterium; assembly: GCA_964559985.1. Classification (GTDB taxonomy): domain Bacteria; phylum Bacteroidota; class Bacteroidia; order Bacteroidales; family CAZLJX01; genus CAZLJX01. The sequence goes on from CAZLJX010000010.1 coordinate 32,538, forward strand.
GTGCCGACGAAGTAGATAAAAGATTACATCAGATTATGCTCAATATTCATGAAAATTGCGTGAAATATGGCAAAGGAAAAGATGGATATGTAAATTATGTCAAAGGTGCAAACATTGCCGGTTTCATTAAAGTTGCCGATGCCATGATCGATCAGGGTGTTTATTAAAACTTGATACTAAAATTTAAAGAGGCTGTCCTTCAACGGACGGCCTTTTTTGTTATACTATTGTAGCAAAGTTTACTTGCAGTTTATGTTGATGGTAAAATCTGGACTCCTTTTCACCACGGTGAACTTTTCCTTCTCCTGTACCTTAAATAAATTAGTGAAGTTTCTGCCCGATCAGATGAATAAACTCTTCGCGTGTTTTAATATTTGATAAAAACGCGCCTGTAAATGCAGAAGTTGTAGTAACTGAATTTTGTTTCTGAACACCGCGCATCTGCATGCACATGTGCTGGGCTTCAATAACAACACCAACGCCCATTGGGTTTAAGGTGTTTTGAATGCAATCTCTTATATCAGTGGTCATACGTTCCTGGATCTGAAGCCGGCGGGCAAATATTTCAACCACACGGGCTATTTTGCTTAACCCGGTAATATAACCATCGGGTATGTAAGCCACATGGGCTTTGCCATAGAAAGGAATCATGTGATGCTCGCAAAGCGAATAAATTTCAATATCTTTTACAATCACCATTTGTTTGTAATCTTCGCGAAACATGGCCGAACGGATTATTTCTTCCGGTTCAATACCATAGCCGTGTGTGAGAAACTGTATTGCTTTTGCAACTCTTACAGGGGTTCGTATAAGGCCTTCACGCTGAGGATTTTCACCAATAAGTTGTAAAATTTCTTTATACAGGGTAGCTAACCGGTCTGTCTTTTCCAGGTTGAAGCGTTCTTCTTTCGAATAACCATCGCAGCCGCAATCAAAATCTTTATAATCCATGTTTTTATTCTCCGTAATATTCTACATAATTATTTTCTGTTTCTACCAGTTTTACACAATGTAACGCCGCACCGGCATCTTTTATTTTATCAAATAATTCATTCCAGATACCAAAGGCGATATTTTCTGTTGAAACAATTTTCCCATTCATAAAATCGGTTTCGAGATTGATATTTTTATGATCGAGTTTTTTTATCACGTTGTCCTGAATTAAGCGGCTAAGGGTGGAAAGGTTCATAATAAAACCGGTTTCAGGATTTATTTTTCCCTTCACAGTAACAAATAATTCATAATTGTGCCCATGCCAGTTGGGATTAGCACATTTTCCGAAGTGTTCCATGTTTTTCGCTTCGTCCCAATCAGACCTGAATAGCCTGTGGGCACTGCTGAACCGTTCACGGCGGGTAATGTAAATCATAGTTTTTCTTCGAAAAATACATGTTATAATCGATAATTCAAATTTTAAGCCGGATTTTCATGCTTTGCCGCCTCAACTTGGTGGGATGCGCGAATTTCATTAAATTTACAGGGATTATGAAATAGGAATTTTTTAAGTACTTTATGAATCCTGCCTCGATATTACTGGTGTCGGCCACGTTTAATGAAATTAAACCCCTTATTGATAAGTATTCCTTTAAAAGCCATGATGGAATATTTTTTCAATCAGATTCCAATCTGGCACCGTTTGATATATTAATTACGGGTATCGGCATTCATGCAATGATTTATGCCCTCACAAAACATTTATTTACTCATTCCTGCCGGTTTGTTATCAATGCCGGAATATGCGGTACTTTAAACCATGACCTGCAAATCGGAGATGTATGCGTAGTGGTTACAGATGAGTTTTCTGACTTCGGGGTGGAATATCCTGACGGGTTTAAAACGCTTTTTGCCGAAAATCTTCTCGATGCAGATGAGCCTCCTTTCAGAAATGGAAGGTTGTATTCCGATTTTAATACAAATAATTACAAATCAATCAATGTTTTAAGAAAAGTTTCCGCATCAACTTCACAAACCGTTCATGGCAGGTTTGAAACCATTGCAGAAATACGGGCGAGATGTAATCCGGATATTGAAACCATGGAAGGAGCTGCTGCTTTTTATGTCTGTAAAAAAGCTAGCATTGATATTTTGCAGATCAGGTCTGTTTCCAACTATGTCGAGCCCCGTAATAAAGCAAAATGGAACATTGAAATGGCTGTAAATAATCTGAATATTGTCCTTGAAAATCTGATCATGGAGATCAATGAAAGTTCACAAAAAAAAGTAGGAGTGAGAGGCAGTATTCAATGAAATACCTGCTGGATGGTTTTTTCAATTTCGTTGACATTAAAAGGTTTCCGAAAATACTGAATTATCAGTTTTTCATTCAATGCCTGTGCAATTTCTTCATTAATTTCAAAACCTGTCAGTATGAAATATACAATATTTGGGTAATGCAGTTTCGCCTGCCTGATGAACTCAATGCCTGTCATTTCAGGCATTCGCATATCGCTGATGACGACGGAAATATCTCTGTTTTCTGACAATATCTGTAATCCTTCTATTCCCGACCTGGCAGTGACGATGTTGTAATTTTTTTTAAAGCCAGCTTCAAACAACATCAGGTTGAAAGGTTCATCGTCAACATAGAGAATTGTAATATTTTTATTCATCAGATAATTAATTTTCGGTTTTAAAAGAAATTTTGACAGTGGTTCCGCTTCCGTGTTGCGAATCAAATTCAATGCTTCCGTTATGTTCGGTGATGATATTGTAGGTAATTGTCAATCCAAGGCCAGTGCCTTTTCCCGGGTCTTTGGTGGTGAAAAACGGATCGGTAATTTTACCAAGGTTATCATAGCTTATGCCACAGCCCGTATCACTGAATCTCATCACCAGGCAATGATTTTCAAATGATGATTCAATTTTAATTGTTCCCGTATCTTCGATGGCCTGCACAGCATTGGAAAGAATATTCAGAATGGCCTGATGCAATTTACTTTCGTTTCCTGTAATGCTGAAATTTCCTGTGGTATATTGCTTTTCGACATTTATTCTGTTTTTGATCTGATTGTGAAGGATAATAAGACAATCGTCAGTAATAGAATGTAAATCACATTCTGTTAGTGTTTTATCATCTTTTCGGCTATATCGGTTCAAACTCGAAACAATAGAAGCAGCTCTTCTGACCCCTTCATTAATTCCTTCGAGTAATGGTGTAATTTCTGAAAGTTGATTATGTAAAAGATTTTCAATCAGGTAATTTTGTAATCCTATAACACCTCCCTGGATAAAGTTGAGCGGGTTGTTGATTTCGTGAGCAACTCCGGAGGCCAACACTCCAAGTGAGGCCATTTTTTCCGATTGAACCAATTGTTTTTGGGTTTTATGTAAATTGTCAAGTGTAATTTCAAGTTCATCACGTTGCCTGAAAAGCTGCTCGTTACTCGCAGTAAGTTCTTCGTTGGCAGTAGCCAGTTCTTCGGTGCGTTCATTTACAAGTGCTTCAAGGTGGTTGCGGTATTTCTCAAGTTCTTGTTCAATGGCTTTTTTCTCGGTGATATCGCGTGTTATGGTTTGCAGAAATAACTGGTTATTCAATGAAAGTTTTGAAATGGTGCCGCTAAACCAATGCATTTTACCCCACGAATCGATAAAGCGGTTTTCAATAATGGGTGTATGGTTGTTGTTGCCAGCAAGCAGAACAGCAATAGCATTTTTGACCATGGGCAAATCATCGGGATGGATGTGTGCTTTCCGTAATGGGTTATTGTAGTCGGCCGGTGAAATTCCGGTAATTTCCTCGAGGGCAGGATTGCCAAAAATAATATTGCCGTTCAGGTCGGAAACCATAATAATATCAGGAAAACCTTCAATAATGGTACGATATTTTTCTTCACTCTCTTTCAGGGCTTTTTCGGCTTTTTGGGCTTCACTGATATCGATGGAAATTCCTCTTAATCCTTTCATCCGGCCGTTTTCGAGAATTAAACTGGTATAAATTTTTACCGGGAATGAGGATCCATCTTTCCTGATAGCAGTGTATTCTTCTCCGGCACCAGGTTGTCCATTCATCCTGTTTTGAATATTTTTAACTGCTCTTTGGCGTTCCTCGGGTGCAATAAGTGCAAGCAGGTTGATACCTTTATTAAAGTCATCGCGGTTAAACCCAAGTATTTCAAGACCATGATCGTTGGAGAATGTAAACCTGCCATTTTCATCAGATTCCCATACCGCTAAAGGTAACAGGTTGGCCAGATCGCGGAATTTTTTTTCACTTTTAGCTAATTCTTCCTGGGCTTGTTTTATTTCAGTAATGTTAGTAATAGTACCGATATATCCAACAGTTTTTTCATTCACTAATTCGGGTCTTGAATTACCGAGGATCCAAATCACTTTGCCATCGGGCTTAAGAAAGCGGTATTCGGCCAGAAATTGCCGGGGTTCTCCATGCCAGCCTTTTTCAATCTTAATCCTATCGTCAGGATATACAGCTTTCATCCATCCGTCACCCAAGGCTTCTTCATATGATAAGCCTGATAATTCGCACCACTTAGGATTTACATAAGTGGTCATGCCCTCAGCATCGGTCCGGAAAATACCAACGGGCGACATTTCTGAAAGGGTCTGAAAAAGCTGGCGGCTTTTACGCAGTTCTTCTTCAGCTTCTTTGCGCCGGTTAATATTGCGCACAACTGCCATGATGCATCCTTTTCCTCTGATATAGGTGCTTTTTAACGAAATTTCAACCCAGAAATAAGTTCCGGTTTTACTACGTGTCAACCATTCAAAAACCTGTATCTCTTCATATAACGACCTTTCAAGATTTTTTAATGCGTCGGTAATGGAATAAAACTGATCGCCAGCTGCATAATCGGCTTCAAAGTTTTCAAGCACTTCCTCTTTACTGTTATATCCATACATCTTAATCATCGATTGGTTTACGTCAATAATTTTTCCTGTCGATGCATCATGGATAAATATAGCTTCACTGGCCGAATTAAAGATTTCACGATAGTTTTTTTCATTTTCTTCTGCTTTTTCAAAGGCTGCCAGCAGGGCTTTTTCATATTTTTTTCTATCGAAAATATTGATAATTAAATAAATAATAAGGGCCAACCCGATAAAAAGTATTCCGTACCCGATATACTGCAATTGTTTTGATCTGATGGTGGCTTTTTCTATGGGTATTTCAACCATCATGCTCCAGGGTTTTCCGGCTTTCCCTAACCCAACAGGGTAAAAAAATCTGAAAACACGCTCACCCGAAAATTCCGAAATGGTTTCCATGGAAAAAGTTTGCCCAGTGGTTATGGCCGCATAAACTGTGCTGTCGGGGTCATGAATAAAGGAAAAAATATTTTTGTCTGCAAGGCTGCTGTCTTTATGGGCAACAATGGTTCCTCCGTTTGAAACCAGGGTGAGAAAACCCGTTTCATATAGAATAACCTGCTGTAATTTTTTTTGAAGGTTTTTAAGATTAAGGTCAATACCGATCACACCCAGAAATGCTGAATCTTCTATAACAGGGACTACGGCTGAAGTTTGGTAATATTTGTATTCATGTCCATGATACTGATAATAAAAAGGTTCAAGAATTAAATCTTTTTTTGTGTTTTTTGGCACAGTATAGTAATCTTCCTGGTAATCAGCCGGATCGTTGCGTTCGAAGAGGATTTTACCGCTTTCCTTAAAAAAACAAACCGACATGGTTCCGTTTTTATCATAAAGTGTATCTTTTTTAAACTGCCTGTCCTGGTTGTCGTATGCATCAGGTTCCCACATGGTCCACGCTCCCATAAAATCATTTCTTTGCTGCAATGCTTCCAGCAACATGGTTATCATTTCCTGGCGTGTGCCTCCATGTTTACGCAATATTTTTGCTCTCTGCTCAATGGAGCGGGCTGTCATGAGTGCTTTGGTAAGGTATACTTCTGTTTCCGACGCAGCCTGGTACGATACCTGACGGGCTATTTGTTTCGAATCTTTATATGTATGGTGTCTGTGGCTTATCCCGATAAAGAAAAATAAAAACAAAAAAACGCCGGCTGTCAGGATAGTGGCAATAAGTGTAGCCTTCGGACGAAGTGGTAATGTGTTGCCTGGCATAGCGTTAATCTGTAAAGGAACCCATCAATATATTTTTTTCGAAACGTAATTTAAGCATATTTTTATTAATTCGGATATAATGAGGGTAAATAATTCACTGTAATATTCTATGCTTCTTATTAATGCTTGTAATGTATATTATTACATTTTGCTGGCTCGAAACTGTAATTTTTTTTATCTTTTAAACTTCCTTTGCCAGATAAAAAACCGGATAAATTTACAGGGCTACAGTGATTTAAATTTATTATTTATCGTCAGCAGAGCATTTATCCACCACCTCCAAATTGCCTGCTGATTCCAAACCATAAGGTTGTTCCAACCGAAATCTGTGAATAGGTTAGTTGTGAATAGAACGAGATATTATGATAGGTTATATGTCCGCAAAATGTTAATAACAAATATTTTTCATTTAATGGAATGTTGTAATTAAACCCTGCAGAAGTATAAAGGCCTGTTTGTAATTCACCAAACTGAAAAAGAATATCATCACCGATACTGAGATTGAGTGAATACTTTGATGGATTTAAGTTGGTAATAAGGCTATCGTTTTCTGCAGTTTTTCTGAAGCGGTAGAATGGTCCATCTTCATATGTCAAAGTACCTTTAAGACAAGAATAACTATACACATTATCTGTATTGAGGAATAATGTCGCTATTTCAGACGATATTCCTGCTCCGTAATACGATTTATTCCCTTTATATTCAGTGATTTTTTTTACCTTGTATTTCCCGTTATAGGCAAAGGCTCCGATTGAAAGCTGTATCACTTTCATATTATAAGAACTGCCAAAATAAATGCTGCCATTGAAGTTTGATTCTTTTTCATTATAGCTTGCCGAATCGGTGGTATAACTTATATTTCCTCCAATAAAACCTGTTTTGGATCCACTCTTACCAGGGTTTTTTGCAAAATAAATTTTGTCGCCGAAGGGATTTCCTGCACCATATTTTGCTTTACATCCCGAAATAAAAATACTAATAACCAGGATGGTGTATAGTAATAAACTGCAGGCAAGGTGTGATTTGGACAATTTATTTTTCACTTGATTTTTTAAAAGAAATATTTTTAAAAATTACACTTTAAAAAACTGGATAATTTCTTTCAGGTAATCGGCCTGCGAGGCAAGCTCTTCCGAACTGGTGGCAATTTCTTCACTGGCGGCAGCATTTTGTTGGGCAACATCGCTTAATTGGCGTATGGCAGTGGTGATATTGGCAGCAGCATTATTCTGATCGCGGCTGGCTTCTGAGATACCAGCAATTAGGGCCGATGTTTTTTCGAGGGATGGTACCATTTCTTTCATTAATAATACAGCTTCTTCAGAAAGTTTGAGGCTTTGACCTGCCAGTCCTATAATTTCATCGGCTGCCTGGCGGCTGCGCTCAGCCAGTTTACGAACTTCGGTAGCCACCACGGCAAAACCTTTACCTTTTTCACCTGCACGGGCTGCTTCAACGGCAGCATTAAGGGCTAAAATATTGGTTTGAAATGCAATATCGTTGATAATTTTGATTTTTTCAGCAATGGTTTTGCTGGCCATCATGGCTTTTTCTGATTTTTCGGCCATACGGTTCACTCCGCTTACAGTTCCCGATGCCATTGCCGAAGCCTGGTTGCTGTTTTCGGAATTATGGCCAATATTTCCGGCCATTTCTTCCATGGTGGCCATGATTTCCTCTACCGATGCAGCCTGTTCGGTCGAACTTTGGGATAATTGCTGCGATGTTGAACTAAGTTGCTGTCCTGCAGCCAGAACCCCATCGGTACTGTTGGTAACATGCTCAATAATATCACGCAACTGACCTATCATTTGTTGAAGTGCACCAACCAGTTCACCTATTTCATCTTTCCGGCTGTCAATTTTAATATTAGCTTTCAGGTTGCCGGCCGATATTTCCCTCGCAAACCTTATACTTTCTATGATGGGATGAGTAATGCTGGTAGATATCAGAATGATAAGTAATGCCAGAACAACTAATCCGATAGCTCCAATAATAATGGATATCAAAAAATTACGATTGGCAGTGACCATCATTTCATTTTCCGGAACTGCAATTCCCAAGGTCCAGGGTGATGTTGTCTGTCCGACTTGTATAGGATGAAAGCTGAAATAAATCAGATTGCCATCTTTATTTTTGCCCGAAAAAGAAAATTGTTGCCCTTGTTCAATCTTTTCGCTGAAATGAAATTCTCCCTGACTTGAAGCCTGAATGTCAACCAGGTTTTTGCCTATGTAACTGCTTTCGGGATGTGCAATGATAGTCCCGTTGTTTGAAACAAGCATGGCATAACTGTTGCGGAAAGGCTGAACTCCTTCAATCATTTTCTGGAAACTGGCTAACGGAAAATCAATGCCAATAACTCCCAGAAATTTATTATTAACCACAATGGGAGTGACGATGTTGGTTTCCAGAATCTCATCGGCTCTATTGCCGGTATAGGAATAATAGTAAGGATCAATAATAACTTCGCGTTTTTCGGTTTTCAGCCGTGAATAAATTTTTCCAGATAATACCTGCCCCGGGTCTTGTTCAATGTATTCGCTGAGTTTTACCCTGGCTCCGTCGCGGTAATAGATAAATCTGAAATTACCCAATATGGTGCTGCCAACTGTATTGACATACTGCCGGTCGAGTGAATCGATGGCATTGGTTTCGCAGATACTCCAGACCGAAAGGTAATCAGGATTGTTTTCAAGGGTTATTTTTAAAATATCAGCAAGTATTTTTCGCCTCATTTTTTCAGGTATCTGCTGGTAATTTTCAAAAATATCGGTAATGGTATTGGTAGAAAACATGTATGCATTCAGGTTAATACCAGCCAGATTGGCATATCTTGCTGCATATGAATCGGTAAGCCGCATTGCCTCGTGGCGCCCCTGCTGCCTTGCCCTGATACTGACAACACCCATGGCTACAATAAAGATTACGGCAGCTACCGTCAAAATAGAAATAATAAGCTGTACATGGAGTTTAAAATTCTTCAGCATAATTTTAAAAGATAAAATTGATCAAAGCCATTTAACCAAAGATAATGAAATATAATAAAAATATGCAAGCTTAAACCGGATATTTATTTTCATGGGTTAGCTTAAATATGCACCAATGTAATAAGACTTATCAAGTAAACCTGTTGTATTGATGAATGATAATAAATACAATTATGCCCTGATAAATATCTGGTTTTATACCCTTTTTCAATCAGTACAATTAATAATTTTTCTTTGAACAGTGAAAAAACAGATTAAGAGATGGTTGTCTTATTTTTACAGATATTCTTTCTGTGTTCTATCTTTTTCTCTCCAGCACAAAACCGCAATCAATAGTAGCAGCCCAGGCTGAAAATCCATCACTGCGATTATAATTGAAAAACCGCAAATCAAGACTTTTAAACTTAATCATCCATTTTGGCAAATAAGGAACTTTTGCCCGCACAAGGCCATAAACCGGTGAATAGCGAAGTCCCAGACCCAGTTTCCAATTGACAAATTCTGATAAATCGTAATCTGAAGTATAGTATTTTTCAACCGGAACCAGCGGATAAACATTCATTTCTTTCACTTTCAATGTGCCGTATGGATAAAAATACTTAGAGGCTGTTTGTGTGTAATATCGTACAAAAGGATAAACAGAGAAAAATGGATTTACTTTGATGGGTGTTTCGAGATTAAAAGTATGAGAGGTTATTCCAAAATCATCGTAATAGTAACGGTAATAAAATCTTATTACCAACATATCTGACGGGAAATAGCTTATTCGTATTCCAACAGGAATTTTAAACCGTGAATCAGGCAGATTTTCGACGTCTACAGCTGAATTCCAAAACTTTACAGTGTCGTTGTCCTGGCCATCATCGAAAAAAACACGGTGAAATGGGGTATATAACAATCCTTTCTGATAAACAAAATCAGACGAAACGGCAAATTGCAAACGCTGGCTCAGCACCTGTGTAAATACCAGAGAAATGTTGTTCGAAATTCTTTTATCCAGGGCATAATCATTCTCATCGTTGCCAAGGTGCATCGGATAATTACGGAATTTTTCTTTGGAATGGTCGCGGAATTCAGCAGGAATAATAATTTTCCAGATATCATAATACATCTGGTATTTTGCACTGAATTCGCGGTTCTCATCTGCTGATGTTTTAGTCCAGGAATACCCCAGGTTTGCCGAATAAACATCAAACTCCTGCGAATATCCACCCATGTAGGTGGCAGAAGATTTATTTTTTAAATTTTTCCGGGTGTAAGCCAGGTCGGCATGTGCACGGATATCGCTGCTTGATGCTGAAGACAGGTATTTTGAACTGGCTGACGAAATGTATTTATCAATTTTATTGCTTGAGGCTGAACTATAATAATCTACCCCGCCGCTCAGATTAATGCTGTTTATGCTGTCAAAAGGCACATTGACAATAAACATAGGGGCAATGTTGGTCAGTTTTTCGGTTCCGGTTCCACCGGTTACCGGAGAGTGGTTTCCATCCTGCTGGTAGTAATTGAACAAAAAATCAATTTCCGGATCTTCAGTTTTCACATCGGTTTGTGCATTGAGCATATGATGACTTAAAACCAAAACAATCATTCCTGTTATTTTAATCAGTTGCATCCGCAGCCTCCTCCCACTTTACCACCGTTAGCTCCCGATGAACCTTCGCGGTATGTTTCAATGTTGATTTCATAGGATTCAATTTTCCGGGCACTTAGTTTCATATCCTCGTCATTAAGATACCATTTTTGATAAGCCTGCACGCTAACGCAACTATTTAAGGTAACAACCATGATAAGCAATAAAAAAAATACTGCAACGGGTTTCATTTATTTTATAATAAAATTGTGATTTCCAGAATTCTGATGGGTATCATAATAATTTAATTTTACTCCATTTGAAGTGTAAATTGAAAAATTATCTGAAATAATGATACATTCCACACCTTTCATTTTATTTACCAAATCCAGACCTTCTTTTTCACCCAAAAGGAAGACAGAAGTTGCCAGTGCATCGGCCAGTTCTGCGTCGGGACAGATAATGGTAACACTGCGCAGGCCATAAGCAGGGTATCCTGTTTTCGGATTAATAATATGGGAATAGCGCTTGCCATCAATTATCGCATATTTTTCATAGTCGCCCGATGTAACAACAGCCATCTCGCCAACATCAAGCCATGATAGGGCAAGTTCAGGATTTTCGGGATTTGCAATACCTATTGTCCATGTTTGCTTATCTTCGGGTTTTCCCCATGTAATAAGATCTCCGCCGGCAATAACAATTCCATTGGCAATACCGAGTGATTTCATTTTATCGCGGGCTTTGTTGGCTGCCAAACCCTTTCCAATAGCCCCAAATTCAATTTTCATACCTTTCTGTCTTAAAAATACAGAAGTACTATCCTTATTTAAGGAAACATTTTTATAGTTTACCAGTTTAACAGATTTTTTAATAATTGAATCGGCAGGTAAGGCAGTCATAGAACCATCAAATTTCCATATTTTATCCATCGAAGCCCAGGTAATATCGAACAGACCTCCAGTAAGTTCTGAAACTTTCAGACTCCTGTATATCAGGTCATAAACTTCACTGCTCACTTTTACAGGCCGGATTCCTGCATTTTGATTAACGATTGAAATTTCAGATGTTTCAATATAGGTCGAAATAAGGTTTTCGATCCGTTCAATTTCTTTGATAGCACCGTTAATGCCACGCCATGCAATAGTATCATCCTGGGCAACAGCAGTAATTTCGAACCTTGAACCCATCAACAATAAAATTTTGGTTCGGGTTACAGAAAACCCATGGAAATGGCATAAGAGGACAAGGAAAATAAAATGCAAGCCTTTCATGGCTAATGGTTAAGAATAATTCTGGTAGTGTAAGTTTTATTTCCGGTCTTTAAAATACAAAAATAAATTCCGTCAGGTAATGGTTCTCCCTGATTGTTTTTCCCGTACCAGGTAATAGTGTTTTCACCGGAGACAAAATTGCTCTGCCCGGGCTTATATACTTTTGAACCAATTAAATTGATAATTTCCAATTGTGTGGTGGTAGCGTCCGAAACATAAAATTGTATTTTCGTAGCATTTGAGAAAGGATTTGGATAAACCCGCAGCCTTTCAGTTTCAATATTGGCTAATGAAATGGAATTTGGTTCGGGTGTGTAGGTTAGCGCAATGTTGATAAAATAGGTCAGGTCAGCCGGGTTCATCTGGACAGCAACTGTTGATTTGGTAAATTCAAAACTGGCATAAGGTCCCTGGGAATCATTATCGGTATATTCAACATGGATTTTATAATTTCCATCGGGAACCAAGGCTCCGCTTGTATTGGTACAATCCCAGCTGACCGTGTGCGTCTGGTTCGAAAGCAATGTAGCCCCCGTTATTGCATCAACGGTATTGCCACCTGAGCTGGAAAGCCATGTAATTAATTTGCTTTTTCGCTGGGCGGCCATTACTTTAAGTGATTTTATAAAAGTTCCGCCTGATGTCGTTACCCAAATGGCCATTACGTTTTTAGGAGCATATTCACCTCCATGATTTACTGTTGTAACAGAGAAACTGACTGTCCCTTTTGTTTCTGTTGTTGTTTCATTACTGCCGGAAGCATCATGCAGAAACAGAAAGAAAGCAGCCAGGGTAAAAGAAAGATTTTTTAAATTTTTCATATCCCGAATAGCTAAATTATTTATTTATAATGACATTAATAAGTTTGATATATTCTTTAGGAGATACCTGATGATACCCCTCAGTCCCCAGAATGGTTTCATCACTTTTCATCAGTACGACATACGGAAACTGCCCGGTTTTGTTAAACTTTTTGGCCAATGCTTCATTTTTAGCCATTTGTTCGGGCGAAGGCCTGAATTTTTTCTGACGTGGAAAATCAGCATTTATTAAAACCAGGTGTTCACGGGCAAAGGCAATAAATTCTTCCGAATCAAGAATTTCGGTACGAAGCATGATGCAGGGCTTGCACCAGTCACTCCCCGAAAAAACCAGCATAATGGGAAGGTTTTTTTCAACCGAAATCCTGCGGGCCTGCTCAAAATCTGACAACCATAAACTTGTATCAATTTTATGAAATGGGGTGGACTGGGCAGGCAGTAAATATTGTATTAAAAGCAATACAAAAAGCAAAGTACTGGTTTTCATAATAATATTTCAATTAATTGCAACATTTTATTACATGGTCATCATATCATAAACAACCCTAATTTAAACAACATGGGATTAAAATTGTTTGTTTCAACGCCAATTAATTGATATTTTTTTAAAATGAGAGCAGGCAAAAGCTATATTAAAAATCAGTCTATTCAGCATTTGCCTTTTTCATTTATCTTACCTGCCGCGAATATGCTTTTCTGTTGCGGTTACGTAAGGATGAATAAAATCGTTGTCCTGAATTGATATTGCGTTGATCGGGATTTTTAACAATACACTGGTTAGCCATTGGATATGGATGATCTTCTATGACTGGTATAACTTTTGAAATTAATTGATGGATGTCTTTCATAAAAGCCTTTTCTTCAGCATCACAAAACGATAGGGCAACACCGGATAATCCTGCCCTTCCGGTACGGCCAATGCGATGTATATAGGTTTCAGGAATATTGGGTATTTCGTAATTGATAACATGCGAAAGTTCGTCGATGTCAATCCCGCGTGCTGCAATATCGGTAGCAACCAATACCCTGATAACATGCGTTTTGAAATGGCCAAGGGCTTTTTGCCTTTGCTGCTGCGATTTGTTGCCGTGAATAGCTTCAGCTTTGATACCAGCTTTGTTCAGGTCTCTGGCTACCCTGTCGGCGCCATGTTTGGTACGGGTAAAAACCAAGGCAGAACTGATCGATTTGTCATTTAAAACATGGGTTAACAATGAACGTTTGTCAGCTTTATCAACAAAATATACTGCCTGTTGAATGGCATCCACAGTAGGCGATTCGGGTGTAATTTCAATTTTTACCGGGTTAACCACAATGGTTGAGGCCAGCCTGATAATATCGGGAGGCATGGTAGCCGAGAAAAATAACGACTGTCGCTTTGCAGGAAGTTTGGCAATCACTTTGTTCACATCGTGAATAAAACCCATATCAAGCATACGGTCAGCCTCGTCCAGAACAAATATCTGCAATTTATCCAGATCGACAAATCTCTGCGACATAAGGTCGAGCAGACGGCCGGGCGTAGCAATTAAAACATCAACACCGGCACGGAGGGCGTCGGTCTGAGGCTTTTGCGATACACCCCCGAAAACTACGGTATGTTTAATAGACGTGTGACGTCCGTAAGCTGAAAAGCTTTCGCCAATCTGTATTGCCAGTTCCCGGGTTGGAGTCAGTATAAGGCTTTTAATGGTGCGTGGGTTTTTTCCGGAATTTTGCTGTGTATGCAAAATCTGAAGTATGGGGATGGCAAAAGCTGCGGTTTTACCAGTTCCGGTCTGGGCGCAGCCTAAAAGGTCTTTGCGCTGAAGTATCAATGGTATGGCCTGCTGCTGTATTGGTGTAGGAATGGTGTAACCCTCGGTTTTCAGAGCCCTGAGGATAGGCTCAATAAGATTTAATGATGTAAAAGACATGTAAAAAAATTAAAATTAATAATAGCCGTAAAAACTGTTTATATAACAATTGTCAGGCCTGATCATGTATGGGCAGCTTTCGAAATTTCATGCTGAAACGGGATATGACCCGGAAAGGATGGATTTGGAAATAGTTTCCTATACGGCTGCAAAGATAATTAAATAAACCAGATTGACAATTTTTATAAATTTCATCCTTGAAATGGCCATTTTCAGATTACCGGTAATATTGATCTATAAAACATCAGTTACTTTGCGGCAAAAAATGGTTGGGAAGTTTTGACACAGGAAAGCTTTTTTGACAGTGTTTTTATCTTTAATGATAAAAAACAGTTCATTATTGCTTTGCTGAAAGCAGCCGGAGCCGACACGACCATTGAACTGCCCGGAACTTATTGTGCTGCCCTGGAAAAACGGAATTTATTTTCTGTTACTCCTGAATATTATTTAAAAGTATTTCCCGAAGGGATAGAAAATAAATCGTTTGAGAAATTGCTCACCCATGAATTAGCACACCAGTTGCATATAAGAATATTAAAAGGAGATGAAGATTCCATGGGGCCTATATGGTTTTATGAAGGTTTTGCTATGTACGCAGCAGATCAGTTTGCCGCCTCAGCCATGAAACTTAACAAGCAGGAAATGATTCAGATAATGAATACCCCCGAAAGAGGGAGCTACATGAAGTATAATTATATTTTCCGGTATTTTGCTCAGAGAGTTAATCTGAAAGAATTGATTTTTAAAGCAAAAGATAAAAATTTTAATGATAAAATGGTTGAAATGATACCTTGAAAAATCAGAGAAACCGGGAAACAGCAGGAAAGTAAGTAAAAATATCAGTACCCAGATAAAAATTTATAGCAGAATCAAATGCCAGAATTTTTATTCATTCAGTCCCGTTAATCATCGGGACAAAAATAAATTCTCCGTGTTCGGTGATTTTTATCTGGCCATCCTCGTTTTTTTCAAACAGGGTCATTACCTGTGACGATTTTCCGACAGGAGCAACCATTTTTCCTCCCGGCCTGAGTTGTCCGATGAGCAGGTCGGGAATTTCAGGCGGTGCAGCAGTAATCAGTATTTTATCAAAGGGGCCGTATGTAGGGAGTCCCTTATAGCCATCGCCATAAAAAAACCGTGCGTTATAGCCCAGTTGTCGGAGCAGGTTTTGCGATTTTACGTAAAGGTCTTTAAACCGCTCAATGGTATAAACCAAAGCCCCCATGTGGCAGAGTATTGCTGACTGGTAACCGCTTCCGGTTCCGATTTCAAGTACTTTATCGCGTTTTTTAATTTCGAGTAGCTGGGTTTGAAAAGCAACGGTATATGGTTGTGAAATGGTTTGTCCCGAACTGATAGGGAAGGCCATATCCTGATAGGCAAACTGAACAAAACCGCTTTCCATAAAAAGATGCCTCGGCACAGCACCAATGGCTTCGAGCACCTGCTTATCGGTAATGCCTTTATGGCTGAGCGATTCAGTCAATTTTGCCCTTAAACCCTTATGTTGCCAGCTATCATGATGCATTTTGCCTGTTTTGAAATGCAAAAATAGCAAAAGCATCGGGTTGACGAAATAAAATCTTAACTACTGAGATGAAGCCTTCCGACGATGTTATTTCAGTGCTTTCAGCAATTCTTCAACAGCTTTTTCAAGTTGTATATCCCGGCCTTTGACTACTTCATCGGGATTTTGATACACTTCCACGTCAGGGAAAAATTCCTGGTTTTCGAGGTATTTTCCATCGTTTCCCTTTACACCCACCTGAGGTATGCCAAAATAAAGGCTGTTGTCGATCAGTGTTTCCCACCATACTGCGGTCATGGTCCCTGCAATGGGAGTTCCTATAATTTTTCCGATACCCAAAGCTTTGTAAGTGTACGGAAATCCATGCCCGTTTGAATAATCGGCTTCGCAAACCAACACTGCTGAGGGTTTTGTCCATTTGTTCATCGGATCGATCCCCATTTCAACACCCCGTGGGGCAAAAGTATAATATTTTTTACCACTGAGTAAAGTTGAAAGATCATCGTGAAGCCACCCTCCACCATTGAAACGTATATCTACCACAAGCGCCTCTTTTTGTACGTTCCGGCCAAGGATTTCGGAGTAAGCCTCCCTGAAACTGCGGCTATCCATTGCCCTCACATGAGCGTAACCTATTTTTCCGCCAGAAAGTTTACTGGTCAGCATACGGCGGTTTTTTATCCAGCGCTGATACAGCAGTTCATTTTCCTGACGGGGTGTTACGGGTGTAACAACCTGTTGCCATCGTTTCTGCGTCAATGGGTCATAAACTGAAAGTAATACCGGCTTGCCAGCTTTTTGATTGAGAAAACGATAAAAATCCTGCCCTGCAATCAATTCCTGGTCATCAATTTTTTCGATAACCTGACCTGCTTTAATATTGATATCTGCCATGGTTAACGGCCCTTTCTCCATGATTTCGGCAATTTTTACGCCGTTACCCGTATAACTCCAATCATAAAATACGCCAAGACTGGCAGTCTGGTCAGCATTGGGCATGGTGTAATTATATCCCGAACCGGTATGAGAGGCATTCAGTTCACCGAGCATTTCACTCAGCATTTCCGAAAAATCTATATTATTATTGATATAAGGAAGAAATTTTTCATATTCCTGTTTATAATACTCCCAGGCTACACCATGAAGGTTTTTATCGTAAAATTTTTCTTTCATATACCGGTAAACATGATTGAACATATATTGCCGTTCCAATGTCAGATCGACGGTAAATTCGGCATTAAAACCGATGGTTTCTTTGCTGAATGAATTTAAATCGACTTTTATCATTTCTCCATTACTGACCATAAACAGAATTTTTTCGTCTTTGCCCAGTTTCATCGATCCGGCATAGCCTTTGAGCTTAAGCACCAGCCTGGTTTCATTTTTCTTTAAATCGTTCATCCACAAATCGAAACCATCTTCAAATTGCGACAGATAGTAGAGTTTATCGCCATCGGCCGTGAGCACAGCATCGGCAAGGTTCGATGAATGGATGGTCAGTCGTGCCGTACGTTCTTCAAGGTTGTCGAGATCAATTTGTAAAAGGCTGTCGGTTTTGATGTTTTCTTCATTTTTTTTCTTTTTATCTTTATTTTTTTCTTTTTGCTTATCGGCTTCTTCCTTGTCTTTCTTTTCTTTTTCTTTCAGTAAATCAAGTTCTTCCCTGCTCAGTTTAAAACGATCGAAAGCTTTCTGGTTGAGAAACATGGCATATACATCGTCTTCGGCACCCCAGCTGCCATGAGAGCGGAATCCATCACGATCGGAAAACCATATCAGGCAGTTACCTTTCATCATCCACGATGGGGAATTATCATTGTATCCGCTTTGTGTAAGGTTTACCACCTGACTTTTTCCATCGGCAGCCACAAGGCCGGCTTCGGAAACAAAAATCTGAGCAGGGGTATAACTTACTGCCAGCCATTTGCTGTCGGGCGACCACTGGAAATACTGGTCACCATCCGTGTAGGAATAATTCAGTTTGCCATCCAAAACAACGCGCATTTGTTTTGTTTCAAGGTTGTAAATGGTTAAAGTTGTGCGGGCATCAAAGAAGGCAATTTCTTTTCCGTCGGGCGAGAAAGCGGGTTGCATAGCATCACTACCTGTCGAAATAAGCATTTCTTCGTTGATGACTGTCGCCCTCGAAAAGAGGGTCTCATCGGGTTTGGCAAGGCAGGCTCTGTAAATAGTCCAGTTACCGTTTCGTTCAGAGCTGTATATTAACGATTTTCCGTCAGGACTCCAGCTTATCCAACGTTCTTTTGCCGGAGTATTGGTTATCCTTTTGGTAGTATTATAAGCAACCTGGGTTACAAAAACTTCTCCGCGAATAATGAATGCAACTTCTTTTTCGTCAGGTTTAACAGCCATTTCGCTTGCCCCGCTGGTTTGTTTTATATATTCAAGCCCATTGTTTTTTTCGTCCGTTTTTATCGTTATTGTCAGTTTTACCGGTTCTTTTCCTTCATCCATCAAATAAATACTTCCATTCCATGTAAAACAGATACGGCCGGTTTGTGAAACCGACAAAAATCTGACCGGATGATTTTTAAATTTTGTGATTTGAACAGGTTGTTTTGTAAGGTCTGCCAATGATTGTTTCCAGATATTAAAAGTTGAATCTCTTTCACTCAGAAAATAAACTGATGAACCATCGGGCGAAATTACCGGTGAACGATCTTCAGCTGGTCCGTCAATAATTTTCTCATGGGTGTGGTTTTGGGTATCAAATCTCCAGATATCACGGGCTTCGGCTGAACGATGGTGTTTACGCCATGAATCTTCCATCCCTTTACGATCGTGGTAATAGATATACCTGCTGCTCTTATCATAAACCGCATTTTCGGCAGGAGTGGAAAACAACTGTAGGATACGTCCACCTTTAACAGGAACACTGTATAATTCATTCATTATGCCAGATGGGAAAAGCTGGTTTTCAGGATTATCAAAAATGCTTGCCGAAAATAGTACATTATTGCCGTCGGGGCTGAAACACCAAGGCTTTTCATTGGCAGAATGAAAGGTGAGCCTTATGGCTTTTCCTCCATCGGCAGGAATTGAATAAATATCAAAATTGCCAAAACGGTTCGAGGCAAATGCAATGGTTTTTCCATCAGGCGACCATACAGGCATGTAATCATAGGCTGGATGAAGGGTAAGAATCTGTGCCAGGCCTCCATGTGAGCAAACAGTATATAAATCACCCTGGTATTCAAATACAATGGTGCTGCCGTCGGGTGATACTGACGCGTATCGCAGCCAAAGAGCTTCCTGCGAAAAAAGCTGGCCAGCAAAAATCAACAGCATTAAAAGCAATAGTGTTCTCATGGTTAATAGTATTTAAGGGTTAGTTATTTAACTCTTTTAAGGTTTTAAAACTGCGATTTACGCATTTTTTGCTGTAAATAAAAAGCAAAATACCGATTATTTTCTCAACAATGACCGGTTATTTATAGAAGGATCATTCGCCCGGTTAAAATTCATGGAAATCGACATTTGAATTTTACAGATGTTTATTAATAATCCGTCAGGATAATAACCGTTATTCAACAGGTAAAATATGCAGGAATTAATTTTCGTTTTGGATTTTTTCCGGAATATCGTAAAAATACGATTAAACTTTTAATCCCCTGGTTTTTATCAGGTTTAGCACGCCATTGATGAAAGTCAGCGGGTGTACAGGGTTTCCGGCCAGGTATAAATCAACAGGATATTTGTCGAGGAATTTTCTGTTTAATGCAGGGCTGTTTTCAAAAATACCGCCGCTGATGGCATCGGTGCCTGCCAGGATAATTATTTTTGGCGCTGGAACAGCGTTGTAACAGATTTCAAGTGGTTCAGCCATATTTTCTGAGATCGGGCCGGTAATGACCACCCCATCGGCATGGCGGGGTGAAGCTACAAATTCAATCCCAAACCTTCCGGCATCGAAATTCACATTACCCGATGCATTCAGCTCCCATTCGCAACTGTTATCGCCGGCAGCCGAAACCTGCCTTAACTTGAGTGAATGCCTGAACAGACTGAAAATTTCTTTACTTACATCTGATGGATTGATATGACAAGGTTTATCATCTCCTTCATGTATGATAAGGTTTTCCCTGCGGGCTGCATAAATTTTGTAATCTTTGGTAAATCTTACTTTTTCCGGAAAAGCCAGGGCACACTCACCACAAAAAGTACATTTTCCCATATCGAGACGAAAAGGATGGGGGAGTAATGCACCTGTAGGACAAACCGCACATAATGCATCTTCATCAACCCTTACCTGGCTGATAACCGGCCGCCCTCTGAAAATGCCAGGAACTTCAGCCGTTGTAACGTCGGGAATGTATTGTTTTCCCTGATGGTACCATATTTTAAGATGATCGAACATACTTTAGTAATTTATAAATCGTGTCCGCAGTATGAAAGGTTAAAGCTTTTATTACACAACGGAAAGTCCGAAATTTCGTGGTTTCTGACAGCCAGAGCCAGTGCCAGCCAGTTGTGAAATGAAGGGTCTTTTATTTTATATTGTGCCAGTTCACCCTGATTATCAGTAATAGCACAATGGCATATTTCGCCACGCCAGCCTTCAACCAGAGCAATAGCAAAACTATTGGCAGCCGGTCTTAAATCATAAGTTTTATAAACCGGAAATTCCGGAATATTTCCCAGCCATTTTCTGATATAACCTATTGATTGACGTATTTCGTCGCGTCTGATCTGTGCCCTTGAGTATACATCGCCGTGATGTTTAATTACTGGCTGATGCCCTGAAATGGTATACAGATCATGTGGATGCGATGTGCGTATATCACGGCTGAGTCCGCTCATGCGGGCTGCCATTCCTACAGCACCTATGGCAACAATATCATTTGCTTTCACTTCGCCGGTACGTTCAAACCTCGACAATGCACTTGGCAGGGAGAACAGTTTGTCGCTCATTTCGTTAAAATCAGGTTCGTATTTATCAAGTACTTCTGTGAGCCGCTCAGCCAATTGCAGGGTAAAGGGGAAATTTGTTTTTCCGGCCCGGTTAAGGCTTTTTGCCAGTCTATTTCCGCACCATTCCTGAAAAAAATTGATCACCGGTGTCCGAAGTCTCCCATAAACCGAATTTCCTAACTGGTATGCCACATCGGTGCACAAGGCGCTGAGATCGCCGGTATGGATAGCAATACGTTCAATTTCAAGCGACAAGGTGCGGGCAAAATGTAACTCATTGCCGGGTTGATAATCACACAGACTTTCCCAAAGATTAATAAAGGCTACGGAATGGCCGTTTACAGTATCACCGGCAATATTTTCGGCTAATGTAGTGCGCTGTAGCAGGTTTTTCTTTTCAATCATCAGATTTTCAATACCGCGGTGCTGGTACCCCAGCTGAATTTCAAGGTGCATGATTTTTTCGCCATTGCATATAAACCTGAAATGTCCAGGCTCAATAATCCCGGCATGGATAGGGCCAACACCTACTTCATGCATTTCAATACTGCCGGACGAAAAGAAAGGGTAATTGCTTATCTGTTGTGAATGATCAGCCCTGTTGTGAGGATATCTTACCGGTTTCAACCATGGATGGTCTGTAAATCTTATTCCGTAATTTTCATGTATTTCACGTTCAAATTTTTCAAAATTCAGGTTTTCAGCACTCATTGCCGGTAATGACTCATTTTTGCTGACTATACACGATGAGAGATAAATCAGGTGGGTATAATCATCGGCTATGCAGCAGAAAAGCCTGTAATGCCCTTCGGTTTCAAATGCAAAATAATTAACACAATGTCTCGATAAATGATGTTGCATCAATTCAAGATTGATTTGCCTGAATTCCATGTACGGAAGATCGGGAATTTCCTTCAATGCGATGGTCTGATTGTTAAAAACAGCAATATATCTCATCTTAGTTGGTTAACAGGTTTACAGAATCATGTAATAGCTGTACAAATGCTTTTGGAGGCATATATGCAGCATAAACGGCCAGCGCCAGCAGTATAAACTGGCTTAACGATTCCCATGGTTTGATCTTCGGAAGTCTCGATTCGTTTAAAATCAGGGGTGGTGTAAAAAGCAAACGGAAAATATTTGAGCCAAAACCCCAGATGATTAGTGTCAGTAAGAGGGCGACAAATCCAAGCAAAATAAAACGATGCGATTCAAACAGGGATTGAAAAATATATAACTCACTCACAAACAAACCAGAAGGTGGCATGGCAGTAGCCGAAATAAATCCGAGCAGCAGCACCATAGCGCCGGTTTTGTTATATTTAAAATAACTACCTGTATCATAAATGCTTTTGCTTTGATAGATCCGGTAAACCTGGTTGAACTGGAAAAATAACCCTGGCTTGATAAAAGTATGCAGAACGAGGTGCAAAATGGCTGCGTAAATTCCAATTCCTCCGGCAGCAAGACCCAGTATTACCAATCCCATGTGTTCTATACTTGAATAAGCAAACATGCGTTTAATGTTCTTGATGCGGGTCATATAAACAGCGGCAATAAAAATGGAAATTACAGCAGAAATAAGCATTATTTTTGAAGCCCATTCGGCAATATCTGTGCGGGCTACCACAGCATAAAAACGGTATATGCCAACAAATCCGAGGTTCATAAGCACACTCGATAATAAGGCGCCAACAGGGGCAGGTGCTTTGTCCTTGGCATCGATTCCGGCGGTGTACATCGGAAAAAGTCCTATTTTTGCCGTAAATCCCGTAAAAATGAATAAAAAGGCCATTTTAAGCCAGAAGGTATCTAAACGGCTGGCATGCCTGTAAAGTGCTTCAAACGACAGGTCATTGGTGCCGGCATTTTTTAGTGAAAGACTGAGAAATAGAATGCCGATAAATATAAAGGTAATGCTTATGGCACAAACAAATACATATTTCCAGGTTCCTTCAAGTGCTGTCTGATTACGATGGTGATAAACAAGCAATGAAGCGCTTAAAGTAGTGATTTCAACAAATATCCATGTCACAGCAATATGATTGGCAAGATATGCCATGCTGATAGAAGTTAGCAGCAAGGTTACCGACCCGAAAAATATACCTCGTATTCTCGGTTCAGTAAAATGTGTTTTAATATAACGATATGCATGAAACAATGCTGGAATCATAACAATGGATAAAGTTCCTAACAACAGCAGTCCGATTGCATCGGCAGTGAAAAACTGAAAATGGGTTTCTCCTTTATGGTAAAACTGGTAAAATGTAAAAATCCAAATCAGCAAGGCATATAGAATTACAAGTGAATAGTTTATTATTTTGTTCTTGTTGAGATACAAGGCTATGCTGATGATCAGGGCTAAAGGAAAAAAAACGTGAATCATAACGTTTAATCTTTAAGATTTCTGAGAAGTCCCACATCGGGATCTTTAATAACATCGCCGATTTTGTTGAAAAAGATACCCAGGATAAGGACACTGGCAAAAATATCGAGCATAATGCCAAGGTTAACCAGCATGGGCATTTCATTACCAATGGCAATTGATAATACAAAAACACCGTTTTCCATGACAATATAACCCATGACATGGGTAATGATTTTGCGGCGTGTTATGATCAGGTAAAGGCCAACAAAAAGGGTTGATAAAGCGGTGACAAAAAATAACTTACTGACGAAAAATTCTTTAGCTGAATAGGCAAGGACAAAATTCAGGATGATGATTAACGTAACAATAAGCAATGATATAAAATTCGGGACAAAAGGTTCTGCAATCCGGGTTATTTTATTTCGCCTGATGATATAATTCAGAAATATGGGTACGGCTAAAGCTTTAAAAATGATTGTTTCCAATAAAATGAAAATCAGATTTGCCAGGTTTATCTGTTTAAGTTCAAAAAAAGTAATGGCAAACAACAAAAATCCCTGCAGAACAAGTATCCGGATATAGGTTAAAAGGCGGTTGGCTATGCTCAGGTAAAGCAACGTCATGGTAAACAGGATCAGAAAAATTTCTATCATAATGGCTATCAGGTTTAATTATGCAATTTTTCCCATAATGAGCAAAATACTGAAAAAAATGATCATCGAAACCGATGACAGGATAAAGATAAACTGGGGGTTATGATTCATCCTGAAACGGGCCATGAATGATTCTATCAACCCTACAGATACAGCAAAAACAAACTGAATGACAAAAAACAGAATGATAGCATTGTACGATGAGAAGCTTTCGATAAAAAAATTGGCAATGATGGCACCGTACATGGCAAATTTCAGATTGGTAGTATGTAAAATCATACCAAGGTCAAAACCACTGGTATCAAGTATCATAACTTCATGTATCATGGTAAGTTCAAGGTGCGTTTTGGGGTCATCGACAGGCATGCGGCTGTTTTCTATCATGGCAATCATAATAAAGATAAATGCTGCAAGTCCACCGATCAGGTATACAAAATAATTACCGAATTTGAGATGGGTAAAAATATCATAAAATGAATTACTCCCTGTTAACAGTGCAAATGAACCAATGATAATAAAGAAAGCCGGTTCAACAAGCATTGAGTAAAGTGCTTCGCGGCTGGCCCCCATCCCTTCAAAGCTGCTGCCCGTATCGAGCGAGGCAATAATCATGAAAAATTTACCCAACGCAAGAATATAGGCAAACATGATGAAATTGCCCTGAAAAGAAATCAAACCTTCAAATTTACCCACGGGAAGCATCATGATAGCGAAGATCACCGTTGAAAAATATACTAAAGGAGCAAGGCGGAAAATCAGACCCGAAGTTTCACTATAAATGGTGCCTTTACGCAACAATCTGAAAATATCTTTCATTGGCTGCATTAATCCCGGACCTTTGCGCCCCGAGGCAATGCTTTTTGTGCGGATCACAATGCCTGTAAAAAAAAGGCTGGCTAAAAATATTATGATAAAACTGATCATTTTTATATCAATTGAAAATATCGAATAACCATTTGAATTTTAATATTATAGTAGGTATCAGGACAATGATGGTTATAAAAACAAATCCGTAAAGTATATAAGTTTGAATATTACCATTTTGTAAAAAGGTGAACCTTGACAAAAATTTTCTCAGTAAATGAATGGGTTTATCAATCAGCCAATATTCCAGTTTGTCGAAAGGATGTGTTTCATGGTGTATTTTTTTGGGGAAAATGGAATCGCTTTCCGTTTTATGTTTGTGCATTCCAATTACAGGCGAAGCAATCTGGCGGTAGGTACGTATAAACGAAGTTGCCGTGTATTGAGCTCTGGGTATTTCGCCGGTATAACCACAACCCCATGTTGATCCATATCCCGTTTGATAGCTTGAAGTAATCCATTTTTTTATCACATAAATGATAACAACGATAAGCAAAAAAATCAATGAATAAAAACCTACCTGGGTAATCATCTCAAGAATTGTAAACAATTCCGGCCCTTGTGAAAACCAGGGGGCTATTTGCGAAATAACAAAATATGCAGGTTTTAAAAACAAAACCGGTACAATGCCAATTCCAAGAATCAGTAATACAATAAGATATTGGGGAATTGAATGTGTCAGTTTCTCCGTTTCCGGTAAAATAAAATCCTTGCTTCGCTGCATTCCTGAAAATGTAATTCCAAAAGCTTTTGTAAAACACATAATGGCCAGACCGCCTATTAAAACCAAAGCAATAATGGAAAAAACCATCATTAGCGACATGGCAAAACTCTGAAGATGAATAGCTTTGAAAAACCCCGAGAATATAAGAAATTCAGATACAAAGCCATTAAATGGAGGTAGCCCGCAAATTGCAAGTGAACCAATAAGAAACATCAGGCCGGTAACAGGCATTTTTTTAAACAATCCTCCCAGGGAATCAATATTCATGGTATGGCTGGCATGATAAATATTTCCTGCACTGAAAAACAACAATGATTTAAACAGTGAATGATTCAGGGTATGTAGTAAAGCTCCCAGAAAACCAAGTATAACAAGTACAGCGTTTTGATATTCCAGTCCAAGGCATCCAAGCCCGATTCCCATCCCTATAATTCCAATATTTTCAATGCTGTGATAAGCCAGCAATCGCTTCAGGTTATGTTGCACAATAGCCAGCATCACACCATATACTCCTGTAATGATTGAGAGTACTAAAATGAAATACCCGATAAAAATCATATCAGCCTTAATCAACATGATAAGGCGCAAAATTCCATAAATCCCGATTTTAATAATTACTCCCGACATTACTCCCGAAACATGCGCCGGTGCTGCCGGATGGGCATGAGGCAGCCAGGTATGAAAAGGTACAAAGCCTGCTTTTATGGCAAAACCAACAAACAACAGAAGAAATATGCCAACGGCTGATAAACCTGTACCGGAAGAGGTATACGCTGAAATGCCTGAAAAATCGAAGGTACCTGTATTGATTTTTATGATAATAAAACCAAAAGTCAGAAGAAGAATGCTGACATGCGATTGGATCATAAAATTGATCCCGGCCTTCAGTGTCTCACGCTTATGGTATTCAAAAATGATCAGTACAAAGGAAGATAAAGCCATTATTTCCCATAAAATGATAAATACCAGGCTGTTCTGAATCATGGTGAGATTAATCATGCTGGTATAAACAAAAATATAGCTGATTGCATGAAAACCCAGGTTGGCCTTATCATGCCTGTATTTTTTAAGGTATTGGATTCCGTAAAACGCACCGGTGATAAATGTGAAATTAAATATCAGAATAAACCAGGCAGACAGATAATCAATCCGTATAGGAATTTCACCGGTAATGGCTGTTCCTGAAAGAGCATAGCTAAATAAACCATGATTAAAAACCTCGTAAGCAATGAACGAACTTAGAATCACCTGTAGTGACAATCCTGCAAGTGTAAATATTGTTTTTCCTTTGACGGAAAAAAGACCTGCCGGGAAAATCATTAAAAATGCTAAAATATTGAATGATAATAAAATCCAGATCATTTAGGTCAAGTCATTTTAAAACGTGGATAAATTACAGCGTCAAAATTACACTTTTTATTCTTAAATTGTGATACAGGAAATATTTTTTGATTTGATTAAACCTAAGGCTGATCTTCAGGTATGGTTTATTTCTTTGCTGTGTTTTTCCCTGTAAATGAAATAAATAACTTTACGGAAACTCCATGTGAAATGTAAAAACAATTCAGGTCAAAACCAAGGTCTTTATCGGTATCGGCGGCAGCCCCGTGAAAAAGAAATGACCCCTGAAGGTCGTAACCTGTAGCAATAACGAAATAGGCAGGTTTTGTTTTTATGGTATATCTGAAACCCACCGAAAGGTAATAATCGATGATACAGGTGATTTTTTTAATAACGGCTTTTTTCCCCGGATTCATCGCTTCGGCCATGGCAATGCCATAATCAGAAATAATTCCCGAACCAACTCCTATTTTATCCTGAGTAGCACCGTACATGGCAAATTTTTTGGGCTTTGTTTCTGGTGTAAACCCCTGGTTACCCATGGTAAGGCAGTTTTGCCGCAGCAAATCCCATCCGAAACAAATGCTGTAAATCTGAGCCGTAAAAAGGCTGTCGTAAGCAGGCTTGCCAAATACCTGGTTTTCTCTTCCTCCCGGTGTTGTAAGTGTAGTCATTTTTAAGGGCAAACCCATCGATGTGTAACCTATACCCCAGTACCAGCCCATATAATAATCGTGGATGCTTTTTGACGGAGGCCTCATGGTTTTTCGCAAATCAATGGTTAAAAACCTGCTGTTAAAAGTTCTTTTTACAAAAAATCCAAATGGTATAGGTCCTGTCCAATCGTAGGTGCCTGATACTTTTGATGACTGAAAATATAACCAGATGTTTTTTATACCAATATATCCGCTGTACTGGTAAATACGATCAATCTGGTTGTTTCCGATCTGGGCTGATAATCCGAGCCGTACCCCTATTTTTCTGATGGAAGTATTCCCTTCAATTGCGGTTTGTGAATTCTGATCAAAGTGGTAATGCAAAAATTTTCCATCATTATTGGTGATATTATTTACCGACCAGTTTAATGCCGGGATATAGGTCAATCCTATGAATGAAGGTAGAGTATCTCTTTTTTTAAAATTGTATTTCGGGAAAGTAAATTCATTATCAGGATAATGGGTTTCATTTGAGCTGTTCCCAAACAGAAAAAGAGGAAGAAGAAACAAAACGAAGAAATAAATACAATTTTTCATTAGTGAATTATTTTAAAAACATGAACAGGTTTGTTATTTATCCTGTTTTTTTAATGTTTTTTGCCAAACCATGAGATATACATTTTGACTACAACACCATGATTATAATATACATTTAGAAAGTCGGTACCTAATTCGGTATTGTTTTCGGGCCCACTACTGAAAGGAGCCACCATGGCTCCATCAAGTTCATAACCGGCAGCAATAATAATAGCAGCGGGTTTGGTTTTAATAATATACCTGAAACCTACCGAAAGGTTATAATGAACCATAGCAATGAAATCGGTTTTACTGATAAGCTTCTTATCTGGGTTCAGGGCTTCGCACATGTTTGCTGAATAATCCGATAGTTTCCCTTTGCCAAATCCAAGCTTGTCCTCGGTCGAGGCATACATGGCGAAACGCATTGCCGGTTTTTTGGGGTCCATTCCATATTTACCGCCAGTTAGGCATACCTGTCGCAATAAATCAAATCCACCGCAGATATTGTAGGTCTTTACCTCATATAATGTATCGAATGCCGGAATTCCGAATTTCATGTGTTGGGCATCAGAATTTGTAACCAGGGTACTTATTTCAACAGGATATCCTAATGAAATGTAACCTATCCCCCAGTAAAATCCCATCTGGCTTTCAACAGGTTCAACTACCCATTTGCCATCAATTAATCTTTTTTTCTTTACAATTTTTATTAAATCGATATTGAAAAATTTACTTGTGAAATTACCATGCGAATGATAAACCGGATATCCCACCCCATCAGGCAAAAGGCCTGTCCAATCATATTTTCCAGATATTCTGGCATTTTGAAGTTTTAACATAAAACTTCTGTAACCCAGGTATCCACTCCATTGATAAAATTTTCCAATCAGATTATTATCCATCTGTGCCATGATACCTAACTTCATTCCAATCTTACGAATCCTGAAATTTCCTTCAATGGTTGTCATTGTGGTTATGTCAAAGTTCAGTAAAAGTGGTCTGCCAATTTCTTTATGGTTCATAAAAGCTACTTTCCAGTTTAAAGACGGGATATACGAAATTCCAAAATAGGATGGCAAAGTATCTTTCTTCTTTACCGAGTCTGCTAAATAAAATATGTTTCCAGGATTACTTCCCCTCAGATACCCAATTGATAAGGACAAAATAACTATTACCAGGGTATAGAAACAAAACCGTGAAATCATCCTGAAATTTTTAAATAGTTGGCAAGATCTTCAGTCAGTCTCATGGCGTTAGTCCTTATTTTCTGGTGCTGTTCCATGTGCTGCACAGATAAGACATAAAAAGCCATGGTAGTATTGATAAACGATTGATTTTTAATGAAAGAGGCAGGTATGAATGTTTGTTTTATAAAGTTGATGTGTTCGATGCATATCGGAGTAAGATAGCGATTTAGAAAATCGTCCTGAAGATTTTTAATATATTGAACCTCGCTTAAATTTGTGTAGTATTTTAAAATTTCGTTTCTAAGCCGGATGCTTTGAATGAGGTTTAAATTACCACCATGTACCATATTATTGTATCCTGTCATATTGAAATTGCTGATATTGACACTCATCATATTAGCGATAAGCTGTAATGCTTCTTTGGTATTTATTTTTTTTGAAATCAGTTTCTTTTCTGATTTTTTATAAAAATCATATTGAATGCTGTCGGTTTTTAATATAGTGTCAATAGTAGAAATGTCTGAACAAAGGTTGGTATATATCTCTTTCAGCAGTGCTTTTTCAAGTTTTCTTTCCTGCATTTTTTGTTGCCAGTTATTAAGCATAAAAGCCAGGCTGACCCCAAGCAGCACGCCAAAAAATTCGATAAATACCGAAGGCCAGTAAATTTTTCCTTTCTTTGCCATAGTTTTAATCTTAATTTGTGTTAATGACCATGCAATTTATAAATATTTATTAGTGTAGTGCGATGAAACCCGATATTTTTTCCATCCATGAAGCTGCCGGACGGATAAAACCTTTTATCCATCGCACACCGGTTTTTACATGTAAGACCTTAAACCGGATGGCCTGTGCCGAATTGTTTTTTAAATGTGAAAATTTTCAGAAAATGGGTGCTTTTAAAATGCGTGGTGCAACCAATGCCGTTTTTTCGTTACCCGGTGATCTTTGCAGCCATGGTGTGGCAACCCATTCGTCCGGAAATTTTGCACAGGCTTTGGCGCTGGCTGCGGGTTTGAGAGGAATAAAAGCCACCATTGTGATGCCTTCGAATGCACCAAAAGCAAAGAAAGATGCTGTTCAGGGATATGGAGCCAGAATCGTTGAATGTGAACCCACACTTGAAGCGCGTGAATCAACGCTGGCCAAAGTGGTTAATGAAACCGGTGCGGTTTTTATTTACCCGTTTAACGATTACCGTGTCATTGAAGGACATGCAAGCTGTGCCCTCGAAATGATTGAGGAAATTGAAAATCCGGATTTTATAGTTGTCCCTGTTGGTGGTGGCGGACTGATTTCGGGAATTGCCCTTGCATATCATTTTTTATCGCCAAAAACCTTTATCATTGGTGCTGAGCCCGAGGGAGCAGCCGATGCCCATGCGTCAATGATAGCAGGGAATATCATTCCGCAAACGAACCCGCAAACCATTGCCGACGGCCTGCGGACATCGCTGGGCGATAAAACTTTTTCCATCATCCGTGAGCATGTTTACCGGATAGAACTGGCTTCAGATAGAGAAATTATTGATTCGATGAGGCTTATATGGGAAAGAATGAAGATTATTGTAGAACCTTCATCGGCCATCACTTTGGCGGCAGTGTTGAAAAACAGGGATCTTTATAAAAATAAACGGATCGGGCTTATTCTATCGGGTGGTAATGTCGATTTGAGCAACCTGCCTTTCTAAAAAAGAATGGTTTTTTCAAAAAAAGGTCTATCTGTTATCGTAAAATGAAAATCATATAACATTGATTTTCATTTTATTTACTTCTACAATATCTCCCTTTTTGATTTTTGCCCTTTTTCGTGATTCCAATACCCCGTTGACACTGACCTCGCCATTTTCGACCATTATTTTGGCATGCCCTCCGGTCTGAGCTATTCGTAAAGCTTTAAGCAAAGCAGTAAGTTCAATATAATCAGCATTTTCTCTTAATTCAAAATTCATAATGGCTGGTATTGGTTCCACGATAATATTTCTTCCAGGGGTTTTCTTGCTTTCGAAAACCTTTCAGTATCAGGATGATCGGCTGGGTAACCGATAGGTATAAGTGCTGATGCTTCTATCCCTTCGGGAAGTTGCAGCATTTCGGCACATTGCATGGCGTTGAATTTTGCAACCCAACAGGTAGCAAGTCCGGCTTCGGTTGCTGCAAGGATAAGGTGTGTAATAGCAATCGAAATGTCAGTATCAGCGCTGCTTTTACCATCGGCACGGCGCCACGCATGGCGGTGATCGGCGCAGGCAACAATAATGACCGGCGCACTGTTTATCCAGGGACGCTGATAAGTGCTGCAAATTTTTTTCAGCAATGTTTCATTGTCAATTACAATAAAATGCCACGGTTGCTGGTTGCGGGCCGATGGTGCCATTCTTACCGTTCCGATGATGTGAAGTAACTTTTCTTTTTCGACAGGTTTTTCAAGGTATGATCGTGAAGAGTAACGTTGTTGCACAAGTTCTGAAAATGTCATCGCATTATAATTTTAAGGTTTGTCCGATTTGATGCATTATTTCTCCGGCCTTTCCCTGAAGGTAAATATGACTTACCTCGTCGGTAAAAGCCGATCGATGGGTGTTGATTTCGATGATGGTGGCTCCGTTTTGTCGCGCTGTATAAGGAATCATTCCAGCCGGCATCACTTCTCCTGTTGTGCCGATCACCAATACAACCCTTGCTTTTGAAGCAGCCTGGAATGATTTGTTGTATGCTTCTGCAGGTATGGGCTCTCCAAAAAATACAAAATCGGGTTTTAAAAAAAAACCACATGCCTCGCAGAACGGAGGCAACTGTTGAAGCAATGCTTCTGTATATTTATAACGGGCCATACAGGAAGTGCACACAAGGTGCGAGGTGTCGCCGTGGAAAGCATAAACGGTTTCACTTCCTGCTTTCTGATGAAGGTGATCGATATTCTGCGTGATGATGGCTTTCATTTTACCGGCTTTTTCCATTCTTGCCAGGAGAAGATGAGCTTCATTGGGCAGAGCATGAGTAAAGTAATCATAGAAAAGTTGCCGAATCACTTTCCAGCTTTCTGCCGGATGTGTCATAAAATAATCAATATCAAGAACTTCAGGATTGTACATATTCCATATCCCTCCTTCACCCCGGAAGGGAGGAATACCGCTTTCGGCTGAAATACCTGCCCCGGTAAAAGCAATGGAATATTCTGACCGGAGTAGTATCTGCGCTGCTTTTTCAATATTATTTTCCATCGTGTAAGGTCAAATCCGGGTTGAAAATAATAGAAAGTACTGTAAATTCAATGCAAAAGCTTATATTTTACCTTGAAGCATCGAAATATTTTTATTTTGGATCAGAAATTTAAACTTCCTGTGTGTTATGTGCAGAGGTTACTTCTTGTAATGATTTAGTGGAATAAATTAAATAGGTTTTTTATCCTGCCAGTCTTTCAGCACAGGCTTTTGCCCGGCTTACTATTTCTTCTTCGTCTTTTACGTTGCGGTTTTCCATCAGTATGTTTCCATTGCAAATTACCGTATGAATATGCTGCGCAGATGATGCATAAACCATATTTGATATCAGGTTGTGGCATGGGGTCATCTCAGGCGTTTGCAGGTCAACCAGTATGATATCAGCCAGGAGTCCGGGTTGTAAAGCCCCGGTTTCGAGGTTAAAAGCTTTGGCTGTGTACGATGTTGCCATATCAAATGCCAGCCGGGCGGGCAGGGCAGTAGGATCATTACAGATACCCTTCTGTATCAAAGCAGCAAATTTCATAGTTTCAGCCATGTTCAGGCTGTTGTTCGATGCACATCCATCGGTGCCTAAAACAGGCTGTATTCCGCGATCGAGGTATCTCTTTAACGGAAATGACAGACCGGAAGCCAGTTTGCAGTTCGATACCGGGTTATAGACCGGTGTTATATTTTTTGCGGCCATTATATCCATTTCGTTTTCATCAACCCAGATGGCATGGCAGGCAAGTAACCGGGCATCAGTAAGTCCACATTTTTCAAGCCATTCAATTGGCCGACATCCATGCTGAGTCATGCACTGCTCAACTTCATGCTGTGTTTCATTGCTGTGTATGGTTACCAGCAGGTCATGCTCGCGGGCAAAACCGGCAATCCAGCGGAGCGATTCTTCTGAAACCGTATAAATGGCATGTGGCCCTAACGAAAAAGTAATGGCCGATCCGGGCTGATGGTATTTTTCAAAAAGCCTTTCGGTTTTTTCAATCTGCGATTGCCTCATTTCGCTATTGCCAAAATCAAAAAAAACCGACGCCAGCGATGCCCTTATCCCTGAATCATGCACTGCCCGGGCAGTAGCCTCAAAATGCCAGTACATATCGTTAAAAAAGGTTGTGCCCGAACGGATCATTTCAAGTATGGCCAGCCGTGCTCCCCAATAAACATCTTCCTCTGTCAGTTTTTTCTCTATGGGCCAGATTTTTTGCTCAAGCCAGGGCTGCAATGGTATATCGTCGGCATAGCCCCGCATCAGTGTCATGGCAGCATGGGTATGGGCATTCATCAGGCCGGGCAAAGCAGCAAGACCAGTGGCTTCTATTATCTTTCCGGCTTTAAAATCCGGTTTTTTACCAATTGAGGAAATTCTCGTACCGGAAATCTGAATATCGGTGATTTCGTTGCCGATTAATACATTGCGGATTAAAATGTCCATGGCAGCATTGTTTTCCGGTGTAATATTACAAAAAAACCGGCAGAATTTTTCCTGCCGGTATTAACGAAAATAAGAAAGCAATGCGATTATTTAATTACCAGTTTTGCAAAATATAACTTTTGATGGTTTGCTACCTTGATAAAAACAATGCCTTTTTCAAATTTTTCAAGCAGAAGGTTGTACGGAAGCTTAATATTATGCATTTCGGCCAGGGTTCTTCCTGTGATATCGGTTAGTATTATCTCTTCAGCAATCTCAGGTTTTGATAACGATATCCAGGCAGAATTGCATGCAGGATTGGGAAAAACCGCCAGATGATTTTCTTGTGCATATGGATTGTATGCTTTTAAAATCTGCTGGTTGCAAATGCCTGCGGTAAAATGGTAATTCATCGAAGCAGGTAATGTACTGTTGGCCTGCACAAAGTTAAAAGCATACATCAGTGTGGTATCAATATCTTTATCAACCCGGTAATAGTGAACCATATAACTTCCAAAGCCAATACTATCTATTTCTGTCAGTATCTCAAAAGTGCAAACGCAGTAGCAGGCTTCGTTTACAAGGGTATCGACAGCATAAAGGTTGATAAATCCTGAACCATGTTCAATATTCACAACAAAACCACAGCAGCAGTTATACTCAAACCGGTCGAAAATATACAGCTTATTCTGGCTGGTAAAATGGAAGATGGTGTCGGGAGGTCCTTCCTGAGGAAATGCCATGAATGAAAATACTAGTAGTATGATAGTAATAATAAGGGTTTTCATATTTCACTCTATAATGGTTATAGACAAATTTACAATTTCATGCAACAAAAGTCAATAAAAAAGGATACATAGTTTTAAAATGTATCCTTATTATAAATAATTAAATTAAGGTCAGTTATCACTTTTGGCAAATTGCACCCAGGCAAAACCATTCCAGACAAGGAATAAAGAATCATTTAAACCTAACACAGCATTTCCACTTAATCTAAGGTTGCCTGAATCATTCAGTGTTATGGTGTTTGAGGGTCTTGCACATTCAATAATCAGAACCTGGCCTGTTCTTGTACCATTGCTGATGTTAACAGTTATAGTTGGATTAGGAAGAGACGTAGAAATTCTTAAAAAGGAAGTTGTAGGTGATAATGTTGCTCCGTCTGCGACATTCATTTGCTCCTCCTTATTAGTACATAAAAAATTGCTGATTTCAAAATCACCATTGATTCTGACAAGTTTATTATCAAACTCACCATAAATCAATGAAGTAACCGGCGATTCGCTTGAATATGCATTGATATGCAGCCGGTAGTTTGCACCGGAAGCTTCAAAACGGCCTGCCTCTGTGCCAATAAATACATTGTGATGCCCGGTGGTCATATTCATGCCTGCCCAGCGGCCAATGTATGTATTATGATATCCCGATAAATTTTCCCTTCCGGCTTCATATCCCAGGAAAGTATTTGAACCTCCGGAAGTGTTTTTAAAGCCGCAGAAATTACCGATCATTACATTAAAGCTTCCCTCTTCATCAATGCCACCAACGTTGGCTTCGCCTGCCTTGTAACCGATAAAAACATTTTTAAATCCATTTACGTTTTTGTTGCCAGCACTGAATCCCATAAAAATATTTTCATTCCCGCTGATATTGTTAAACCCTGAGGCCCAGCCTATAAAAACGTTTTTATTCCCTGTAAGATTTTTATAACCCGACTGGTATCCAAAAAATGCATTGCCATTGCCCGATTTGGTGCTGGCACCGGCTTCGTAACCATAAAAAATATTGAACCTGCCCGTAGTAATGCTGTCGCCGCTCCGGTGGCCGATAGAATAATTGTTTTTTGAAAAATCGAGAAAATTTTCAGGTTGGGTAGAAGTATTACTGCCAACAGCAAATCCTGCCACAGTGTCATTTACATAAATCCGTGTGCTGTCTGAACTGACTGCAAGGTATTTTTTCGGTATCAGTTTGCCGTCTGCAAATCCTCCTACAGCAAAACCACCTTTGTTGCCCGAACCTTTCAATGTTGGTTTCTCAATATAAATACGTACGCTATCCTGGCTAACTCTTAATAAATCACGGATCAGACCCGTTTTTCCACCAGAAAAACCCCCTACCGCAAAACCACCTTTATTGCCTGAGCCTTTGGTTTTGGCGGTGTCGATATAAATTCTTACACTATCAGGTGTTACACGAAAAAATTCACTTAATCCTGATTTCCCGTCTGCAAATCCTCCTACAGCAAAACCCCCTTTGTTTCCCGAACCTTTTGTAAGGCCATCGCCTACGTTAATACGGACTCCTTCGGGATAAACAGCAAAAACCGTATCGCCGGAAGCATTGACAACATTAAATAATGCATCCCCGACGCCTGCCGATTGTGGAACAAGCTGGGATGCCAGTACAATCCATTTGCCTCCTGCACGGTAGCAAAAACTGTTCAGGTCGGTGTTGAATACCAGCAACCCGTTGGCAGGCGAAGTTATGGCCCCCATCTGAACGGTATTAAGCCTTGGCACAAGAAAGCCTTTATCTGCCGAATTCACATCGAGCATGGCCGAAGGGTCGGCTGTATAAACCGGATTATCTGTAATTACGGTATTCTGGCAAAATAACCCTTGTGTCAGGAATAGAAATAATGATATCACAAGTATCTGAATCTGAAGAAGTGTAATTTTTTTCATAGTTTTTTGATTTTTGCTGATGAGTCAATTATTCATTTGTAATATTATATGGCACATTTTTTTATTGATTGTCGGAAAGCAAGATAAAAAAAATACTTTTATTTCATATACTCGCATACACGAAATTGACTAAACGATAATAATTTTACGTAAATTTAATTTAAAAAATAACTGAATTCTATCTTTCTTTATCTGTTATTTGAAAATCCGGAGGCAATCGTTTCAAAAACAAATAAACCATTGGCTTGTTAATTATTAAAATATTTTGCCATGCCTTTACCAATGCTGAAAGTCAATCAGATAAGACGATATTTTAAAGATGTGAAAGCAGTAGACGGTATCAGTTTTGAACTCCGGCAGGGTGAATTTCTTGCTTTGCTGGGCCCGAATGGTGCCGGGAAAACCACTACTGTTGAGATGATTGAAGGCTTGCAGAAACCCGATTCGGGAGAAATTTTCATTGATGGCAAAACATGGTTAAAAAACCGTGATGAACTCCATCGTATTCTAGGTATCTCGCTTCAGGAAACACGTTTTATTGATAAGCTTACTGTTTTTGAAACCTTAAAGCTTTTTGCCGGTTTTTATGGCCTTGATAATCATAGGGTAAATGAAATTATTGATCTTACAGGGCTTGAATCAAAGAGGAAGGTTTATACCAAAAATCTGTCGGGCGGACAATTGCAAAAACTTGCACTTGGCATTGCCCTGATTAATAAAGCCCGATTTCTTTTGCTTGATGAACCCACCACAGGGCTCGATCCTGCTGCACGTCGCGAAATCTGGAATGTGCTGATGAAATTGAAATCATCGGAAAAAGTTTCTATGATACTTACAACCCACTACATGGAAGAGGCCGAATACCTGTGCGACAGAATTATTATTATGGATCAGGGGAAAATTCTCGCTTCAGGTACACTGGGTGAATTGCTGTATGCCAATAAAAGCAATGAAATAATTGAATTTGGAATTAATAAACCGCTTCAGACAGAATTATTAGCTAAAATGGAGGGAGTGATAAACCTGGATTTTGATAAACAGAATCTGAAAGGAACCATAACGGTTGAAAATATTGTGGTTCAGCTTCCGGTGATTCTTGACTTTTTTAATAGGAACGGCTATCAGCTAACATGGCTCGAATGCCGCAAACTTACCCTCGACGATTTGTTTATTTCATTAACAGGCAAGCATTTAAACGATTAACATGAACAGGCCAATTGTACAGTTGATGCTGGTGCAGATCAGGGAATTTTATCGCGAACCCGGTATCATTTTCTGGTCGTTGCTTTTCCCGGTGCTTATGGCCTGGGGTCTGGGCATTGCTTTCAGCAATAAACCCGAAACTACAAGAACCATTGCTGTTGTTTATGCAGAAACCGGTTCGGAAAAGGCGTTTCATGAATCAATCATAAAATCTGATCCCAGACAACTGACTGATTCTTTATCAGGAAAATCAATCTTTATTATTGATGCCGGTAACGATAGCATCGGTAAAATGCATTACAGGTTATTCCCTGCTTCATGGCCCGAAGCAAATATCATGGTCAAACGTGGCAAAGCCCCAATGATTATCAGTTATGAACAAGGAAGAATATCTTATCTTTTCGATAAGTATAACAGCGAAGCTGTGTTATCGTATCTTCAGTTATCATCGGTTATTGGCGGAATTAAGCAAACATCAGGAAATGGAGTTATTAAACCCCTGGTTGAAAAAGGTACGCGGTATATCGATTTCCTGATCCCTGGTCTCATTGCCATGAATGTGATGATGTCGACCATGTGGGGAATAAGCTATTCGTTGATTGAGGCACGGACTAAAAAGCTGCTCCGCCGGATGGTTGCAACGCCAATGCCCCGTTGGGAATATATGGCATCGCATTTTATTGCACGTTTGTTGCTCTGCAGCGTTGAAGCGGCAATTATATTCAGCTTTGCATGGTATTATTTTGACATTACTGTTGAAGGGAGTGTCATCGCCTTTGTACTGATGTTTTTTTCGGGTATTGTTGCTTTTTCGGGAATTGCCGTACTGGTTGCTTGCCGTACTTCAAAAACACAGATAGGCAATGGACTTATCAACCTGGTTGTCATGCCCATGATGTTGCTTTCAGGGATTTATTTTTCGTATTTTAATTTTCCGCAGGAAGTTATTCCGTATATCCAGGCATTGCCACTGACCTTGCTTGCCGATCCTGTGAAAGCCATTTTCAACGAAGGAGCCGGAATTGCTGATGTGTGGTTGAATGCCCTGATTTTAAATATTATAGGATTGTTATCGTTTATAATTGGGTTAAGATTTTTTAAGTGGTATTAAGCCGTTGAATCAGTACACTAAAGTACTGACAGTAATAAACAAATCAGCCTGTAAATGAATTCAATTCAAAAAGAATGAGCTCAAAATATTTCTATTGGAGCATCGTAGGGCTGCTACAATGTTGTTGGCTGGTCGGTTAAATATTTCCGGTTATAAACAGGCAGGGCAGCAAATGCAAATACCCCGAAAGCAATCAGGAATAAAGTCATTGATGTATGTGAAATAAAAGCAAAAACCAGTCCGTATGGCCTTGCGATGCCATATATAAAAAGAGTTTCGCGTGCCATAAAATGCCATGCACCAATACCTCCCTGTACAGGAGCAACCATGCCAAATCCGCCCATAACCAGGACAGCAAGCCCCGCAGCCAGCGAAAGATGGGCAGTGGGAGCATACGTGAAAAACACCACATAGGTCATTAGAAAATACATAAGCCAGATAAAAATCGTGTGGCCAATGAATTTCCATTTATTTTTCATATTGGCAATGGTAATAATACCTTCTTTCAGGTTCAATACCAGTTCTTTAAATCTTGCATATATCGAAAATCTTCTTACATGATGCCTCTGGTTGTATAATACCCATAAAAAAAATACCCCCCCGATAAACGATAATGTCAGTATCCACCCGTAACTCACCAGCACCGATAATTTTTCTTTCACCTCAGGATTATTATATACAAACTGGTAAACAATTCCAAACTGTGTGATGATGAGAAGAAAAAGTAAAATAACAAGAAAAATCAGGTCAGCCGTGCGTTCAATGATAACGGTACCAACCAGTTGTGAAAACGGGACTTTTTCATACTTTTTAAGCACTGCACACCTGGCTACTTCGCCTGACCGGGGAACGGCAAGGTTGGTGATATACATTACAAGAACAGCAAAAAAAGTATTGGCTGTACGGGGTTTGTATCCTAAAGGTTCAATGAGCATATTCCATCTTATGGCACGGCTGATATGGCTTAAAATACTGAAAAATGCGGCTAATGCTATCCACCAGTAGTTAATGGTTTTTAACTCATTCATCAGGGTATCCAGTTCCATATCTTTATACACCAGCCAGAATAAAAATAACCCGAAGGCCAGAAAAACAAAAAATTTAGTATAGTTATTCCATAATGACTTCATATTGCTATTTTTTTCACGCTTCAAAGATAGGTTTTTTGATATTATTTGTGGATTGAAAAGACGATCCCTTCCATTTTTTTATGATTGCATCGCTTGCATATTTTCCGGTCGAGAAAGCAATCTGAAGATTATATCCACCCGTATTGGCATCAATATCAATAATTTCGCCGGCAAAAAAAAGTCCATTTATTTTTTTCGATGCAAGGCTTGTCTCATCAATATCCTTCACATCAATACCTCCAGCCGTAATGATTGCCTCTTCCCAGGGGCGCGCTTTTTTAATTTCAAATTCAACATTTTTAAGCCAGTGAACCAGTTGCGACTTCTGATCGTCGCTAAGTTTGCCGGCTGAGGATTGCTGGTTAAGTCCACATGCCTGAATACAAAATTCAATCATGGCTGAGGGTAACAGCCCTGAAAGGAGTTTTTTAACAGTAATGCCTTGTGATGAATTAATATCCCTGTTAATCCGGTTTTTCAGTTTTTCAACACTTAGGGCAGGTTTAAGGTCTATGGCTATTGTTATTTTTTGTCCTTTTAATAGGTATTCATTGGCAGTACGGCTTAAAGTGAGCACTACCGGGCCCGAAAGAAAGCCGCTGGCAAAATTCATCTCACCAAATTGTTTTGCTAAAACTTTTCCGTTGTACGTCAGCCTGGCTTCAATGTTTTTCAATATCAGGGTGTGCAGTGATCCGGGTATTTTTTTATTTGGCTCAAGTGGTACAAGCGATTGAAAAGGTTTAACAATCTGGTGCCCCGATTTTTCAGCCAATTCATACCCGTCGCCTGTTGCTCCGGTGGCAGGGTAGCTTTTTCCTCCGGTACATAACAATACCATCGGTGCATGAAACTTACAGGCTTTTCCTTTTAAAGAACAGGTAATTCCTTCAATGGATTTATCTTTTATCAGCAAACCGGTTACCTGGCAGGATGTCAATATATGTACCTTGTTTTTGTTACACCAATTTACCAGTGCATCAACTATATCAAATGCTTTTCCCGAAGCCGGGAAAACACGGTGACCACGTTCGGTTACAGTTTTTACTCCCAGGCTGTTAAAAAATGTTACCGTTTTTTCGGGGGTAAAATTTTCGATGACCGGTTTTAAAAACATGGCATTCGCATTTACCTCAGCCAGAAAATGTTCAGTAGATGTCAGGTTGGTCAGGTTGCAACGGCCTTTTCCGGTAATGGCAATTTTTCGTCCTGGCCTTGGCATTTTTTCGGCAAGTAGTACATGAAGTCCTTCTGAAGCCGCGAAACCGGCAGCCAGCATTCCCGAAGGCCCTCCTCCGGCAACAATCAGGTCATAGTGTTGTGGCATCGTAATAAAAAACCCGGCCGAAAAGATGCAATCAACCGGGAGATGATTTCTGAATGT
Organism: uncultured Bacteroidales bacterium; assembly: GCA_964559985.1. Taxonomy (GTDB): domain Bacteria; phylum Bacteroidota; class Bacteroidia; order Bacteroidales; family CAZLJX01; genus CAZLJX01. Next base: position 74,147 of record CAZLJX010000010.1, read on the forward strand.
ATCGTATTAGTATTTTAGGATCCAGATTTGATCATGAGTTTCCTTTAACCGGTTATATTCGGCAATGGCATCTTTTCTTGCCTCAAATGAGGCATAGGTAACCACATAAAAATTATTCCTTGGACCAACAATGGTTGAATTAAACCCTTCCTGTTTGAGTTTTTCCGAAAATTTTGCAGCATAGTTCTGATTTTTAAAGCTACCAGCCACAACATGGTATTTAACTACTGCAACAGGGGTTTCAACCGGAACCGGTTCGGGCTGAACAACAGGTGTAGTGTCGGCAACCGGCAATGGTTCTGCAATCTGAACTATTTCAGCTTTTTTAGTTTTCCAGAATGTGAGCTTTTCCATGCTTACCACATTAAAATAAACAAGCGAAAAAAGTATGCCTGCCAGAACAACCAGTGATATACTGGCAATAATGATGATTTTTTTTGTTGAATCCATAGTAGTTGTTTTAGAAGTTGAATAAGGTGGTTTCTGATATAAAGGTTTGTGTACTTTTGTCTCTTGCGAAGCAGCGAAACTGCCGGGTTTTTGGGTATCGGATTTTGGTGGTTCTGATAACGGCGTTTTTGCAAATTCTATTTCAGGTGCGTTATTTAATTGATTTTCTTCTTTGACCGGTGGCTGTTCAGTCAGTTGCTTCGTTTCAGGAGTATCTGACTGTTTGGTAGATAATAGAATATTCCCGCGGTCGTCACGGTAAAGGAATCCTAAACCTTCCATGTCAAACCGGTTTTGCTCCCTGAAACCTTTATCGGCCTGTTTTATAAAATCTTTTATCTTGTCAACCGCTTCGGTTTTTGAAATTTTTTCAACTTTAATCATGTGATTGACCAGTACCCCATCGTTGAATTTTAAAAAATCATTAAAACTGATGATATCGCCTGACGGGGAACGGTTTATAAGAAATGCTCCCAAATCGGGTATGATAACCCTGTTTTGAGTTTTTAACAGTTCAATAACATAAGCCGTTATCATAATTTCTTATTTCAGACAAATATACAATATATTTTAAAAATTCTCCAAATATCCTGATTTGAAGTTTTTTTTACAATTCTTGCGTTTTGAATCGCCTCAAACTTAAAGGACTACATTTATTTAATTATGTTGCTAATATTCAATTGTTTTGATTTTGGCTTTGTTATATTTTTCAGAAAAAATGTGTTGAAAAGTTTTTGATAATCAAAGTTTCAGCCATGTATTTTTGCTGCTCAATCTGTCAGGGTTTCGTTTTTTTTTGTAAATGAACAGGAATGAAAAAATTCAATTTTTTTATAAAACAAATCCGGCATATTTTTCGTTACAATTGAAAAAATAAATTTTGCAAAAAAATGAAAAAGTATTTAATAATCGTGTTATTGATTGGTGCTTCTACCATCCTTTCAGCATCAAAAAATCCATACCAGGAATTAAAAACCACCGATGGAGTCAAAATCTCGTACAAATGGGGTAAATCCAACCTCCTGAAAAAAGATGCACCCCTCAGGTTGTTGTTAAAATTTGAAAACACCAATGAATATGCTGTCGAAGTAAGTTTTAAAATTGATTTTTTCTGGCAGGGAATGATTCAGTCGGAAAGTGAAAATGAAAAATACATCTGCATCAGTCCCGGCAAAAAGCTGAAAGGACGGGTTCATGATTTACATTTTGATACGGGAAAATTTAACAACCAGCAGGTAAAAAGTGATGATTTTATTCTTGAAATAAACGATATAAAGATCACACAAATAGCTGGTTGTAAAGATTATAAGACGAAATCAGCGAAGTAATTTTTTCAACATTTCAAATTCGTACTCAAAATTGGGCGTGAAAATTCCTTTTCCGGTTTGTTGCTCAATTTCTTTTAAACTCCAGAACCGGCCGTCTTCAACTTCTTTACCATCGACAACCGGTGACTGATTGGTTATCTGTACAAATACGTTTATCCATTCCCTTTCCTTCTCACTCTCCCAGATGTACGTCATTATGGGCGTTGAGAATGGCAGTTTCAAACCCGTTTCTTCAAACGTTTCACGTTCAAAAGCGGTTTTTAAATCTTCACCCCATGCTATATGGCCTCCAACGGCCGTATCCCATTTTCCCGGCTGAATTTCTTTATCAAAAGACCTTTTCTGCAAATAAAGCATTTTTCGCTGGTTGAATATATGCACATGAACAACAGGATGAAGTAACATGCTGCCATTGTGAACAATGCTACGTGGAGCTTTGCCTTTTACAACACCGCTTTCAGAAACAACGGGCACCCATTCATCGTTCCTGTAGCGATAATATGGAATTACTCTTGTGCGCATGATTTCAGCCAGAAAATAGATCCCAAATAAAATGTAAAACAATCCTCCGCTTATGAAAGCCCATGCTGCTTTTGACATGTATAAAGCCGCATAAAAAACCAGCAGTGTGTGGACTCCAAACAAGTAAAACAATATCTGCATATTCTTTTGCATCAGCTTTATCTGTTGGTCATTCAGTTTTCCCTCTGGCATAAACCGTGATGTCATTCCACGGATATACGCCGACGAAAAAAAACCTGCATAAGCCAGCAATCCGCAAAAAATAATACCTATGAAACCGGGTTTTAGTTTGAAAAACAGATCGTTTTCAAATCCGATAGATATGCCACCCAGAACCGTCAGAAGCAAGGTGTCAAGCAAAGCAAACCGGTCAAGTTTTTTATCTTTTATTCCAATGTAGGCAAGCCACAGTATGCCCATTGCTACAGCAGTAATAATACCGGGCAAAGTACCCCAGATGGCATCAACTGCAAAAAAGATAAGCAATGGCGCTAATCCGGGAAGTAATTGCTTTATCAGGTCAGTTTTTTTCATACTAAATCATCAGAATTGTATTTTATGGATAAATGACTTTGATATTTCCTTTGCCCCCGGATCTGACACGCCCTATGATGGCGGCCTGCATCATCCCTTGCTGTTTCAGGACTTCAAGAATTTCAACAGCACAATTTTCTTCAATACCAAACAATAATCCACCTGAAGTCTGGGCATCAGAAAGCATCATTTTTTCTGTTCCGGAAATTTTTGGGTCAAACTTTGTAAACGATAGTGCATATTCAAGGTTTGCTTTGGTGCCACCTGGTATTGCCCCGGCAAGAGCCATGGTTGCGGTTCCGCTTATGAAAGGTATTTTTTTAAAATTCAAATCCACATCTGTTTCCGATGAACTTATCATTTCGTGCAGGTGTCCCAATAGCCCGAACCCCGTAATATCTGTACACGCCGAAGCTTTACATTGAACAGCAATGGCAGCTGCTTTATCATTCAACCGGCACATTTGATGAATAGCTTCATTGATAATATTTTCAGAAGCTAACCCTTTTTTCGATGCTGTAGTGATAATGCCAGTTCCCAGGGGTTTTGTTAGAATCAAAACATCACCTGGTTTCAGGCCATGATTGCGCAATATTTTTTTAGGATGCACCACGCCGTTAATAACCAACCCGAATTTTGGTTCATCATCATCGATGGTGTGCCCGCCGGCAATGAAAATGCCTGCTTCGGAAAGTTTTGATGCAGCTCCCCGGATGATTTCCTGCAATACTTCATCAGGAAGCCTCCCTGCCGGAAAAGCTGCAATATTAAGGGCAAAAAGTGGTTTTGCCCCCATGGCATAAATATCGCTCAGTGCATTGGCTGCTGCTATTGCCCCAAAATAAAACGGGTCATCAACAATGGGTGTAAAAAAATCAACAGTACTCACCAATGCGGTTTCATCATTTATTTTGTAAACGGCTGCATCATCAGAAGTTTCAGTACCAATAATCAAATCCTGGTTTGTAATTTCCGGAAGGTTTGTAAGAATTTTTTCGAGAAAACCCGGATTTATTTTACAGGCACAACCAAGTCCTGTGGTAAATTGTGTCAGCTTAATTTTTCCTGCAGTTTCTGCTGTTTTTACAATTTTGTTGTTGTGTGAAAGCTGGTGATATTGTTTAATAATTTTTTCGGCTACCAGTTTTATTTCATCCATGGTTGTCATCTTTCCGAAAGAGAACCTGATTGCACTCCTCGCCATAGATTCATCGGTATGCATGGCTTTCAGTGTGCCGGAAATATGACCCTGTGCATGGCAGGCAGCCCCGGTCGATGCAGCAACATAATCAGATAGCCGGTTAAGCATATCAGATGCATTTATACCGGGTATGGAAATATTTAAGGTATTGGGTAGCCGGTTTTCGGGATGTCCGTTTAAAACCGTACCAGGGATTGCCTCCTGCAAAGTGGAATAAAAAAAGGATGTGAGTCGCTTATAGTGTAACTGATTGTTTATTAAATCTCTTTCGGCAAGTACTGCAGCCATTCCCAACCCGGCAATATAAGCTACGTTTTCGGTACCGGCCCGCATATTCTGTTCATGGTCGGCGCCATGTATCAGTTTCTCGACAAGGGTGCCTCTTTTAATATAGAGAGCGCCAATGCCTTTTGGAGCATAAAATTTATGCCCTGCCAGCGAAAGCATATCAACCTGCAGTTTGTCAGCACGGGTTTCAATTTTGCCGGGAGTTTGTGCAGCATCGGTATGAAACGCAATATGATGTTTTTTACAGATAATTGCCATTTGTTCAATCGGTTGAATGGTCCCGGTTTCGTTGTTGGCCAGCATCACTGAAACGAGAATGGTAGCAGGAGTTATAGCTTTTTCAAGTGATTCTGGCAAAACCATGCCATATTGGTCAACCGGAAGGTAAGATACAATAAACCCGTTTCTTTCGAGATATTGGCAAACTTCCAGTACGGCAGGATGTTCAATCTGTGAGGTGATGATATGGTTTCCCCTGTTTTTATTAGCCATAGCAAAACCTCTCAGCGCCAGATTGTTTGCTTCAGTTGCCCCGCTGGTAAAAAATATTTCGCCAGGTGATGCACCAACCAGTGATGCTACCTGTTCGCGGGCTTTTTCAACGGTTCTGCGGGCTTCAGCCCCAAAAATATGTTGGCTCGACGGATTGCCGAAATTGGTTTCAAAACAACGCATCATAACTTCGGTCACTTCTTTATCCACCGGAGTAGTTGCGTTATAATCGAGGTATACAGGTAATTGATTCATATAAAAAAATGGCTGCATCCGAAACTGCGAATGTAGCCATTTGATTCTGAAGCATCAAAAAAAAACAATAAGCGAATAAGGTTAATATTTAGGTTTTCGGTCGGAATATGCTTTTTCCAGTATCTCATCTATATTGGAATTGCTGCAGGCGTAAAGCTCAGTATAAAGGCAGTTTTTACAAGTTACAACCGTGAACTTCCTGAACCTCATATTCATCAGCTGTGCAAGCCTTGACCCGGGAATTCTTAATTTTCCCGAATTATATTCTTTATTGCCGCATTTAGGGCAAATGTACTTATTATTCATTATTTATGGTTTTTGGTTTTCAATTGAATCCTTGTCATGGGTTAGGGTTTTTTTCATGCGTCCTGCATCGGCCAGTGCATTCCTGATAATCCATTCCAGTTGGCCGTTGGTGCTACGGAATTCATCGGCAGCCCAACGTTCCACCATTTTTAATACATCAGGGTCTATGCGCAGTACAAATGATTTTTTAACAGCCATGAAATCTCTTTTATTGATATAATGTTCCTGCGTTAACAACTGGCTGAACCGATTCGTCGCTGCATAAAACCACCATCAGGTTGCTGATCATAGCGGCTTTACGTTCGTCATCAAGCTCAATAATCTTCTTTTCCGACAATTGGCTAAGTGCCAGTTGTACCATACCCACAGCACCTTCCACAATTTTTTCACGTGCAGCAACCACGGCTGTAGCCTGCTGGCGTTTCAGCATCAGCTGGGCAATTTCGGAGGCATAGGCTATGTAATTAATGCGTGCTTCAATAACCTGAATTCCGGCAATTTTAAGACGTTCAGAAATTTCACTTTCCAGTTTGTCATTTACTTCCTCACCCCCCGAACGCAGGGTCAGCTCGTGCTGTACATTATCAAAATTATCGTACGGATAATGACCGGCCATTTTACGCAAAGCTGCATCGCTTTGAACACGCACAAAACGTTCATATTCATCTACTTCAAATGCGGCCTTGAAAGTATCATCTACTTTCCACACCAGTACCAGTCCAATCATGATGGGGTTTCCGACTTTATCATTCACCTTGATGGGTTCGCTTTCAAAGTTCCTCGCCCTGAGTGAGATTTTTTTTCTGATATAAAACGGGTTGACCCAGAAAAATCCATAATCTTTTACCGTTCCCGAATATTTTCCGAATAAAATCATTACCCTCGATTCGTTGGGTTCAACTGTCATCAGCCCGATCAGTAAGAAGAGAAACAATACATTTAATCCCAGGAAACCTGGCAAATTACTGGCTATTGAAAACCAGATATCGATAGCAATAAGCGCTAACAGAATAAACAAAGCCGGGTATCCCGACATTGGTTTAAAAACTTGTTCATTTTTCATAATAGTATTTTTTTGTTATTAAAGTGATATTAAAATGATACTACAAATATAAAATAAAAGCAGCCATAAAGTCAAGACTGCTTTCAAAAATTTTGACGAATGATTAAAAACGAAATCCCAAAGTAGCAATAATCTGATTTGAAGTGCCTTTCAGATCAATCCGTGATGATTCAATCCCGTATGCAAAATATTTTTCATTCACCATGTGGTGCGACCAGGCAAAATCGACAGACATATTTTTGTCGCGTAATCCGAATCCAAACGAAATGGCCCGGTTTTTTGCATTATGATTAGGTTCACCCGATGCGTACGGATTTCCGAAAAAGCTGTAACCTGCCCTGAACTGGAAAGGCCCTAGCCGGTATTCTCCTCCTGCCCTGATATTAAAGGCATTACGGTAATGTTTTGCAATAGCCTGGTTTTCGTCTTTAAAATTATAATCATCTGAACCGAGGCGGGCTGTGTTATAATTCAAAAAATCTGCATCGAGGCTTATCAGCGCGGTTTTCATTATAGTAAATGCAACACCGGCGCGGGTTACAAATGGTGTGGTAAGCTCCCATTGGTATGGCATAAAACGGATATTTTTTGTATTGGTGAATGTCCCCTCTGTGTAGGTAATGCTGGCTTCGGCTTTGCGGTTGTATTTATCTTCGAACGAATAAAAAACCGGTGTCTGGTATGCCAGTCCTAATCGCACCCAGTCGGTAGGCCTGAAAATCATGCCAAAATTCATTGAAAAGCCATCTCCACGTGTTTTCAGGGTTGTCTGGTAATTAAAATGGTTAAGAAAAGGGATATGGTTATCAGGATCGGTCTCAGTATAGCTGGCATTTTCTTCGAAAAGCATCTGATGAAAATTGAGCGATACCCCGCAGTAAATCAGGTCGGAATAATTGGCTCCAAACGAAAAAGAATATTGTCCGCCGCCACCCGTTTGATTAAGAGTAAGTTGCTGTGATTCTCCATATCCGGAATTTTTATAATCTGAGATGAAGCTTTGTGAAACAGTATCAAAATAAATAACATCGATGCCTGTGAAAAGGGTATCGATACGTCCGTTATTTGCTTCGGAAGTGAAAAAATCGAGCATGGAACTTTGATTGTTAATTCCTTCAGCAAAAATATTACGCGAAAACTGATGGGTGCGGTTATAGGAAAAAGCAAACTGAAGTGCCCTCCAGTCCTGCTTTTCGGCATTACCAGGGATGATCCATGATTTTACTGCCCCGATATTTCCGGCAATAAAAGCATATTTAAGGTCAGTATTTTCACTACCATTCAGATTTGCCGAAAAATCGCTGAAATGCAATGATGGTGAAAAAGAAATGTCTGAACTGCGGTAGATCCCAATTCCTCCAGGGTTGAGCTGAATGGCCGATATATCGCCACCACAGGCACTGAATGCACCCCCCATGCCCATCATTCGGGCTGTTCCGAACATCTGGTATTGCGAATACCTTAATGCATCTACATCGTTCTGGGCAAAAATCAGATACGGAGCGAAAAATAAAATGACAGCAATTAAATAATTACGATACATGGCAGCAGATTTTAACGTTTACGTTGTGGTGATGTCCCTGAAGATGTTCCTGATGATTTTGGAGTGGAAGAACTTCGGGTATTGGAATTGTAGGAACGGTTGGGAGTTGACGGGCTATGGTACGAACTCCGGTTGTTATTGTTTGAATTGTTGTTGATTACGTTATTGTTATGAGATCTGGATTGGTTGTTGTTCTGATTGTTATTGACATTATTGTTGACCGGTCTGTCATTTGATGAATTGTTGTAAATAGGGCGGTTAGGGCTTCTCGGTATCGAATAGCTTGGTCTGTAATTATTTCCTGAATTGTTATCATTGCCAACATTTGGGCTGGTGGTAACTGGCTGATTTTTTGCGTCGGGAAATGAATTGGACAGGTTACGGGTGCGGTTGTTATTGTCATTGTTATTGTCGGGCGAAAGGTTAGTGTTTTTTTCGGTTTGTGAAATATTTACCCTGTTACGCGAATATCCTGTCTGATTCAGGTTGCCATCATTTTGCAGTGCGTTGGTACCAGTCCCGACATTGACTGTGTTCCGCGTCCTGCCACTATTGGGATTTGATAAAGTATTGGAAGATGGGTTTACCCGGTGATTCATAATTACCTGGTCTTCATAGGATTTTACAAACGAATCGCGGGTACCCCTGGTGTGATTTCCGCTGGATGTTCCATTGGTAGAGTAAGTAAGGCGAGGCCCATATGCCAGGTTATTTGTGCCATCATAACTATTATAATAATAAATGTCGTAGTAATTGCGATACCAATATCCATCATAAAATCCATTCTGATAGCCATACCAGTAAGCCATTGATGGGCTGTAGAATGAATAGGGCCAATACCATGAATAATAGGAAGAGGGGTACCACCAGTTATAACCTAAATAGATACTCCATCCAAAATCAAACGGGTTGTAAGAATACCAGTATAAATTGGTATAAAATCCATCGTAATAATCATAACCGTAATAGGGTGAATGGAATCTGCGCAGACGGGCAGCATATTCATAATCGTAATAGTCATCCATATCGAACTGCCGGTTTTGATATTGATTGCTATCCTCCGGATTATTGCTGGCAAGTGTATCAGATTCTGGCAGATCGGAATAAACCATATCCAGCCTGTTTTGTTGTTGTTTGGGCGAAAGGTTATTATTGTTATTAATATCAGGTGCAGGATTCTGGATATTGGTCTGTTCACCTGGAATATAATATAAATCGTCGGGGTAGGAGGTTTGTAATTGGGTTAAATTTGCACAACCTGTTAATATTAAGGTTATTGGTGCTATAAAAAGATGTTTTTTCATAATCCTTACCTCCCGGTTCTGTTTTTTATTGCCAATTATTGTTTATTTTGCAAACCTTTTTATGTCTGAATTTGATCAAATATTATACCAAAAAATATTATGGCTAAAGAATTAACAAGCAGAAATGAAAATTATTCACAATGGTATAACGACCTGGTGATAAAAGCAGGATTGGCCGAAAATTCCGCCGTCAGGGGATGTATGGTTATAAAACCTTATGGTTTTGCCATTTGGGAAAAAATAAGGGATAATCTTGACCAGATGTTTAAGGAAACAGGCCATGTTAATGCATATTTTCCGCTTTTTATACCCAAGTCGTTTTTTAGTAAAGAAGCCAGCCATGTTGAAGGGTTTGCCAAAGAATGTGCTGTGGTAACCCATTATCGCTTAAAAAATTCACCTGATGGAAAAGGTGTTGTAGTTGACGAAGATTCAAAACTCGAAGAAGAACTGATTGTACGTCCAACTTCGGAAACAATTATCTGGAACACATACAAATCATGGATTCAATCGTACCGCGACCTTCCGTTGCTTATCAATCAATGGGCCAATGTGGTAAGATGGGAAATGCGTACCAGGCTTTTTCTCCGCACTACCGAATTTCTGTGGCAGGAAGGGCATACAGCCCATGCTACAAAGGAAGAAGCAATAGAAGAAACCATAAAAATGCTGAATGTATATGCAACTTTTGCAGAGCGCTTTATGGGGATTCCTGTGATAAAAGGAACAAAAACACCGAATGAAAGATTTGCAGGGGCACTCGATACTTATTGTATTGAAGCTTTAATGCAGGATGGTAAAGCGCTGCAGGCAGGCACTTCGCATTTTCTTGGACAAAATTTTGCAAAAGCGTTTGATGTTAAATTTCAAACCCGTGAAGGGCAAATCGATTATGTCTGGGCAAGTTCATGGGGAGTTTCAACACGGCTGATGGGAGCCCTTGTAATGGCTCATTCTGATGATAACGGGCTGGTTCTGCCTCCAAAACTTGCACCCATCCAGGTGGTTATTATCCCTATTTATAAAAACAACGATGATCTTCAAAAAATTGCTGTTAAGGTCAATGAAATCGTTGCCCGGCTTAAATTACGGGGGATAACAGTTAAATTTGATGATAGTGATACCGCAAAACCGGGATGGAAATTTGCCGAATACGAACTTAAAGGGATCCCCGTCCGACTGGCAATGGGAATGCGTGACTACGAAAACAATACCATTGAAATCAGCAGACGTGATACCATGCAGAAAATGACACTTCCGACCGATCATATTGATCAGGCTGTTGCACAACTGCTCGAAGAAATTCAGGAGAATATATACCGGAAGGCGCTTGATTATCGCAACGCAAATACTTATAAAGTTGATTCGTACGAAGAGTTCAAAGAAGCCATCGAAAACAGGGGAGGGTTTATTTTAGCCCATTGGGATGGAACTACAGAAACTGAACTTAAAATAAAAGAAGACACCAAAGCTACCATCCGTTGTATTCCGTTTGATGCAGTGAAAGAGCAGGGAAAATGTATGGTAACCGGAAAACCTTCGGAACAAAGAGTTATATTTGCAAGAGCCTATTAATTTTTCTTATTGTTGTTGTGAAAAAAAACGGTTTAATGGATAAAAAAGATGCATCGGTATTGATTGTCGATACATTAAAAAGCCGTTCGGTGCTGAAGCGACAGGTTTATAACAATACACTCGCTGCATTTGTATCGATGAAAAAGATTTTGAAATATCTTATCAGCAATTACCGAAAACAGCTTTCGGGAGAGATGAAAAACGCCCTTGAATTCCGCGACAGGGGACCTTTTGAAGCTGAAATCAAAGTTGCGGGCGACCTGCTGATCTTTACCATGCATTCCAATGTTTTTTCGTTTGACCGCAGCCATCCAATCTGGAAAACTTCATACCTTCAGAAAGATGATGATGCACATTTCTGTGGTATCATCAATATTTATAATTTTCTGGCAGATTCATTCAAATATAACCGTGCCGATGATATGGGCTACCTGGTGGGCAGGATTTTTATCAATAAAGACAATCACTTTTTTGTAGAGGGTAAACGTCAGCTGGGTTATCTGTATACCGACTTCAGCAATTCGGTAGTTGATACCAAATCATTGAGAGATATTATCCAATCGGCTATTTTGTACTGCATTCATTTTGACCTGATGGTGCCTCCTTTTGATGCTATGGTGAATGTTACCGTGCAGCAGATGCAGGAAAAAATGAGCATGTCGCGCATTGCTACAGGCAAACGAATGGGATTCAGGTTTTATGCCGATGATGATTTCCAGGGTTAATCCGGAAAGCGAAGTCCAACGGTTTCAAGAATTTTTTTAGGAATATCGGTATTATCGAAATAACCTGTAAATTTTTCACTACCTGCACCAATAGCCCTGATGGGTAATGGCATACCCGTGTGTTCAAAAGTTGTCCAGTCAATTCCACATTTATGCGACAGTAACCGGGTAACTTCCACTACCAACGGATCGTATTCACCGTAAAGCACCAGATTCTGATCGTCGTCGTTTTTTATTTTGACATTACTCATCGATAAATCGAAGGCTTTCCGTAAAAGGCTGAGTTCTTCATTGGTAAGTTCCATACCGGGTTGTGATGAATTAAGCCCGAAATTTAATGTAATGGATTTAAGGGTTTCTTTCCACTTTTTTTCCAGTGAAAAATCTTTTTCTTTGATGGTTTTAATAATTTCTTCAAACTTTTCGGCGGAGATTTTCTGGTTTTTTAGCCTTTCTATGTACAATTCGTACCCGGTGATGGTGTATCCCATAGCCAGGCCTCCGGTTTCATGATCGGCAGCCACAATAATGAGTGTATTTTGCTGATTTTCGTTATAAAAATTCAATGCTTCGCCTATGGCATCATCAAATGCAAGCATTTCGTGCAATGTAGCTCCCGGATCGTTGCGATGGCAAGCCCAGTCTATTTTACCCCCTTCAATCATCATAAAAAAACCTTTGTTTGCGTTATTCAGTAATTCAATTCCCTTGAGGGTAAAATCTGTCAGATTTATGATGTTGGTTTGGCTATCAATGGTATAGGGTAAGGAAAATCCTTTTGAAATAACCGGGCTTAAAACAATGATCTTGCCCGATGATGAAGTAAGTTTATTGAAATCATCAATGGAATTAACAAGTTTATAACCTTTTTCGACGGCATACAACTTGGAATTTTTCGATCCCTGTCCGGCAAAAATACTGCGGTAATCGCCTCCGGCAAAATATTCGAAATCGCTGTTTGCCAGATCAATGGATATCTGGTAATATGCATCGCGTTGTGGCTGGTGGGCGTAAAAAGCTGCCGGTGTGGCATGATCGGGCGATACCGAAGTAACAATCCCTATTTTAAATCCCTTTTCATGAAGTTCTTCTGCAATTGTTTTTAGTTTTTTATCATGGCTGGCAGTCAGGCCTAACGTTCCCGGGCTGGTTTTTGTACCGGTAGCCATTGCTGTACCCGCTGCTGCCGAGCAGGTTATCAGCCTGTTGATTGCATGGGTGGTATACATACCGGTAACCGGAATTTTATCAATATGAAGGCTTTTGTCCTGACCTGTTAAATATTTCTGGTACAATTCGGCCAGGTAAACCTGGTTGGGACCCATGCCATCGCCAATAAAATAAAAAATATAGCGGGGCTGCCCTGTTAAACCAACAGTAAAAATAACCAACAGGATGTATAGAACCATTAATCTTTTCATAATCACGTATTTTTGTTTTTTAAATTCCTCTTTTCTTTCCGGTCATTTTTTCTATTCTTAAGCGATAAACAGCAACATTTTCAACAGCGGGTTTTGAATACGAAAAATCACCACTGGTATAGTTTTTCATCACATGGTTTAAGCCAATAATTTTTTTTTCGTGGTCATCAATCCATTCAATACTGCCAAAAACCAGAACACTTTTATATTTCATACCATAACTGCAGGCCACTTTTTCGTGTTGAAAATATAATTCATGGCCGGTACTGAAAGCTACGCAGACATGCGGGTTGTTACGCATATAATCCATTTTCATACCCTCTTTGGCCGAATGTAACCATATATATTCACCATCGTAGCCGAAATTAAATGGAACCACATAAGGAAAACCCTGCAGGTCAGTCATACCAACATAACATACCTGGCATGAAGCAATAATTTTATCCATTTCGGCTTTTGAATCAATGGGGTAAGTTTGCATACACTTTTGTTATTTATGATAATTGTCTTTTGTAATCGTCGTAGCTGAATTGTTTCACCAGTCTGAATCCTTCCTTTTCGCTCCAGATCCCGATAGAAGGATGTCTCAGCCCGTTAAAATGGCTGGTTTTGACCATTGTGTAGTGAATCATATCCTGAAAGATGATTTTTTCTCCGGGTTTCAGTTCATGGTCAAATGACCAGTATCCCATAAAATCACCGGCAAGACAGCTGTTTCCACCCATGCGGTAAACAAAAGGGCCGTCTGCATTACTTGCAGCGCCTGCAATACGGGGCTGATAGGGCATTTCGAGGCAGTCGGGCATGTGTGCTGTGAAACTGACATTGAGTATGGCTGTTTTAATGCCCTTATTTTCAACAATATCTTCAATATCTGAAATTAATACACCTGTTTCCCACGCGAATGCACTCCCTGGTTCAAGAATAATATGAAGATGATAACGCTTTTTAAATTTGTGTAATAAATCGATCAGCAACTGTATGTTATAACCATTTCGTGTCATCAGGTGGCCACCGCCCATATTTACCCATTTTAGCTGGGGCAATGATAAAATGTGCGAAAATTTACTTTCAAAGGCATTCAAAGTTTTTTCAAGCGCTTCAGCACCTGATTCACATAAGGTGTGAAAATGCAGTCCCTCAATCCCTTCGGGAAGTTTTGCAAGCTGTTCACTTAATATCCCCAGCCTTGATCCGGGTGAGCAGGGATTGTAAAGGTCGGTTCCAACTTCGGAATATTCTGGATTGACACGTAATCCAAAGGAAATTCCTTTATTTTTTAATGTGGGGTAATATTTCTGATATTGGTTTAATGAATTGAATGTGAGATGGCTGCTGAGTTTTGCAATAGCATCAATTTCACTGTCAGTATAGGCTGGAGCATAAGTATGTGCCTTAAAACCAAAATGTTCTTTGATGAGCATGGCCTCGTTGAGAGAACTGGCTGTGGCACCATTTATATATTGCCCGGCAATGGGGAATACGCTCCACATGGCAAAACCTTTGAGGGCCATAATGATTTCAATCCCTGCTTTATTTTGTACATCCTGAATCAATGCAAGATTTTTCCGGAGCAAATCCTCATCAAGAAGATAACAAGGCGAAGGAATCTGGCTGTAAGGTATTTTAAACATGTAAAATATTATTAATACCGGTCATTCCGGGTGAACTGCTGCAATGAAACACCAGAAAAGATAATTTGTTTTGCAGATATTTATACTTCCAGGTCAGTATCAAAAATCTCTTTCCATGGCAGGCCATGTTTGTTTAGCATTTCCATAAACGGATCGGGGTCGAATTGTTCGACATTATAGACCCCCGGTTTTTTCCAAAGACCTTTTAAAAACATGGCAGCACCTATCATTGCCGGCACACCGGTAGTATAACTTACGGCTTGCGTACCGGTTTCCTTAAAAGCTTCCTGATGACTGCAGTTGTTATAAACATAGTAGGTGTGTTCTTTTCCGTTTTTAATTCCTTTAATCCGGCATCCGATGGAAGTCCATCCGGTGTAATTTTCTCCAAGTCCGCCGGGGTCGGGGAGGACAGCTTTTAAAAACTGGATAGGTACTATTTCAACGCCATTATACATCACCGGATCGATACGGGCCATGCCAATATTTTGGATTACACGCAGATGAGTCAGATAATTTTCGCTGAATGTCATCCAGAAGCGGGCTCTTTTCAGTGTCGGGAAATTTTTTACCAGCGATTCCAGTTCTTCATGGTAAATCACATAAGATTCTTTTGGACCAATATCCGGATAATTCAGCGCTTTATGAATCTGATGGGGCTCGGTTTCAATCCATTTGCCGTTTTCCCAGTATTTTCCTTTCTGGGTAACCTCGCGTATGTTTATTTCGGGGTTGAAATTGGTGGCAAAAGCTTTGCCATGGTCTCCCGCATTGGCATCAACAATATCGAGGTAATGTATTTCGTCGAAATGATGTTTGGCGGCATAAGCGGTAAAAACACTGGTCACTCCCGGGTCGAAACCACATCCCAATATGGCTGTTAATCCGGCATTTTTGAAACGGTCGTGATAGGCCCATTGCCATTTATATTCAAATTTTGCTTCCTCTTTAGGCTCGTAATTGGCCGTGTCGAGATAATGCACCCCCGATGCAAGACAGGCATCCATGATGGTAAGATCCTGGTATGGAAGGGCAACATTGATAACCAGTTCAGGTTTAAAATCCCTGAACAGTTGCGTAAGCTCTTTCACATTATCTGCATCCACTTTTGCTGTGGTAATATGTTTTTTCCCCAGCCGGGCAGCAATGGCATCGCATTTTGATTTTGTGCGGCTGGCCAGCAACACCTGGCTGAAAATTTCAGGCATTCCGGCCACTTTATGAGCAACTACTGTTCCAACTCCCCCGGCACCTATAATAATTACTTTTCCCATTTAATCTGATTTTTTAATGAATGAATTTTATTTAAACAGATCTTTATCGCGAATCAGCATCAGGATGGCTGAATGCGACAAAATATGATATTTCTCGTTATTGTATTCAATTTCAAATGACTGAGCCTGCAGATATATAGCCAGATCGCCTGAACGTGCCTGTAACGGAACATATTTTACATCTTCGCTTTTATTTTTCCATGGTTCGTCATGGTCTTCAATAGCAGGGACAGGATAGCCTGGTCCGGCTTTGATAACATAACCCGATAAAATGCTTTCTTTTTCCTGTACGTTAGGTGGCAGGTACAATCCCGATTTTGTTTTGTGCTGCGGAGTTGTAGGCTTAATCAGTACCTTATCACCTATCATGATAAAATTATTGATATCCTTATCTTCGAGCGCAATAAATGACATAATTGGTTTTTTGGTTAAATAATTAATCTTAGCAAATTTAACTTTTGTACTGTTTTACCATCCGGAAACAAGCTTTCTAAAATAGTTAAAATTACTTTAAAATGTCAAAAATAATATTTTGATACAATATTGAATATGATCAGGCATAAATTTATTTTGGTTCTTGAAAACCTTGATCATGTCCCTGATAACAAATGTTTTATATTGCAAATTGTAAAATTCAGGCGGCCTTCAGTAAAACCAAATTGCCAGAATCTGAATGAGTATCGCACTGGATTAAAATCTGTTTACCTTTAGCAATCTTGCTTTTTTTCAATCAGAGAAGGGAGATATGTATTTATGCTGTTTTTTGTGTTCTTCTTGTTTAGTTATACTTATTAAACAGATACTTAAAAGATTATTTCCCGGTAAATATTCATTATTTAATCAACATTTACTTTCTGTACCATTATGCCGTCGGCAGAAATAATCTTAACAATGTAGGTGCCCGGGTTTTCCATGTCAATGGACTGCATTGTTCCATTCATCTCAATATTGCGCAACTCGCTGCCTGCCAGACTATAAACCTTAATTGCAGCTTTCAACGATTTGTCGGCTTTGATATTGATGGTATTGTTATAACCATACACCTTCACATTGTCTGTTTTTATATCTATACCATTGGCACTACCTTCATCGGCGGGATTGTAATGAGTGGTACCATCAGAAATGTGTATCACAAAACGATTGGTGAAATCGCCCGATGCACTTTCGAATGCATAAACCGGGTTTTCGGTGATATTCACTATTTTACAGGTATATTTGTCCTCAAGGTACAATATTGATAACAAACCAAAACTTTCCATTCCGGAAAAATCAAGAACAAAATGCCCGGTAAAATTGGTTTTAAAACATAAGGTTTGAAGGTAAACTCCTGCAAATGGTTCAAAGGCAGCCATGGCCAGTTTTTGATTTTCTGCAGTAAAATAAACCTGCGGATATACATCTTCTGTAGCAAACATTTTCTCGGCGTCGTATTTGTCAATCCACGGCTGAGCTTCGGGATGGAAACGCAACAAAGCCTGATCGGAATAGTCTCCGCGTGAGACAGTTACAAGAAGTTCGTTTGTTTTGTTTTCAGGCTCTTTTAATAAGATATTCCCATTATGAACCCTTGCCATGTTGTTCACATTCATCGAAACGCCTGCGCCCAGCGATTTTACCCAGAACGATTGCATAGCTGGAATATAACGGGTTCCTCCATTCAGCGATGTACCATTACCTGCGGCATTCCATGTGGCAAAATTTCCGCCATGTTTTACATAAATGACATTCTTAATGTTATTGATTGTCCATCCGCTGGCAGGGTCGTTTTCGCAACCCCAGTCGATCGGCGATGGGTACGGATTACCCACCAGATTCCAGTTATCGCCTGCATTGACAACCTGCAGGGTTTTTAAACCAGTATTCAGCGTTCCGGAAAAAATAACTGTAGTGGAAGCATTGGTCTGTTTGGTTGCAAATCCTTGTCCAACGGCAAGTTCTGTTGCGGGGTTTGACACCCTTTCCCATGATGAGCCGGATGTATTTCTGTAGTAAAGCAGATCGGTGGTAGCAACGTTGCCAAAAACACTGGCAGTTGCTCCGCTCACCGGCGAAGAAACATAATAATACCTGTCGTTCTGGGCAAGATACAACTGAACCTGTCTGGTTCCTGAAATCGTCAGGGTTCCGTTATCAATTAATGAACCTGAACCGGTAATATCGCTTTTAATCAGGAAATTGCCGTTAACATTCAAACATCCGTCAACACTCAGATTAGCAAGTGGTTCTATAATAAGATTTTTACATTCTGCAGATGCTTTTCCTGCAGGCACAACCAAAGTCTTACCGGCGGGAATGGTGACAATAAAATTTGCATCGGGTATAGTATTGCCCGGCCAGTTGGTGGCTGTAGTCCACAAATTATCGGTACCGCCCGTAAACGTAATTTTGGGGTTCATGGTAAAGGTAACATTCGGATAATAGGTTCTTAAAGTAGTTGCTGTTGGCGGACTTGCAGGGTCTGGATTTGTGTTGTCATTATAATAAAGGATTGACCTGTTTACTCCGCTTGTCAGTGTGCAATAGAATTCATCAGAATTGGAATGATAGCCTGTTGTATTTTCATCCAGCGCAACCACAAGGTTTTGGGTATTATTATATTCGAAAGGAGTATTTAGAGTAAGGTAAACCCATCCGGAAGTGGTTGTAACAGCAAGACTTCCGCTATAAACCTGTGTCAGTGATGAAACCGGTACCCAGTCGGTAGTAGAAGAAAATGAAGTTTTATTGGTATGTCCCATGTAAACTACAATCTGATCAGTCCATGCCGAATTGCCATTATATTTATAGGCAATCTTTGTAATTACCCTGTCCGGTTTATTTATTTCACTTTGCAGGTAAATACTCTGTGAATAAGAATACCCATAATAAGGTTCAATGGGTAATCCATTATTAGTAACTGTGCCGGTACCAACAGTCACGTCCGGATTAAATGGCAGAAATTTCTGGATTTCGGGAACACTTCCGTCGGTTTTGTAATTGATATTGGCCGATGCAGGGTTGGTATATGGCCATATTTTGAAGTAATAAGTAGTTTGCTGATTCAAACCTGTAAAAGTATATGTCTGGATTCCCTGCGCAATATTTTTTATCAGCCCACCATCCGCAAGAGGTGTCCCATCCACTGGCGGTGTTATTGCACCAAAACCTGATGTCGAACCCTTAATCAGGTATCCGTAAGGCAACTGCCCGCCTGTTGCATCGGTCCAAGTAAGGGTTATTTCAGTGCCTGCTCCGGTTGCGGCGACAAGGTTTGTCAGGTGAGATGATGGTTCAGGATCATTGGTTATCAGGGTTCCTGTTATACTGACATTGTCAATATACCAGTTGTCGTATTGGCTTAAATTACCTGTAATGGCAAAACCAATAAAAGTATTTTCGATATTGATATTATTGACAATATTCAGATTAATGGTAGCAGGACCAACATTATTGTTTGAAGTTGTCTGAAGCGACCAGCTTTCGTCTGTCCAGTTGGTGCCGTCAGTAGATGATTGTATTTTCAGAGTTGCACCGGCAGCCCAGTCATCGAGCATGTGCTTGAAAGACAAAGTGACGACTGCATAATTTACAGTATTAATTGGAGGTGTAACTAGCCTTGTGGTCGCAGGATTGACATATTGATAGGCAGCTTTCATTTCGTAGGCCAAGCCTCCGGCAAGTGAAGTATTTGAAACCGACCACCGTTCGGTGATTCCTGTCCCGGTATTTTGGGTTGACCAACAGGAAGGTAACGAAGCTCCATTAAAATTTTCGGTAAACGGAAGCGAATACGAGCCACATAGCGTTGTTGCGTCGGTAGTTGCTCCGGTAGAATAGGTTGGGGTGGTTGTCAGAATGGAATAGGCTTTATAATAATACGTTGTGGTTGGATTGAGTGAGGTATGGCTGTATGAGGTATTCGAACCTTTATAAATCACTGTTCCACCACCCGAAATAGTCTGCCCTACGGTATAGGTTGTACCTGTTTGCGGAGTTCCAAAAACATTGTTGGACGACCAGACCAGCAAAACATCTTTGCCATTGTTCAATGACCAGGTCAGATCAATTCTTGAACCCGATATGGCAGTAGCAGCAAAGCTCAATGGGTTGCCTGCTGCGCCACCCATAAAATCAAGGGTGATCAAACCACTGTTTTCCGTAATACCGATAAAGGTTTCCCGGTATTCGCTCCTGCCCATGATTTTGATGTGGGGTAATTGGTATCGTTGAAAACGGTTTTGCTTGTCGATCCGGGAAACGGGCATCCGGCTGAATTGATGTTGCCATACGACGAAGGAGTTGATGTAGGATCGGATGTGGCACTGGCACAAACCGGGTACATTCGTTGCGGATGGGTTGCATTGATAGCTGAGGTTCCTACACTTGAATGAACGTGATAAATGATTAACCCATGCCCCGGCAGATAAGCATCAAAACCTGTCTGCTGGCGGTTTTCCATCAGGAAATATTCATTGGTAGTAGCCGTATTGAATTTGAAAAAACTGTTTGCATTTAATTCAGCATTGTTGAGGGTTATCGTTGTGGCAGAACTTAAGGTAGTGGCTGTTGCCCAATTATATAATACCACTTTGGTGTAGGCATTATGGTGTGCCGGAGTAACACCATTGTTGTTCCACGAACCACCGGCCATCATATCCCAGTCACCGGTGCCTTCAAATTGGCCGCCTGTGCTATAATTGGTATCGTAATAATCAGGGGCACCCAACACATGCCCGAATTCATGGCATATAACGCCGATGGCGGTAATAGTACTGCCGGAGTTGCCTCTTAATTCTGCAGAACACGAGTATTTGCTGATGGTTTTTCCGTCAAGGGTTACCGTAGGTGATAATGTCCAAGCATGTGCCCATATGGCGTTGGCGCTGGCTCCTGCTTCTTCGCCAAAACCGGCATATATAACATATACTCCATCCACATAGCCATCTGTGTCGTTGTCATAATCAGCAAAATTGACAGCCGCATTGGCTGCGTTTACTGCCTCCGAAACCATTTCCCTGGGACGTAAATCATACCCTTCCGCATCGTTTTCACCATAATAAGCCATATTCTGGCTTAAGGTGTAAGGGCCGGCTACATCAACCGTAAGATTAAACTGGTTGTATGAATTTTCGAGGTAATAATCTTTAACACTTCCGGTTGCCCCGCCGGCATTATAACCTACCTGGTTAAACAGATCGTTGAAATTTTGCTGGGTTTTTGTAAAGGCCACATCGGTAAAGCTTACCAGGATACAGATTAATTTGCGGCTACCGGTGGTTGGAAAAGCTTTTGCTGAGTTTAACTGTTCAGAACGTATTTGTTTTATCTAGCTAAGAACAGACAATTGTGATCCGGAATAAAAAAGATTTTTCTGCAAGCCTTTCAGAAAACTTAGTTCTGCAAAACCCCTCTGATTTACTTCTGTCGCCTTTACTGCTGATGGGATAAGGTCTCCTTCTGAATTTTTTTCAGCATAAACAAAAATTCCTTCCTGGTTGCGCATCAGGGTATAGCCATCGGTTGTGATTGCCCAATGCAGGTGTTCATCGCCTTTTAGAACAACAGTTAGTTTTGTTCCATCGGGTTGTTCAATGGTTACCGGGTAAGGATAGGCAGTAACGGCATAATTTTGTTTAAAACCTAAAATAAACATTAACAGGACAACAATGTAAAGTTTTTGCATGGCTATTTATTTAATTAGTTAATTATCAGAAAAATATGATATCGGTATCAAGATTAAAACAGGATTAAATGTGTTTATTTACGCTGATTTTAATAAAGGGTTATAATTTTCAGCAAATATTTTAAAATATATTTATCTGAAGCAGCAAATACCTGACCACATCGAGGTGAAACCATAACCTTGCATAGATGCAATACAGCAAAAATAACAAAAAAAAGAAGGTGAGGAATAAGCCCATTGTGCGCCCAAAAATGCCTTTGCCTTTCCGGAGCAACCTGGCCGAAATTCGTTGTGCCTGTCCATCGAGGTATGTAAACAAAGGATAAAATATGGCAATAATAATCAGCATTCCTATGAATGTAAACTTAAAAGGACTTGTAATTCCTTTGTATGCAAGAAAATAGTCAGTTATGTAGGTTGTCAGGAGGTTTACTATGAGAATGGAAAGTGAAAAAACCGCCCATTTAAAAATCCTTTGTGCCATTTTTTTTTTAACACAAAATTAATGAAAAGTGATTAAGTTTATGCGTTAAATGATCTGAAGAAATGGTTCATCTCAAAATTTCAAACCTTTTAATGAAGTATGGAAGAATCAATTTTTATGACCCTAACCGCCTGTCCGCTTTTTAGTGGCATTGCTGAGTCAGAACTGATGCAAAACCTGGCTCATACCAGGTATTCGGTCAGGCAATTTGAAAAAGGAATGATGATTGCCCGTCGCGATGAAAAGATACATAGCCTGATGATCGTTCTCAATGGCATTGTGCGCGGGGAAATGATGGATTATTCAGGAAAATTACTCCGCATTGAAGAAATGGTGAAAGGACAGCCCCTGGCAGCCGCTTTTCTTTTCAGCAGCCGTAATACTTTCCCTGTCGATGTAATAGCGTCAGACACTGCAACCATCATTTATTTTCCAAAGGATGAAGTGATAAAACTGTTGCAGGTCAATGTTCGTTTTTTGCATAATTTCCTGGCCTCTATTTCCAATCGCAGCCAGTTTTTGACGCAGAAATTATTTATGCTTTCTTTTAAAACCATCAGGGCAAAAATAGCCCAGTATATTCTGGAAAAGGCTGGCAGCAATCTCAGGATTATTGAAATTGGCCAGACCCAGCAAAACCTGGCCGATTTGTTTGGTGTTACCCGCCCATCGCTGGCAAGGGTTTTAGGCGAACTCGAAAATGAAGGTATTATTAAAACCGACCGCAAAAGTATTACCATCATCGACCGGAAACGACTGGCTGAACAACTTTCCTGACAGGAAGCATTTAATAGACTTTTACCAATTCATAGTAAACAAATAATCTTTATCTTCGCACCAAAATTTTAATTCCATGTTACAACGTATCCAAACCATATGGTTTCTTCTGGCTTTGATCAGCCTTGCCCTGTTATTCAGGTTTCCTGCAGCCGGAAATAGCAGCACAGCATTGATTGCTTCATTCAATATCTCAGGACAGTGGAGTGTGTCAGGCTCTCTTCTATTTGCTATTGTTCTGATTACCATTTGTATAGTAATATTGATTACTATTTTTAAATTCCGTAACAGGAAATTGCAAATGCGTCTTTGCCGCATTATTAACATACTTACGGTATTGCTGATACTTTTTATTGCTGTTTCATGCTGGCATTTTGAACAGACATTGGCTTTCAGCTGGATCAAACCGGGATTTGCACTTCCGTTTCTTTCAATTTTTTTTCAATACCTGGCCTATCGTGGAATTAAACACGATGAAGAACTTATAAAGTCGGCCGACCGGATACGATAACCGGGCATGTCATTAAAAAATCCGGATCGCTAAAAATGAAACAATTAATAACTGGTATTTTCGTTTTATTCTTCCTTGAAGGGTGTATGTATACGCCCCCGTCAGGTAGCTTAGGGCATATAAAACGGCTTGCATCACAGGCTGATAGCCTCGATTCGGTTTTAAAAACCATTCATGCCGATACCCTGCGGTTTTATTATTCTGTGATGAGTAAAAATATGGATACACTTAAAATTTTGTTCGGCAACACCCTCATTGATAGTTCATCCATGCGTATTTACGGAAGTTATGCTACAATAAATAAAACCTTAAAGCGAACGCTGCCTAATTATGAAAAATATGCCGGGCAAATCCGCTATTCACAGTTCCAGCTCCGTGCGCTGAAAAATGATATAGAAAAAGGAAATATAAAATCTGACAGCTTGATAATGAAATATATCCGTGATGAAGAACTGACACTTGAGAACTGTGTCAGACTATATCATCATGTTATTGCCGGGTTACCGGAATGTGAGAAGGAATACTTTTTACTTCAGCCGCAAATTGAACAATTGAAGTATCAGTGGCGTATTAAAAAAAGGATAAAAAATCAATGAAGCAATTCTTTCTTATCATATGGTTGCTGATGTCTGCTTTAGTCCATGTTTGCCATGCACAGCAGGTTTCCGATGCACAATTGGCACAGGAGTATTATCGTTCAGGCGATTATGAAAAAGCTGCTGTATTATACGAAAAACTTTTCAATGCCAATAAATCGGACTTTTACTATTTTAACCTGATCAATTCACTTAATGAATTAAAAGAATTCGACCGGGCTGAAAAAATCATTAAAAAGCAAATCAAACAAAACCCGGGCGATGTATCTTATCTTGTTGATCTGGGTTATTTGCTGATCATACAGGGTAAAACACAAAAAGGATACGAGCAATACGATGAAGCCATCAGTTTGGTAAAACCCGATCATAACATGATCAATAAGCTGGCTAACGGTTTTATTATGAAACGTGAATATGGTTATGCAGAAAAGACGTATCTGGCAGGCAGGAAAGCTTTCCAGGGAATGTATAACTTCAGCTTTGAGCTGGCCAATATTTATTTTTACCAGCGTAATTTTCAGAAAATGATAGATGAGTATCTTGATATCCTTGCCGAAAGCAGCTCCTATATACAAACCGTTCAAAACCGCTTGCAAGGTGCAGTTTACAGCGATGTTGAAAATGACCTTAATACGATGCTGAAGGCCAGTTTGCTGGCAAGAATACAGCGGTATCCGGAGAAACAGATTTACAGCGAATTACTGATATGGATTTATCAGCAGGAAAAAGACTTTGCCAGCGCCTTGGTACAGGTCAGGGCTTTAGACATGCGCAATGGTGAAAACGGACAGCGGCTTATTGCACTTGCCCGCCTTGCTGCCGGCAATAACCAGAAAAATATTGCCATTGAGGCTTACGACCTGGTAATAGCCAAAGGAAGCCAATCTGATTATTACCTGACAGCAAGAGCAGAAAAGCTCGACGTTTTATTTCAGCATCTTTCAGAGAAACCGGTTGTTGATAATACAGAAATTACCGACCTGGAGCGTCAGTATGAAAATGCTATTGCCGAATCCGGTTTTAATAATGAAACCATTGAAATGATCCGTAGCCTTGCCCATCTTAAAGCTTTTCACCTCGATAAAACAGCCGAAGCAATTCTAATGCTTGAAGAAGCTTTAAAAATAACGGGAGCAACTCCAAATACCATCGCTTTGTGCAAACTCGAACTTGCCGATATTTATCTGATCGACAATAATCCGTGGGATGCTATCATCACCTATGCACAGATTGAAGAGGCCAACAAAAACAACCCCGTTGGATACGAAGCCAAGTTCAGAAGAGCCAGACTGGCCTATTTTCAAGGTAATTTTGAATGGGCAAGTGCACAACTCGATGTTTTAAAAGCCAGTACCTCAAAACTGATTGCCAATGATGCATGCCGTCTTTCACTGATCATTTTCGACAATGAAGATGAAGACACCGTTTCTGCCCCTTTGAAGATGTACACCCGCGCCGATTTTCTCACTTACCGCAAAAAAGATACCCTGGCTTTACAAACC
Organism: uncultured Bacteroidales bacterium; assembly: GCA_964559985.1. Taxonomy (GTDB): domain Bacteria; phylum Bacteroidota; class Bacteroidia; order Bacteroidales; family CAZLJX01; genus CAZLJX01. The sequence continues at coordinate 99,594 of CAZLJX010000010.1, forward strand.
CTTGATTCATTAATATCACTATATTCAAGCCACCCGGTGATTGACGATGCTTTGTTTTTAAAAGCTAAAATTCTGAACAAACTCCAGCGATATGATCAGGCTGCCGAAGTATTTGGAACTCTTGCTACTGAATACATGTGGGATATTTACGGTGATGATGCCCTTTTTGCCCTTGCTGTTTTAGATGAAGAAAAATTAGGTAAGCCCGATAAAGCAATGGAATTGTACGAAAAAATAATTATTGAAATGCAGGGAAGCATTTTTGTAAGTGAAGCCCGTGAAAGACTGAGGATTTTACGCGATAAAAAACCAAAGATATAATGTCATCACAAACCAAAGCTTATATATATGCTTTATTATCGGTGTTGCTCTGGTCGACTGTAGCTACTGCTTTTAAAATTGCCCTTTCAGCTTATGCTCCTTTCCAGTTTTTATTTCTCGCCTCGGTGGTTTCTTTCGTGTGTTTTGGTTCGATTTTAGTTTTTAACAGAAGATTTTTAAAAACTTTACAGAAACAAACCACAATACAAATATGGCATTCGGCGGTTCAGGGTTTTTTCAATCCGTTTTTTTATTATGTGGTTTTATTTACCGCCTATAGCCGCCTGCCGGCCCAGATTGCACAACCTTTAAATTATACCTGGCCACTTGTATTGGTAATTCTTTCTGCACCGTTGTTGAAACAACCCCTCAGGGTATATTCCATTATAGCCCTGTTAATAAGCTTTTCAGGAGTTGTTGTCATTTCTCTGCAGGGTGGACATTCACCTGCTTCCATTCCCGATATTACCGGGGTGATGCTCGCCGCCGGAAGTTCTGTCATCTGGGCTTTATACTGGATTATAAGTAAACGCGACCAGCGTGAAGAGGTTGAGAAATTGTTCCTTTCGTTTTTTTTCGGGATGGTTTATACAGGAATCCTGGTCCTTTATACCGGAAATTTTACCACCCTGCTCAATATCAAAATTCTGGCTGTTGTTTATACCGGGTTATTTGAAATGGGAATAACTTTTTATTTCTGGCTCAAGGCCATGCAATTGACTCCACGAAGCGATAAAATAAGTAACCTGGTTTATCTATCCCCATTTATTTCGTTGGTATTTATACATTTCATTCTGGGTGAAAATATTTATTTTACCACCCTTGGCGGTTTATTGCTGATTGTTTCCGGAATATTTTTCCAGCAAATTGTTGAGAAAAGGAAAAAAGCAGAATAATTAATCTAAGTTGCTAGTTATGTGTTATGATTAAATTATTCATTGTATT
>CAZLJX010000011.1:0-100366 GCA_964559985.1 uncultured Bacteroidales bacterium
TATTGATTTTCAATACTTTAGACAGGTGTTGCAAAAAAGTGCGGAAAACAGGAAATAAATTTTACTGATAAAACTAATTCCGTTTAATTTTAATGGAGAGATTTAAACAGGTCAAGATAAGTTTGTAAATTAATCTTCACCATTTAAAAGCCTCTTCTTTAATATTCCGGAGCGATAGAAAAATTTTTTATGTAAAATTCTTTTCTCCTTTGCCTGTTGTCTCAAAACGGACTCACAAACCCTTTATTTCTGAGCAGGTTAATAATGGTTAAAACAACGTAGGTAAATAAAAAACTGATGGTCGAAATAAAAAGGGCAAACATTAGTATTGATCCGCAATTCCCAAGAAAATGACCAACCGGAGCGGCATAGGTTTCGGGTTTAAAATATAGCCATGCTTTACCTACATATTGGTTCCAACCCATGTGCTCAAAACCCAGGACGAACAAATTGAACAGAAAAAATGCCAGTAACAGCCACACCATGCCAAGCCATGCACCTTTAATATCAGGAGGGCTCAATTCCATATGTGACGAGATGCATAAAGCGAGGTATAAAAAAATGTAAAAACGGTAATCCGTCATATTTTCTTTGATAAAAAGTGTTGAAAGAGTAGCATATAATGAAGAATAAATGGCTGAAAACACGCCCTGGAAATGACCTTTCAACAAATTAGTCCATACTTCAGATTGTGCTTTCAAATGAACAAAAACTTCAGAATAATTTGGAACCAGAAAATATAAAACAGCATATAAAGCCAGGGTGCCGGAAATAACCGGTCCTATTCCGATAAAAAAATTGCCCGATTGCTGGTATAAGCTCTTTGTATTGAAAGAATGATTGACAAAACCAATGGTTCCGTCGTCGGGATTTGGATGATAGAGCTTCATTCCGGTAATTTTATGACGGAAAATAACGCAAAACAGGATATGTCCCAGCTCATGTACCGGAGTGCCCACCCAACCGGTAAAATAAATATCGGCTTTTGAACCAATGGTATTGACAAAAACAGTTCTTGTCATTCGTGCAAACAGGTATAGGGCAAAACCAAAAACAAATAATAATCCGAACAACCAGAAAAACTGTATGAAGGCTGCTGTTACAACAGATTTGAGAAATCCGGAAACGGCATATAAGGTTTCCATAAATACTGTCAATCGTTAACAAGCCCTGACCTGATCAGTTGCTCAAGGTCAGCCGGTGTGTCAATTGAAATGCTTTCGGCATGGCTGATTGCCACATGAATGTGAAAACCATTTTCGATCCAGCGCAACTGCTCAAGCGATTCAGCAAGTTCGAGGGGTGACTGGGGTAAAAGGGTCAGTTTTTTTAAGACTTCAGTGCGATAGGCATACAATCCGATATGCATATAAAAAGGATGATATTGGTCCCAGTTTTCCTGTTCCCTGCCCCTGACAAAAGGAACCGGTGAGCGGCTGAAATAGATGGCACGCATTTCCAGGTCGGTAATCACTTTGGGTTTATCGGGATTAAAAATTTCGGTATTGCTTTTTGCCGGTTTCATCAGTGTGGCAATCTCAACCTCCGGTCGGTTAAAACTACTGACCAGCAATTCAATCTGAGCGGGGCTGATAAATGGCTCATCGCCCTGAATATTGACCACAACATCAAACAGCAAACCGGTTTGCTGTTCAATAAGTTGAATTGCCTCCGCGCATCGGTCGGTACCGCTTTTATGCAATACGGAGGTCATTACCGCTTTTCCACCGAATGACAACACCTCATTCATAATACGCTCATCATCTGTTGCAACAAACACATTATCAATAACTTTTTGACTTTGCTCATAAACCCTCCTGATCATGGTTTTGCTACCTATTTTCACCAGTGGTTTGCCAGGAAAACGTGTACTGGCATATCGGGCAGGAATGATTCCGGCAAATTTCATATCACAAATATTAAGGTTTTATATCGGGTTCACCATAACGGCACACAATGGTAATATGCGGGTTACACGACATCAAGCCGGGGTTAATGCCTGCAAGGCCTTCGGGAATTTCTATTCCTAAACGATGATAATAATCCTCCCATGCAGGAAAAGTTATTCCATTGGATGGATCGGTAAATGTCATGGGAGCAAACAGGAAGAAGGCAGAATCGGCCAAAGCCCGGTTAAAGGCCAGGGCAATCATTTCGGAGCAATAATATTTGTTATTTCCGGGCAGGTAGGCATCATCATAGGGTAAATTTAAAAAAGCCATGGCCGAATCGCAAATGGCAGGAATAAAGGTTTTGTATTTGCTGTCAATCCGGCCAACCCACACCTTAGGCTGGTGCCGGTGGTCAAAACTCCTGTTAAGGAAGGTATCAACCGGTGTAAGGCAAACTCCGTGGCCTATGGCTTCGAGCACCTGTAAATGATTATCATGATCAGGAACAACGAGACCGGCATGAGAAAAGCAGCGGTTTTCAGCGCCAGTAGTTACTTTTTCAATGGCATCACATAAAGGGCCCCAATCAAGATCCTGGAATAGAATATCACCCGGCTGTAAATCACAGGAATTTTTGTGTTTGCCGTTGCATGACGCCAATGACACAACTACAGTAACAAAAAATAAAAGCCTGAAAATATTGGCTGGCAGCATTAAAACGATTTAAACGAAGGTTTCTTTTTCGATTGCCTGAAACCAACCATCACCATAACACAACCATCAAGCGGTGGTTCGCTTTTTGGTACCAGCACCTCAATAATATATACCCTGGTTTTTTTAGGAACTATTTCATAATACGTCACATCACCGGCTTTTGCACTGTTGAATATTTCTTTTCGTTCCACATACCTAACACTTTCGTAGATGGTATCGTATTGATAATCGTTATGATCTAAAATGTACTCACCCCATTCGTTCAATACCGGGTTTCCATCGGCATCGAGTTTATAAACCGGAATTTCATTTTTTGTAATTTCCTTAACCTCACGGCGCAGAAGGCGTTGCTCATCCACAATCCGGTAAGGAATTTCGCCGAATTTATTTTCACCGCCCACCAAGATGCGGTATTCCTGTCCCGAATAAACCACAATTTTGATTTTTGCTGTATCACCCGAGCTAAGGGTAGCAAAACTGGATTGTCCGCGATAATCAAAATCAGCCAGTTTATCCTTATCAAAGATTTTTAATTTTGAACATTCCTGGGCGTTCAGGGCATTTGTAATGATTAAGCCTGCCAGTGCAGTAATAATAAATATTCTTCTCATTGGGGTAAATTTTATTTCGTTAACTCATTCCGAAACATAGTGATTTTTTGTTTCAATGCTTCAAACTGATCAACGGTGAATGTTCCGCCACCAATTTGGGCATAGGCATCTTTCAGGTCTGAAAGGCGTGCGTACAATTTCTGTGCCTGTTCATCGCGTTCAAAACTTTTAAACATCGATAGCAGGTTATCGAGCAAAAGATCCTGCTCGGCAAGGCGCGATACCACAATATCGGCAGGATCAAATTTCTTAACCGACGAAAAAGCAATATAGAGGCTTTCAATCCATCCACCGGCTAAAATAATTGTCAGTTCGTCTGTTTTCCCCTGGTCTTCGAGGAAAGTGCAGGCATCCCAGTAGGCATCCATCGATACCTGGTAAAGGGTATCGAGATGATACTGGCTTTGTTCTATGCGTTTTATTAAAACCTCGTTAAAACCTTCGGTGTAACCCAGCTCATCGGCAAGCGTTTTGGCAGTTTTAAAATACTGGAAACTTTCCTGGTTCTGGTTAAAAACCGTACAATAGGAAAGATCGCTGGCATAAATGCCGAAATTTACCATTTTACTGAATTTGGTATAATAGTCAGAAATTCTTACCGGGTTGTTGATTAATGTTTTATCAAACTGATTCTGATTATCGAACATCAACATATACATATCGACCGGTGAAGGCAACCGGTAAATAGTATTTTTGTCAGTGATCGCCATATCGGTTGAATCGGCCATATCAATCTGGGTTTGATTTTTCTCATTTTTACAGCCAAAGCCCAGAAAGAGCGTTACAATGACCGTACCAATGAAGGGGTAATACATTTTCATATCGGATAGTGTTTATTGTTTCGGGTTATACTCAATAATACGTTTTATTACATCAAAATATAATGTCAAATACAAAACAAAAGATAGTAACCACAAGACCATGGTGTTAAACCACAAGGTATCAATACTGATATTGCCTATGTGTTTTTCAGAAGCATAAAAATGGGCACGTCCGTTCCGGGCTTCAGGATCTCTGAAAACCGGATCCATCGTCTGAATCAGCATGCCGTCGTTTTCGATAATCTTTTGCAACTCCTGTTTATTCAATACAAAATTTGCCAGCATTTCATTGTGATAATTTTCTTTTAACTGGTCAAGTTTTTCTTTTCCACCTTTTTCAGCAATCAGGTTCTCAATAATTCCGTCACGTTTCGACGAGGCTTTATTGTATAATTTATTATAATAGCTTTTTACTTTTTGCAGGTGTTCCTTAACATCAGCAGCTACCTGAAGGTTATATTTTTCGGTGGTAAGTAAATCCATCTGAGAATACTGGTGTTTGGCATATTTATTACCAAAAAGGGTTAATTCATGCCTGAGTATTTTGAGTGAGTTTTCTTTTTCTTCCGGTTTGCCATCGACAGCCAGATCGGCTTTCTGAACCAGCTGTGGTATCAGAAATGAAGTGATATAGGCAGCCTGGCTTTTTATTTTATCAACATCGAAGAAATGTTTTTCAAATTCATTGTTTTTAAACTGGTTAACAGCAAGGGCTTCGTATGCCCAACGCGAAGGCATCATATCGCCCAGCACCGGTACATATTGATAAGAGGCAATTCTTTTATGTAATTTGTCAAATTTCACCATGGTGCCGCTGAATAATAATTGCGGAACCAGTAAAAACGGAATCAGAATATATATAGTGACCACTGAATTCAAACCAGCCGATATATTCAGCCCGATCATATTGGCACAACAGGCAGTTGAAAACAAAATAAGCCAGTATTCAAAAAACATACCTTTTATTCCCATCAGGGAATTACCCACAAGAATAAAAGTTACTGTCTGAATGGCCGAAATGGCAAACAATACAATCACTTTTGAATTGATATAACTGAAATGGCTGAGGTTGAGAAATTTCTCCCTTTTCAGGATAAGACGGTCACGTATAATTTCTTCGGCACTGACGGTTAAACCTACAAACAAGGCAACCACAACACTCATGAAAATAAATATCGGAATATTTTCGTTGAGCGAAAATATATACTTCCAGCTATCCTGCTCTGTACCGGCAATATATTTGGTAAAAAATGCCAGTATAAAAGCCAGCAAAGGAGTTTCGAGAAAATTTATCAGCATATACTGACGGTTGGTCAGTTTTGTAAGAATATTGCGTGTGGTGAATATTTTAAACTGTCCGAATTTTCCAGGTATTTTAAACTGGTTTTCAACAAGTTCTTTCTTGTCGGTTTTCAGTACAATTTTTTCAGAAATATGTTTTAAAAACAGGTCGTACCATTCAATGGGTGAAATTTTCCGTACCCTGGTAAGCTTTCCGTATTCATCAACCACCTTGGCTTCAACAATTTGCAATACCTGTTCGGGATTAACATTACCGCAGGTAATACATTCGCTTTCCATCGGGTTGACATGGTTGCTGATGGTTTTAAAATAAACCACTGCATCAATCGGGTTGCCATTATAAATGAGATAACCGCCTTTATCGAGAATGAGCAGTTTGTCAAACATTTTATAAATCTCAGAGGAAGGCTGGTGAATATTAATAATAACCAGTTTTCCTTTCAATGCTTGTTCTTTAAGCATGTCCATCACCATTTCAGAGTCCATGGACGACAAACCGGAAGTAGGCTCATCAACAAACAGAATCTGTGGTTCCCTGATCAGCTCAAGGGCAATATTGAGGCGTTTGCGTTGTCCGCCGCTGATAAATTTATTTAAGGGGCTCCCGACAGTGAGATTTTTAGTTTCAATCAGTTCAAGGTCCTCCAGCATTTTATCTACCCTCAGGTTTATTTCCTGGTCAGACAGCTGGCTCATGCAAAGCCTTGCATTGTAATACAGATTCTGGTAAACGGTCAGTTCTTCAATCAGCAGGTCATCCTGCGGAACAAAACCAATAAATCCCTGAAGCATATCACCTTCGGCATGCAGGTCGTATCCGTTGATAAGCACCTTGCCGGTTTCTGGCTTATAATTGCCGTTTAAAACATTCAGCAAAGTTGATTTGCCAACACCGCTGCCACCCATAATACCGATAAGCTGCCCTCCTTCTTCGGAGAAATTAAATTTATGCAAACCAATTTCACCGGTTTTAAAACGGTATTCCACATCAATGGCACTGAAAGTAACCGTTGTTTTAATTTTCGAATGTAAATACTCACTTACCACATCGCTGTAATAAATGGTATTGATTTTGGGGCTTCGGATGGTAGCGCCCTTGGTCAGGATATAGGAACGGTTAAGTAAAATATTGTGTCCGTTAAGCAACAGGTCGGTTTCGCCTATATATCTGAAAATAAATATATTAGCACTATTTAACTGTAAAATATAAATTCTTCCTTCCAGGTTTTTACTCTGGATATGTTTCACATTTTCGATATGCGATTCTGCATCTTTATCAATAATCAACAGATTGTCTTTGTTGACGATTTCTGTAACACTATCAAGGATAAATGCCTTGGCGTTCAGGTAATCGAGTTCGGAAATATTAAAGGTATCGCCTACCGTTTTGGTAAAGTCAAGTTCCTTTTCGGTAATTTGTGCACCAAACGAGATAAACTCAAGCAATTGCAGTAAAACAATTACTTTTTGTTCCTGCTCAAGGGCTTCGTTAATGGTCTGGCATATTTTAAGCACTTTTACCGAATTGGAAGAAGTGCGTTTACGTCCTTTTTCATTATCGCCAACAATATCGCGATGATAAACTTCAAGATATTCATCAAAAAACTGAAGATATTCCTGTACCTGTTGCTGGTTGAGTTGTTGTTTCAGAAATGATTCAACAATTGAACGCGAAGTGTCTGAAACGCCATCCTTGTTCACATTGGCAATGATGGCAAACAACCGCATGAGGGCTTTTAAAATGGTTTCGCTCATTTTTTCCGGGTTTGTTTTTGTAATGTTGCTGAGCTGAATTTGCGGCCTACCATTACCTGCACACATCCGGTTGCTTTCTGACCTGCAGGCAGAATAACCTGTATGGTAACCAGGCCGGTTTTATCTGTGCGGGTTTCCCAGTAAATTTCATCCGGATATTCAAAATTGTCAAAAACCACAGCAGTGGTAGTATACGCAGTCCGTGCCCACACCGTATCGGTTATGATGCCTTTGGGTGTGGTTTTTTTAACTACTTCCTTCACTTCACTTTTAATAGCCTTAGTCTGGCCAATAATTCTAAACTGAAATTTACCCAGATCCTGGTCGGCCACCACAAAAATCCGGTAATCCTGTTTGGCATAAATGACTGCATTAACTTTCACGGTATCACCGCTTTTATGCGTATTATAATATGATTGCCCGCGGTAATCATATTCGCCCAGTAAATTTTCATCGGCAAAATCTTTTTTATAACACTTTTGCGCATACGCCGATGATACAAATGCACTTAAAATAATGATGAAATATAACCGGTAAAATTTCATAATTCCTGTGTTCATTTTTATTGAATAAACTGATTTCGGACAGTATTAACCTGCTTTTTAATCTGGTTGAACTGTTCAATGGTAATAACCGTATTGTCATCATTGGTAAGCAGCAGGTCGTATGTATCGCGCAGATTAACAAGATTTTCAACCAGGTCGGGATAAGCATCGGGGGTTTTCATATTGATAAATTCGAGCAGGTTATCAAGCAGAATTCCCTGTTCGGAAATCCGCACTACAATAGGATTATCAGCACTAAACTTCTTTACAGTGTTGATGGACAGGTAAAGGCTTTCGATCCAGCTTCCTGTCAGAATTACAGTAAGTAACTCAAGTTTATCCTGTTTCTCAAGAAAATTACAGGCTTCCCAGTAAGAGTTGGCTGTAATATCAGAGAGTGAATCAATATTATAGAGGTTATCCTGTACACGCCGGGCAATCTGTTCGCCAAAACCCTGGTTAAGTTCAAGTTCCTCGGCAAGTTTTTTATTGGTATTGAAATAACTGAAAGTTTCCTGAAACTGATTAAAAACCACACAATAAGCCATATCGGCAGCATAAATCCCAAAATTGAGGGCTTTTGACTTGGTGGTGAGGTATTTTGAAGCATTCACCGGCTTGTTAAGCAATGAATTATCAAAAACTGCTCCGTTCTGATTCATGAAAGTAAATAATTCAACCGGAGTGGGGATTTTATAAAATGATTTGAACTGCAGTATTGAATCTTCAGCAGCCATCAGGTCCGATTCTGACACTTCCTTGCTTTTATCGCCGCCACATGATACGATGGCTGCCATGATAAAAACAACCGAAATTATGTGTAATATTTTCATAAGGTAAAATCATTAGCTATACCAGCAAATTTAGTCCTTTTTTTTAATTTTAAAAATATACACCCCTTCAGTTTATCTATATCTTTCCTGTTTGAAAATTTTTAATCACCCTGATTAGTTTTTCCCGCAACCATAATAAATTATTAATCAGCTACTTCTACATTTATTTTACGTCCATTGATCATGATATTCGAAAACGACTTCAGGATTTTGGTTGTTTGGTCGGGTTCTGCTTCAAAATAGCTGTGTTTTGGATAAAGATCAATACGGCCAATTCTGATTTTACGCGAACGTGTTACATCATTGATAATAGAAAGCAAAGCCTGTGGTTTTAAGCCGTCCATTTTGCCGAGGTTGATGAAAAATCGGGTAAAATTTGAATCCCTGTCTTCATCTTTTCTTTTTTTATATTCACCTTTAGGGCTTCTTTCTTCTTTTTTAAAACCGGTACTTTTCCGCATTTCCCTCTCTCCGGCAGCAATATTCAAATCAATGGCATTGGTGTAATATTGAAATAACCGGTTAAACTCAAGCGATATGACATGTTTTATCAGGTCTTCTTTCGAAAGGGTTTCAAGCTTTTCAAAAATAGCCGGAAGCAGCGGGTCAATCCGCTCATGGTCAATGGTAACGTTGCGGATATTATCGGTAAGGTTTAACAATTGCACTTTACAGATTTCATTTCCTGTGGGAATTTTCTTAGGCTCAAACTCTTTGCGGATAAACTTCTCAATTTGTTTAAGCCGGTATTTTTCTTTGAGGTTGATAATGGCAATAGATACACCCGATTTTCCGGCACGTGCGGTACGGCCGCTGCGATGGGTATAAATTTCCGGGTCGTCGGGCAGGTGGTAATGAATGATATGGGTTAGGTCTTCCACATCAAGCCCACGGGCGGCGACATCGGTAGCAACGAGCAACCTGATATTCTGTGTTCTGAATTTATTCATTACATAATCGCGTTGTGCCTGCGACAAATCGCCATGAAGCGAATCGGCATCGTAACCGTCGGCAATAAGTTTTGAGGCTATTTCCTGTGTTTCGATGCGGGTACGGCAAAAAATAATTCCATAAATATCCGGATTATAATCGAGTATTCTTTTGGTAGCGAGATAACGGTCTTTTTCATGAACCAGGTAAAAGATGTGCTGTACATTATCGGCAGTAGCATTTTTGCGGCCAATGGTAATTTCAGCCGGTTGATGCATATATTTCCTCGCTATTTCGAGCAATACGGCAGGCATGGTGGCCGAAAAAAGCCAGGTTTTATGTTTACCGCTGATGGTAGCCAGTATTGAATCAATTTCTTCGCGGAAACCCATATTGAGCATCTCATCGGCTTCATCAAGAATTACTGTGTTGATACCTGATAAGTCAATGGTTTTACGGGCTATATGATCTTTCAGCCTGCCGGGTGTGGCAACAACAATCTGGGCTCCATTTCGTAATTGTCTGATTTGGTTTACAATAGGCGCACCTCCATAAACAGCAACAATTTTAACCTGATTCATATAACGGGCATACGATTGCAGGTCGTTGCTAATTTGCAGACATAGCTCGCGGGTTGGGCTTAATATGATTACCAGCGGACGCTGCGATCCGGTTTCTAATGTCTGTAAAAGAGGAAGGCCATATGCTGCTGTTTTCCCGGTGCCGGTCTGTGCAAGTGCCATCATATCATCCTGCCCCGATAAGAGCAGAGGTATCACTTTTTCCTGCACAGGGGTCGGAGTTTCAAAACCCAATTCATTTATGGCTTTTAATAAATCCGGGGTGAGGCCCATCGATTCAAACTGATTCATTGATAAAAATTTTAAAATTCATATTCGTTGCCAATTTTGGCATTATAATTTATTACCCGACGATAAAATTTTGGTTTATTTACAATAATAGGGCAGACAATCACCCCGATGCAGAAATTTTTCGATTTTCTGGTAATTATGGCGGCAAAGATAATGATTTATTGGTTTTATATGAAAAATATTGAAAATCTATTGTTTTTCCCATCCCGGTAAAAAAAATAACTTGTATATAATATCCTGAATTACAAATATTAATATGTAATATTCCTGGCATGAAGATGCTATAAAATATTTTTATAAAATTATTATCTTTGAACGGTTTGCGAACTTTAAGTACATAAAACGGGTTTATTGATCAAAACAATTTTATCAATCGTATAAAACAAATTTTTACTAACATGAAAAAAATAGAACAATTTAATTTTAAAGGAAAAAAAGCCCTTGTCAGGGTCGATTTTAATGTTCCGCTAGATGCTGCTTTGAATGTTACCGACGACACCCGTATCAGGGGAGCGGTACCTACGATAAAAAAAATCGTACATGATGGAGGTTCGGCTATTCTGATGTCTCACCTGGGAAGGCCAAAAGGTGTAACTCCGAAATATTCACTCAAACCTGTGCTTCCGGTGCTGGAAAAACACCTTGGAATGAAAGTGAAATTTGCCACCGACTGCCTCAAAGCCGCAGACGATGCTTCCGCACTTCTTCCGGGCGAAGTAATGCTGCTCGAAAATGTGCGTTTTTATGAAGAAGAAGAAGGAAAACCATCATTGCCCGAAAATGTTACCGATGAGGAGAAAAAAGCTGCCAAAACTGCCATGAAAGCCAGACAGAAAGAATTTGCAAAAACCCTGTCTTCTTACGGCAATGTTTACGTAAACGATGCCTTTGGAACGGCTCACAGGGCACATGGAACAACAGCCGTTATGGCCGACTTTTTCGACAGCGACCATAAAATGTTTGGTTACCTTATCGATGCCGAACTCGAAGCCATGGACAAAGTAATGAAAAACCCACAGAAACCTTTTACAGCCATTATGGGCGGTGCCAAAGTTTCGGATAAAATACTGGTAATAGAAAACCTGTTGAGTAAAGTGGATAACCTGATTATTGGCGGAGGTATGACCTATACCTTTATCAGGGCATTGGGCGGAAAAACAGGAAAATCGCTGTGCGAAGAGGATAAACTGGATGTTGCCCACCAGATCCTGGAAAAAGCCAGACAACTGGGTGTAAAAGTAATTTTGCCGGTCGATGCTGTAAATGCCGATGCTTTTGATGCCAATGCCAATATTTCTTTAAGTGCTATTGACAAAACTCCCGATGGATGGATGGGACTTGATATTGGTGCTGAAACGGTTAAAATGTTTTCTGAAGTGATCAGAAATTCAAAAACCATTTTATGGAACGGGCCCATGGGAGTTTTTGAAATGGATAAATTCGCTGCCGGCACAACTGCCATTGCCAAAGCCATTGCCGAAGCCACTTCAAAAGGAGCTTTCAGCCTTGTTGGTGGTGGCGATTCGGTAGCTGCTGTAAATAAAAACGGCCTGACCGAAAAAATAAGCTATGTATCAACCGGGGGTGGTGCAATGCTCGAATATATTGAAGGCAAAGAACTTCCGGGAATAAAAGTCATCAGGGGATAATAAACAAAAAAGCCTGGTTGCAAAGTAACCGGGCTTTTTTATTCTCAGATGTGAAATATTAAAATTCGCAATTACCGGGGGTGCGTGGAAAGGGTATCACATCGCGGATGTTGGCCATGCCCGAAACAAACAAAACCAGCCTTTCAAAACCCAGCCCAAAACCGCTGTGGGGCACTGTGCCATATTTACGGGTTTCGAGATACCACCAGATATCTTTTTCCGGAATATGCATTTCCCTGACACGTTGAAGCAACCGGTCATAATTTTCTTCACGTTGTGACCCGCCGATAATTTCACCAATTTTCGGAAACAGGACATCCATTGCACGTACCGTTTTTCCATCGTCATTTTGTTTCATATAAAATGCCTTTATTTCTTTTGGGTAATTGGTCAGAATAACCGGGCATTTAAAATGATTTTCAACAAGATAACGCTCATGTTCGGCCTGCAGATCGCATCCCCACGAAACAGGAAACTCAAATTTGCGTCCGCTGGCTTTCAAAATATCAATGGCCTGGGTATATTCGAGTCTTACAAATTTATTTTCAACCACAAATTTAAGACGATCAATCAGTTCCTTGTCGAACATATTATTCAGAAATTCAATATCGTGCTGGCAATGCTGAAGGGCATAGCTTACAAGAAACCTTATAAAATCTTCGGCCAGGTCCATGTTGTCATGGATATCATAAAAAGCCATTTCCGGTTCAATCATCCAGAATTCGGCCAGGTGGCGCGGAGTATTGGAGTTCTCGGCCCTGAAAGTTGGCCCGAAAGTATATACTTCAGATAATGCCAGAGCAGCCAATTCACCTTCGAGTTGTCCCGAAACGGTAAGACTGGTTGGTTTACCGAAAAAATCGCCCGAAAAGTCAATTTCGCCGTGTTCGTTACGGGGTAAACTATTCAATGGCAAGGTAGTTACCTGAAACATGGCCCCTGCTCCCTCACAGTCAGATGAAGTGATTATGGGTGAATGAATATAATAAAACCCTTTATCGTTAAAATATTTATGAATGGCAAAAGCAAGGGCGTGCCTTATTCGCAACACTGCACCAAAAGTATTGGTGCGTGGCCTCAGGTGGCCAATTTCGCGTAAAAACTCAAGGGTATGTCCTTTTTTCTGCAATGGATAGGTTTCCGTATCGGCAAGGCCATAAACCTGAATTTCAAGCGCCTGAATTTCATTCTTCTGACCCTGACCCGGTGATTTTACCAATAACCCTTTTACGCCAATGCTTGCTCCGGTGGTAATGGTTTTCATTACCTCTTCTCCTATTTGTGCAATATCGGCAACCACCTGTATATTATGAATTACCGAGCCATCGTTCACGGCAATAAAAGCAATATTCTTGTTTTCTCTTTTCGTTCTTACCCATCCTTTTACAACCACTTCGGTTCCATATTTCTCCGAATCGAGCAGATGGGCAATTTTTGTCCTTTTTTCAGTAATCATAATACCATGTTTTAATGTTACGAAGCGGCAAAAATAATAAATTGTTGATTGAATGCCAGTGAGCTTTCTTTTATTTTTTTATTTATCGTTTACAAAAGCAAAGCGTTAACAAGAAACAACTGCACAGGAATGTTGTCACTGGATCTTATTCGGGTAATCTGCCGATATGTAATTCTTTTTGGGCTTTTGACAAATAAGAAAAAACAGGCAGATTGCGCATTTCTTCAGCATCTTTTTGTTTATTGACATTTACAATAATTATTTCACCCATACCCTTTCCAAATTCTCCCTTAAAATCATAAAACCCTGCCATGATGGTAAGCTCACCCGACTGTACAAGGTCTTTATATTTTTTAAAAGCAATATTTACCTGGTAATCAAGATTTTTAACAATAACGTGGGAATGTACTTTCTCAAAATCACGACCTGATTTTATTTCTGTGATAATGGGACGTAAAAAATCAAGCTCATGTTTTATGCCGTATGTTTCCTGGTCGAAACCTTTAAGGTATGCCTTTATGGCTCCGCAATCGGAGTGGCCCAGGAATAACAACAAAGGCGTTTTTAAATGATACACCCCATAATCAACTGATCCTTCGGTAGATAAAATCTGATTGCCAATATTCTGTATTGAAAAAACCTTATTCGAAGTATCGGGCATGAGTGAATTGAGCGGAACACGTGAATCACAGCAGGTTACCAGTGTGATATAAGGTTTCTGATCATACTTGAAACCTTCAAAATATTCACGTGGATGCGTTTGGGTGAAATAGTTATTGCCCAAAATAATATGAGAAACTATTTCCGGTGTTAGTAAAGTTTTGGGCTTGACGGGTGCTTTTACAATGTCAGGTTCGCATTCGCCAACAGCATTGATAACAACATCATGTAAAGTATCACGCCTGCTCACATGGCCAAGTAAATGTTCAATATCTTCAAGTCTTAATATATCACGGACTTCTGAATGTGCTTCAGCTACTTTAAGCGTAATGCCGCGGGCTTCAAGATTTTGATAAAGTCGCTTAATAAGCCTTGCACCACTGGAATCAATTGTAGCCGAAGTGCTTAAATCGAAAATTACTGTTTTTAACGAAGGTCCCGATTCCAGAATTTTTGCCCAGATTCTCTGGTAAACATTTGAAACATTAAAATATACCAGTTCCGATTCAACCCTGAATAACAGAATACCTGGAAGTAACTCATTGTCAGGGTGCCGTTTAATATCTGTATAACGGTTGGTTCCGGGTATACGCCCCAGAAATGCAATATGCGGACTGGAAACCTTACGGATAATCAGAATAAGCGAAAACAATGCTGCAATCAGCACTCCCTGTAATATTCCGAAAATGATAACATTGAACAATGCCACCATGGCGATTACAAAATCGAAACGATTTACCTGGTACAATCGTTTCATTTCTTTTATATCTACCAGCCCTTTGATGGCTACCAGAACTATGGAAGCTAAAATTACCGTAGGGAGGTTCTTTAGTAATCCGGTCAGAAACAACAGGCATAAAGCAATAGCACCAGAGGCAACAACCAAAGATAACGGAGTTTTTGCCCCTGCTTTTTCATTAATGGCCGATTGCGACAATCCACCGCTTATCGGATATCCCTGCCCTAATGAAGTGGCAAAATTAGCTACGCCCAATGCAAGCAATTCCTGTCGTGAATCAATGTCATATCCGTTTTTTTGCCCCAGGGTTTTAGCAGCCGAAACACTCTCGATGTAAGCAAGCAGAAAACAGGCAAAAGCAAGCGGAGTAATATCCAATATATCCTGCATATTTAACATGGGAAGCTTTAACCCGGGAAGACCGCCGGGAATAACTCCCACTGTTTTAAAACCCATTGTGCCTAAAGGTGTAAATGAAATAACGATGATGGACACAATAACCACCAGTATGGCAACTGGTTTGCCAGGCAGGAGTTTTTCTCCGGAAATCATCAATAAAATGGCTAAAATCCCGAATATCAATACATAAAAATTAGTGTCAGGCAGCTGGCTGTAAAGTTCGGCTGAACGACTGAAAAAAGATTGCCCGCCACCAGCTACGCCAAAAAGCTTTGGCAACTGTGTAAGACCTATGGTAATAGCCGCACCGGCTTTAAATCCCAATAGAACTGTTTCGCTTATAAAATTAATGATACTGCTCAATCGCAGGATATAAGCCAAAACACTCATCACCGAAAAAATAAGTGCCGTTAATGATGCCAGATCGACCCAACGTTGCACATCACCATTTGAAAGACCTGCAAGCGTAACACCAATAATCATTGAAATTGCTGATGTTGGTCCTACGGCAAGCTGCATACCTGTTCCCAGCATGGCATAAAATAAGCCCCCTATTAAATAGCCATATACCCCATATTGGGGTGGCAACCCCGCCAAAGTGGCATAAGCCAGTGAAACCGGAATGGCATAGGCAGCCAGCGTCAGACCACCGGCTGCATCATTACCAAAAAGCTTTAATGAATATTCTGAAAACCATTTGATTGACGGTAAAAAACCCATTAATCTTGTTCTGAATGATGTTTTATTATTCATAAGCCGGATTTTAAACGAGAAATTATTCTTTCACAAAATAGTAAAATTCAAGAAATTATTCAAAATAATGAACTTTATTACATGAAATTGAAATGATTGATAATTTTCCCGGATAATTAGCAATTCCAGTATGCTTTAGAAATTTTTATTTTAACGCTACCATCAAAATGACTAGCCCTTCATCATAAGGAAAAGTCCTGATAAGTAGGTTTCGTGAAATAGTACACAAATAAAAAATCCTGTAAGGTGAATCGCTTACAGGATTTTCAAAATATTGTGCTATACCATGAAGGTTAGCGATAATTATTCATTTTCAGGTGAAATCATTTTATAAACCAGACCGGCCAGTATTGCCCCGACAATTGGTGCCACAATAAATAACCAAAGCTGATCGATTGCCCAACCTCCTGCAAATATTGCCTGGCTGATACTTCTGGCAGGATTTACGGAAGTGTTTGTTACAGGTATACTTATTAAATGAATCAGTGTCAGTCCTAATCCTATGGCTAATCCGGCAAATCCTTTAGAGGCTTTTGAGTGCGTAGCACCCAGAATAATAATTAAAAACATAAAGGTCATAACAATTTCAGTGACCAAAGCAGCAAGCAAACCATATCCGCCCGGAGAATGTTCACCATAACCGTTTGATGCAAACCCACCTATTTCGAATCCGGATTTTCCGCTGGCTATCAGGTACAGGATACCTGCTCCTGCAACAGCTCCGAAAATCTGTGCTGCTATATACGGCAGTAGTTCTTTTTTATCGAAGCGACCGCCAATCCAAAGGCCTACAGATACTGCAGGATTTAAATGGCAGCCTGAAATATGACCAATGGCGTAGGCCATCGTCACGACTGTTAAACCAAAAGCAATGGCTACACCTACAAATCCGATTCCCAGTTCCGGGTATGCTGCTGCTAAAACAGCACTTCCACAACCTCCCAAAACCAACCATAAGGTTCCAATAAATTCTGCTACTAATTTTTTCATGTTTTCTGCCTTTTAATTGTTTTATTAATAAATATAAAATGGTAATGACAATTGGGTCGTATTACTCATTTCCATGCGAATATATTTAAATTATTACACAAGCAATGAAATATTAAAAGTTTTTACATTGCTGGAAGAAGGAGATTGAACTAAAATTACATTTATCAACCTTTAATGTCCATATTTTTTGCAAAGCTATTGCTTGTGGGTAAAATTATTGCCGACAATGTAAATACTGAAAGCAAAATTTAATTGTAACTACAAAATAAATTTATATATCAGTCTGCGATAAAGCTGGTTTTACTTCTGCTGCAACCGGAATGAAAAAAAATTGTAATTTTAGCTTTTAATTCAAAACAACAATATGAATATTCTGTTTATTATCACTGCTTTGCTGGCAGGTTTGTTTTCCGGAATTTTTATCACCCTTTTATTCCTTAAAAAGCAAGGTGTTAGCCGCCAGAGTTTGAATGACCTTCGCGGACAGGCCGAAATGCTGAATACATCGAACAAAGTACTGGAAACAGAAAAAGAGCAACTGGCGGTGCAGGTAAAACAAACCACCGTATCCCTTGAAAAACAAAACAGTGAAGTGCTGCGTCTGGCAACACTTCTGGCAATACAGGAAACCGAAAACCGCAACCTTGCTGCAAAACTGGAAAACCAGAAGGCTGAGATGGAAACCGCTTTCGAAAATCTAACCATGCGGTTCCGTAACCTTGCCAACGAAATACTGGAAGAAAAAACCCGGAAATTTACCGAGCAAAACCGCAGCAACCTCGATGAAATTTTAAAACCATTGGGCGAAAAAATCCGTGAATTTGAAAGAAAAGTTGAAGACACCTACGAAAAAGGATTAAAAGACCAGACCCGTCTGCAGGCCGAATTGCTCAAACTTTTCGACCTCAATAACCGTATAAGCCAGGAAGCACAGAACCTTACACGCGCCCTGAAAGGAGATGTCAAAAAACAAGGCAACTGGGGTGAAATGATTTTGTCTAAAATACTCGAAGCCAGTGGATTGATGCCCGACATCCATTACAAAACCCAGGCAAGCATCACCAGTGCTGAAGGTGAAAGACAACAACCGGATGTGGTTATTTACCTGCCCGATAACAAACACCTGGTGGTCGATTCCAAAGTATCACTCGTTGCTTACGATGCATGGGTAAATGCCCAGACTGAAGAAGAACGCACAAAATTTGCCAGGGAACATGTAAAATCTATCAGGAATCATATCAAACTCCTGTCGGAAAAAAATTATTCTCAACTTACAGGGCTGCATTCACCCGAATATGTAATAATGTTTGTCCCGGTTGAAGCATCGTTTGGTGTTGCCGTAAGCGAAGACAACGAAATTTTTGGTTTTGCATGGAAATATAAAATTGTGATTGTCAGCCCTTCAACCCTTATGGCAACACTGATGACCGTAGCCAGTATATGGAAACAGGAAAACCAGAACCGAAACGCACTGGAAATTGCTGATAAAAGCGGCCAGATGCTCGATAAACTGGCTGATACCTTAAAGGATTTTCTTGAAATTGGCCGTAAACTCGATGATGCCAGGAAGTTTCATGAATCTGCAGTGCAGCGGCTTCATACCGGACGGGGCAATGTCATTGCACGGGCACAACAATTAAAAGATATGGGCGCAAAAGCTAATAAAACCATGCCTATACAGCCAATGGATGAATTACCCGAACCGGAAGCACCTTTCATTTAACAACTTACCGGTTTTTCTATTCCTGTACGGCATTTTTAATAACTGTTTCATTGCTTATCATCAGGAGCTTTTACCCTGGTCACGCTTTTTAATGATAAACCAGATAATAAAATAGTTGGCTGCAATCAGTGCCGGCCAGGAAAGATACCATATGATTCCGTTCCAATACATTTTATATTTTTTACAAATTAATATACATGCGCAGAAGTTTCAAGCTCCTGACTGTTAATTTTTTTTCGGTTTACCGATTTCCAGGCATACCAGATATAAGCCACTACAAAAGGCACCAGCAGCGACACATAACTCATGGCTGCAAGGGTATAATGGCTCGATGAAGCATTGTATATGGTAAGCGAAGCGGCAGGATCGGCTTTTGACGGGTAAAACGGTGTATTGTTAAAACCAGCGATAAGAAAAAGGGAGAAAACGGTCAGGATGGTGCCTGTTCCGGCAAACCAGATCATTTTTTCTGTACGGGCAAAAATACCCCCTAATAATCCAAAAACCACCAATCCGGCTCCGGTAATGAAAAATATCAATACCAACGGCATTTCAAGCAGATTATGCAGGTATTTATGGGTTTCAATAAAAATACTTCCATCGGCAGGGTTGAGTGCATAACCTTTCATAAGCAAAAGGTTGCCGGTAAAAAACAAAAAAACCAACAGGAAAGGAATACCGTCTCGGACCAGCTGCTTTTTCACCCTTTTCAGAATTTCATCTGACTGAACAGAATTGGCTATGTAAAGGCTTCCCAGTATACGGGCAAGAAAAAATACCGTAAGACCAAGGGCAAGATTACGCACATCGAGCGCAGCTTCAAGCCCGTGCCAGGGTGTTGCCCAGTATGAAATAACCGGATTCGAAATCCGGGTGATATTCATTTTGTCCGAGAAAAACTCGGCACCGGTAAAAAATGTCCCTACGGCAGTGCCAATCAGTACGGTGCCTATAAAACCATTGACCAGGAGAAAAATCTCAAAAGTGCGTGCCCCGAGAAAATTTGATGGTTTTTTTCTGTATTCGTACGAAACAGCCTGTAAAACAAAAGCAAATAAAATAAGCATCCACACCCAGTATGCACCTCCGAAACTGGTGGAATAAAATAAAGGAAATGAGGCGAAAAAAGCACCGCCAAATGTTACCAGCGTAGTGAAGGTAAATTCCCATTTCCGTCCGAGGGTGTTGATGATCATGGTTCGCTGGGTTTCATCTTTTCCAAGGGTATAAATAAGCGTTTGGCCTCCTTGCACAAACATAAGGAAAACAAGCAGGCTGCCAAGTACGGAAATAATAATCCACCAGTACTGCTGTAATATCTGTAGTTCAAAAGTTTCAAACATGATTATTCCCTCCCATCTTTAGGACCGATTTTTATTTGACGAAACATAATTTTAAGTTCAGCAACCAGCAATGCCGTAAAGGTTACAGCAAAAAGCCAGAAGGTAACCTGCACATGGGTGCTGTCAATGCGCGATACGGCAGCAACCGTTGGCATCAGGTCCTGTATAACCCAGGGTTGCCTTCCCACTTCAGCAACAATCCAACCCATATGCGAAGCAAGGTATGACAAAGGAATACACACTACCGACAACATCAGCAGCCATTTCTGCTTTTCAATATTTCCCCGAAGGCTGATGACCAAAAGGACAATAAATACCGCAATGAAGAAAAACCCAAGGATGACCATCAGGTGAAAAGAATAAAAAGTAAGCGGAACATTGGGAATAATACTGTCAACGCTGTTGAGATAACCATACCCGAAATACCTGTAATTTTTATCAAAAACCGCCCTGGCATTTTGCATGGCTGCTGAATCGTTCTGCTGGCGGGCTGTTTTAAAATCTTTTAAGGCAGCGATGGCTGATTTCCCCATGGCAATTTTTTCCTTTGCCGGGATATATCCCCATGCATCATTTCCTTCAACCAGGTCTTTGATGCCGGGCACAAATGCATCGGATGACCGGTAACCCAGCACAGATAAAAGATATGGAATTTCAATCTTAACAAGATAATCGTTGTTGCCATCGAGTTTGGTTTTGCCCAGAATACCAAAAGCAACAAGTCCGGCATGTTGTTTCCCTTCGTAAAGTCCTTCCATAGCTGCCAGTTTCATGGGTTGCTTCTGAGCCACCTGGTAAGCCGATTCATCGCCTGTCCATGCAAGGAAAACCGAAGTGGTTAATCCAAATACCGAAGCAAGCAGTATGCTGCGCCGGGCAAAAACCTGGTGGCGTTTTCTGAGCAGGAACCATGCACTTATTCCAACAACAAACACAGCACCAATAACATACCCTGAAGCTATGGTATGCAGGAATTTGTTAATAGCCACCGGCGAAAACAACACATCCCAGAAATTTATCATTTCATTCCTTGCACTGCCGGCATTAAAAGCAGTTCCCGTGGGATATTGCATCCATGCGTTGGCCACCAGAATCCATAGCGCCGAAAGGTTTGAACCTACTGCCACCAGCCAGGTGCTTAACAGGTGGAATTTTTTACTCACCTTATCCCATCCAAAAAACATAACGGCAATAAAAGTCGATTCCAGAAAAAACGCCATGATGCCTTCAATGGCCAGGGGTGCGCCAAAAATATCGCCTACAAACCAGCTATAATTGCTCCAGTTGGTGCCAAATTCAAATTCAAGAATAATTCCTGTTGCTACGCCAATGGCAAAATTTACTCCAAAAAGGGTCATCCAGAATTTAACAGCTTTTTTCCAGGTTTCATCACCCGTTTTGACATAGATGGTTTCCATGATAGCCAGGATAAATGAAAGCCCAAGGGTGAGCGGCACAAAAAGCCAGTGGTACATGGCTGTGAGGGCAAATTGCCATCGCGACCAGTCGACCAATGAAGGATCAATATGTTCCATAAATATTCTATTGAGTTTTTGTTAATTCATCCAGTACATATTCAGCCCTTTGGGAATCGTTGCTGAAATTTTTCTGCAGCAGATCGGGGAAAAAGAAAATCCTTAAAATGACAAACATGACAAACAGTTTTATCAGAATAATGACCCACAAGGTTTTACCTATGGTCATACTCCTGAAACCGTTGTAATAGAAAAGCAATACTTTTTTAAACCAATTCATCGTTTTAAACCGATGATAAAATTATACTTCCGGTTTAAATTAACAAATAAGTTTGCCAGTTGTTTAATATTTTTCTTACATGATTTCTATCTTCCTGAAGTCAGCTGAGATGACTGTAATGTTTATTTTAAGGGTATCTGCCGGAAGCAGCGGCTCTGCTTTCTCAGGCCATTCGAGCAGGCAATATGCACCTGAAAAGAAGTAATCTTCATAACCAATAGCCAGCACTTCTTCAATATCCTTTATACGGTAAAAATCAAAATGATAAATTACCGCATCGTTATTGGTTTTATACTCGTAAACAATGGCGAAAGTCGGGCTATTGACCATATCTTTTACATCGAGCAAGCGGCATATTTCTTTAATAAGTGTTGTTTTCCCGGCCCCCATCTCCCCATAAAAAGCGAGTATCCGGTTATGCTGCGAATGGTCAATAACAAAGCGTGCAGCCTTTTCAATCTGTGCCAATGAATAAGTAATCTGCTTCACGCCTTATTGATTTTTGGGATTTAACACTATCAGCGGAATCAGCATTTCTTCGAGCGATATACCCCCGTGCTGAAAAGTATCTTTGTAATAATTGACGTAATAGTTGTAATTATTCGGGTAAGCAAAAAAATCACTGCCCGAAGTAAAAATATATGTACTGCTCAGGTTGCTTTTGGGTAGATATGCTTTCGCCGGATCGGTAATGGCAAACACTTCTTTAGGATTGTATCCCAGGTTTTTTCCAAGCTTAAACCTGAGATTGGTGTTGGTAGCCTTATCTCCGATTACTTTTACCGGATCGCTAACCCTGATAGCACCATGATCGGTGGTGATAATAAGTTTCACTTTTTGTGATGACAAATATTTCAGCAATTCAAAAATACCGGAATGACCAAACCATGATAATGTCAGCGACCGGTATGCAGCTTCGTTCACCGATAATTCACGTATCATTTCCATCTCGGTGCGTGCATGAGACATCATATCAACAAAATTGACAATGATAACGCTCAAAGGTAAAGCAGTAACCTGTTGCATATTATCAGTTATCTTACGGCCGGAACGTGTACTGAGTATTTTTTCGAAATAGAATTTTTCCCTGAACCCGAGCCTTTGAAGCTGTTTTTGCAGCAGAGATTCTTCAAATAGATTTTTCCCGCCTTCTTCTTCTTCGGCAACCCACAAATCTGGAAATAAACGTTCTATTTCAGAGGGCATCAGTCCTGAGAAAAAAGCATTGCGGGCATATTGGGTGGCGGTAGGCAGAATACTGTAATACAAATCTTCGGTTTCAAGGGTGTAAAATTCAAGGATCGGTGCCATGATTATTTTCCATTGGTCAAACCTCAGGTTATCTATCAGGAGCAAAACGGTTGTATATTGATTGCTTATGTGGTTAAATACTTTACTTTTAAATGCTGATGCAGATAACACAGGCTTTTCGGTTGCCTGGGGTGAAAACCATTGGAAATAATTCTTTTTAATAAACTTTGAAAAAGCAGTGTTGGCTTCGTTTTTCTGCATTTTCAGAATCTCATCCATGGTATTGTCGCCCGATGCGGCCAGTTCGATTTCCCAATGCACCAGTTTGCGGTAGAGATTTTCCCAATCGCGGTAATTCATTGAATCGCTGATACTAAGTCCAATCTGTCTGAATTCGCTCTGGTAATCCGAAGTGGTTTTTTCGGTAATAAGCCGCTTGTGTTCTGTATTTTTCTTAATGGATAGCAATATCTGGTTTGGATTGACAGGCTTGATGAGATAATCAGAAATTTTAGAACCGATGGCTTTGTCCATGATGAGTTCTTCCTCACTTTTGGTGATCATGACCACCGGCACTTCGGGACGCAGATTTTTGATGTGCGATAAGGTTTGCAAACCGCTCATTCCGGGCATATTCTCGTCGAGCAGCACAATATCATAATAGTTTGCCTTTACCATTTCAATGGCATCGGTGCCACTGTTGGCAGTATCGACCATGTATTTTTTTGATTGTAAAAAAAGGATATGCGGTTTGAGTAATTCAATCTCATCGTCAACCCACAATATTTTAACCGCTTTATTCATGGTTTTTTCTTTGTTTAAAAGTACTTATATTGTTTTAATTTGTGAAAAAATAAAACGGAACAACAGGGCAAAAATTATAAAATGCTATTTCCCGGGCAGGTAATTTTTCCTGAAAAAATCGAGATAATCGGCCAGCCTTTTGTCTTTTAATAACTTACCGTAATTATCGGTGGTAATGATAAAATACCTGAAGTCATCCGGAACAATGTCCTGTAAAATGACACCTTCTTCAGAAACAACCGATTCAAAATAATTCATACCCTGGTTTTTATTTTTAAAACTTTTTACCACCACCAGGTCGAAAGTTGCATCGAGGGGCGAGGTCTGGATATTGAAACTCAGCAGGCTGAAAAAATCGAGATTAAAATTTGACAACCGGAATTTCACCTCGTTGCTGAGTGATTTTTTGCTGTTAAGAGCAATGATAAAATAATGGGTACTCTCATCTTTAACCTGATAATCGACCTTTGGCAAAATCGAAGCGGTATCAGCCGGCTGATCGGCAAAAATATCAGGTTTAACTTCTTTAGGTTTGATAAGGGTTTGAATTATTTCGGCCGCCATAACTGCTTCGTTCGATTTGGGAAAGGCTTTCACAATTTTGCCCAGTGCAGTGGTAAACGCAAGGGTGTCGGCTGTAAGTCTGCCAGTAATAAAAGCATCGAGCAGCATAAATTTTGGCTTGATCGGGTTTTCAGGAAACAACCCATCTGATTTGCTGATTCCGGCAGCTGCCTCCTTATATTGCTTTCCAATATAGAGGTTATAAACTTCGTTATAATATTTTTTTACCTTTTCCTGTTGTTCAGCCAGTTCTTTAAAATATTCGGGGTTCAACAGCATCCTTGCATAATTGCTTTCGGGATATTCGTTTATAATTTTTGATTTATACAGATTGCTCCCTGTCTCGTCTTTTTGCAGGCTTTTAATTTTAAACAGGTTGTAATATGCAGGCAATTCGAGTATCCCTTTAGGGAATCGCAAATTGAGGGTTTCGAGATACCTTGCTGATTCGCTGTAATCGTTCAGTTTTTCTTTATAAACCAGGGCAGTTTTAAAATAGGCATCCTGAATACGCGTATTGGAAAGTGCCATCATTGAATCATTGAGCGGAAGATCTCTCAGGTAATATTCACGGGAAGTATTACTTAGGACATTTTTTGCTGTATCGGCAGCATTGGTTCCGGTAACTGCCATATCAGCAACAATTTCTTTATTTTTTCTCCGCCAGTGGTCTTCCAGTTTCCGGTTTCCCCATTTTTTCAAAAAACCTGCTTTGCCGGTACTTAAAGTAGAAGGATTGTAAAAATACCATTTACCTCCGCCCTGCTGTGCCAGGTTGGTTGTAGTCTGCTGTGCCAGCATTGCATCAAAGCGGTTCTGGTTCATTTCATCTTTTTTTCTTTCCTCTTCTTCTTTTATTTTCCGTATAATTTCATCAATGATTTTATTACGCTCACTATCGGTCATTTTAGCTATACGCTGCAGGCTATCTTCTGTTTCAATGGTTTTGATGCCCGAAACCAGTTCGGTTAAAGTCTGGGTTTTGACATAAATATTTTCAAAATCCGGAAAATCCTTTGACAAAAAAGTAATGGTCGAATCATAATACATCTGGGCTTTGATATAATCTGGTTTGACAAAATATATATCGGCCACTGCAAGGAAGGATAAACCTTTTTGTGTATTATTTTTAGTGCTTTTTGCAGTAGAAGTTAAATAATATTGAATGGCATTTTCTTCGTCATTTTCGTTATATGAAATGTTGGCCAGGGCGTAATAAATCTGGTCAAGGTAATCAATATTTTTATCGTCTTTCAGCATCTTGTTAAGCCGTTTTTTAATTTCACGGCTATCGCCCGACTGGGCTGAATACATTCGTGCCACATTCACCTGGGCATTGAAAGTCATTTCGTAAGGAGGATTCAATGTCAAAACCTGTGAGTAATATTCGAGTGCTTTCTGGTTTTGATTGAGTTTTTCATATACCTGCCCAAGGATATAAAGCAATCTTATTCGTTCTTTCTTAGGCGGAACGGGTTTAAATTTTAAATATTTCTCAATTAATCCGGCTGCTTTCTCATATTCACCCTGTTTAAGGTTATAATCGGCTGTAAGTAAAGCGAGCTGGGGTTTTAGATTGGCAGGGGTAAGTTTATCGCCATTGAGCATATCGAGGAATATCCTTGTATCATTGTATTTTTTCATTTCGTTATAAGTACGTGCAATCCAATACAATGCTTCATATTTAACCGGTTGTTTGGCAAATTGCCTGACTACATAATTAAAGGTTTCGAGTGCAGCAAAATAATCGTGTTTATAATAATTTGCCTTTCCCATCAGCAGGTAGGCATCGTCAATCTGGTTACAATAATCAGGTCTTTCGTAAAATTCCTTCTCCTTGGGCGACAATCTTCCCTCTTTGGCTTTAGGCTTCACCGTAATGGAATGTTTCCGGATGGTTTTGGCACATTTCTCAATGGTTTTATTCATCTGAGGTGCTATCGATTTTGCCAGGTTATCGTCACTGCTTTTATAGATAGGTAACAATACAGCATAATTTTCCTGGTAGTTCTGATCGAGTTTTTTTATCCCCTGGTTGAAACTTTCACGGGCATTGTAGTAAACATTGTAAAACGAAGTCAGATTGTGGTAACTGCGTGTTATGGTGGTATTTTTTTTTGTCGTACAGCCAGGAACTAACCACCAAAGGCAACATAGAATGATCAATGAAAGAATATATTTTTTCAACATGAATGGTTTTAGGCTTTAAACTTAAAAAAAGCAATCATGGAATACATAACCTGTTTCAGTATCATCATGCCAAAAACATCAAAAACAGCGAGTTACACAAAATCATTACCATAGAACTGTTTCACATCGTTGACAATCTGCCTGAGTTGCTGTTCTTCATTTTTACGGCAAATAAGCAGTACATTTCCCGACTGGACCACAATATAGTCTTTCAAACCCTCAATCACAGCCAGGGTATTATCATCGACATTGATAATACTGCCCGAAGTGTTGTAGGTAAGGATTTTTTGTCCGTGGTTGGCATTTCTGAAGTTATCTTTTCTGGAATGTTCAAAAAGTGAGCCCCATGTTCCCAGATCGGACCAGCCAAAATCGGCACAGAGAACAAATACATTCTGGGCTTTTTCCATGATTCCGTAATCAATGGATATACTTTTGCATTGTGAATAGATATTATAGATTGCATCTTTTTCGCCCGGCGTATTGAATAAGGCAAAATGGTCTTTAAAAAGCTGGTCTGTTTCAGGCAGGAACTGACCAAAAGCCTTTTCAATGGCATTTACCGACCAGATAAATATACCGCTGTTCCAGTAAAATTCACCACTTTCGAAAAAGAATTTTGCCAGGTCATAATTGGGTTTTTCGGTAAAGGTTTTAACCTTATATATTTCCGTTTTAGAGGCATGAAGTGTTTCACGGTTTATCTGGATATATCCGTATCCGGTTTCTATACGGCTGGGTTCGATGCCCAATGTCAGCAATGCTTCATTTTCTGCGGCATATTGCAGGCCTTTATTCATTACTTTCAGAAACTCCTGTTCTTTCAAAATCAGGTGGTCCGATGGTGCAGCAATGACAATGGCATCGGGGTTGATTTTTTTTATTTTGTAACAGGCATAAGCAATACATGGGGCTGTATTACGCCTCACCGGTTCGCACAGAATATTTTCCGGTTTTATAGCAGGTAACTGATTTAGCACAAGGTGCCGGTGTTCAAGACTGGTCACAATCCAGATATTTTCGTACGGAACCAGGTTCGACATCCGGTCAACAGTTTGCTGAATCAGTGTTTTTCCTGTTCCCAGGATATCAATAAACTGTTTGGGATGCGATGCTTTGCTGAGCGGCCAGAAACGGGTACCAATACCGCCTGCCATAATCACACAGTGAAAGTTAGAATTCATCAGGTTTTATTTTAAACGGAGACAAAAATAGGAAAATAAACCAAATACCCTATAACGGATAAGGGATAATAAAATTGTCGGTAAAACATCGATGTATCGCTTTTTTATTCAAAAACATATCATCGGAAATGTTTTCTGAACAATGATGATTATGTTTTATGTGTTTCGGACTAACAATTTGATTAACTGAAATAAGGTATCACAAATACGTACACAAAAAATTTAATTTATGCAATTTTTCAAAAAAATGACATTCAAAAGGGAACATTTGTTAATTTTGTTCTGGTAAAAAAAATAATTCCCCATGAATTTTTTTCATCAATTAGGGAAATACAGTGTTTTTCTGACCAGGATTTTTGCCAGGCCCGATAAGCCATCGTTGTATTTTAAACAGATTATTTTTGAAATTATTCAATTGGGTTATAATTCTGTCGGGATTGTCATCCTTGTATCGGTATTTATTGGGGCAGCTATCACCCTGCAAACCGCTTACAATGTTGAGAACCCGCTTGTTCCTAATTACATTGTCGGGTTGACTGTGCGTGATTCCATGCTGCTCGAATTTTCTTCCACCATTGTCTGCATTGTACTGGCCGGAAAAGTGGGGTCGAACATTGCTTCTGAAATTGGCACCATGCGGGTGACTGAACAAATAGATGCCCTGGAAATTATGGGTGTAAACCCGGCAGGCTACCTTATTCTTCCGAAAATTATCGGGTTTCTTTTCATTGTTCCTTTTCTTGTAATCATCAGCATGCTGGTAGGTATAGGAGGTGGCTATATTGCAGGTATTTCGGCCAAAGTACTTACCGGCGGAGAATTTATTTACGGGCTGCGTTATGCCTTTATTCCTTATTATATCACCTATTCCATTATCAAATCAGAGTTTTTTGCCCTTATTATCACATCGGTAAGCGGTTTTCAGGGTTATTATGTTACAGGCGGCGCCCTCGATGTTGGTAAAGCCAGCACCAAAGCCGTGGTTTACTGCATTATTCTGATCCTTCTTTTTGACCTTGTTCTGACTGAGCTTTTACTTACATGATTGAAATTCAACATATCTATAAAACCTTTGCCGGACGAGACGTATTAAGCGATATTTCAGCTACTTTTCATCCTGGTAAAGTAAACCTTATCATCGGGCAGAGTGGTTCGGGAAAAACGGTATTGCTTAAAAGCATTGTAGGCTTGCATACCATTGATTCGGGCAATATTATTTTCGACAACCGGATCTTTAATACCATGAACAATGCAGAAAAAAAGCTGGTACGCCGCGAAATGGGTATGCTTTTCCAGGGAAGTGCCTTGTTTGACTCATTGACGGTTGAGCAAAACGTCAAGTTCCCGCTTGATTTTTTTACCGATATGCTACCTGACGAAAAAACCGAGCGGGTAAATTTTTGTCTTAACCGTGTCAATATATTTAATGCCAATCATTTATATCCTTCAGAAATCAGCGGCGGAATGCAGAAACGGGTGGCCATTGCCCGTGCTATTGCTTTAAACCCAAAATATTTGTTCTTCGATGAACCCAATTCGGGCCTTGACCCAAAAACTGCCATTGTGATTGACCAGCTTATTAAAGAAATAACTCATGAATTTCAAACCACTACCATTGTCAATACCCATGATATGAATTCGGTAATAGGAATTGGCGACCATATTATTTTTATTCACGAAGGTGTAAAATACTGGGAAGGAGACCGCAGTTCCATTCTTGCCTCGGATAATCAGGTTTTACGCGATTTTGTGTTTGCCTCTGAAGTGATGAAACGTGTACAAATGGAATAAATCCTGGAAAACATAACCACCTCACATATTTATGCATTGCCTGATATAAATGTAATATCATTTTGTTGTTGTTGTTGCTTCATTAAATCCTTTCTTTTAAGCGTCAAACGTTATTAACATACCACCCCAGGGGTTTTTTTTTGTTCTGTTGAAAAAAACCTGTCATCATACAACCTGTAATTACGCAACTATGTTATTTACAAGGGTTTTAAATTAAAGTATTATTAATCAATAATTTAACAAAAAATGATAAATGCTAAGGCCGTTCCTCCAAACCGGAAAAAACATCCTTCGTAATATAATCGGGGCTAATTATCAAAAAGATGTCGTACAATCATCACAAATAATTATATATTTGTGGAATTTGTGGAATACCATCTTAACCTTTTATTATTCGCAGCGTACAAAAAATTAAAACATCATATCAGCATAATATTATGAAACGTCTGATCATCACACTGATTATCCTGTCAGCCGGGCTTTCCGCCTCACAAGCAGCCGATTTTTACTGGACCGGCGGCTCCGGCAACTGGAACGATGCCTCGCACTGGACACTGACACCGGGCGGTGCAGGTGGAAACACCATACCCTCTGCATCCGATAATGTTTTTATCGGGCAAACCGGAAGGAATTTCAGTATCCAAATTACACAGCATGCTGCATGTCAGAACCTGACCATTGGCAATAATTCCGTAACCCTAACTGGTACAGAGAAAGAACAGCTCTCGGTTTATGGATCAGTCAATATTGGAGCAAAAGTTACCATTGACTGCACCATCCTCATGCGTACAGACAATGACCGGCAGACCATAAATATTGCTTCGAAAAAAGTGAATCAGATAGTTTTTGATGGCACAGGCTCCTGGGAAATCACCTCAGAAATAAATATTACCAATCTGAAACTGGTGTCAGGTACACTGTCAACCAACGGGCATAAAATAACAAGTCACCTTTTTGATATTTCCGGTACACAAAAACGTGAACTCAACCTCAAAAATTCGGTTGTAACCATTGATCAATGGAATGCCCGCAATGCTGAAAACCTGGTATTCAATGCAGGTAATTCTGAACTGGTATTCAAGGGAAAAATAGATCCTTATACCATGAGTTTCGATAAGCTGAAATACAACAACATTTCATCATTATCCAATTCAAAAGCCAAACCAACCTTCAATATGTTTGTTTCCAATCCCAATTGCCATGACCAGCGTGGAACCATTCTGGTTGTTGTAACGTCAGGGGTGCCCGGTTATCAGTATTTCCTGATTGGAGACGGAATCGTTCAATATCCTGCCAGTGGTTTTACAACAGAAAATACTCATATTTTCAATAACCTGTTGCCCGATAAAAAATACCTGGTATTATTGGTCGATCAGGTTGACAGCGATGTGAAACAGGATACGATGATCAATCCACCGGCTATTGTAGTTGCATCAATCGATCTGACACACATTACCACCTGCCCCGGCGATGCCACCGGGCAGATTGTTGTCAATGCATCAGGAGGAACCGGAAGTCTGGACTATTCCATCTCAGAACCAGCCAGCTACCAGCTTTCAAATACATTCAACGGACTTACAGCAGGTACCTACCCTGTCAGGGTACGCGATGATAACAATTGCGAAACGACCGCTTCGAACCAGAATATTACCGAACCGGCACGCACCATTTTCAGCTCGGTTGTGATTGACAGCATTGACTGCCACAACGACGACAATGCAACCATTACCATCACTGCAACGAATGCAGATCGCACCTTTGAACTATCAATCGGAGGAGCTTACCAGGCTTCGGGAATATTTACACCTGTAGGTGATGGTAGTTATACCATTACTGCCCGGGACCAGACGGGATGTATCGAACCTTATGGTTCAAACCCCTTGGTGATTCCCAATCCACCTGTATTATCCGCCACCTTTACCACCGACAGCATCAATTGCAACGGCGGCAGCGACGGAAGCATTACCATCACTGCGTCGGGAGGAACGACTCCTTACCAGTATTCCATTACCGGTGGCGAACCATACACCAGCAGTAACACATTCAATAGTTTAGGGCTTGGTACATATACGGTTGCCGTTAAAGATTATCATGGTTGTACAGCCCAGGCAGCAACTCAGGCAAATATTTACCAGCCCGATGTAATGACCAAAGTGACCGATTCACAGGTTAATATTACATGCCGCGATGCCAACGATGGACAAATCGTTTTGTTAGCAGCCGACGGAACAAAACCTTATACCTATACCATTCCGACAAAACCACCCATTGTAACCGGCGGCACAGCAACTTTTACAGGTTTAGGCCAGGGAAATTATACAGCAACTGTTACCGATGCCCACTCATGTCCATCATCAATTGTCTGGAGTAAACATACCCTTGCCAACCCATTAGCTGTTACTTTTACCTATATTAAAACCAACGAAACCCCATGTAATAACAGCGACAACGGAACTATCACCATAACCGCAGCAGGTGGAACCGGAAGCGGTTATACCTACACCATTAACAATGGAACAAGCTGGGAAAGCAACGGAGGAATCTATACCGGACTTACCGCAGGCAATTATCAGGTAAATGTACGTGATGCCAACCTTTGTACAGCTACCATGCAAGCAGTACAAATTACCCAACCATCGGCTATCACAATGAGTTTAAGCTCTACCAATGAATCACAATGCTCATATTCAAACGACGGAACCATTACCATTACAGCATCTGGTGGAACAGGGCTGCTGCAATATTCAATCAATAACGGCACTAACTGGTATTCAAATGATGGGTCTTTCACTTCGGTTCAGGCAGGGAATTATACAGCAGTTGTTAAAGATGCCAACAATTGCCAATCGGTTCCACAAGCAGTAACCATTACACAACCCGATTCACTGTATATCAGCAATGTAGCGGCGGTTAACGAAACACCTTGCAATTCGAGTAATAATGGCAGTATAACCATCACTGCTACCGGAGGCACTTTGCCTTATTTCTATTCTTTTGATGGTGAAGGCAGCTGGGTTGCCGGAAACTCTAAAAACAGCCTTACAGCAGGAAATTATACCATCAGGGTGCGTGACAACAATACCTGTTTAACCCAATCACAGGTAATTAGTATTACCGAGCCAACGGTTGTCAATTTTACTTTTACCAAAACCAACTGTTCATGTTTTGGCGTTAACGACGGGACCATTACCATTACACCCACCGGAGGAACCGGTGCAGGTTATGAGTATTCGCTTGACGGTGGTGCATGGACCGCTATTGTAAACCCTATATCAGGAATTGGACCTACTCCCTCGCCTCATAACCTGAAAATACGCGACGGTGCCGGTTGTGAGTCGGTTACCAAACAGGTTACCATTACCCAACCAGCTAAAGTAAATTTCACCGCAGTTAAAACCGATGAAACCCCCTGTAGCAGCAGTAATAACGGTACCATTACCGTACAGACAGTTACCGGTGGAGCGGGAGCCGGCAACCTTGCCAATTACCGATATTCTCTTGATGGTGGAAGTTTTGGTACCAATTATACATTTACCGGACTTCAAGCTGGAAATCATACCGTTATTGCCCGTGACCTGAATTTATGTGAATCTGACCCACAGAGTTTTACCATAACGGAACCTTTTACAGTAGCACTATCTGAAACTCACACCAACGAAAGCCCTTGTAACAATAGCAATAATGGAACAATTACCCTTACGGCTACTTTAGGTTCAGGCAGCGGATATACCTATTATATCGACAACGGCGCCGGTGACAGCCGCTCAAATGGTACAGGCAGCTTTATCAACCTTACTGCCGGAACATGGAACTGCTATGCCACCGACGGGCTTGGATGCAGTTCGGCTACCATGCCAATTACCATAACAGAACCTACCCAGGTAACATTTACATTTACTCAGGTTAACATTACACCTTGCTTTGGGGGTTCGAACGGCGAAATCCATATCACAGCATCGGGTGGTACCGGACCCTATACCTATTCCAGTGGGGGAGGCTACCTCAATAATGGAGGAAATTTTACAGGGCTTACAGCCAATACATATACCCTGCGGGTTCAGGACAACCTGGGATGCATTAGTAACCCTCAGACAGCTACCATCACCCAGCCCGGACAGGTTACTTTTACCGAAACCCATGCCGATCCGCTTTGCCACGACGATGCCAACGGAACCATTACTGTTTCAGCATCAGGAGGAACAAGTCCGTATGAATACAGCCTGAATAACGGCACAACCTGGCCCTATTCAGACGGAAATATTTCATCACTTGCGGCTGGTACATACAATGTTAAAGTACGTGATGTAAACCATTGTGAATCATCAATGACAGTTGTGGTACTGAACAACCCGGCAGATGTTGCCGTTACACTGCCTGTTGCCTATACCGATGTTACTTATTTTGGCGGAAACGACGGGACAATGACCATTACCGTAAGTGGGGGAACAAGCCCATACGACTTTGACCTTAACGGTGGATCGGGTGGTTTTCCTTACAGCGGCAATTCGCCGAAACTGATTACAGGCCTGACAGCAGGAACATATCATGTAGTTGTTGCCGATGCCAATTCATGCTCAGCCGATGGTGGAAATGTAACCATCTCGCAGCCTGGTGCACTCACCATTGTCAGCGCCATTGGGACCAGCCCCGGATGCTTCGGAACTTCTACCGGAAGCATCGCGGTTACAACATCGGGAGGATCGGGAAATATTCAATATTCAAGTAATGGTGGAACAACATGGATAACCGATACCCCCAACGACCATGTTTACACCTTTACCGGACTTGCTGCAGGGGTTTATCATATTATGGTAAAAGACGCTTTTACAACTGTTGATGGTGGCAATGTCACTGTAACAGATCCTCCTCAACTGAAAATAGACAGCCAGACAAAAACCGACATTACCTGTAACAATGCCAACGATGGGACTATCAATATTGTGGCTTCGGGCGGAACAGGTAATTTGACCTACAGACTCAGGCTGATTCCTTTGGTAGAACAGGTAAACAACGGATTATTCACCGGATTGTCATCGGCTCAATATACAGTCACTGTTTATGATGCCAATGGATGTTCAGTGCAATCGAACAAATTTACCATTCTGAACCCGACACCGGTTATTTTAGGAACAGTTACTTCAACCCAGATTACCTGTAACGGGGCTAACGATGGAAAAATCACCATCAATGTCAATGGCGGGACTCCTGAAACAGGCAGTCAATATCATTTTTCGATTGATAACGGAGCCATCAGCCAGCAGGGAACCTCACCATACAGTTTTAACAATTTAAATCCAGGCACTTATAATGTGGTTGCCTGGGATAAAAATAACTGTACAAAAACCTATTCGGGTAACCCGATTGTAATTTCAGAACCGCCGGCTATCAATATCACTGGTATTTCACATACCAATATTTTATGTCATGGCCAAAGCACCGGAACCATCACCATTACTGCAAACGGAGGCTCACCATTTACCGGCAATCAATACGATTTCAGCATTGACGGAGGAACTTCCTATTCAAGGGGAACATCGCCATACACTTTTACTGCAAAACCTGCGGGCAATTACCCGGTAATTGTAAAGGATGCCTCGGGTTGCACAGCCAACGGAGGTACCGAAGTTATTTCACAGCCATTATCTGCAATCGCTGTCAGCACAGTATTGTGGACACCTGACCCGATTTTATGCAACGGCGACCTGGTAACCCTTACCATTACTGCCAGTGGCGGAACAGGTACTTTGCTTTACAGCATTAATAATGGGACAAACTATTTTAACAACGGAGGT
Organism: uncultured Bacteroidales bacterium; assembly: GCA_964559985.1. Classification (GTDB taxonomy): domain Bacteria; phylum Bacteroidota; class Bacteroidia; order Bacteroidales; family CAZLJX01; genus CAZLJX01. The sequence goes on from CAZLJX010000011.1 coordinate 35,319, forward strand.
ATTTTCCCCGGTATCGCAGCCGGAACATATCATGTTAAAGTAAAAGATGACAACAACTGCGAACTCGATCATGGCAATATCACCATTACCCAACCAGCGGTATTAGCAATCTCCAATATCGACCAGGTAAACATCAAATGTTTTGGTGAAAGTACTGGTAGTATAACTATTTCCGCCACAGGAGGAACAGGTACTTTGCAATATTCTATTAACGGAGGGGTTGATTATTTTGCCAACAACGGATTGTTTACCGGACTGGATGCCAGAACTTATAACATTCGAGTGAAAGATGCCAATAATTGCATATTGGTCGGGCCATCTGTCACCCTTACTGAACCCAATAATCCATTGACCATTAATAGTTCAACACCAACCCATATTACGACCTGTGCCGGTAATGCCGAAGGGCAGATTACCATTGCTGTCAGCGGAGGTACACCTATCGGAGGTACTCAATACAAATTCAGTATCGATAATGGAGCAAATTATTCGACCTCAACTTCTCCATATAGCTTTACAGCTTTAATTGCAGGTACTTACCATATTAAAGTAATGGATGCCAATGATTGCGTTACCGATGGCGGAAATGTAACCGTAAACGAACCAACAGCCATTGTTATCAATGATATTGCATCGGTAAACCCACTTTGCCATGGAGCATCGAACGGAAGTATTACCATTACAGCTTCGGGAGGAACTGGTTTAAAAACCTATTCTGTTGAAGAACCAGCAAACTATGTTGATAATGGCGGTGTATTTGCAGGCCTGACAGCCGGAAATTACCATATCAGGGTGCAAGATGCCAACAATTGCGTGAAGGACGGAGGAACCATTACCCTTAATGAACCCGAAGCCTTAACTGTAACTGTTACTGATTCTCTCCTGTCGTGTGGCAGTTTACCTGTTCTGGAGGCTGATACAACCTTCCTCCCGGACGGTAGCGGAGTATCTTATATATCAACCATTCACCATACGGATTTTGATCCGGGACAAACAGTAATGTCGGCCAGCGATATTGAATCAATCTGCATCAACATAGAACATTCATATGCACAGGATTTAACCATGGTGCTTACATGCCCTGATGGAAAATCGGTTATACTGGTCGATCAGGATGCAGGCGGAAGTTTTGTCGGAAAGCCTATTAAAGATGAAAATGATTTTTCATTCCCTGAAATAAATACCGAACCCGGTGAAGGATTCAGTTACTGTTTTACCCAAAGTGCAATAAAAACATGGGCATCGGTCTATGGCGACAGCATTTATACCTATACTGACCGTGGAGGGTTTGACCACATCAACAAAATATATATTCCTTCAGGGGTATATAAACCAAAACAAAACATCTCAAATCTGGTAGGATGCCCGTTAAACGGCGACTGGACCATAACGGTTACCGATAACTATTTCGGAGATAACGGTTATCTGTTCTCATGGGGATTAAACTTTAACCCAAGTGCTTTCCCGGAAGGATATTGCAATGGTATGGTTGAAGTGGGCGTAAACGGAGGGACACCGAATTATACCTATGAATGGAGCAATGGGCGTACGACGCAGCAAATTAATGATCTATGTGCCGGCGATTATACAGTCACCGTTACGGATGCCAATGGCTGCCAGACAAATTTTACAACAACCGTTAAAGATGTTGATTTACATCTGGTTGTAGATAATCTGACCCATGTTACCTGCCAGGGGCTAAACAACGGAAGCATCACTGTGCACATGACCGGTGGAAATGCCCCATATACCTATTTATGGGAAACCGGTGTTACAACCCAAACCATCAGTAACCTGCAGGCCGGTACCTATTCACTCACCGTTACCGATTTTAACAGTTGCGAATACATCGACAGCATTACCATCAATTATCAGTTCAGCATTACTACAAGCCTTGCTGATACTGCCCTGATATTATGCCACAACAACACAACAGGACTTCATACCGGTACTGCTGCTGTTACTGCCATTGGAGATGAACCAATTTCTTATCTCTGGTCGAATGGTGAAACAACTGCCACGGCCACCCAACTGGTTTACGGATGGAATTATGTAACCGTGAACGATGCCCATAGCTGTCCGGCAAAAGACAGTATTTTTATGAATCAACCTGCCGAACTCACTTCTGTTGCAACGCTGACTCAACCTTTGTGCAATGGAAATCAGAACGGAAATATATTACTTACCTTTAGCGGTGGGACACCAGCCTATACCCTTTTGTGGGACAACGGAAGCAACGATAATCCGCGAAACGGAATAGGATCAGGAAATTATGCTTTCACAGTAACAGATAATAATGGATGTTCACTGAACCAGACGCTTACTCTTGACCAGCCTGCATTACTTACTACGTTGATCAACAGCACACCCACCGAGTGTGGTGATTCAACGGGAACAGCCACTGTAATTGTTTCCGGTGGCACTCCGGTTTATTCCTATTTATGGTCAAATGGTGATAATACTGCTTCTGCCGATACCCTGAAAGTGGGATGGCATTATGTAACTGTTACCGACCTGAACGGATGTATAAAAACAGACAGTGCCCTGATACAGAATAATACCAATCTTGCTATTGCCGGATACACAGTAACATCTCCTGTTTCGTGCAACGGTGTATGCGACGGAGCAGTGCTTGTAAACGTCAGCGGTGGTACACAGCCATATAGCTATGCCTGGAGCAATGGCGTAAACAACGATACTACGATTAATTTATGTGCCAGCACCAGTTATTTCGTCACTGTTACCGATGCCAGCAATTGTGTGGTATTTGGCAGTACAACCATCACTGAGCCTGCAGAACTTCATGTAAATGCCATCAATGCGGTGAATATATCTTGTTTTGGTGGTAGCAACGGTTCGGCCGAAGCTGAGGTAACAGGTGGAACAAGGCCTTATATCTATATATGGAAAAACGCATCCAATCAGGTAGTTGGTAACGATTCTATTGTTTCGGGTATGGTTGCCGGCGTTTATAACATCAGCATTACCGATGCCCACAATTGCACAGCCACAGCTACGGTTACACTCACTGAGCCGGCTACAGCTGTAAGTGCCACTCATATCACTGTTTCATCCAACTGCGGCTCTGCTGACGGTTCGGCAACAGTAATACCATCGGGAGGAACTCCGGCTGCCGGGTTACATCCTTATACCTATAACTGGAGCAATGGTGCCGGAACCGATTCAACAGCTACAGGACTGCTTGCCGGAACATATACAGTAACAGTAACAGATGGTAACGGATGTACGTTTATAGAAAACATCACCATCAATGACAATTCAACCCTGAATTTGGTTGCCGGGACCATCACCGATGCAACGTGCTTTGGCCTTTGCAACGGAACAGCAGCTATTGTGCCCGTTAACGGATCCAAACCTTATGATTACAACTGGAGCAACGGTGCTATTGATTCAATCGCTACCGGTTTATGTGCAGGACCTGTTACCGTTACCGTAACCGACAATGACGGTTGCCAGCGAAGTATGGTATTAAATGTCGGAGAACCTGTTAATATTTCAGCAGTTATAACAGAAAATCAGCAGGTACTCTGTGCCGGAGCTGCTACCGGCACTGCAACCATGAAAATTTCCGGTGGAACAGCACCTTACATCTTTGAATGGCGCAATGCTTTAAACCAGCTTGTCAATACCACAACCTCAACCGATTCCACATCAACCATAGTGAATGTAGTGGCAGGAACTTATTCACTGTTAGTAACCGATTCGCATACCTGTCAGAAGACATTCCCCGTTACTATCAATGAAATTGCGGGTATGAATCTGAGCTTCGTAAATAAACTACCTGCCTGTGGACAAAGTGACGGTTTTTCGGCTATTACCATTTCTGGGGGCACACAACCCTATTTGATTCATTGGGAAACCGGCAGTAACAACGACACCCTGCTCAATATTGGTTCAGGTACTTATTCCGTAACAGTAACCGATGCCAATCTTTGCACAGCGATAGATTCTATCACTCTTACGGATGATTCAAATCTTACGGTCGATATACAGATTATCAATCCTGTAAACTGTTATCACGATTGCAATGGCGTTGCACGAGCCAATGTTACAGGTGGCACCCAACCCTTCAACTATTTATGGAGCAATGGCGATAATCATGCAGTAGCAAACAATCTGTGTGGTGGAAATACTTATTCTGTAACTGTAACCGATGCCAATGATTGTCTTGTTACCTATAGTTTTACCATGCCCCAACCCGACAGCCTTACCGTTTCAATTTCAAATATCAACCACAACCTATGTTTTGGAGGTTCGCAGGGATCGGCACTGGCAACGGCAGCAGGAGGCACACCTAATTATTCCTACACCTGGCGTAATCAATCGGGAACCATCGTTTCATCTGATGCACAGGCTTCAGGATTGCCGGCCGGTATATATTCCCTGGTTGTTACGGATGCACGCGCCTGCCAGGCAACAGCATCAATTACAATAAACGGACCAACCGAAGGAATTACCGTGACCCTATCATACATATACAGTTTCTGCGGAGGAGCCACCGGTACAGCAACAGTAACACCTTCGGGCGGAACACCGCCATACACCTATTCGTGGTTTGATGGTTTTACAGGTAATGCACACAGCGGACTCGAAGCCGGAGTTTACAACCTGACTGTGTACGATGCCAACAACTGCCCGTTTGATACCATTGCCATAATGCAGGATAATGCAGATATGGTGGTTGATATTAACCAGTTAACCCATGTTTCCTGTTCTGGTCTCTGCGACGGCAAGGCACGAGCAATTGCAACCAACGGTGCCGGACCTTATATTTATGAATGGAGCAATAACGATGTTGGTGTGCTTGCCGATAGCCTGTGTTCCGGAATAATTTTTGTTACCGTAACCGACCAGAATTTCTGCCGAAAGATTGATTTTGACTTCATTACCGAACCCGAAGAGCTGATCATCAGCATATCTTCAACCGATGTGCTTTGCCACGGGAATACCGATGGTACCGCCACGGTTACTGCAACAGGAGGAACCCAGCCTTACACATTTACTATTGTCAACCAGCAGGGAATAACTCAATCGCCTGTATTAACTCCCTCAACAGCATCGCTTAGCGGGCTTAATCCGGGGAATTACAATGTTACAGTTACCGATAGTCACAACTGCCAGAAAACCGGCACCATTATTATCGGGCAACCTCAGCCTTTAACGCTGAACTTTAATATAAATCCAACAAATTGCGGCGAAAGTACCGGTAGTGCAACCGCAGTACCCTCTGGAGGAACGTCACCTTATAGCTTCGAGTGGTCACATCCGTTATGGGCAACTGATTCAACAGGATCATCCATCCATAACCTCTCCAGCGACATTTACTGGCTTACTGTAACCGATTATAACGGCTGTTTTATCGATACCCTTGTGAATGTACCCGACACATCTGACCTTGAAATCAATGCCAGAATTACCCAGCATGTTACCTGTATTTCTTTATGTAATGGTCAGGCTACTGTGGATATTATTACGCATACAACAGGTGTTTATTCCTTTACATGGTCAAGTGGAGCGACAACCCAATCAGCCGGCAATCTATGTCTTGGATATTATCAGGTTACTGTTGCTGATATCAACAGATGTCAAAGGGTTGATAATATAAATCTTCCGGATGATTTTGCACTCAAAGCAACATTTGCTGTAACTGAACCAGCCTGTCACGGTTCATCCGATGGAAGCGCTGCTGTTATCCCTGCCGATGGTATGCCATTTACCGGGCCTCATCCATATAATTATTTATGGAGTACAGGTTCGGTTGATTCGGTAATTACGAACAGACCAGCAGGAATTTATTATATTACTGTTACCGATGCATCGGGTTGTGAATATGACGACAGCGTTGAAATTACCCAACCTGCATTGCTTTATATGGATATAACCATAAACACGCCGGTAATTTGTCACAACGATAGTACGGGCGATGTTACGGTATATCCTCATGGAGGTATTCCACCATACGATATAGCATTGTACGACAATCAGGGCATTTTTATCGACAGCACATCGCAAACCCTGAACCGAAGCTTTACACAACTTGCTGCGGGTAAATATTATGTTCAGTTATACGACCGGCATTATTGTCACGTTACCGACAGCTTTACACTCATCAATCCACCTTCCATGGTGCTGACCTTCGATACCACTCAAACCCATTGCCCTGAAAATTACAGTGGCTCGGCAAAAGTCAATATCGCCGGTGGAATTGGGCCATTCACTGTGCATTGGTATATTGTAGGTCAATCTGATTCAGTGCTTACAGGATTTAATACCAACCCGATCACCGGTTTGGGTGTTAATTTCTATGAGGTTGAAGTTACTGATTTCCTTGGCTGCATGGTTCGCGACACCGTGGAAATTACCGATGACTCAAATATTGACTTCCAGTTATTTATTCTGAATCATCCGCTTTGTGAAGACCGTTGCAACGGTAGTGCACGGATTGGAAACATTGCCGGCGGAACACCAGGCTATACCTACGACTGGACAAACGGTGAAACCAATGATACTGCATTTGCCCTGTGTATCGGTACAAATAAAGTATATGTTATTGACCAGCTTGGCTGTCGCAGGGCAAAAATCTTCAACCTCGATGATCACCAGCAACTTAGTGTTTATATCAGTAAACTTAACGATATAAGTACCAGCGGGCTTCAGTGTAACGGGTATGCCATTGCCAATGTTTTCGGCGGAAAAAGACCTTATACCTATCTGTGGGATAACCCGACCAATTCGACTGATTCATCTATCTTTGAATTATGCGAAGGGGTTTACCATGTTACTATTACCGATGCCCAATCTCCTGCCTGTATCCTTAATGATAGCGTTATCATAGTCAAAGATTCGCTGCGTTATGACCTTGTCAGTCTTGATACAGTAACCTGTTACGGCGGAGATAATGGCGCTATCAGAATCCTTGCACGAGGTGGTTATCCCGGAAGTTATTCTTACCGGTGGGCACATCCGGGGTGGTCTTCATATCCTGCAGCCGACTCTACCGGACCTGCGATTACCGGGCTTACAGCAGGATGGTATTATCTTACGATAACCGACGTTGGCTTAAACAGCATTACCGATAGCATCGAAGTTACTCAACCAATCCCTTATATACCTTATTATGATATGGTTCGTACCGAATGCGCCACACCAACCGGTAGTTTCACGGTTAATGAACCATTATCGGAAGGAGGAACAGCGCCATTTACCTATTATTGGGCCAATGCATCATGGAGTAGCTATCCATTGTATGATTCCGTAGGTATAAGCATTTCCAACATTGGGGTGTCCAATTACTACCTGACCATTGTTGATGCCAACAACTGTACATATTTTGATACGGTGAAAATGCGCGATAACAGTCCGTTTATCATCAGGCCGGTAATCAGTACACCCATCCGGTGCTACGGATTTAATAACGGTATGGTTGATGTATTGGCGCTTAACGGAACCCAGCCCTATTCGTACGCATGGGGCCACGATCCGGCCAATCATACCAATCTTGCCGCCGGATTGTCGTCGAACACCTATTTTGTTACAGTAACTGACGACCATAGCTGTATAAGGGATACTTCCATATTTGTACCTCAACCCGATAGCATCCGTTTTTCGTTGCGCGATACCGTTGAGATTAACTGCTATGATTCATGTACCGGGGGTATTACTGTATCTTCAGTGACAGGTGGTAACGGTGGTTTCAAATATTTACTTAAAAATGGTGAAACCATTGTCAGACAATATGATTTGCCGGCACTTTCAGCTATTTGCAGTGGTTCTTTCTTAATCCAGGTACGTGACCAATTAGGATGCATCAGCGGAACACTTCCTTTTGCTATCATTCAGCCCACAGCTATTACCGCTTCATTCAATACACAATTTGCGCAATGTAATGTTGCAGATAGTTCGGGGTCAGTTACTTTAACTGCACAGGGTGGAACTCCTTTCAATGGTTCACCAGAACAAAATTACCATTATTTATGGTCAAACAACAGCAATACACGCGTTATCAACCATCTGGCAAAAGGATATTATTTTATAACCATCACCGATTCAAACAGTTGTGTTAAAACCGATTCGGTATTCCTTGATGCCGATATTAATATATACCCAGAACTGGTGATATTCAATACAGTGAAAAAAGATTCTGTGATATGTTACGGGTCTTCAGTGCAATTAGCCGGTTATCACGATATACTGTTTAATAATGTTTCGGTCGATGCTGATTCAATCCGTTGGTCGCCTAATAACGCTGATACTGCCTACAATCCGGAAGTCAGCCCAACCGATACTACGGTATTTTATTACACAGTTTACCGCAGTGGTTGTGCTAATACCGATTCAGTATGGATTGGCGTTTACCCGCAGATATTCGTAGATGCCGGTGATTATCATTCCATCCTGCGTGGCGATTCCATTCAGTTGCAGGCAACACTCGGAACGGATTCTACTACCTATTACTGGTTTGGTACCGACTACAGCGATTCGACCTATCATTTGTATGGAAGAACTCCGGTTATTACACCCATTGATTCACTCATCATTTATGTTGAAGCTACCACCGGAAAATGTAAAATCACCGATTCGGCACGGCTGAAAGTATTCCAGAAACTTAACCCGCCAAGCGGTTTCACGCCCAACGGTGATGGTATCAACGACACATGGTTGATACCAGGTATCATGGAATGGCCAAATGCCGAAGTTCAGATTTATAACCGGTGGGGTGAACGTGTGCTATACATGAAGGGATTTTATAAACCCTGGGAAGGAAAATCCAAAAACGGAAAAGACCTTCCTATCGGGACATACTATTATATTATTGATTTACACGACGGTCGTACTAAACCCATTAGTGGTCCGATAACAATTATAAGGTAATATGAAAAGGCTGAAATATCTTATCATTCTTGTGCTGGCAGGGCATAGTGCCCTCATGGCACAGCAACTGCCTCACTTTTCGCAGTATATGTTCAACGATTATATTCTTAATCCTGCACATGGAGGCACCGACGATTATTACCAGGTTAAAACCAACTACCGTTACCAGTGGGCCGGTATTAAAGATGCTCCTCAAACGTATATACTCAGTGCATACGGTCCTCATAAAACCATGCCTATGGGTTATGGCGGTTATCTTTTCAGCGATAATACAGGACCTACGAAATTTCTGGGTATCTATGGTTCGTATGCTTACAATATCCGGTTGACCGGGAACATCCGGTTATCATCAGGACTGTTTCTGGGTTTGAAACAATATAAGATTGATTTTACCCGTATTAATTTTTCAGGCGACAGTGGAAACCAAACCGATCCGGCCGAAGCAAACGGCGACAAATATACAAAAATTGTTCCCGATGCAACTATCGGTGTGCTTGCCTATACTTCTCAGTGGTGGGGTGGTATTTCTGCTCACCAGTTAATACCAAGTAAAATTGAACCGGTTGATTCTGTAAATATTCCTAAAAAACTGCAAAGATTAAAAGGTCATTACTACATCAATGGTGGATATCGCTACAACATTAACCGCGATCTGGACATTATCGGTTCTGCACTTATAAAATATGCTTACCCTGTATTGCCACAGTTAGACCTCAGCGCCAGGGTTATCTGGCAGAAAATGGCATGGGGTGGCCTTTCATTCCGCACCAGCGATGCTATTGCTGTTCTTATGGGGTATAACTACCAGGATAAAATACTGATCGGCTACTCGTACGACATTACTTTCAGCCATCTGAGAAAATACTCCTCAGGATCACATGAAATAATGATTGGTGTTAAATTTAACAGGATTAAACAGTCTAAATCAACCCGTCGGGTCAGATAATACCAGAGAATAACATTAAAAAAAAGCTTCCTGATTTGTCAAGAAGCTTTTTTTTAGAGCATTAATTTAAAATCCGGTATTTCCATAATCCCCAGTGATGGAGTCGATATAATACCGAAACTTTTAATACCCCTAATCCATATTTGGTGCTTCGCCTGAAATTAATGGACGAAGCTTCTTCAAAATATCGCGTTGGGCATGAAATTTCGGCTATCTCATAACCGGCATGAAAAATCTGTGCAATCATTTCATTATCGAAAATAAAATCGTCTGAATTGCGCATATAATCAACTTTCTGCAATACTTCTGCATCAAACGCCCTGTAACCGGTATGGTATTCCGACAATTTTTTCCAAAGCATAATATTCTGGAATAAAGTCAGAAAACGGTTTGCAATATATTTATATAACGGCATTCCGCCACGCAAAGCACCATTGCCTAAAATACGACTACCAAAAACAACTTTATAAACTTGGTTTGCAATAAGATAACACATTGATAATAAAAGTTTTGGTGTGTACTGATAATCGGGATGAAGCATCACTACGATATCGGCTCCGAGTTCACGGGCCTTGTTATAGCAGGTTTTCTGATTTCCGCCGTAACCTTTGTTTTTGTCATGCCTTATGACATGCTGAATATTGAGTTTTTCGGCAACCTTTAAGGTTTCATCCTTACTGCAGTCATCTACCAGAATAATGATATCAACCACATCGCGCGGTACCTCACTCAATGTTTTTTCAAGCGTTTTCTCGGCATTGTAGGCCGGCATTACTACAGCAACTTTTTTATTATTAATCATATCATTGATTATTAATTCGTTTCAATAAAGCAAATCCTCCTTTTTCCTTTATCAGGGTTAATTGAGGATGCTGTTTCAATATTAAATCAGAATGGTTTTTCTTTACTACAAAATAAACATCCATTTCTACATCATGATTTAAAAGGTATTCCCTTTCATCATAGCTTGAAACAGTACCATGCTGCCTGTTAGAATAAAACAGATGTGCATAGCTTTTATAGCCCAATGTCGATACCCATGCCGGTTGTCCTTTTTGTTCTGAAATAAATTCAATTGCAGGACCTTGCGAATATTTTTCAATTTTCGGAACAATAAACAGCATGGTAAAAAATAAAAACAACGCTGTACCGCAATAAATAGCCAGCACTTTTCGGGTGAAATCCTTTGAATACAGAAAGATAATTACTGAAATCAATAATATCAAACCTACAAGAAATTCAAACCCTGTCCAATGAACTTCTGTTTTCAGGCAGGCAAGGGCAAAATCATCCTTAATGAGCTGAAGCGAGGCAATAAAATCGCCATTGTTCCCGAGCCATTGAATTATCAAAGGGAAAAAAGAAAAAATGATCCCGATTGCGCCAATGGTAATACTTTTAAAACGTACCAGATTTTCCTTTTTAACATAGGTCTGGTAGAGTGTGAGTGCGGCAAGGTATGTCAAGGGGAAATAGCACAATGAACTGTAATGCACAATTTTTGTTTTCACCAGGGTAAAAATAATGAGCACTACCCAGAACAGGATGAGCATCAGTTTACGAAAGCCCTGGTTAACAATAAGGTCTTTGGTGTAGAATGCTTTGATGGCAAAAACAGATGATGGAAAAACCCCAAAAAATAATACAACAGGGTGATACAGCAAAAAACCTCCATGCCCGGCATCTTCTGTTTTCAGTAATCTTACCTGGTATTCAAAAAAATCGACGATCAATTGCCAATTTCCCAGCATAGCCTGATAAATGTGATATGCTCCGCCTGTAATGATACAGACAACACTGAAAACAAAAAAATCAGTTATTTTCAGGTACCTGAGTTTTTGTTCAATAACAAGGTAAATTACCAGCGAAAGTCCGAATAGCAACAAGGCTGCCGGTCCTTTTGTCAAAACAGCCAGTCCAAGTAAAAAACCTGACAATAAAGCACTTATCATTCCGCTACGTTTATGCGAGCGCTGCTGGATACAGGTAAAAGCAAGGAAAATTGAAGAAAAAATAAAAAGATTAAACCATGGATCAATAATACCTGATTTAAAATACACAAATGGCAAAATGGCTGCCCCGTATGAAAGAACCCAGAACAAACCAAATTTATAATCTTTAAGTCTGATACCTGCTTCGAATAATAGCAAAAGGGTAATAATACCACAAACTGCATTCGGAAAACGTGCTCCGAATTCATTAATTCCGAAAATTTTCATACTTACAGCCTGCATCCAGATAAACAAAGGAGGTTTTTCCCAGAATGGTACAAAATTTATCTGTACAGTGCTGTAATCGCCCGTTACAATCATTTCCCGGGCCGACTCAGCAAAATTGATCTCATCCCAGTCAAATAAATGGACTTTCCCATTGAAAGGAATAAAAAATAATATTCCAATTATTATCACAATCAATCGCCACCGGCGTAAGGGTGTCAGAAATTTTTTTGTCATCTCAATGTTAGAAATTACCTTTTTCCTTTTCCTTTTTCAAAACTAAAGGAATAAAATGAATTTTTTTATCTGCCCATGAAGTTTTTATCTTAAAACGATAATAATAACCTAACCAAGTAATCAATAATCCAATAGCCGATCCAACTGCAATATCGGGTATAAAATGTGCCGAAAGATATACCCTTGAATATGCTACCGCCAGCGCAAAAATAAACAAACTAACCTTCACCAAACGATTTGAAAACAGAAGTGCTAAATAGAAATATACACTGAATGCTGTGGCAGAATGTCCCGAAGGAAATGTCATAAAACGCGGAGGGGTGTAGCCATCAACCAGATGCAAACCATATACATTATTGAAACATGTAACAGGCCTGTCATACCCTGGGAAAAACAGGTTTTTCAGCAATGCAACCAAAACAGTAATAATAAGGGTTACAATCAGAAATAAAAGTGCATCGCGGTATGAGTGCCACATAAGGGCAAAAACCAGTAGAAAAGCAACGATGCCATCACCCATGAAAGTCAGGTAATAAAACATCTGGTCGGTCAGTGGACAATGAAACTCATTGATCAATACATGCAACTGCCGTTTGCCAAGAATGATGGTTATTAACATAGCAATCAGGAAAAATAAAATAAATGGTATTAGAAAAACGCTGTTTTTTCTGAATATTTGACCAAACGACCCTGGATGTAAAACACGATTTTCCATTCAAAATTTTATATCAACAACAAAAAAACAAATTTAATTGATGCCATTGATATCAGATGGTCAAAATTTATACACTTCATGTAAGGAAAAAATAAAAAAGTATAGCTTTACGTTTTTACGGCAGTGACTGTAAATAGTATTGTTATTATCACATGAAGTATAATTGATACACTTATGTCTGTTGAGGTTAAAGAGGTTACAAAAATATATGGTACACAAAAAGCCCTCGATCGGGTTTCGTTTGTGACATTACCGGGGCGGATTACAGGGTTTTTAGGCCCAAACGGAGCAGGAAAAACAACCATGATGAAAATTATTACGGGTTTTCTTTCACCTTCCTCGGGCGATGTTTTTGTCAATGGAATGAATATAGTAACCCAAGCCATGGAAGTTAAAAAAATCATAGGTTACCTGCCCGAAAACAACCCTTTGTATCCTGATATGTACATAAAAGAATATTTACATTTTACCGGGGCGCTATATCACCTGGGTCGCAGCCTGAATCAAAGAATTGAAAAAATGATTGAAATTACCGGGCTTGGCAACGAACAGCATAAAAAAATAGGAGCTTTATCAAAAGGGTACCGGCAAAGAGTTGGCCTGGCGCAGGCATTAATTCACGACCCGCAGGTGCTTATTCTCGACGAACCTACCTCGGGCCTCGATCCCAACCAGATTATTGAAATACGTGGACTGATAGCACAAATCAGCAAAGAAAAATCAATTTTGCTTTCAACCCATATTATGCAGGAGGTTGAGGCCATTTGCCACGATATTATTATTATTCATTTTGGTAAAATTATTGCCAGTGATGCCACCTGTAACATCCAGCAAAAAAGCATCCATGATTCAGAACAAATAGAAGTCGAATTTGATAAACAAATTGATATTCAACTGCTCGGTCAGATCAACGGGGTAAAAAATTGTATCCATTTATCTGAAAATAAATATATTATTCATTATCAAAAAGATGTCGATGTCAGGCCTGGCATTTTTCAGTTTGCTGTAACCCACCAGCTAATGGTATTATCGATGCATAAACAGGAAAAAAGCCTGGAGCAGATTTTCCAGCAGCTGACAACCTCAAACAGTACTTCCTGAAAAAACCCATTTACAGCATAAACGCTGGTATTTAAGTCAAATATTAAAAATAATTTTAGCCGAAGACGATCAGGATATTTTTATATAAAATATTCATATATAAATTTTTAGTTAAACCAAAAAAACATTTTTACCCCATTATGGGTTTAACAAATGAGGCTTTAAAATTTTTTAATCGTGAAAAAACATTATCAACAAAGCAAATAATCATTTAACACCATAAACAATGAAAACCGATATTGAAATAGCTCACCAGGCTGTCTTGAAACCCATAAAGGAAATTGCTTCATCCCTTGGCCTTAAACATGATGATCTGGAATTTTTTGGAAAATATATTGCAAAAATTCCACTTCATTTTATTGATTTGCAAAAAGTGAAACAAAATACCCTTATTCTGGTTTCTGCCATATCGCCAACACCGGCAGGCGAAGGGAAAACAACCATGTCTATCGGGCTGGCGCAGGGTTTAAACCGGATAGGAAAAAAAACCACGGTAGTATTGAGGGAACCTTCATTAGGTCCGGTTTTTGGGATTAAAGGAGGAGCAACCGGTGGAGGTTACTCCCAAGTATTACCTATGGAAGATATTAACCTTCATTTTACCGGCGATTTTTCTGCGGTTGAAAAAGCCCACAATCTTTTGGCAGCACTCATCGATAATAATCTTCAGAATAAGAAAAACAATCTGGGGATCGACCCACGCACCGTCACATGGAAACGTGTTATGGATATGAATGACCGTTCGTTGCGAAGGGTCATTGTGGGTTTGGGCGGAACCACCTCGGGCGTGCCACGCGAAACAGGCTTTGACATTACTGCTGCTTCAGAAGTCATGGCCACCTTATGCCTTGCTGATAACCTGACAGACCTGAAACGAAAACTTGGTAACATCTTTATTGGTTTTACCTATGACAAAAAACCTGTTTTTGCCCGCGATCTGCATGCCGAAGGAGCTATGGCTGCACTTCTGAAACATGCCATCCTTCCGAATCTTGTTCAAACCATTGAAGGAACACCGGCCATCATTCACGGAGGGCCTTTCGCTAATATTGCCCAGGGGACTAATTCTGTAATTGCAACCAGAATGGGACTTTCACTTTCAGACTATGTCGTTACTGAAGCCGGCTTTGGTTTTGATCTGGGTGCTGAAAAATTTTTCGATATAAAATGCGGATATTCAGGATTATCACCTAAAGTGGTTGTGTTGGTTGCCACCGCAAGGGCATTAAAATATCATGGCGGGGCTGATCTTAAAAACCTTACAACTCCTGACTTAAAAGCCCTGGAAAAAGGTTTGGAAAACCTGGAAAAACATATCGAAAATATACACCGATTCAATATCTGTGCCGTGGTTGCCATCAACAAGTTCACTTCCGACACTCCCGATGAAGTGGAACTGATAAAACAAAAATGTCGCAGTATGGGTGTCGAAGCAGTTGAAGCCGGGGTATGGGATAAAGGCGGAGAAGGAGCCATAGAGCTGGCTCAAAAGGTAAGTGAAGTTGCATCGCAATGCAAAAATACTTTTAAACCCTTGTACCAATGGGAATGGGATGTAAAAAAGAAAATAGAAACCATTGCTACCACTATTTATGGGGCCAGGGCAATTGATTACACGCCAAAAGCAAAAGAAAACCTGACAAAAATTGAAAAACTTGGTTTATCTGGCTTACCGGTGTGCATTGCCAAAACACAAAAATCACTCTCTGATAATCCTGAATTACTTGGACGGCCTAAAGATTTTGTTGTCACAGTAAGGGAAATTGAAATTGCTTCGGGTGCAGGATTCCTGGTACCCATTACCGGCGATATTATGAGGATGCCCGGATTGCCTGAAGTTCCGGCTGCAAATTCTATCAATATCGATGATGAAGGAAATATATCAGGGCTTTTTTAAAATCAGGATGAATTTATCATTTCATAGCCGGAAAATACTTCCGGCTTTTTGCTTTTTGTTAACAGAAATTTCCATTTATCAGCATCCGTGTGACAGAAATACAAATTTACGGAAAAATAAAAATTATCTGAAAATACCATTTATACTGAAATATTATTAAATTTGCTTTTCTGAGAAAAACAAATAAGTCGAAATGGATCGCGAGGACATACTGGTTATCATCCAGACTGCATTAACGGAAAAATCCAAATCACTTGACCTTTCCAACAAAGATATCAGGGAATTACCTCCGGATATCGGTTTGCTCACAGAATTGGAGCACCTTGATTTATCTTACAATTACATCGGAACCATCCCTGCTGAAATAGGTAATTTAAAAAACCTGAAAACCCTTTTGTTGCTTCGGAACGAAATAAGCCAGATTCCTCCTGAAATGGGGAAACTCATCAATCTTACATTGCTGGATATATCTCATAACCGGTTCACCGATCTGCCACCCGAAATAGGAAAATTGCAAAACCTCAGAACGCTTGATGCAAGTTATGGAGAATTGCGCAGGTTACCGATTGAATTTATTGAATTGCTTAGCCTGAAAGAACTTTATCTTGAAGAAAATATGTTTGAATTTCCACCTTCAAAAGTGGTAAAGCGTGGATTGTATGCCACCATGCATTTTTTAACTTCAGAAAAGAAAAAACGCGATGCAAGCCGGGTAATGCTCCAGGTTTTTAATATGCCCGATTCGTTGCATGATGCTTTCAGACAATATGTTTCGTTTTTCAAGGATATGGTTTCGGTGTATAACGAAAACGAAATTAAAATCGAAACTTCCTTTATCAGGCACGATTTTGATTATCCCAATATTGAAATGCAGGTCGGGGTTGAAAATTACCTCTACGAACTGCTCGATTTTATCCGTGAAAGAATTGAACAGCTTAAATCGGAAAAACTTGACGGGCAAAAAGTTTCACTGCTCGATATTCAGCTTTCAGAATTAAGCAGGCATATTAAAGATTTTAATTCATCGCTGGATGAAAAACTCAGCGATATTCATTCTATACGACAGGAAATCAATAGCTTTTATAAACTTCTCGAAAAAAAGAAAGAACTGTAAAATATCTTTACAATTCTTTCCCCAATAATTGAATTTTTTCCTATCTAATACCTTTACGGTTTCAAAGAATCCTGTTTATTTTCTCCGGTAATTACAATAATCCGCGTATTTTTAATGGCTTCGGCCGATGACTGAAGATCCTGCTTCATTTTGTCAATATCCGATTTTTCAACAGCAATATTAATTTCTTTCAGGTTCCGGATAATTTCCTGAATCACAGAATCAACCTTCACTTTTTTCAACTCACTATGGGCTTCTTTTATTGCTTCACGGGTCTGGTTGAGGGCTGTATCAAATTTCTCCATAATTTCATGTACATCAACTACATAAACATTTTTAGCCGGATTATCCACCTGGTCGTCTGTAAACTGGAATACATAGATATTATGCGGCTGATCTGAATTAAGATTGACTTTGCGGTTGGTCATTTTAAAAATAATTCGCTCTATCTCTTCTTTGTCTTTTGAATTGGTAATGGTAAACGAAGTGTCCCGGCCATCTTTTGTTGAATTGACGATGGTGATACGAATATTTTTATCTTCTTTTTTTTCATTGCCGGTACAAGCAGACAAAATGAAAAAAGATATGACCCAGGCCGAAAAGAGCAAAACTGAAGTTTTCATTGCAATTATATTTAATTAAAAATCAAATTTATTCATTTCTATACGTAAAATAATCAATCAAGTTTCAAAACAGCAAGAAATGCCTGTTGAGGCACTTCAACATTCCCTACCTGGCGCATGCGTTTTTTCCCTTTTTTCTGTTTTTCAAGCAGTTTCCGTTTTCGGGTAATATCACCTCCATAACACTTGGCAATCACATCTTTGCGTAAAGCTTTTACCGTTTCACGGGCAATGATTTTTGAACCAATGGCTGCCTGTATAGCAACATCAAATTGCTGACGTGGAATTAATTCACGCAGTTTTTCACACATTCTCCGGCCAAAATCATAGGCATTATCACGGTGAATCAATGTTGATAATGCATCAACCGATTCGCTGTTGAGCAGAATATCGAGTTTCACGAGATTGGCTTCGCGGTAACCCGACTGAAAATAATCGAATGAAGCATAACCCCGCGATATGCTTTTTAATTTATCATAAAAATCAAAAACAATCTCGCTCAGCGGCATTTCAAAAGTGATCTCTACCCTGTCGCTGGTGAGGTAAATCTGGTTTTTTAAGATACCCCGTTTATCGATACACAGTTTCATAATGGGTCCGGTATATTCCGACTTGGTAATGATCTGTGCAATGATATATGGTTCTTCAATATGCTCAATGGTAGTTAAATCGGGAAGTCCCGAAGGATTATGCACATCAATTTCACCCTTTTTTGTAGTAAAAACCTTGAACGAAACATTGGGTACCGTTGTAATGACATCCATATTAAATTCCCTGTCGAGCCTTTCCTGTATAATTTCCATGTGCAGCAAACCCAGAAAACCGCAACGGAAGCCAAAACCGAGGGCAGCCGATGATTCAGGCTCAAAAGTAAGTGAAGCATCATTGAGTTGAAGTTTTTCAATAGATGCACGCAATTCTTCATAGTCGTCAGCATCGACGGGGTAAACGCCGGCAAAAACCATGGGTTTCACTTCTGAAAAACCTTCTATTGCTTTATCACATGGCCGCTCCACATGGGTAATGGTGTCACCAACTTTTACTTCGGCTGAATTTTTTATTCCTGATATAATGTAACCAACATTCCCAGCTGAAATTTCTTTCCGTGGGTCAAGTTTCAGTTTAAGCACACCTACCTCATCGGCGTGATATTCTTTGCGGGTATTAAAAAATTTTACAAAATCATTGGTTTTTAAAGTACCATTTACAATTTTAAAGTATGCTATAATTCCGCGGTATGAATTGAAAACCGAATCGAAAATCAATGCCTGAAGCGGGGCTCCGGGATCACCTTTGGGTGGTGGTATTCGGTTGATAATTGCTTCCAGCATCTCATCAACACCCAGACCAGTACGTGCGCTGGCTTCGATAATTTCTTCCCGATCACAGCCCAGGAGGTCAACAATCTGGTCTTTAACTTCTTCGGGCATGGCACTTGCCATATCCATTTTGTTAAGAACGGGTATAACAGCCAGGTCATGCTCAAGGGCCTTATAAAGGTTTGAAATGGTTTGTGCCTGAATTCCCTGGGTTGCATCTACAACAAGCAAAGCCCCTTCGCAGGCAGCAATTGCCCTTGAAACTTCGTATGAAAAATCAACATGTCCGGGAGTATCTATCAGGTTCAAATAATATTTCTGCCCCTTGTATTCATGCTCCATCTGAATAGCATGGCTTTTTATTGTGATGCCTCTTTCCCGCTCCAGTTCCATATCGTCAAGGACCTGTGCCTGGAGTTCGCGTTCCGATACAGCTTTAGTCTTTTCGAGCAACCGATCGGCTAACGTACTCTTTCCATGATCAATATGAGCAATGATGCAAAAATTCCTGATGTGATTCATTCAATATTGATTCGCTTGTTCCTGAATTAATACCTGCAAATGTAATGATTTTCGGCAAAATACATGCTTTCAGATCGGGGGATGATGTTAAGATAAAACTTTTAATGCTGTCTCCAGCCGTTTTAAAATTTCATCTTTCCCAAGAATTTCGCAAATATCTGACATACCCGGACCAATACTCCGGCCTACAACACACAGGCGGAAAGTATTCATGATATTTCCCATCGGGTATTGATGGGAATCGACCCAACCATGAATGGCCGCGTCAATTTCCGTTTTACAGAAGGGGTCGATGGTTTTAAGCAAATTGACCAATTGCATTAATCGTTCAGGGGTTTCGGGTTTCCAGTGTTTTTGTTTTACACTGGTGTCGTAATTAGCCGGAGGCTGAAAGAAATAATCGGAAACTTCGTACAGCTCATGGATAAAATTTACCCTTTCTTTATTAAGATGACAAATTTTTTCCAGTTTCCGGTGATTTTCAGAAATTCCTTTCTTTTCGAGCAATTGAGCGAAAAGATGAGCCAGTTCATCATCGCTTTTCATCCGAAGCCATTGTGCATTAAACCACTTGGCTTTTTCAGGATCAAATTTTGCTCCTGATTTACTAACTTTATCGAGCGAAAATTGCTGAATCAGATCATCCATCGTGAAAACTTCCTGTTCAGTTCCCGGATTCCATCCCAGCAACGATAATAGATTCACAAATGCTTCCGGAAAATAACCATCTTCGCGGTAGCCTCTCGAAAATTCCCCATCTTTACTTTTCCATTGAAGCGGAAAAACAGGGAAACCCATTTTATCTCCGTCCCGTTTACTTAGTTTTCCATTGCCATTGGGTTTCAGTAAAAGTGGCAGATGTGCAAACTGTGGCATAACATCTTGCCAGCCCAGGGTTTTATAAAGTAAAACATGCAATGGCAATGAAGGCAACCATTCTTCACCCCTGATAACATGTGAAATCTTCATCAGGAAATCATCCACCACATTGGCTAGGTGATAGGTTGGCAGATTATCGGACGATTTAAACAGCACCTTATCATCCAGGGTAGCACTATCAACCACCACATGTCCACGGATAATGTCGTCCATGTGAACCTGCATGTTTTCGGGAACTTTAAACCGGATAACCCATTGATGCCCGTCAGAAATCAGCTTTTCCACCTCCGGTGCAGGCATATTCAGCGAATTTTTCATGGTACTCCTGATCCGGAAATTATATATAAAAGTCCCCCCATTCTGTTCGGCCTCAACCCTGAGTTTTTCAAGATCGGCTGCAGTATCGAAAGCGTAGTAGGCATGGCCATCTTTTACGAGTTGTTCGGCATAAGGGCGGTAGATATGTTTCCGTTCCGACTGACGGTACGGTGCAAAAGGCCCTCCTTCTATAATGCCTTCATCTATCTTTATGCCACACCATTTCAGCGATTCAACAATATATTCTTCAGCACCTTCAACAAACCGGGCCTGATCGGTATCTTCAATACGAAGAATAAAATCGCCCTGATGCTGACGGGCAAAAAAATAATTGAATAATGCGGTGCGAACACCACCAATATGTAACGGTCCTGTAGGGCTTGGGGCAAACCGTACGCGCACGCTGCGTGATGCCATTTTAAAATGTTTTAAATGATTTATTTAAATAATCTCATAATATCGTTCCCATTGGCCCATAGCAGCAAGGCAAATAAAAATGCCATCCCTGCAATCTGGGCATATTCGAGGAATTTATCGCTGGGTTTTCTTCGTGTAATCAGTTCATAAACCAGGAAAAGAACATGTCCTCCGTCGAGTGCCGGTATGGGTAATACATTAAGAATGGCTAACATAATTGATAAAAATGCTGTAAGATTCCAGAAAGCCATCCAATCCCAACGGGCAGGAAAAATTTTCCCGATGGTAATAAAACCACCTACCGATTCATAAGCTTTCGATTCACGATTGAATAGTAAACGAAACTGTTTGAGATAATTACGGGCAGTTACAAATCCTTTGGAAACTCCGGCCGGAAAAGAAGCAAAAAAACCATACTGAGTTTTACTTAATTCAAAAAGGCCGTTTATATCGGGGGCAATTCCCAACAACCCTGTTTCAGGAACCGTTACCGGAATCATCATTGGTGTATTGTTACGGATCACTTTCACCGTAATATTTTGATTTTTCAGTCCCGATAATTTTGATCTTACTTCATCGAAAAAGATGGTTGTGTCGTTATTGATACCAATAATTTTATCGCCAACTGCCAAACCGGCACTTTTACCGGCCGATTCTTTGATAAAATCACCAATGATGAACGGAAACCTGAACGAAATAAAAGGCTCGCCTTTTATCAGCCGTGGGGTGAGCTCTGCAGGAACCGGAAGATGAAGTGTATCATTGTTTCTTAAAACACTGATTGTTTTAACATTATCAAGCAGTAAGACAGGAACTATATCACTGAATTTCTGTACAGGTTTATGATCCAGGAAAAGAATCTGATCGCCATTCTGAAGGCCTATGTCTGTAGCCAGTTTTTCACAGGCAATGCCATATTTGACATCTTTATTGGCAAGGTATTCCTCACCCCATGTATACAATACCATCGAGTAAATGAAGAGTGCCAGAATAAAATTAACAGTAACACCACCAAGCATAATCAGTAACCGTTGCCAGGCCGGTTTGCTCCGGAATTCCCAGGGCTGGGGTATTTGGTTTAACTGGCTGCGGTCGAGCGATTCGTCAATCATACCGCTTATTTTTACATATCCTCCGAGGGGGAGCCAGCCTATACCATATTCCGTTTCTCCCTTTTTAAATTTAAATATTGAAAACCAGGGGTCAAAAAACAGGTAGAATTTTTCGACGCGGGTTTTAAAAATCCGCGCAAAAAGAAAATGTCCGGATTCATGCAATACAATTAAAATTGACAAACTGAGCAACAGCTGAGCAACACGTGTTAATATTTCCATATATTAATCTGATTTATAAAGAATTGATTTTTTCAAGCGCATATTCTCTGGCCACTTTATCGGTTTCAATATAATCTTCAACCAAAGGATTGCGAATATAACTGACTTTTTGCATTACCCATTCAATTACTTTTGGGATTTGCATAAATGATAATTTATCTGTTAAAAAAGCATTAACTACCTCTTCATTTGCAGCATTGACAATACAAGGCGAATTTCCACCCAAACGGAGGGCCTGGTAAGCAAGGTCAAGGTTAGGAAAACGGCTGGTATCGGCCGGTTCAAAAGTCAGAGTCGGGTAATCGGTAAAATTGAACCTGGGATACTTTGTTGCCAGCCTTTCGGGGTATGAAAAAGCATATAAAATAGGTAATTTCATATCGGGAAGCCCCATCTGGGCTTTGATTGAACCATCGTAAAACTGCACCAAAGAATGAATAATAGACTGAGGATGTACAACAACATGAATTTGTTCCGGCTGCAGGTCAAAAAGCCACTTTGCTTCAATTACCTCAAGGCCTTTGTTCATCAAGGTTGCAGAATCGATGGTAATTTTCGAACCCATAGCCCAATTTGGATGTCTTAAAGCTTCAGTTTTGGTGACATGATAAAGATCTTCCAGCTTTTTTGTCCTGAAAGGGCCACCTGATGCTGTTAGAAATATTTTTTCGGGTGGATTCATTTCTTCACCGTTAAGGCATTGAAAAATAGCTGAATGTTCGGAATCTACCGGGTAAATATGAACTTTTTTTTCGCCGGCCAGCCGTGTAACAATATCGCCGGCAACTACCATAGTTTCCTTATTGGCCAATGCAATATTTTTTCCATTTTTAATTGCATGTAAAGTTGGAAGTAACCCGGCAAAACCCACAACTGCTGTTAAAACAAGTTCCACTTCGGGCAAAGCAACAGCATGATATTGACTTTCAACGCCACAGCTAACGTGAATAGAAGTATGTTTTAAAGCCTCTTTAACTTTATGATAATGCATTTGATTTACAATTACCACTTCACGGGGTTTATACTTTAATGCCTGCCTGATGAGTAAATCGGCATTTGATTGTGCTGTAATGGCTTCAATAATAAACCTTTCCGGATATAATTCAATTACTTCCAGCGCCTGCCGGCCTATTGAACCTGTTGAACCAAGAATGGTGATATGTTTTGGTTTATTCATACCGGTATTTAAAAAATAATATAATCCTCAGGGTTAACCGGTTGCCCATTGTACCAAAGTTCGAAATGCAGATGTGGCCCCGACGAAAGTTCCCCTGTATTCCCGATAATGGCAATTGCCTGGCCAGCTTCGACCACATCGCCGGTTTTACGTAAAAGGCTGGCATTGTGTTTATAAACAGAAATAATGTTATGCGAATGCTGAATTTGAATCACATAGCCTGTTTCAATGGTCCAGGCAGCCATAATCACTGTTCCTTTCTGGACAGATAAAACCGGTTCGTTGGGACGGGCTACCAGATCAATACCATAATGCCCATAGGAAGGGTTAAACGAATTGGTCACAACCCCTTTTACCGGTGCAAAAAAATGAATGGCATTTAAACCTTCGAGCCGCGGCTGTATCTTGCTGCCTGTAAGGTTATATTTCTCATCACGTTCAACAGTATACCTCATTAATGAATCTTCAACCGATCTTTTAAAAGTAATCTGCCCGAAATCATGCATTGTATCTATCGCATGAAGTAACAGCTGTGTATCCTCACCAATAATGATTTTACTTAAATTATTAATAAACTGGCTTTGCACCCGGAGTTGATTCTGAAGTGAATCAACCAAAATGGCATTGTTTACAATCTGGTTACGCATTTTTGAATCGGGATAGCCAGGGATATATTCGCGCAAAGGAGTATAAGCTATTAATAAAGTAACAATTATGATAAGCATTAATGAGAAAAAACCCAGGTAAGCCGTTACATTCAGCCTTGTAAGTTTTATTGAAAAAACTTCCTGGTAGGTAATATCGTTAAATAATACCATCCGGTACTTAAACCTGATTTTATGCAGGAACTGTTTAAATTTACCATCCTTCATAGATACAACCTTGATATTACTGCCGGAAAGATTTATATTGAATTTTCCGTTTTAAGAACAAAACAAACTTAGTATTTTTATAAAACCCTGTTATCATGTATGTTTCATATCTTATTAATAAACGTGCAAAGATAAAGTATTATCGCTCTGGAAATGTTTTTTTTTTATGAAGATCAAAAAAAAATTGAAAATTTTGAATTTAAGAATTTAACATATTGATAATAAAATAAATAAAAATATTCAGGCAAAATAAATATTTTTATATTTTGCTTTTAAATAAATCCAAATCATTTACATTTGCATTTACCAATACCATGTAACAGATATGGATATTGGTTAAAACTATGATGTAGATCAAATACACTGACAACATTTTAATTAAGTAAATTATTAATATATTGCCATGAGAAACAAATACATTGACCTTATTGAGCAGACTTTTGACTGGCCCCAGGCTGAATTCAAGCTCGATGATTTTACCCTTCTTTTTCATGATATTAATCTGATTGATATTATTAAACAATATGGCACACCCCTGAAGTTTACCTATCTTCCAAATATATCAGCCAATATCAGAAAAGCAAAAAAATGGTTTAAAGTTGCTATGGCAAAAGTGGAATACCAGGGAACCTATAACTATTGTTACTGCACAAAAAGTAACCATTTTGAGCATGTTATAAACGAAGTAATGAGTAATAACGTTCATCTTGAAACCTCATCCGCTTTTGATATCAATATCATAGAAATGTTATCAGAAACAGGCAGAATAGATAAAAACAGGTACATCATCTGTAATGGATTTAAACTGCCACAGTATATTGAGAACATTGCACGGCTAATCAATACCGGATATGAGAATACCATCCCTATTATTGACAATCAGTCTGAACTCGATCAACTTGATGCAGTGATTGACCGTCCGTTTTACCTGGGCATAAGAATTGCCGCTGAAGAAGAACCAAAATTTGAATTCTACACATCAAGGCTAGGTGTTGGTTATAAAAATATTGTTCCTTTTTATGAAGAAAAAATAAAGAACCATCCGAAATTCAGGTTAAAAATGCTTCATTTCTTCATCAATACGGGTATTAACGATAATGCATATTACTGGAATGAGCTTACCAAGTGTATTAATATCTATTGTGAATTGAAAACGGTTTGTCCCGAACTCGATTCTTTAAATATCGGGGGCGGTTTTCCGGTAAAAAATTCTTTAAGTTTTGATTACGATTACGAATACATGGCCGAAGAAATTATTTCGCACATTAAAGCAACCTGTAATCAGCGAGATGTTATTGAACCTCATATTTTTACAGAATTTGGTACATTTACCGTTGGTGAAGCGGGCGGAGCAATTTATTCCGTTGTTGGCCAGAAAAAACAAAACGACCGTGAAGCATGGAATATGATTGACAGTTCGTTTATGACAACCTTGCCTGATACCTGGGCCGTGGGAAAACATTTTATTTTATTGCCTGTCAATCATTGGGATCAGGAATATGAAAGGGTTTTACTGGGAGGTCTCACCTGCGACAGCGACGATTACTATAATTCAGAACTTCACTCCAATGCCATATACCTGCCTAAATTCAATGCAAACGACCCGCTCTATATTGGTTTTTTTAATACCGGCGCTTACCAGGATTCGGTGGGTGGATTTGGCGGCATTCAGCATTGCCTGACTCCGGCTCCAAAGCAAATTATTATTGATCGCAATGAAGATGGTGAAATAACAACCCGCCTTTTTTCAAAGGAACAAAGTTTTAAATCAATGCTTAAAATACTTGGCTATTAATATCTATATTTAAAGTTAATTACATCTGTGCCAGGTATCCAAAAGCGAGGAGTCCGGATTGAGCATCTTTCCAATAATCTACATCCCCAGGCGGTTTAAAACCCGATAAGATAGAGGACGCAAAGCAATATTATAAAAAGGAACCACCTGCTTTGTAAATCCCGACTTAAACTTTGCAATCTGTGGTAATCTTCCCGGTTCAATTACACATAAATCATAATATCTGGCACCCTGGCTTTTTGCCCATTGAATGGCATGCCACTGCAATAATTCACCCTGTCCATCATTTTCAACCCCTTCATTGGTTGCGCCTAGCCAGTAATGGATGCAATTCTGATTTCCCAGCAAAAAAACTCCGGCAACCGGATTATCCAATTTATAAGCAATAAAAATCCTGGATTTTATTGTTTCAGATCCCGAATGTAAAACATCGGCATAAAAAGAAAGTGGTTTGTCGGGCATTCCTGCCTTGTGCCACATATTTTTTAACAAAACTGAAAACTCATCAAAAAGATTATCTCCCCCCGTTTTAACAATAATCCCGTTTTTTTCGGCTTTTCGTATCATATTCCGCCGTTTTGAATCGATATGGATATTATAAATCTCTTCTGATGAAAGGTGCAAAGGCACAAAACCGGTTAAAAATTCCTGGTTTTTAAATTGACCTGCTTCATTCAATGAAAAATCGAGTAGCGGATTGACCCACAGGCTTATCATCTGGTTAAACCGGGCAGGCATAGCATGGAGAAGTTCGGGGTAAGTTATTTTTTTTCCGTTGTATACCCATCCGCCATAAGGTAAATCGAAATGAGTCGGGTTGGAATGTAATAAAGTAAGACGCTTGCTTTGCAATGGATAACATGGGCAAAAACCAACCGGTTCGTCATTGAGATAAGCAAAGTAATAGTAACAGACGCAATGGAAATTCTGCATTACTATGGAATGTAAAGCGGGATGATGAAATACCAAACCATTTTGTGATTGTATGGTTTGATGGATAAAATTGTATTGATCCTGAGTGAGTTGTTCAGGTTTAAATATTTCAACATTAATCTTTTTCATTGAAATCAATTATTTGAGGTCTTTAATTTTACGGGCAGGGACTCCTCCATACATCGAATATGGCTCAATATCTTTGTTTACAGCAGAATTAGGAGCAACAACAGAATGGTGGCCGATTTTTACCCCCGGATAAACAGTGCAGTTGCCACCTATATAAACATTGCTTTCAATGATCACCGGAGCAGTTGGACGATATGTTTTATCTTTCATATGAAGCGGTATGCTTTGCAGGCACATTGGCGCTGAAGTATGGGTAAAAATTCCAGTCGAAGGTCCGGCTATATGTACAAAATCGCCAATTGTGATATCATTGCTCCAATCCAAAACATTATTAATGCCAAGATACGATTCCTTACCAACGATGATCTTCCCTTCACCACAACCTGTAATTTTTATGCCGGATTCAACTGCACTACCATCGCCAATGCTGATACGCTCAAGGAAAACTCCCGAAGCAATAGTAACGCCGTTTCCTAAGGTAACCATTGGACCAAGGCTAACATTGGTGCCAATTTTGCATTTTTTGCCAATGGTAACCCCTTTTGATACCCTTACTGAGAATGGTATCTGGTTTTCTTTACTGTTTCTGACCAGAAAAAGTATTTTTATCAGAAACCTTTTTATAAAGCCAGGAATGATTTTTTTCATTGCGCTAAGGTTTATTAATCTTCCCTTTTTCTCCATAAGGGTTTGATATGGTTGCAACATAAATCGATATTAACATTGATATCTTTTATTGCTGTTGGCGATACTGGTACATTAAACCCAAAATTCTCAAAAAGAGGATCTGTTACATATTTTTCACCTGTATAATTGCAGATTTGTTTCTGAGGATTCAAATATGGTGGGTTAATGATATATTTTTCAGCATATTTAACCCTTCTGTTTTTTAAATATAATGCTGCCAAAGGTGATTTTTGCATTTCTTCTGATATAGGCACATCATATTTTTCAAGCGATTGAGGATAAGCATTCGGTTTACCACTCAAAAAACAATGCATTACCGGAGCTATTTTAACTGAAACTGTAATTGATTGTGCTCCATAATATTGAAGGGGCGTATTTTCAAAACAATTTGCAAACCAATATGCAAACGAACCTTTTTGAATGTTGTTTCCCGAAAAATTCCCAATTTCGACAAAAGGATACAATAAATCGCAGCCATGAACCCGGCTTACATAAAATTTCTGTAGCTCCAGAAACTTTTTTAATTGTTTTGGAGAATATTCATACTGAAAAAAAGTTTCAGGTTTTTGTTTTATTCCGAGAAGATATTTTGCTGCATTTTTAAGTTGCTTTTTAAAATTCCTGTATCGTATAAAAAACGATTTATTCGGCGTTGTTATAATGGCAATTCCTCCGGGCCGGAGAACCCTGTATGCCTCAGCTATAGCTTTATGCGGGCCTTCAATAAAATGTTCCATTACACCAAGTGAAATATATCCGCTTAAAGCGTTATCGGGATATGGCAAAGCTGTAACATCACCTTTTGTAAGAACAACACTGGTGCCAAAATTTGCTGCAGTTTCTTTTAACTTAACCAAAACCTCGTCCGAGAAATCAAGACCTTCAATATCAATTCCCATTCTGGAAAGATAAAAAATATAACGTCCTGTACCACAGCCACCTTCAATAGTCTTTCCATTTCTGGGGACATATTTGGTTATCCACTGCCTTCCGCCATAATAATCCCACATTTGTATTTCTGAAAGTGGCGATATCCCTTTCCAGAAATCATCCCAGGTTTCAGGTTTCTGCCCTAAATTATTAGTGTTTGAATTCATTGATTTTAGCTACAATGTAGTTAATTTCCAGCTCAGTCAAACCGGTATGTAACGGTAATGTTATAAAACGATTGTGTTCCTGTTCAATAAAGGGGCAATTATTTCCCCATGGTTTGAATAGCGGTTGAACAGATAGTGGTGTATAATGACATCCGGTTGCTATACCGTTGTTTTTCAGAAAAATCATCAGCTCATCTCTATGACGGGCTCTTATACCAAACATCTGATAAGGGTATTTTTCGGGTTCAAAAGGCAAAAGCGGCTCCACATGGCTGAAAGTTCTTAACCCATCAAGATACATCCTGATAATCTGCGATCTTTGCTGATTGAAGCTGGGTAATTTTTTCAACTGAGCAAGGCCCACTGATGCGGCAAGGTCATTCATATTGTATTTATAGCCAAGAATATTCAGCTCATAAAACCAATGCATGGCATCTTTATTTACGGCTGTGTATTGCTGGGCAGTTTTCCAATTGTCCTTATCAATGCCAACCCATCGCATTGCCCTGACCTCTTTCAATAAATCCGGGTCGTTTGAACAAATCATGCCGCCATCGCCGGTGGTCATGCACTTTTTTTCTTCAAAACTGAAACAGCCAATATCGCCCCATGTGCCGAGTTTTTTCTCAAGATATTCGCCTCCGGCAGTATGGGCACAGTCTTCAATTATTTTCAATCCTTTGGCGCGTGCCCACGGAACCAGTTTATCCATCTGTACCGGATGGCCGGCATAATGCACCGGCATAACCGCAACACATTCCTTATCCCATTTCTTGTCAAGATCAGCAAGGCTCATGCCCAAAGTAACCGGGTCGGAATCGACAAATACGGGTATTAACCTGTTATATAAAATTGCTGATGCCGTTGCCGAAAATGTCAGCGATGGCACAAGTACTTTCTTGCCTTCGGGAAACCGGAATACAGCCAGAGCCAGATGCAGTGCTGCAGTAGCTGAGTTTAAGGCAATGGCTTCGGAACAGCCAATAAATTTTTCCCATGCTTCTTCAAATTCATTCACTTTTGGCCCAAGTCCAACCCACGACCGCTCAAATGCATCGCGGATATTGGCAAGTTCTTCCTCGCCCAGTGAGGGTTTAAACAATCGGATATTCATAGATTTTCAACATCAATAAATTGGTACTTCTCAATAAACTGCTTCAAGGTCATGTTCATGCTGTCTTTTTCCGACAATATTGGCTTATCAACCGGCCATGCAATTCCAACGTCCGGATCATTCCAAATTATTCCTAATTCGGATGGTTTGTTGTAATAATTATCAACTTTGTAAACTACTTCACAATTGTCAGTCAGGCTGCAAAAACCATGGGCAAAACCCTTTGGAATATAGACGCATTTATAATTACTCTCAGAAATAATAACAGAGCCCCACTTCCCAAATGTCGGGCTGTTTTTTCGCAAATCAACAAAAACATCCATTACTTGGCCTTTAATGCAGCGAATCATTTTGGTCTCGGCAAACGGCGGTAATTGAAGATGCATCCCACGAATGATGTCTTTTTGAACTGATTTTGAATGGTTTTCCTGAACCCATTGGGTTTGCAGACCATAATCTTTAAAAATTTGAAAATCATAGGTTCGCATAAAAAAACCCCGGTTATCGGAAATGGGTTTTAAGGTAATTTCAAATACCCCCTGAATGCTGTTTTGAACAATTTCCATGGTTTATTTTATTAATTTTTCAACAAATTCAGCAATGGCAAGGCATGAGGTTAATCCGGGAGATTCAATGCCTATAAGGTTAATAAATCCTGGAAATCCTTTATCCTCTTCATTCCGGATTATAAAATCGCGTACTTCATCGCCGGGCTTTTGCAATTTTGGCCTTACTCCTGCCTGATCTGGCTCAAGGTCAGCAAGCTCAAGAAAAGGCAGGAATTTTTTTGCCGATTCAAAAAATGCTTGTTTATGTTCCGGATTGACCGTATAATCGGGAATTCCATCTCCCAGATATATAGCATTTGGTCCAAGTTTGATACGGTTAGTCAAATCAATGGTAGCATGAATGCCAAGGCTGGTAATATGTTTTGCCGGAACCGGGTAAACCAGTGAATGGATACGGTTTCTTTTACTGGCTTGAATGCTGAAATATTCACCTTTCCAGTAATATATCCGGTATTCAGGGTTACTGATACCTGCTATGCAGGAAATTTCATAAGCATTTAAGCCTGCAGCATTGATCACATATTCTGAAGTAAATTCATATTTCTCATCCTGTGGTCCGGAAACACCAATACAATTTCCTTTATCGATTTTTTGGATTGTGGTTACACAATTGCCATAGGCAAACTGAACTCCATTATTGACAGCTTCGGTTTCGAGGCATTTCATCAGGCTATGGCTGTCGATAATTCCTGTTGATGGAAAGTATACGGCCGATAAAGCAAAAATTTCAGGCTCAATCTGATAAATTTCATCCTGGCTGAGTATTTTCCCATCTTTTACACCATTAAGTTTTGATTGCTGCAATACTGATTCAACAATCTTACACTCATCGGGTAATGTTGCTACAACCAGTTTTCCACATTTCCGGTGAGGGATATTGTTTTTCAGACAATATTCGTAGAGCATTTCCTTTCCTTTAACACAAAGCAATGCTTTGAGCGAATTTTGAGGATAATATATTCCTGAATGAATCACCTCACTGTTGCGGCTTGAAGTTTCCTGTCCAAATTTTTTATTCTTTTCCAGGACAACAATATCTTTGTATTTCGCCGATAGCCGTGCAGCTATCGCCAAGCCTACCACTCCTGCACCAATAATACTGTATTTAAAATCCATTAATAAACACGCTTCTTTTTTAAATGATTGATTGTGAATTTACCTGATAATATGGTGCTGTCTACTTCATCCAGAAAAGATTTTTGTCAATAAAACCTGATTGGCTAAGGTATTGAAGCTGTTTGAGCCGAATATAAAATCTTCCGTTAAAGGTATCGCTGTTCATACCATATGCAAGATATTTACTGTATAGGTCTTCTATTCCTTCTTTTAACGACCAGACCGGTTTGAAACCCTGAAGGGTATTTTTTATTTTTGAAAAATCGACCTTGTATGATCTTGAATCACTTCCGTGTTCACCGGTAAATACTACCTTACAATCTTTAACGACCAACCCTACCATATTGGCAATATCTTTTACCTGGTAGTTATCTTCATTTTTGCCGGTATTGAATGCCTGACCGGCTACTTTTTCAGCGGGAGCTTCAATAACGGCAACAAAAGCCCGGGCAATATCTTCACAATGAATTAAAGGTCTCCATGGGGTTCCATCGCTCATAATCCTGATTTGATTTTGTGTTACTGCCCAACCAACCAGATTATTCACAACCAGATCTAACCGTAATTTGGGCGATGACCCATATGCAGTGGCATTTCTTAATGAAGTAACCGAAAAACCGGAATCGTTTAATGGAAATATTTCCTGCTCGGTAAATACTTTTGATTTGGCATAGGCAGTAATTGGATTAAAAGAAGCCGTTTCGTCAAGAGTGTTTGATCCGTCAGCTATTCCATACATACTACAGGAGGATGAAAAAACAAACTTCTCTACTCCTGCTTTTTTTGCTATTGTTGCCAACTTCACTGATGCTCTGTAATTAATATCAAATGTCAGTTCAGGATTTAATTCACCCATGGGATCGTTTGACAGGGCACTCAAATGACAGATGGCCCAGGTACCTTCAATGTCTTTTTCGTCAATTAGCCTGATATCTTTTTTCAGTGCCTGTATCTTATATTCAGGATTATAAAATTCACAATCATTTCCAAAATAGCCGGTATCAATACCCAAGACATTGTATCCTTTTTCAACCAACATTTTTACCAGATGAACACCAATATAACCTTGATGACCTGTGACGATAACTTTTTTCATATCAATTAGTTTATTCCCATATTTTCCAGACCGGATTTTCTTTCCACAATTTTTCGAGTAGCTGATAATCGCGGTAAGTATCCATACATTGCCAGAAAGAATGATGTTTAAAAACCGATAATTGCCCTGCCTCAACAATAGCATTCATTGCAACACCTTCAATATCGGCTTTGGGGTCTTCCGGAATAAAATCAAAAAATTCTTTTTTAAATACAAAATACCCTCCGTTGATAGGCTCTTTATTTTCAATTTCTTTGATTTGCTGTTTGAATCTCAAGACCTTATTTCCATTTGTTTCAAGCTCGCCAAAACGCGATACCGGATAAACACCTGTAACAGTGGCAACTGTGTTTATTTCTTTATGAAATGTCACCAAATCAGCTATATTCACGTTACTCACAGCATCGCCATAAGTTAGCATAAAGCGGTCTTCGGTGATGTATTTGCTGCACAACTTTGTACGATAGCCTGTCATGGAATCAAAACCTGTCTCAGCCAGCGTAATTTTCCAGTCTTCAAACAGCTTTTCGGAATGAATTTCAATTTGTCCATTGTTTCCCAGATCAACCGTAAAATCGGAATTATAGCGGTAATAATTCAGGAAATAATCGCGGATTACATTCCCTTTGTACCCCAAAGCAAGAATAAATTCCTTATACCCATAAAAAGCATAATGTTTCATAATATGCCAAATGATGGGCTTACCCCCGATTTCAACCATAGGTTTTGGTTTGTACTCGGTTTCTTCCCTGAGCCTTGTGCCCATTCCTCCACATAAAATGATTACTTTCATCTTGAAATATTAAAATAATATTCTGTTCTATTTTATTTCTTCATAATCAACATATTCACCCGTGTTTTGTTTTTCACTTCTTATGTTATCATCAAAATAAGAAATGGTAACTTTGCCTTCAGGCTGTTGCCGGTTATTTCCGGTATTAAAACTTTCAGCTTTCTTTTTCAATTTATAAATCAGGAACCTGAAAAGCAGCACGCCAATAATCCGAAGTGTAAAAAACACAAGAACAATAATCAATAAAACCCTGAAAAAAGCCATAACAACGTGTTAGTATATATAAGACCTGATGATTTCTAAAACGCAAAGCGCCATGATTAAAATGCCTGAATACAACCTGGTTCTTGATGAATACAGCCAGGGTGACTTGTCATGCAGAAGCCAACCAGCAACAAACGCTATGCATACAATAAATATAAAAATGACCGGAATTGCCCTGTGCGTCTTTAATATCATTCCTGATATCAACCCAAAAATAAAAACATTGATTGATGCTAAAACAGCCTGAAGAAGCATCATCTTTATCTGGTCTGAAACCTGATACCTGATAAAACTGTTTTTATAAGAAGCTGCTAATATTTTCAAACCCAAAAAAAACATAAATACTAAATATACCCGTTCCGGAATATCGTAATTTTTAGATAGAAACCATGAAATACCAACTCCGGCAAAAAACATCAACAACACTACTGAAAAGAATAAAAGCATTGAAAGTAGTAAATGATTCCATAATGCTTTAGAATTTCCGTAATAAGCATTTGAAATGGCAGTTATATCAATCAATAATACAAAAGATGAAATATAAAATAATAAATAACTCATTTTGATTCAATTTCATATTTTACCAATTGCCGGTGAAAAACTGTATAAATATAATATTTTGAACGTAATTTCCTGTCCTGCTCCATCGAAAATGAAACAGAAGCAGGCAGCGGAAAACCATCAAGCATATTTCCGTTGTTGTTATAAATTGCAATGGACTGCTCATCGTCAGAAAAAACGCCAATAGCCAGCTTATTTCCTGTAATCTGGAATAATAAAGGTTTTGATGATACCCGTCCAAAAATCAAGGTGTAAAATTTTTGCTTTCCTGCTGCATCATACAAACGTAGTTTATCACCATCAAGGTAAAGCAATTCTTCTCCTTTTTCGTTGTTAAAATCGCGGCATATAAAAAAATGACCGGACGAAAGGGATGAACTGATACATATTGAATCCTGCTTTCCTGAAAGACTTATTACATAGGCAGTTCCATTTATAGTATTAAAAATCAAACCATTTCTGTTTTTATAGGTGTAATTGAATATTTCTGTATTCGGTGCAGGTTTTATATTTACTGTTTTATAAACGACCTGCCCTTTCCGGTTGAAAAGATATAAACCATTACTGTCAACAGCACATAACAGGTCTTTATTTCCTGTTTTTATGTATTTGACAGGAGCGTATAACTGCGATTTTAAAACTGGTGATTTCCAGTCAGAAATCTGCTTCCCATTAATATCACATAAAATTATTTTCCTGTCCTCTGTTTGCATAAACAGCCTGCAATCTGATTTTGGCTCGTACCGGATAACAGAGAGGGTACCTTCGCGGCAATTCCTGAATATGACCGGGTAACCTTCTACCATTTTACCATTTCTGTCAATGGCATACAGTTCTTTTCCTGCCATAAAAAGATACTGAAGTTTACTGTTTTTTAAAATATCAACCTGGTAAATCTCAGTGTTAATCTTATGGTTGATTTTTATTTTCCACAGCATATTTCCTGTATTTGTAAACAAATACAACTGATTTAATGAATCGGCCACCAGGATTTCACTGCTGCCATTCAAATGGTTTTTAAATATCCTGGGACGAAAAAGGGCAGGTGCATCAAGATCTGACTTCCAGATAACGGTTTCATTATTAAGCTTAAGATTACTTTTATCAGTTTTGTTCTGATAGGATATGGTTACGGGCAACATCGCAGTATTTAAATGTTGACGGCAGATAATTGCAATATCACTCAAATCACCCTCCTGACTACCTGTTTTATTAACTGTTAGTGAATTCCTCCGGTATTCATTCCATAATGCCTGGTTGCAATAAAAAGAATAAGTTCCGGAAGTATATACCTTGTCATAAAATTTTATAAAATTTAAATCTTGTTTTAAAGTCTTGCCATCATGGGTCATCTGTATAAAATCCTTAACATCCCTGACCGAATCGGTGAAAAACAAATAATCTCCGTAAACAAAACCCATTTTCCCTTTTGTTTCTGCAGGAAACGAAAATGAAAGCAGATCAACAACACCTGTTTTATTCAGCTCAAAAACATAAAAATCAGAAGTCCCGGACAATGAAACCCAATGGCCGTTTGATGCTGCTAAAAAATCATTGATTTTACCACGGGCATTATGCGGATCGCTTAATCTGACGAAATAAAAGTTACTCAGATTGTCAATATTATTATTGAATGATACACTGAAACTTCCGGCATAATTGCCCGATATGTCATTCATCCATTCTGTGACATTGGTATTATAAACACGGTTAATGCTGTCTTTTAATTTATTATAAATTGACAGCGTATTATTTAAACGTAAAAATGTTTGCTGATCTTGTTGAAAAGCCTGCATATTGGTAGTTGCGTAGGTCTCAAGGGTTACAACATGCTGAGGCAGCACTTTAATTATGTCGGGCAAAATATTTCCCTGGTTTTTCAGTATTTCAGGTTTATGCAATGAATCAGAAAGAACAAACCCACCCAAAAAACATATATTATTTTTTTCCACCATGTCAAACATAGCCCATAATCCAAGTTGTCTGTACCGTTTTAAAAACGTATCGTACAACTCATCCTGTATTTTTAAAACATCAGAATTAATAAAAACCGAGCCATCAATATATTTTCCCGATGCGGAATAAAGAAAACTGAAGTCAACATCAGTGAGTTTATTTTGTTTATTTTCAGCTGCGCGGATTGAGTTTTCAATCAGTGCTTCAGATTCAGATATTAGAAGTAAATTTTCATAGATTGAAAATACAATTTTCGAGGCATTGTAAGTGGTATAGTACAATTTCTGGTTTTCAAATTTTCTCTGTTTTACTTCACTTATATCAATGGATAAAAACTCTAAAAATTCATTCACCGAAAAATGAAAATCACCAAGCATGTAAATCCATGAATATTGTCCTGTATTATTCTGGCAGCCACTGATGATGGCCGGGTATGATTTCTTTGTATCAAGCCAGGGAAGCAGTGTGCGAAAAAAATCGCAGCCAAAATCAATTTTTTCCCTGCTACCAGGCATCAGAAGAAATGAGGGGATATAATCTGAATGATAGAGAATTTTTGAACTTTTTATATCAGGAATCTGAATAAAAACTTTGCTGTCATTTGTTACAGCCTGAATGGGTGGTATGGATCGAAGCCCTGAAGTGATAAGAATAACCCATATAATCGTCACTGCAATTACAGAAAAAAGAATAAAAATGATGGTCTTTTTAATCATTATTATTTTCTTCGGAAAATTCTGGCTTCTTGTTACTTAAAATATATATTAACTTTAATACAAAATAACTTTCACAATCCGGGTTTTTTGCCAAGCCGCTCCTTTAAGATAATACATGCCTGGCTTTAATCCATTGAACAAAATATTGCCACTTAAATGATTTTCGCCCTGTTTTACTGAATATTCAGACCGGGCAACCAAAATTCCCGCCAGGTTAAACAAATTAAAAGTGATTTTATCGCCCGCAGGCATGAATAATTCTATTGATGCATCATCATGCAAAGGATTTGGATGAACGTAAAAGTTAAAATCGTCCTCAAATGAAATTTTATCAGCTGATGTTGCTGGTTTGCCTATTTTTATATCATCAATGTATAAATAATTACCGCCGTTACTGGTAATCTGGAATTTAATCATTACATGGTTTACAGGCTGGGTGATATTGGTATTGATTTTTACACTTTTCCAATCATTGTCGGTGGGGATAAAAGTGCCGGTTACAAATGCCCCGCCATTGGTGGCAAGTGTTGAACCGCTCTTAATATATCGCATCAGCCATGACCTGCCACAATTGGTTGAAAGAAAAACTTTAAAAACATCGGTTGAGTTTGCATTTCTCCGTGCATAGGCAATACGGAATTCCAGCTGGCTCATATCAATGGCCGAATTAAACATAATATTAGGTGAAACAAGTTCTGAAAATGTACCTGCATAATTATTGGCATTATTAACACGCATGCTGATGTTTCCGTTGCTGTGGGTATACCTCGTAAATTTATTGACTGCATCTCCGGCAATGGTCCATTTCCGGTCGGGGTTGTCAGGATAATCAGGAAAACTGGCCGACTGCATATCCTGATTCATTGGAGTAATTTCGCCTGATAGGGTATCCATTACATTAATCCATGAGTTTTTTGTAATTGATTGATAACCTGCTGAATTATATACAGTCAGGGTTACGTTATATTTTCCTTTATTAAAGTAATTGATTACCGGATTCTGCTCATTTGAAAAGGAAGGCGATCCTCCCGGAAATGACCATTCCCATGATGTAACTTCTCCATTATAACTCATGTCGGTGAAGGCAAAAGATGAACCCATACAACCACAGGCAAAATCGGTTTTAAAATCAGGAATTGGAGCACAAACGGGTGGGTTATAGCCGGGATTTGTTCCGGTAGCCAGCAGATTGGCATTTGTCCAAAGATTATTACGTCCGCCTATCCAGCTGTTTAAAGCAGCTCTCATGCGTGTTTTCTGCCCTTCGGTAAACATAATGTAACATCCCGAATAATCCATATAGTTCTGAACATTATCAAGCGATCCGCAGGTAGCCTGGCTCAGGTTACAGGAATTATCGGTGGTTCCCATGGTATTGGGTGTATCCCCCACATTATCATCAATATTACAGTTAGAAGCAAGTCCGGGTTCGTTTGAGTCGCCCCAGGTATGCATCAGGTTTAGATAATGTCCTACTTCATGTGTAATTACATGATTATAACCAAT
The DNA here is from genome assembly GCA_964559985.1 of uncultured Bacteroidales bacterium. Taxonomy (GTDB): domain Bacteria; phylum Bacteroidota; class Bacteroidia; order Bacteroidales; family CAZLJX01; genus CAZLJX01. Next base: position 74,230 of record CAZLJX010000011.1, read on the forward strand.
ATAATTATATTTACAAACTACACCATCGAGTTCAGGAGAAACCCCAGGATAATGCGACCATGCTGCTGCCCCCGAAGCAATGCTGTTTACAACCCAGATATTCAAATACTTATTTGGATTCCATCCGGGTATTTCATATTTAACATTATTATCAGCATTATATGTCGATAAAGAATGGGTACGGGTAATTCCTTCAGTGCAATTTCCGTCCGGATCGAGGCGCGCAAGTTTAAATTCAACTTCAACATCGGCAACGATAGGTTTAAACTGCGAAACCACCTGCGATAATTCCATATTCAGTTTACGGTAGTCTTTGTTCATTTGTTCAATCACTGCTTCAACCGAACTTTTGGGTATATTTTCGGCTCCATAATTATGAACAATATGAAAAACCACCGGAATGGTAAGCACAGTTTTTTCGTCAGATGGCTGGAATTGCTGAGTATATGCCTCTAAGACAGCCCGTCGTTTTAAAATATCAGGATCACGGGCAATTTCAATACTATCAAAATAGGGTGTGGCACACCAGTTTCCCGTCTGGGCATTCATTTGATTCCATACACCCGGTACAAAAATCAGCAGGATAAGGATTATTTTTATATTTGTCATATAATGCATTATTTATCTATGTATTGTAAATTGCTTAATAAAAAATAATAAACTCATCAGGTGCTATCAGGCAAAAAATTATCCTTTTTAGGCGGAAAATCGATGTTGTAGTGCAATCCAATGCTTTCGCGCCGTTGCTGTGCACTTTTTATAACCAGGTATCCGACATTGATGAGGTTTCGTAATTCACAAAGTTTTCTCGACAGGGTGGTTTTTTTATATAATTCTTCTGTTTCACGGAAAATAATCTCAAGTCTTGTTAATGCCCTTGCCAGCCTTAGGTTTGAACGGACAATACCGACATAGTTCGTCATAATGGTCTGCATTTCTTTATAATTCTGGGTTATAAGCACCATTTCTTCAGGATGGCTGGTACCTTCCTCGTTCCAGTCAGGTATCCCGTCAATAATTTCGTATGTTTTAAAGACCGAAAGAGAATGCCGGGCAGCTTTATGGGCATAGACCAATGCTTCAATCAACGAATTGGATGCCAGTCGGTTGCCTCCATGCAGGCCGGTCATACTCACTTCTCCTGCAGCATAAAGACGGTTTATGGTTGATAATCCGTTCATATCGACTTTAATACCTCCGCAGATATAATGAGCAGCAGGAACAACCGGTATCATGGTTTTTGTAATATCGATTCCTACCGAAAGACATTTTTTATTGATATTCGGAAAATGCTCATTGATAATTTCACGGCTTATATGACGACAATCGAGAAAAACAAAATCATCTCCACGGGTTTTCATTTCATTATCAATAGCTCTTGCCACAATATCGCGCGGGGCAAGCGATCCTCTCGGGTCGTACTGTTGCATAAATTCATTGCCGTCAATGGTCCGTAAAATGGCTCCTGAACCACGAAGGGCTTCGGTGATTAAAAATGATGGCTGATCGCCAGGATTGTATAACGAGGTTGGATGGAACTGCATAAATTCCATCATATCAATAATTCCCTTTGCCCTGTATACCATTGCAATACCATCGCCGGTTGCAATGGGCGGGTTGGTGGTTGACTGGTAAAGATTGCCGCATCCACCTGTCGCAATCAATGTTACCCTGGAAAGAATTTTTAATGTTTCGTTGGTTTGCAGATTTAAGACATACGCCCCGTAACATTGAATATCGGTGTAATATCGCTTTATTAACCTTCCCAGGTAATGTTGTGTTATAAGTTCAACCGCAAAATGATTTTCGAGTACAGCAATATTGGGGTGTGCCAGTACCTTTGAAGTCAGCGCTTTTTGTATTTCGTGCCCGGTAGCATCTTTGTAATGAAGTATTCTATATTCAGAATGACCACCTTCGCGGGCCAGATCATATTTTCCGTGCTGGTTCATATCGAACCTTGCTCCCCATTCAATCAGATCGTTAATTCTATGGGGTGCTTCAGAAACTACCATGCTGACAACTTCAGGGTCGTTCAGCCCTGAACCGGCAATAATGGTATCGCGGATATGTTTTTCAAAATTATCGGGTTGGTACATCACCGAGGCAATACCTCCCTGGGCGTATGAGGTATTGGTTTCATCAATTTTTGATTTGGTAACAATACACACTTTTCCGCTATCAGCCACTTTTAAAGCATACGACAACCCGGCAACACCCGATCCGATTACCAGAAAATCAAAACTCAGCGACATATTTCAAAACAAATATTTTTTAATACCCTGCAAATATATGCAATTATTGCATGCCTTTGCTGTATGGATTACCGGTTTTTTGCAATGATTTTAGCCAAATATCACTACTCCATAAAACGGATATGGCTTATTTTTTGTTCCATTTGGAGTTTTGTATCATTATATGATGTTGCTCATTATAAACACATTCAGCCTGCCATGTTAATGTTTTAACCCATGTTTTACCGGGATTGGGCTGAAAACCTTTCAGGGGCAGGCATATCATGGTTATGCGGGCTTGCAAATGCGATTGAAACTGTGTGCCGGATTAATTATGAAAAAAATCAGTTTCAGCAATTTTTGACGATTTCCCCTTGTCGTCGTTCAAACCATTATCAAGGATTAGCAGTACCATCTCGTCAAGTTTTTCACCCAAAATCCATTGATCTGAAGCCCGGGAATATATATACCCGTTATGTTTTCTGTTTTTAACCAATATTTTACCAAAGACAAAAGGAGTACCATGTTCATCTTTTTCTCTTTTTATAATACCATGGAAACATCTGGAGAAATCATTACCGGCTTTAGCCAAAAAGATTTCTGTTATTTGAATTTTGGGTTTTCCCCCGGGTTTATTTTCCATTCTCTTCAGTTTTATGGGTCAGGACAAATTGTACGTAAATCAGAAAAAATTGTTTAAAAAGTTTATGACAAATTTAGTACCCATACTCGTTAAGAAGTTTTTCAACTTATAAGTGAACCCATTTCAATTGGCTCGTAATCTTTTATGTTATACAATAATATTTTTTCTGCCAATCAATTCTTTTTTGCCAGCCTGATAATTCAGAATTTTCACAGTGTGCCTCAAAAAAAAACAGCAATACTAATTATAAATCATTTCAGGTTTCATTTCCAGAAAGGATTGAATTTCGCACCTGTATCGTATTAAATTAAAAACATTTTCGTTTATTTGCGGGCAAAATTTATTTTTATGGCAGCAGAAGATATTTTCAAAAACCTGATAGCTCATTGTAAAGAGTACGGATTTATTTTCCCTTCGAGCGAAATTTACGACGGGCTGAGTGCCGTTTACGATTACGGTCAGTATGGCGTTGAACTGAAAAACAACATTAAAAATTACTGGTGGGCATCAATGGTAAGGATGCACGAAAACATTGTAGGCATCGATTCGGCTATTTTTATGCACCCAACCATCTGGAAAGCATCGGGACATGTTGGTGCATTCAACGACCCGCTTATCGACAATAAAGATTCAAAAAAACGCTACCGTGCCGATCAGCTTATCGAAGATTATCTTCAAAGCATTGAAAATAAAATTGAAAAAGAAATTGAAAAAGCTTCCAAACGGTTCGGCCAGAGTTTCGATGCAGCATTGTTTTCAACTACCAATCCAAAAGTTCTTGAATACAGGCAAAAGTATCATGATACAAAAGCAAGGATGAACAAAGCCCTTGAATCGGACAATCTTGAAGAACTGAGACAAATCATCATCGACAGCGAAATTGTTGACCCGGTGTCGGGCAGCAGAAACTGGACCGAAGTGCGCCAGTTTAACCTGATGTTCGAAACGCGGCTGGGTTCAGTAAGCGACGAAGCCAACACCATCTATCTCAGGCCCGAAACTGCACAAGGTATATTTGTAAATTTTCTAAATGTACAGAAAACCGGCCGGATGAAAATTCCTTTCGGAATAGTACAAATCGGGAAAGCATTCCGGAATGAAATTGTGGCACGACAGTTTATTTTCCGCATGAGAGAATTTGAACAGATGGAAATGCAGTATTTTGTAAAACCGGGCGAAGAGCTTGAATGGTTTAAATACTGGAAAGAAAAACGCATGAAATGGCACCTGTCGTTTGGCCTTAACCCGGCCAAATACCGTTTTCACGACCACGAGAAACTGGCCCATTACGCCAATGCTGCCAGCGATGTTGAGTTCCAGTTTCCATTTGGTTTTAAAGAAGTGGAAGGAATTCATTCACGCACCGATTTTGACCTGGGTAACCACCAGAAATTTTCGGGCAAAAAAATGCAATATTTCGATCCCGATATGAACCAGAGCTACACACCTTATGTGGTTGAAACAAGTATTGGCGTTGACCGCATGGTTTTATTGCTGCTTTCGGATGCATATACCGAAGAAAAAATCAAAAAAGATGATGGCACCGACGATGAAAGATCGGTTCTGAAACTCCCGCCATTTCTTGCACCGGTAAAAATGGCTGTTTTACCCCTGGTTAAAAAAGACGGATTGCCCGAAAAAGCTCGTGAACTGATGGATAAAGTAAAATTCGAATTCATTTGCCAGTACGACGAGAAAGATTCTATCGGTAAACGTTACCGTCGTCAGGATGCCATTGGCACCCCTTATTGCATTACCATCGACCATCAAACACTTGAAGATAATACTGTTACCATCAGAAATCGTGATACCATGCAACAGGAGCGTATAGGTTTTGATAAAACGGAACAGGTGGTAAAACAAAAAACCGATATCCGTCATTTACTTGAAAAATTATGAAAAAAATACATCACACAGAATTTTTTTATAATTTTAGTGTTTTGTATAAAAAGCATTATATGAGTTTCAGAATCATCAAATCTTGATGTACAAATATTTCATCATATTATTTTTGGCATTGGCATCAATTTTACCTGCAGAAGGGCAAAAAGGATCGCCCATGAAAGTGCCCGGCTATAAATTCATTAAACGCATTAAAGGGCCGGTGCATAAAAAAAGCAAAGTGCTTGAAATAATGATCGATAAATACAACAATTATTTTGCTGCCACTTTTGAAGCCGAAAAGAGCAGGTTTATTTATGTTGGGGTTTACCGTTTATACTCGTGGGAAGAAATCGGGCTTTACAAACTTGATGTAAACCGTGCCGAATTGTATTGTTCGGTTTTCGATCCGGATGGAAATTACTTTTACCTCAACACCGATATTTTTAAAAACACTTTTTTAAAAATTGACCTGAAAACAGGTGAGATTTCCGAAGCCTCGTGCAGCGAAACACCCAATAACTGTAAAAAAATTGAACCGGAACAATATCAAACCGAGGGATATACCATTGGTGAAAACTATTACATTTTCAGGGATGATAATTTAAAAAACTATATCCGCATTTTTGTCAAAAAAGAATTATTTATCCCTGAAATGGTTCAGCCTGACAACCCTGTCAGACAACCAAGTGTTGTGCAGCCAAAAATTAAGGAAATTACCATTACCGACGAAGAACTGCAAATGCTGAGCACCGACGGGGTTTTGACCATACAGGGAACAGTATTTAATTATATCGATCCTGCAGAAAATAAAACCGCCAATACGGCCAATACATCCAACTCATCTGGGAAAATTATTCTTACGCCCGATGATTTTGACAAGCTGGTTATGGCAGGCACCATCGATAAAAACGGAATAAAAATTATCCTGAAAAAAACCTTGCCATCGCCCGATGACAAAGACAACAACAATAATCCTCCCCAAAATCAAAAGTAAAAAAACTACAAATAGTAAATTTTTTATATATTTACGGGCAAATTTTCATGCATGAAAGGTTTTTTATTCAGGGCCTTCTTTTGTTTTGCTGTAGTAACTGCTGTTTCGGTTTCTGAGGCCATTAGCCAGTGCGACCAGGAACTGATTGATATTTGCTCGGGGCAAATTGGTGAAAGCACGTATATCAAACATTTTAAAATCCGGTTTGGTGTTTCAAAAAGTGCAAAAAAACCTTCTACAGCCACTTTTTCAGTCATTCTGAACAAAGGCACCCAATACCGGTTTACAACCTGCAACGATGCCGGAAAACAAGGACAGACAGTACTCGAACTTGCCGACGATTTTACCGTTTATGGTACCAATTACGATCCGGCAACAAAAAAAGTATATAAATCTATTGATTTTCAATGTAACAAAACATCGCCTTACTATATCACCATGTATTTTGCCGATGGCCTTGAAGGTTGCGGTGTCTGCATGATGTCGCTGGTTGGAATGATTAAAAACAATTAGTTTACAAGGTTGTTATTTTCAATCGGATATATAGTGCTTTTTTTAAGATTTACAAAACCATGTGATGTTTGAAAACAACCAGTTTTTAATAGCCTTGGGCCTTACGGTTTTTGCCGGACTTTCGACAGGTATAGGAAGTGCTATTGCTTTTTTTGCAAAAAAAACCAACCCGAAATTTCTATCTGTTTCCCTGGGATTTTCTGCCGGTGTTATGATTTATGTTTCATTTGCTGAATTATTACAGCAGGCGCGCGAAACACTGGTTTCGGGCTATGGCACTTTGCCGGGCAACTGGTATGCCGTACTTTCATTTTTTGGCGGTATATTTATTATTGCTGTAATCGATAAATTTGTTCCTTCGGTCGAAAATCCGCATGAAATGCACCGCATTGAAGAGATGTCGGGAAATGCAACCCATCAATCGAAAAAACTGATGCGGATGGGTCTGTTGACCGCCATGGCAATTACCATTCATAATTTTCCGGAAGGTATGGCGACTTTTATCGCAGCTTATTCCGATCCAACCCTTGGTATTGCAATTGCTGTAGCCATAGCCATTCATAATATACCCGAAGGGATTGCCGTTTCTGTTCCGATATTCTACGCCACCGGAAGCAGGCGAAAAGCATTTTTTCATTCATTTGTTTCAGGACTGGCCGAACCGGTAGGTGCCATAGCCGGGTATTTTTTGCTTTTCCCTTTTCTGAAAGACAACATGCAGCTGATGGGTGTTGTTTTCGCAGCAGTAGCCGGAATTATGGTTTTTATTTCGCTCGATGAACTTTTACCTTCGGCCGAAGAATTTGGCGAACATCATTTATCTATATACGGACTCATTGCCGGAATGGGAGTTATGGCAACAAGCCTGCTTTTATTTATTAAATAGATGTATTAATCGTCAATAATAAACATAGCATCACCGTAAGTTCCAAAACGATATTTTTCCTTTACTGCAACTTCATAGGCATTTAAACACAGTTCGTAACCTGCAAAAGCTGCAACCATCATCAGTAAAGTTGAATATGGCAGATGAAAATTTGAAATCATCCGGTTTGCCACGCTGAATTCGTATGGCGGGAAAATAAATTTATTGGTCCATCCTTCAAAAGGCTTCAGATAACCCTGCGTTGAAACCGAACTTTCAATGGTACGCATAACAGTGGTTCCTACAGCGCAAACATTATTGCGTTGATCTTTAGCTTTATTTACAGCCTCCACCACATCAGGTGAAATAAATATCTGTTCCGAATCCATTTTATGCTTGGTAAGGTCTTCTACATCTACGCTGCGAAAATTTCCCAGCCCAACATGTAAAGTGATGAATCCGAATTTAATCCCTTTGATTTCGAGGCGTTTTAATAGTTCGCGGCTAAAATGCATTCCTGCGGTGGGTGCAGCAACAGCGCCTTCCTGCCTGGCATAAACAGTCTGGTATCGTTGCCTGTCTTCGGGTTCAACAGAGCGTTTTATAAATTTTGGAAGCGGTGTTTCGCCAAATTCATATAATGTTTTTTTAAACGATTCGTAATCGCCATCATATAAAAAACGTAAGGTTCTGCCCCTGGAGGTGGTGTTATCAATAACTTCGGCCACCAGTACATCATCGTCGCCAAAATAAAGTTTATTACCAATGCGGATTTTACGGGCCGGATCGACCAGAACATCCCATAAACGTTGTTCGCGATTTAGTTCACGTAAAAGGAATACTTCAATTTTTGCACCGGTTTTTTCTTTATTTCCATAGAGCCTGGCAGGAAAAACTTTGGTATCATTAAAAATCATGACATCATTTTCATTGAAATAATTAATGATGTTTTTAAAGATTTTATGCTCAATCTTCCCGGTTTTTTTATGCACTACCAGTAATCTGGATTCATCCCGGTTATCGGTGGGATGCAATGCTATTAAATCTTCCGGAAGGCGGTAACGAAACTGAGATAATTTCATTTCTGGGTCATTTTTTAGTTAAAAACAGTGGTCGTTATACGTATCAATTTCAAATAGGTTATATGGAATGCAAAAAATTTTCAAAATTTCCGATATTTATCGCTGAATTTATATGATATGGCCCAACCCTGGTGCGGCATAATCCTGAAAGGTAAGCACCAGAATTTAGTTTTGTTCCAATATCATGGGCAATGGTTCGGATATAAGTTCCTTTGCTGCAAACTATTTGAATTGATGCGGTATTTTGTTCAAAATCAAGCAATTCAATATTAAAAATTTCAATCGTGCGGGCAGGCATTTCCATGGTGCCTCCCTGATGGGCTGTTTTATATGCCCTGTGTCCGTCAATCTGGATGGCTGAATATACCGGAGGTATCTGTTGCTGAACCCCTGTCATCGCTGCAAGTACTTTTTTTATTTCCTGACCATTGATATGATCAACCGGAAAATCACCATTAAAAGGGGTTTCGAGATCGTATGACGGGGTGGTTTTCCCAAAAGTTACTCTTGCAATATATTCTTTTTCAAAATTCTGAATTTCCTCTATGCGTTTGGTTGCTTTTCCGATGCAAACCACCAGCACTCCTGTAGCCAGCGGATCTAATGTACCGGCATGGCCTATTTTGACTTTTTCGCCACGAAAATGGTGTTTAAGCAATACCTGAATTTTCTTCACTACATTGTAAGAAGTCCATGTGTAAGGTTTATCAATCGCCAGAACTGTATCTTCGAGAAAAGGGACTGGCATATTAAATGGCTAAATCTATACCCGACAATAATAAAACAAGGATCAGAAGCCCGACTGCTATCCGGTACCAACCAAATGCCCTGAATCCGTAACGTGTCAGAAATCCGATAAATGATTTAATAGCAACCATGGCCACCAGGAAAGCAATCAGGTTTCCCGCCAATAATAAAGACCATTGGGAGCCTGAAAAATGATGATAATTTCCCAGCAGTTTATATGCCGAAGCGGCAAACATGGTTGGTACAGCAAGGAAAAAAGAAAATTCGGCTGCTGCTTTTCTGGTCAGTTTCTGAGCCATTCCTCCAATAATAGTAGCTGCAGAACGCGAAACACCAGGGATCATAGCAATACATTGAAAAATACCAATATAAAGCGATTTTTTATAATCAGGTTCTTCAAGGGTTGTTGTTTTGAACCACTTGTCGACAAACAATAAAATAAAACCTCCGGCTAAAAGACTTATCGCTACAACCCAGACATTTTCGAGCATGGTATCGATAAAATCAGAAAGCAGAAATCCTAAAACGGCGGCTGGTAAAAACGCTACAAAAAGTTTATAATAAAAATCCATTGATTGAAAAAACCGTTTCCAATAAAGCACGATAACCGAAAGTATAGCACCAAACTGGATATTGACTATAAATGCTTTAACAAATTCAGAATTTTCAACGCCGAGTATTTTCTGTGTTAATATCATATGTCCGGTTGAAGAGACCGGAAGGAACTCGGTGATGCCTTCTACAATGGCAATAATAAGTGTTTCGAGCCAGCCCATTAGTCCTGCCGTGGTTTTTTCAGGATCGCATAAATTTCAAAAACAAACCCTGCAAGAACTACCACAGGCGCTAAGGTAATGCGTCTGAACGAGAAGATATCCATATTAAAAACGGCAGGATTGGTTGAGCCTTTACCCATCATCAGTAAAAAACCTGTAAGGATCATTAAAAAGCCAATTCCCATCAGTATGTAATTTTGCTTTCCCAGTGCAAATCCCGGTCCCTGCGTTTCGTCATTTTGTTTTTTCATAAATCAGATAAATTGAAATAATAATTGGTTTGAATTAAATATAAAGCCTGTCAGTTTTTACCCTCAGGTATTTATTTACCGACAAAAACGTAAAAATGGCTGAAAAAAGTATTCCGGCCAGGAACATGCCGGCAAAAACGATTAAAATAACATCCCATTGAGCAAGAAAAATAAACTCGGGTACCTGATCAAGGGCAATATATATTACGCCCGATAACATGGCAGCAGCAAGTAACGACCCGTATATTCCATGAAGAATTCCTTTAATAATGAAAGGTTTATGAACAAAAGCCGGAGTAGCACCAACCAGCTGCATGGTATGAATAATAAATCTTCTTGAATAAATAATCAGGCGGATGGTGTTATTAATAAGCGCAATGGAAATAATCAACATCAGGGCGCAAAACAAAGCAAGCACCATAGATAATTTACGGATATTCTCATTGAGCTGGCTTATTAAATTCTGCTGATAAAATACTTCTTTCACAATGGGATTATTCTGAATTCGTGAAGTGATTGCCAGCAGACTGTCTTCGTGGGTATAAGCTGCATGAAGTTTGACTTCAATGCTCGGGAGCAATGGGTTATAACCAATAAAGCTCACAAAATCCTGGCCCAGTTCCTGCTGAAAATCACGGGCAGCTTTTTCTTTTGAAATAAATTCGGTTGATTTAACATAAGCCGAAGCATCGAGTTCTTTCTGAAAAGCTACAATTTCAACATCGCGGGCATTATCATTGATAAATACACTGATCCCGATATTTTCCTTAATATAGTCGGTAAGAATGGTGCCGTTGAGGATGATAAAAGCCAGTAAACCCAGCAAAAAAATAACCAGTGCCATACTTACAATACTGGTAAGATATGAACTGCGAAGCTGATTTTTTGACAGACTAAAATCTTTTATACCCATCCGGAAAAATTAAACAGCAAATATATAAAAAACATTGTATGCGTTTATGCCTGCTCCGTAAAATGCCTGCGTAAGGCTAAAATAAAAATCACAACAGCTGCAATAAATAAAATAAAACTCGATGCCATGGTGACCGGATTAGTCCAGACCAATGCTGTTGGTTTAAACCTGAATTCAATGATATGCTCACCTTCAGGTATAATCATTGCCCTGAGCACATAATTAGCCCTGAAAACCGGGGCAGGTATTCCATCAATGGTGGCTGTCCATCCTTTATCATAATAAATTTCGGAAAAAACAGTCATTCGTGGCACCTTGCTGATAAAACGGTACTGAAGATGATCGGGTTTATAGCTTGCCAGGGAAACAGTGCCTGTTGCATCAGTCACGGGTTTAAAATCGCCTACCATATCCGCAAATCTTTTATCGATAATGGCCGTTGAATCGGGATTGAATGAGTACATTGCTTCGATTTCCTCGTCGGCATTGGCAACAAACCTGTAATTCTCAACAAACCAAGCATTTCCAAGGCAATTCATATTGATTAAGGGAAAACTTTCGGGGTTATAAATAATGTATTTGGTATTCAACATGTTGATAATATGACAGTTTTTCAGCGTTGCGGTTATGTCTTCCACTTTTTTACTGTTAAAAGCGGCAATAATGTCTTTCATTTCGCGCGAAATGTGCATATCAATCAATTCCTGGTAACGTTTCATTTTTGCGCCATGGTAACCACCAATGGATTTATGGAAATATGAAGTACTGGCATCGTTGAAAGTACTGACAGAAAGATTTAAAACCCTGAAATCCGGATCATTGTCTTTTAATAAATAATCATCGGCTTTGGAAGGTGTGTAATATTTTTTAGCTACCCTGGCAGAAACAAAGTTATCTTCATTCAGATATCGTTTATTAATGGTCCATAAATCCGTAAGAATAATGACAGTAAGAAAAACGTAAAATACGGTGGATGAGATTTTTTTTCCGATAAGCAACCATAAAGCACCAAATGCCAGGCCTACAAAAATGAGTGACCTGAGTGCATCGGCTTTTAAAAGTGAAGCCCTGTCGGCTTTAAGGGCATCAAGCGGCAGCCAGGTGTTGGCATACTGGGCATCGGAAGGCGATGAAAAATCGAAAAACAAACCGGCAAAAAGCAGGAAAAATACAATGATTCCGCCGGTTATAGCTCCGGCATAGATTAAAGGTTTTCGCAGGAGTGCCGGGTTTTCATTCTGGCTGATAATTTTCTGCAGGGCAATCATTCCCAGCAAAGGAATGGTAAATTCGGCAATCACCAGGATCATACTCACCGTACGGAATTTATTATAGCCCGGAATGTAATCGAGGAAAAAATCAGTAAGTGGCATAAAATGCTTCCCCCATGCCAGCAAAACAGATGTGCAGGTTGCTGCTACTACCCACCAGCGAAGGCTTCCTTTCACCACAAAAAGACCCAGAACAAAAAGAAAAACTACAATAGCACCTACGTATACCGGACCGCTGGTAAATGGCTGTGGGCCCCAGTAAGTTGGCAATTGCTCAATCATCCGTTTTGCGGTGGGAGCTCCATATTTTGCATTTAAATCCTTAAAAGTTTCGGAATGGGTTGAGAGCGATCCTCCCGATTCTCCTCCATGAAAATCAGGTATCAGTAAGGTCATGGTTTCCGCTTTGCCATAGCTCCAGGCAGTGGCATAATCGCGGTCGAGTCCGCTGGTTTTATTGCTTTGATTATGTGTTAATTCTGATTTACCACGCATACTGTCTTTACCATACTCATACACCAGGTACAAACTGGTAGTGTTGCTGGCTACAGCAAACAATGCAGCAATAACCAGCACGATTGACACTTTGATAAAACGAAGTATTTTTTTCTGCATTACAGCAACAATAAACTCAGCCATTCCGACCAGGGCAACGATGATCAAAGTATAGTAAACAATTTGTAAATGGTTGGTAATAAGTTGAAAAACAAGAAACACCGCCATCAGTGCAGCCCCAACCCATAATTTCCGGTTATAAGCCAGGTAAACACCGGCAATTACCGGAGGCATAAAACCCAATGCAATGGCTTTGGTAACGTGCCCTGCTGCAATAATAATTAAAAAATAACTCGAAAAACCATAGGCAATGGCTCCGGCAATGCTAATCCATGGATTAACGCCAAAAGCCAGCAAAGCAATATAAAATCCGAGCATGTAAAGAATAAGGTGACAAACCGGCCTGACAGATGGATGATTGATCACTTTATAAATAAAAGAAAAGATATTGGGCGACTCAGGATTGTTGATCAGATAGGTTGGCATTCCGCCAAACATACTGTTGGTCCAGAAAGATGTTTCGCCGGTTTGTGCTTTATAATCGTTCACCTCTTTGGCAGCACCTGCCCAGTTTTTAATATCGGGCTGCTCAATTTTTTTTCCTTCAAGTATTTCGGGAAAATAAGCCAGTGCCAGGATGAAAAACAAGAGTATAGCTGCCAGGTGCGGCAATAGTTTTTTTATAAAAGTTTTCTTCATCTTTCCTATTTTTTGATTTTCAAAAAAAAAAAATATCTCATTTATGAACTGGCAAATTTAAAATTCTTTTTCAAACTAATTCCTAAAATGCAGGAAGGTATTCACCCGGTTGTTATGATACTTTCTGAAATTAAAATGACATTAAAAAAGTTAAACTATTGATAAACAAAAATATATGAATAAATAGTTTTTCAAACTATGCTATGAAGTTTGGATTCTTTTTCTTATTTTGCAGGCTATTTCCTTTTTTAATATGAATGTTGAGGAGGTCCGTGCGTATTGTTTGCTAAAACCCGGTGTTGAGGAATGCCTTCCGTTTGATGATGAAACGCTGGTTTTTAAAATTGGGGGAAAAATATTTGCTCTTCTGAGCCTGGATGGAAAACCTGCCATAAACCTTAAATGCGATCCTGAAAAAGCCATTGATTTAAGAGAACATTACGAATATGTCACCCCGGGTTACCACATGAATAAAAAACACTGGAATACCATTGACCTGACCCTTGCCGGTGACAACAAGCAAATTACAGCATGGATTGACCACTCGTATGAACTGGTTATTAAGTCTTTACCTGGAAAATTGAAAGAAAAAATAAAAAATAAAATAAACATAAATAATTAAACTATGAAAAGATTTTACTTAGCACACCGTGGAATAAGCCTGATTATTGCTTTAATGTTGATTACGGGCTTTTCCTTTACAGTAAAAGGCCAGGCCTATACTTTCACATCCGGAAGTACGACTTATAGTCAGAATTTTGATGTCATGGGGCCTTCAGGCACTACTTACCCTACCGGATGGACAGGTTACCGGTGGGCCGGAACAGGAACAATAGGTGCAACATTAAACCCTGTAGTAACAGATGGGAGTGCCAGTTCAGGAGCTATGTATAATGTCGGAACAACCAGTGCCGATGAAAGGGCACTTGGAACACTGGCATCAGGCAGTACAATACCAAGATTTGGCTGTTCTTTTTTAAACAATACCGGTGGTAATATCACTTCTATAGACTTTTCGTTTTATATGGAACAATGGCGGAGCGGAAGCAGCAGTGCCGTCAATGAGATTGTAGCTTTTGAATATAGCCTGAACGCAACCAGCCTCTCTGACGGAAATTGGACAGCCTATAATGCCCTTGATCTTAATGAAAAGCTTACCTCAACAACAGCAGCAGCCGCTGTTAATGGGAATGATGCTGCCAACAGAACTGCCGTTTCATCCACATTAAGCCTTACATGGACTGCTGGAACAAATTTATGGATAAGATGGTCGGATGCTGATAATACAGGTAGTGATGGCATTTACTCCGTTGATGATTTAAGTATGACGGTAACATATTCATCTTCTGTTGATCCCGAGCCTACCAGCCATGTCACAGCCTTTGCCAGCGGAACAATTACCTACAACAGCATTGTTTTAAACTGGACAGGATCGACGGGTGCCCAGTTACCAGCCGGATACCTGTTGCTGGGTAAAAAAGGTGCAGGAACCTTTGCATCGGTTGCAGATGGAACACCCGTCGCCAACGATGCCGACTGGGGCGACAATAATTTTGCCATCAATCTATCGCATGTGGTTGGAGCCAACACTTATACCGTTACCGGCCTTGCTGAAAATACCGAATACAGTTTCAAAATTTATCCTTATACTAATTCAGGTACCAACATCAACTTTAAAACCGATGGTACTGTTCCATCTGTAACCGCATCAACACTAGTAGCTCCGGTTACCATTGAATCGGAAGATTTTGCAACCTGTCCGTCAGCTGACTGGCAAATTGTGAATCAGGATGGTGATAATAAACTTTGGGCATGCGATGCCAATTCGATGAAAGCCAATGGATATGGAGCAACACCCGCTGGATCAATCAGCGATGATTGGCTTATTTCACCCGTAATTAACCTGAATAATTATACCGATGAAATTTTAACTTTTGAAACAAAAACCCAATATACCGGTCCGGCACTAAAATGCAAATATTCAACAAACTATACAGGGACAGGCAATCCCAATTCAGCTGCATGGACAGAATTTTCTTTTACACCGGCTACCACAACCACATGGGTATC
Organism: uncultured Bacteroidales bacterium; assembly: GCA_964559985.1. GTDB lineage: Bacteria > Bacteroidota > Bacteroidia > Bacteroidales > CAZLJX01 > CAZLJX01. The sequence continues at coordinate 89,727 of CAZLJX010000011.1, forward strand.
TTCGGGTAATGTTAATCTTTCAGGTATTAGCGGAAGTGCCGTGTACATTGCTTTTCATTACACCTCTACCGGAACCCTGACCAACGAAGCTGCCAGCTGGTGGGTTGATAATATACTGATAACGGGTACTTTATCAGGCACACCGGATCCTGAGCCTTCCAACCATGTAACCGGTTTCGCTTCTTCGGCACATGATTTCAGAAGTGTCACCCTGCAATGGACAGGCTCAACCGGAGCACAACTTCCGGCCGGATACCTTGTCCTGGGCAAAAAAGGCGCAGGCACCTATGCATCGGTAGCCGATGGTGCACCAGTAGCCGATGATGCCGACTGGAGCAATAATAATTTTGCAAAAAATGTTGTTCACAGTTCCGGAACCAACACCTTAACTGTAAGTGGTTTAAGTGCAGAAACCCAATACAGTTTTGTCATTTACCCTTATACCAATTCAGGTATATATATCGACTTTAAAACCGATGGAACAATTCCATCGGCAAGCCAGACCACTGATATCAGCCCGGTTTTGTATTCGGGATTTGACACTGATCTGGAAGGTTGGACTGCCGTAAGTGTTGCCAGTAACAAAAACTGGACATGGCTTTCGGGTGCAGTTTCAATAAACGGATACAGCGGAGATGTTGCCAGCGAAGACTGGCTCATTTCGCCGGAGTTGAATCTGAATAACTTTACAGATGAAATACTTACTTTTAAAACATGGACAAAATTTTCGGATATCGTTGCTGGATTGGAAGTAAAATATACCACCAGTTATTCAGGATCACCTTCTACCACCACATGGGTAGACCTGTCGCCCACCCTGCCTGCATCAAACTCACAGGTGTGGACTTCTTCCGGAAATATTGATCTGTCTGCTATTCTCACCACTACTTTCCGGCTCGCATTTAAATATACCTGTTCAGGCACCGGGTCAACGACAGCGACACAGTGGCAGGTAGATGATGTTACCATAACCGGCACTCCCGGGTCGGTGGTTATTGATCAGAACTCAAAAGCCGGAGAACCCGATGTACAGGTTGGTTCATATTCCTATTCATCTTTGCTTGATACTCCCGATGAAGCTGTTCCGGTAATGAAATTCAAAATATTTGACCTGGCAACCACCGACACCTTGCCAACCGTGGTTACCCAAATCACTTTAAAACCAGGTGCTTCAAATACTGCTAACTGGTCGACAACGCTTGCCGGAATAAAACTGATTGATGGGACACCGGTTACTATTTCCAATGTCAGCATAACCAACAGTTCAATAGTAATGACATTTACCGGGACAAATCTTAAAATCAATTCCGGGTCGTACCGCGAAATTACGGTGGAAACATATTTCAAAACTACAGTAACCGATGGTTCTGTGCTGCAGTTTACCATCCCGCAAACCGATCACGGATTTGTAGCTTCGGGTAGCGGTTCAACCTTTGCAACCGATTTTGGTGCGTCGGTCACATCAAGTATTTTTCCTATTGATGTTGAAGCCGTTGCATTAACCATTACTGCTCCGGCGAATTTTATTCCCAACACCAATTTTACAGTAACGGTATATGCCAGAGATCTGAATAACAATATTGACCTAGATAACCAGGCCACTGTAACCCTTACAGCAAATGGAGGTGGTGTGCTGTCTTCTGCAACGGGACTGACGCAAAATCTTGGGAACGGCAGTTATACATGGTCTGATTTAAGGTACTCGACCGAAGAATCATTTTCCATCACCGCTTCGGCAAGTGGATTTACGCCAGTTACCAGTTCGCAACTTCAACCCCTGGGAAATATCCCGGCCGGCTATTATGATGCCGCTTCGGGGAAGACCGGTGCAGAGCTGAAAACAGCCCTTTACAACATTATCAAAGGACACACTGTAATTTCATATGATGGCTTATGGACAGCCTACCAAACCACTGATGTAAGAAGCGATGGTAAAGTATGGGATATGTATTCGAATTGTGTTTTTACTTTTGGCAGCGACCAGTGCGGAAACTACTCCGGCGAATGCGACTGCTACAACCGCGAACACTCCATGCCAAAAAGCTGGTTCAACGATGTAGCGCCTATGAACAGCGATGCTTTTATGGTAGTACCAACCGATGGGTATGTAAATGGAATTCGTGGCAATTATGCATTTGGAGTAGTTGGAACTGCCAATTATACTTCAGGAAATGGTTGTAAACGCGGTGATAATGTTTATCCGGGATATACAGGAACTGTTTTTGAACCAGCCGATGAATTCAAAGGCGATTTTGCCCGTATTTATTTTTACATGGCTACCCGCTACGAAAACCTGATTGCCGGATGGGAAAACTACGACAACGATGGCGATGCCATGATGGATGGTTCATCATTCCCTTGCTTTGAACCGTGGGCTTTAAGCATGCTGATGGAATGGAGTGCAAACGACCCGGTAAGCCCGAAAGAAATTAGCCGTAATAATGCCGTTTATGCCCTGCAAAACAACCGTAATCCTTATGTTGATCATCCTGAATGGGTTAACACGGTATGGGGAACCTCTTCATGTACTCCTCCGACTACCCAGGCTACCAGTTTTGCTTCATCTGCAATAGCACAAACCCAGGCAACTGTTTCATGGACACGCGGAAACGGCGATGCAGTGCTGGTGTTAGCTAAACAAGCCGGTGCAGTAGATAGTGATCCGGTTGATGGCTCGGTTTATACGGCCAATGCTGCCTTTGGATCCGGCAACCAGATCGGAATGGGAAATTATGTGGTTTATAACGGAACCGGAACATCTGTCACTGTTACCAATCTTTCATATGGAACAAAATATTACTTTGCCATTTACGAATACAAAAACACAGGTACATGCTACAATGCAACCGAACTATACGGTAATCTTACCACGTTGCCCAAAGACGAACCATCAAACCATGTTACCAACCTTGCTCAGGGAACTGTTACATCAAACACCATTCAGATAACATGGACAGATGCTGCCGGGCCTGTCCTGCCAGATTATTATCTTGTCAGGTACAGTAAAGTTGGTTATGCAAATATTCCGGTACCTGTAGATGGTACTGCCGTTGCCAACAACGATTCAGTTATCAATATAGCTTATAGTGTGCAGGAATGCAATTTCAATAATTTACAACCTTCCACAACTTACTATTTTAAAGTATTTCCCTATTCAAATACGGGTTCAAATATCAACTTTAAAACCGATGGAACAGTTCCTGAGGTTACCGTTGTTACCGGGGCTGCGCCAAGCGGGGTCACCGAATCGTTTACCAATATACCAACTGCTAGCTCAACCAGTTATACAGCAAGGACATGGACCGGGGATAATGGATTGACATGGACTGCCCAGGGAGCACGTACCGACCAGACACTTAATGGAAAAGCAATCTGCTTTGGCACCAGCGGAACAAGGAATGTAATTTCTCCCACTGTAAGTGGTGGTATGCTGAATTTATCATTCAAATATGTGAGGGGGTTTACCAATACGAATGCCCGTACCATAGAAGTTTATGTTAACGGAACGCAAATAGGCACTGCCATTACCGTTAGCACCACAAGCGATGAAATAATGACCTTTACCGATCCTGTAAATGTCTCTGGAAATGTTCAGCTTGAAATCCGTTCAACGGCTGCCGGCCAGGTAAAAATTGATGATATCAGCTGGAGTGGTACAGCCGATTTAACCCCACCGGTGGTTACTTTCAGCCCGCTTAATAATGCAACCAATGTTGCCCTTAATGCTCCTGTCACCATTAGTTTCAATGAGCCTGTCCGAAAAACAGATGGTTATCCTATCAACAATGAAGATGTTGCTTCACTGGTTGAATTCCGTAAAACCAATATTTCAGGAGCGCAGGTTCCTTTTACCGGCACTATTTCGGGTAATAAACAGGTAATTACTTTAACACCTTCATCGCTGCTCGACATCAGCCAGGTTTACTTTGTTGCACTTAAAACCGATGCTGTTGAAGACTATGCAGGCAACAATGCACCTGCAACCGAAATCACCTTTACCACGGTTACTCCTACATTGACCTTAAACACTCCGCTTGAAGGCTCTACGTATTATCAGGGAAACAATCTGAATATTACATGGACTTCACAATATATTGATTCGGTTAAAATTGAACTTTCAAGAAACAGTGTCAATATTATTAATACAAATGTTTTAGCAAGTTCGGGAAGTTATATTTACCCGATATTAAACAATGCTATTGCTTCCAATAATTATTCAGTGGTTGTTTCTGATAAACTTCACCCGGGCATAACCGATAACGCTACTTTTACTGTTGCCGATACCACACCTCCGGCAATCCTGACATTATCACCGCTTGATAATGCAACTTCAGTCCCGGTTACAGGAAATCTGGTTATCACGGTAAATGAGCCGGTTTTTAAAGGTACCGGAAATATTTCGATTTATACCAGTGCAGATATTTTGTTTGCCTCTGTTGATGTTAACTCAGCCGATGTTTCAATTTCGGGAACAGAAATCACCATTCAGCATGCCGGGTTTATCGGCCTGACAGCTTATTATGTTTTAATACCTTCAGGAGTTATTATTGATCAGTCAAATAATTCATTATTAATAACTTCAAAAACTACCTGGAACTTTACCACCCTTGATAACATACCTCCGGTAGTTACACTCAGTCCAATAAACGGAGCAACAGCAGTGGCAGTAAATCAGAATCTTACCATTAGTTTTAACGAACCGGTAAGAAAACTCAATAATACTGTTATACAAAATACTGATCTTGCAGCAATGCTGACACTTAAAACTCCCGATGAAAACGGAACGACCGTTGCTTTTTCAGCTACCATTAACCCGGGAAAAACCGTAATTACTATTGACCCTACTGTTAATTTTGAAGGATTGCAGAGTTATTATTTCGGCATTTCAGCCTCTGTTGAAGATGCCTCGGATAATGCCATAAGTGCTTCTTATGCAGCCTTTACCACTGCCAGTGCCGATGTTCCGGTGGTTACTTTCAGCCCCCAAGATGGCGAAACCAATGTTGCGGTAAATACCAACATTACCATTACTTTTAGCGAACCGGTAAGAAAAACTGATAATGCAGTGATTGAAAATGCTGATTTACCAGATTTGCTGTTGTTAAAGAAAACCAATCCTGCTGGTATCGATGTTGCTTTCAGTGCGTCAATAAATACTGAAAAAACCATTATTACCATTGATCCGGGAGCTGACCTGCTGAGCGAAACCGTTTATTACAGTGCTTTGCTTTCAGGAATTGAAGATGAGCAGGACAATCCGGTTGACCCGGTTTCGGTGACTTTCACTACCGCCGATGTGATTGCACCCGATGTTACATTTTATCCTGCAGATGGAGCGGTTAATGTCGATGACCAGTCAAATATTACCATCACTTTTTCAGAACCTGTCAGAAAATACAATAACGATGAGCTTACAAACGGGGAACTGGGTAATTATCTTGTTTTTACAAGAGACAGCGCTACAGGTCAAAGCATGAGCTATGCAGCAACCATTAACACCGAAAAAACAGTAATTACCATTGATCCTGCAGGTGTTTTCAGTAGTGAGCAGCTTTATTATGCAGGACTTTTACAGGGACTTGAAGATTATTCGGATAATGCTGTTTCTGCTTCTCACATTACTTTCACTTCTGAAGACAATCTAGCACCCCAGGTGACTTTTATCCCTGAAATGGGTACAAGTAATGTTGCCAACAATGCCCTGCTGTATATTTATTTCAGCGAACCTGTAAGAAAATCTGACAATACTGCTGTCGGAAATGCCGATTTATCACAGTACATCTTATTTAAGAAAACTGATATTTCAGGAGAAAATGTCCTTTATACTGCATCGATCAATACCGAAAAAACAATTATTACGGTTGACCCTGACCAGGATTTTGACAGCGAGCAGATTTACTATTTTGCTATTGCAAACGGCCTTGAAGATAAAAACAACAATCCTGTACCTTCGGTATGGACTGTATTTACATCGGCTGATAACCTGGCACCGGTAGTGACGATTACTCCTGCCAACTCACAAACCAATGTTCCTGTTGTTGAAGTGGTTACATTTTCATTCACCGAAGCAGTCTATAAATCGGGTGGTGTAGCTATTACACCTTCTGATCTGGCCGCTTTGATTGACCTGCGTAAAACCAATTCCAGCGGGGAAACAGTGCCTTATACTTCAACCGTAACTTCAACAAACTGGACAGTTACACCCGTGAGCGTATTTGATTACGGCCAGGTTTATTATGCAGCTTTGAAACCAAATGTTGTTTTCGACCTTGCCGGGAATCCTGTACAGCCAACTTCATCAACATTTACCACCCAGGCCCAACCTGCTCCGAACCATGAAACTTTTAATAATTTAGGGAGCAGTACTTCGTATATCGATGGAACATTTTTAGGACAGGATGGCAGTACATGGAGTTATACCAAAGCCCGCCACGATCAGACCATCAATGGAAAAGCCATTTGCTTCCAGAACACCGGTACGCCTTATGTTATGTCAGGCACTTTACAAAACGGAATAAAATCCATCGAATTTCTGCATCAGCAAAAATTCAGCGGATCGGGAGGAAAAATCACAGCGGTTGAAATAAATGGCATAAATAAACTTGCTGTAGCTGCCAATGTTGGTACCAGTGTTGATACAGTCAGAATCAATGATATCAACACTGCAGGGCCTTTTACACTGAAAATCATTACCAACGGTGTTGCCCGCGTTGCTGTTGACGATATCAAATGGACCAATTATGTTCTGGTTTCTTCTATTACAGTCAGCGGAGAAGGCGGAGCAAATACCATTTCACAGGATAACGGCACTTTACAGATGGTTGCTACTGTTTTACCGGCTATTGCCAATAACAGGGCAGTAACCTGGAGCGTAATTAACGGAACCGGCATGGCTACCATTAATCAAAATGGTTTGCTTACAGCCCTTACCAATGGCACAGTTACTGTTGTTGCTACCGCCAACGATGACTCAGGGGTTACCGGTTCACTGATTGTTACCATTTCAAACCAGGTTGTACCGGTTGAAAGCCTTTCCATTAGCCCTACCGGAGGAGTTTCTGTCATTAACGTAGATAACGGCACCCTACAGTTCAATGCTACCATTACCCCGGTATATGCTACAAATAAGACTTTATTGTGGAGTGTGACCAACATTTCTGGTATGGCCACCATTAGCCAGACCGGTTTGCTAACGGCAATTAAAAATGGTACTGTCCGTGTTAAAGCTTCCACAACAGATGGTTCTGCATTGACCGACTCAGCAGATATTACCCTTTCCAACCAGATTGTATTGATCGATAACATTTCTCTGACTTCTCAGGGCGGCCGTGACACCATTGATGTCGATAACGGAACATTGCAAATGGTTGCTGTTGTAACACCTATTTATGCTACCAACCAGGCAATAATCTGGTCAGTAATCAACGAAACAGGTGTAGCAACCATCAATCAGAGCGGTTTATTAAAGGCTGTTGCCGGTGGTACGGTAACGGTAAAAGCTGCCGCCAGCGATACCAGCGAAGTTTATGCCACACGCCAGATTGTACTTACCAATCAGAATGATGATGTTCTGGTTACATCCATCACCATTTCATCGGCCGGAAATGTAAATTATATTGATCAGGATAACGGAACCCTGCAACTCACTGCTGCTGTTTTACCTTCAAATGCATCAATACAAACAGTTACATGGACCATAAATAATGTTTCAGGGTATGCAACCATCAGTGTTTCAGGCCTTGTAACTGCACTTGCCAACGGAACGGTAACTGCCATAGCCACTGCCAATGACGGTAGTGAAGTTTACGCAACCTTCCAGATAACCATCACCAACCAGGTGGAAGCTGTTCAGCAAATTACAGTAACTTCTGCAACCGATCAGATCAATACAGATAATGGCACATTACAAATGAATGCAGAGGTTTTGCCGGTGTATGCCACCAATAAAGCCGTAACATGGAGTGTTACCAACCAGACTGGTATGGCCACCATTTCTGCTACAGGCTTGCTCACAGCTGTTGCCAATGGAACAGTACTGGTTGTAGCAACTGCACAGGACGGATCGGGTATTTCGGGTAGCAAACAGATCACCCTGTCCAACCAGTTTGTACCGGTTGAAAGCATTGTTGTTACTTCACAGACCGGTGCCACAACCATCACCCAGGATAACGGAACCTTGCAGATGGTAGCAAATGTATATGCTGTTTATGCTTCCGTTCAGACGGTAACATGGGCAGTTGAAAATCAAACCGGAATGGCTTCCATTTCAGGTACAGGCTTATTAACAGCCATAACCAACGGTACCGTGCTTGTCAAGGCTACGGCAACTGACGGAAGCAATGTTTTTGGCTCACTTCAGATTACCATTTCCGGACAGGTTGTACCCGTCGAAAGTATTGTTGTAACTTCGGTCGGTAATGTTGACCAGATAACCACTGATAACGGTACGCTGCAAATGATAGCCACTGTTTCACCGGCATATGCTGATAACATGACAGTTACATGGAGTGTTGCCAATGGAACCGGAATAGCCACCATTAGCCAGACAGGAGTGCTTACTGCTGTTGCTAACGGAACCGTAACTGTAACAGCCACCGCAAATGATGGTTCTGGAATAACCGGAAGTAAAATAATTACCATTTCAGGACAGGTTGTTGCTGTGGAAAGTATTACCGTTACATCACAACCTGGTGTCACCACTATTACTGTAGATAATGGTACACTTCAGATGGTTGCGACTGTCAGCCCGGTTTATGCATCAATAACTGCTGTAACATGGACCGTTGAAAACCAGACCGGTATTGCCACCATTTCTGCTTCAGGCCTGCTCACAGCTGTTGCCAATGGAACAGTCCTTGTTAAAGCCACCGCCACCGACGGAAGCAATGTCTTTGGTTCGCTTCAGATAACTCTTTCCAATCAGGTTGTACCTGTCAGCTCCATTAACATCACTTCTGCCACAACTCAGTTTGTAATTAATACTGATAATGGCACTCTACAGCTCACAGCAAATGTTAGCCCGGCTTATGCTACAAACCAGGCTGTAACATGGAGTGTTGAAAATATCAGCGGTGAAGCCCAGATTAATCAAAGCGGCCTGCTTACGGCTGTTGATAATGGTATTGTTGAAGTGACTGCAACCGCTCAGGATGGATCGGGTGTTTCAGCTACAGTTGCCGTTACCATTACAAACCAGCAACCAGACGATACCCAACCCCCTGCCTTCGTCGCCCCTTATCCCCAGGTTGTTTCTATAAGCCAGACATCTGCTTCACTGGAAGTTAAACTGAATGAACCCGGACAGATGTTTTATAATATTAAAACAACCAATACTGCTCCGCTGGTTTCGGAACTACTTGCTACAACACCTGTAAATATAACACAGGCAAACCAGGTTGTCGCAACTTCCTTACCGGGTCTTGTTGCCAATACCCATTATTATGTGTTCCTCATTGCCCGCGATATTGCCCAAAATGTTCAGGCAGCTATTTCGATGGTTGAATTTACCACTCTGGGCATTGCACCCCAAATTGCACAGCAACCTGCAGATGCTGTACTTTGCCAGGGACTACAGACTGTTTTTGCCGTTACTGCAACAGGTTCCTTGCCTTTAACTTATACCTGGTATCACAATAATACAGCCATTGGAAATTCAAACAACGCCCAGCTGACAATCCCATCTGTTCAACCGGCTGATGCAGGACAATACTGGTGTAAAGTTACAAATGTTGCCGGCGAAATTTACAGCGATACCGTCAGCCTGACAGTGCAATTACCTGTTATCATCGCAGTTCAGCCGGTCTCAGGAAATGTTTGCCAGGGACAAAGCTATGTATTCAGTGTTACTGCTACGGGTGATAATATTACCTATCAATGGTTTAAAAACGATGCCCTGATGCAGGGTGCTGAGAGCAATCAGTTAAGTTTTACCGGCGCTCAACCAAGTGATGCCGGAGCTTACCAATGCAGATTATCGGGCACCTGCACCTCGTCCATATTTACAAATGAAGTTACGCTTCAGGTAAATCTGGTACCATTTGCCGGAGATGACAATGCCATAACCGTTTATGATACTGCCAATGCTATTCAGCTATCCGATTATCTGGAAGGCGAAACTGCAGGTGGCACATGGTATGATGAAGCCGCCAATATTGTTGCTGATGGTATTTTCTCACCTGCTACCGCCGGGCAAGGGGAATATATTTTCATTTACATTACAGGTGCTGCCCCATGTACCCCTGATACTGCCTACCTTGATGTTACAGTTGAACACTACAACGCCATTATAACTGTCAGGGAACGGAAAGTAAAAATATATCCAAACCCGTTCAGTTACAGAGTTGATATAGCTACAGATGACTTTGCTGATGCTATAGAAATCATTAATCACAATGGTTTACTAATCAGCAGAATTAGTGAAATTAAACCCGGGACAACAACATTGAATCTTTCAGCGCTCCCGCAAGGACTTTATATGATCCGGACCATTTTTACCGATGGTAAGATTAATATGCAGAAAGTGGTAAAACAATAAACCTATAGAGGCTGTCTCAAAAGCCAGACAGCCTCTTTTTTTTTTGTGCAAATTGTTAAAAAAAACTTAAAGAAAAGTTTGCTTATTTGTCAGTAATTTTATATTT
>CAZLJX010000012.1:0-93605 GCA_964559985.1 uncultured Bacteroidales bacterium
TACAGGTTTTAGCAAATATTGGAATACTCTATTCTATGCGCATTTTTATAGCCAAAGCCAGCGGCGATTGGGAGCACCCAACGGTGGACAGGGATAATATTTACCGGGAGTTTGGGTTTGCTCTTAAGTGATCCTCCATGGCGGAGTGACAAGTGACAAGCGACAAGTGACAAGCGACAAGTGACAAGTGACAAGTGGCAAGTGACAAGTGGCAAGTGATCTGTCACGGCGGTGCGAAAAGCAATTTTTCTGTTGAAAAATTTTATGAAACCTGATCGTTTGGCAGTAAGCGATGATGATGGTGACCAATGGGGATGTAAGCATAACACAATTTCCAAAAGAGGAGCTATATGGAATTTTTTCCCGGATCTGAAATTGAAAAAATGTTGAATTCATAAAGTAATGAACAAAAAAGTACTAAAAAATATTATTTTTACAATTCAACCGTTTGGTTAATGTTTTGATATATTGTTTTTTATAATAAATTTAGCAATACATTATGAAACATTGGTATTTCAGATTGACATTATTCACCCTTGTAATATTGGCTTTTTTCCTGACAGCTAATTTTGATAAAGACCAGAAAGAAATTCCTCAGAAAAAACGGCGCGGAACAGCCATCGTCATTACAGGTGCAGCTGCAAAAATTGTCCAGGAGGCGGCTCTTTTAGAGGAATTAGATAGAAAAGGCATGCTGAAAGATGTGGTATTTATCTCCGGAGCAAGCTCAGGCGCATTGAATGCTGTTGCTTTAAACGGTGTGTTGAGTGGGAAATTTTCATGGCATGAATATGTTAAAATACTTGAACAGGTTACAAACGATGATGTTTTTATAAAAAACGGATCAAAAATCCCGGTTAACACCCAACCTTTACGTGAACTGATTACAAAAATCGCCTGTAATAAATTAGGATATGCTAAACTTTCTGATCTGCCATACACCACAGCATTTTCGGTAGTCGATCTTAAATTTATTCCTTTCGAAGACAGAACATTCAGATTATGTAACAAAAAGATTAACACTGAGAGTGATTCATCATTAAATATTGTGGATGTTTTAATGGCATCAACAGCCATCCCGTTGGTTTTTCCTGCACAAAGAATCAGCAATATAAAAACATTGCCCAATGACTTATTTCATGATGGAGGAATAGCTGCCGATCATGTTCCGTTCTATGCCGTTGTCCAATATCAGAAGTATTGTGGATTTGACGTTGAAAAAATGATTATTATCAGCAGAAAGCGTGATTCACTGCCAAAATTATATGATGAGCTTCAGCAAATAGGGGTAGATAAACTCAGGTTCTTTGACAAGATCAATGTTTCGCCGGAAGCTTTATCAAATAAAGGTTTTCTCAGGAGATTGAAAGATCTGAATGAGAAATATCCAAACCTGGCGCAACGGACTTATATCTATGTTCCAACATTCAGTGAAGAGTTTTTAATGTTTGATTTTAATAATCTGAAAAAGCAATACGAAATTACTTCAAACTGGGCAAAAAACCACGATCCGGTACCACTGCATAAATTTCTTGAAAATTATAAGGAATAGAACCTTGGAGAGAATTTTAAATACGTTTGTTTTCTTCGTTCATAAAAGCTTTATAACCTCACCTTCGTTTTTTGTAAAACGGCTCTGTTTTCGTTTTTTTTTAAAGCCAATGTTTCAAAAAAATTATTATCAAAAAAAACAAAAAAAAGTAGCAACTTCTGTTATTTTGATTATATTGTAGTCTGAAATATGATTATAATTTAATCAGATTTATCATGTATCTGAATGTGCATTCATACTACAGCCTGAGGTATGGCGTATTATCACCCGAAAAACTGGTAGCCATGGCAAAGAGTATGGGTATTGAATCGCTGGCATTGACTGATATCAACAATTCGGCAGCGATGCTCGATTTTATGAGGCTTTGCCGTAAAAACGGCCTGCATGGTGTTGCCGGCATGGAATTCCGTAACGGCGACCAGCTGATATTTACCGCACTGGCACAAAATACAGAGGGGTTTATGGAGATAAATGAACTGCGCACCCGTTGCAACCTCGGGAGCCTCGAAGTGCCTGCCGTTGCCCCGTTGATGGAAAACACCTGCATTATTTACCCTTTCGGAACACGGAAAATATTTCAGCTTCGCGACAATGAATTTATCGGTGTGCCGCCGGCCGTGCTAAACCGCTTATCGGTGCTGCCATGGAAACGATATGCCGGCAAATTTGTGGCTTTCAGCCCTGTGGTATTTGCCAGCAACGATGAATACCACCTGCATAAGTTGCTGCGTGCCATCGATCACAACACGGTTTTAAGCCGTGTTACAGACCAGCAGATGGCTTCGCCGCAGCACAGGTTTTTTTCGCCCGGGGCAATGCAGGCAGCGTATGAAAATTTTCCCCGGCTCCTGCAAAATGCTGAAAAAATACTTGGTCAATGTAGTTTTGATATGGACCTTTCCTCTCCAAAAAACCGGAAAACATTTACCGGCAGTGCATCTGACGATAATGTCCTGTTGCGGAAACTGGCATACGAAGGTCTTGAATACCGCTACGGGCAACGAAATTCAAAAGCTGCGCAACGGCTTGAATACGAGCTGGAATTGATTATCAGGCTTGGGTTTGCTGCTTATTTTCTCATCACATGGGATATCATCCGTTATTCGCTATGTTGCGGCATTTATCATGTTGGCCGTGGCAGCGGTGCCAACAGCCTGGTGGCTTACTGCCTGCGCATAACCGATGTCGATCCTATTGAGCTTGACCTGTATTTCGAGCGTTTTATCAACCCCAAACGCAGCAGCCCTCCCGATTTCGACATCGATTATTCGTGGCGCGACCGTGACAAGGTACAGCAATACATTTTTGCCCGATATGGTCCGCGTCATGCTGCACTGCTGGGTGCTATGTCAACTTTCCAGGGAAAATCAATACTGCGTGAACTGGGAAAGGTATTCGGACTTCCTAAACCTGAAATCGATGCATTTATCGAAAACCCCCGCAACGAAAACCTGCACAACGATATAACCCGCACCATGCTTAAGTATGGCCGTATGATGCACGATTTTCCAAATCTTCGTTCAATTCATGCCGGAGGGGTGCTCATTACCGACATGCCCGTTACCTGTTATTCGGCGCTCGACCTGCCTCCGAAGGGTTTTCCCACCACCCAGTTTGATATGTACACCGCCGAAGATGCCGGTTTCGAAAAATTTGACATCCTGAGTCAGCGCGGAATAGGCCATATTCATGATTGTGTGGCTATTGTCAGGCAAAACAGGGGCATTGAAATTGATGCACATGATGTGCCCCGTTTCAAAAACGATGAAAAGACACGCCGTCAGCTTGTTTCGGGCGAAACCATCGGTTGTTTTTATATTGAAAGTCCTGCCATGCGCGGGTTGCTCAAAAAACTCCGGTGCAGCGATTATATCACCCTGGTTGCTGCCAGCAGCATTATCAGGCCCGGAGTGGCACAAAGCGGCATGATGCGCGAATATATCTGGCGGTTTCATCATCCCGGTGAGTTCTCATACATACACCCGGTGATGGAACAGCAACTGAAAGAAACCTACGGCGTGATGGTTTACCAGGAAGATGTGCTCAAAGTGTGTCATCACTTTGCCGGCCTCGATCTGGCCGATGCCGATGTACTGAGGCGTGTGATGAGTGGTAAACCTCGTTTTCGTAATGAATTTGAGCTGATTGTAAACCGTTATTTCGAAAACTGCCGGCTACGCGGCTATCCCGAAGAGATTACCCGTGAAGTCTGGCGCCAGATCGAATCGTTTGCAGGCTATTCGTTTTCAAAAGCCCATTCAGCCTCGTATGCAGCTGAAAGTTTTCAGAGCCTTTATCTGAAAGCGCACTATCCGCTCGAGTTTATGGTAGCCGTCATCAACAACTTTGGCGGGTTTTACCGGTCGTGGGTCTATTTTGCCGAAGCAAAAAGGCAGGGAGCCAACATACTGCTCCCTTGTGTCAACCATAGCGAGGTGCCGACATGCATCATGGGAAAAGACATTTATATCGGGTTTACGCATGTTCAGAACCTCGAAAACAAGCTTGCCGTAACCATTGCCGAAGAGCGCAGGAAACACGGATTTTATCATTCGCTTTCCGATTTTATCGACCGCACTGCGGTAACCCTCGAGCAGCTTATCATCCTTATCCGTTGCGGTGCTTTGCGTTTTACGCAGTTAACAAAACCCGAACTGCTGTGGCAGGCACACCGCTATCTCGATCGGTCAAAACCTGCCGTAAAACCGGCCCGGCTGTTCGACGAGCCGGTGCGCCATTACAAACTCCCGCAGTTTTCGCCACAACCCGTCGAAGATGCCTACGATGAGATAGAATTCATTGGCTTCCCTGTTTCACTTTCGTGGCCCGACCTGCTGCAAACCTCGTTCAGGGGCGATATAATGGCTACGGCAATGCTTAAAAACACAGGGAAAAATGTCAGGATGCTGGGCGTACTGGTAAACATCAAATACGTATGGACCAAAAACAAGGAAGTGATGCATTTTGCCTCATTTCTTGATGCTGAAGGTAATTTTTTCGATACGGTACATTTTCCGAAAAGCCTGCAGCAGTACCCTTTTACAGGACATGGTGTTTACCTGCTCAAAGGAACGCTCAGTGAGGAATTTGGTTACCCCGGCCTCACTGTCGAAAAAATGGCAAAAATGCCCCTGAAACCTGATCCGAGGTTTTTCGAAAATCCAGCAAATGTAAAAGGGATGATCAACACCCATTTTAACAGTTAAGGTTTGCCTTTATCATGCAAATAATGCGATGACACTCAAAAGCATTAAAATAATAACATAAACAAGGTAAAAACCTTTGTATTTTGTTATTGAACTACCCAGATCTTCAGCTGCCATATCAAATCTGAAAATGAGAAGAGGGTAGTAAATCATTAAAAAACAAAACATAATGATTGTGCTGATAAAAAGCGGATCAAATGAAATTTGTTTTTCAAATACGATATTTACCATGATCACTGAAAATGCAACAGCAAATAATACCTGCAGGCATCCTTTGAAAGCTGTGTAACGAAGTTTTTGCGTGTATTCATTTTCAAATTTTTCCTTACTAAAAATAATCAACAGGTAGGATAATACAATCAGTGGTTTTGCATACTCTTTTACATGGCTCCCGATAAAAAAATGAAAGCATAATGCAGCAAGAAAAGTAATTAAACCTGCAATTTTAAATTCCCATCGATATAGGGGAATGAGTGAGAAGTTACTTTTTTCCATATCATTTATTTATGTTTAATAATATATTTTTACGATAACTACGCCTTAACATCTTTCATGGTAAACTGAATGCGGTTTCTGTCCAGGTCAACCGAAAGCACTTTCACCATGACATGCTGGTTGAGTTTTACCGCCTGCGCCGGGTTACTAACATATCCTTCTTTGAGTTGCGAAATATGAACCAGTCCGTCCTGGTGGATGCCAACATCGACAAAAGCCCCGAAATTGGTGATATTGGTAACAATACCCGGCAACACCATTCCTGGTTTCAGGTCGTGAATGGAATAAATATCGCGGGCAAATTCAAATATTTTAATCTGTGTACGTGGGTCGCGCCCGGGTTTTGCCAGTTCGGCCATGATATCCTTCAGGGTCGGAAGGCCTGCTTTTTCAGTTATATATTGCTTCAGGTCAATGGTTTCGAGTATTTTTTTATTGGCTACCAGTTCGGCAATGGTCACGTGGGTATCGTCTGCCATTTTTTCGACGATTGGATATGATTCAGGATGCACCGCAGTATTGTCGAGTGGGTTAATGCCATCGCGGATTCGTATAAATCCTGCACATTGTTCAAAACTTTTTTCGCCCATACGCGGTACGCTTTTCAGCTGGCTGCGATTGGTAAAAGTACCGTTTTTAATGCGGAAATCCACAATGTTTTTTGCCAGTTGCGGCCCTACGCCTGATACATATGACAGCAGGTGAGGACTGGCTGTATTGACATCAACACCTACCAGGTTTACACAACTGATTACCGTCTGATCAAGGCTGTCGCGCAGCAATCCCTGGTCAACATCGTGCTGGTACTGACCAACACCAATCGATTTCGGATCGATTTTTACCAGCTCGGCCAGCGGGTCAATCAGGCGGCGGCCAATCGAAACCGATCCACGGACAGTAACATCAAATTCAGGAAATTCCTGCCTTGCCACTTCCGATGCCGAATACACCGAAGCGCCGCTTTCGTTGACCATAAAAACCTTAACATCGCGGTTAAACCTGATATTGCGGATAAAATGTTCGGTTTCGCGGCTGGCGGTTCCATTGCCAATGGCAATAGCTTCAATCCGGTACGATTCGGCCATCTGGCTTATTTTGGCTGCCGATTTTCCATGTTCCATCTGCGGTGGGTGCGGATAAATGGTTTCGTTGTGGACAAGCTGTCCTTGTTCATTTAAAACCACCACTTTGCAACCCGATTTAAACCCTGGATCGATGGCCATCACCCTTTTTGGACCTAAAGGAGGAGCAAGCAGCAATTGCCGCAGGTTTTCGGCAAAAACCCGGATGGATTCCATGTCGGCTTTTTCTTTTGACAAGGCAGCAAACTCATTCTCGATGGATGGTTCGAGCAGGCGTTTATAGCTATCTCTTACCGCTTCTTTCACCTGCAATGATGCTGCATGGCTGCTTTTAACAAATTTTTTTTCAAGCCACTCTACTGCTTTTTCTGTTTCGGCAGGACGGATAGTAATCCTTAAAAAACCTTCCTGTTCACCTCTTCTCATGGCAAGCAGCCGATGTGCAGGGCAACGTTTCAGGTTTTCCTGCCAGTCAAAATAATCGAGGTATTTTGCCCCGTCGGGCTCTTTGCCTTTGATAATTTTTGAGGTAATGATAGCCGAACGTGCAAAAATATTACGGATGCCCTGTCGTGCCTGTGAATCTTCATTAATCCATTCGGCCATAATATCCCTTGCTCCCTGAAGTGCTTCTGCGATATCTTTGACTTTATCATTGAAATATTTTTTTGCTTCCTCTTCGGGATTGATATTTTCCTGTTTAAATATGATACTGGCTAATGGTTCGAGTCCTTTTTCGATGGCCATTACTGCCCTTGTTTTACGTTTTGGTTTGTAAGGCAGGTAAATATCTTCGAGTTCGGTAGCCGAAAGGCAGTTTTCGATGGAATTTTTAAGTTCAGGAGTCAGTTTGCCTTGTTTTTCAATGGTTTCGAGAATGGTCTGCCTTCGTTCTTC
Organism: uncultured Bacteroidales bacterium; assembly: GCA_964559985.1. Lineage (GTDB taxonomy): Bacteria > Bacteroidota > Bacteroidia > Bacteroidales > CAZLJX01 > CAZLJX01. Next base: position 7,233 of record CAZLJX010000012.1, read on the forward strand.
CAGTTCACGGAAAAATTTAATGCGGTTTTTCACTTCCTGTATTTTCACTTCGTCCATTTCGCCTGTCAATTCTTTACGGTAGCGGCTGATAAACGGAACAGTTGCCCCATCATCGAAAAGGCGTGCCAGGTTGTGAATAACTTTTTCGGTAGTTCCGGTTTCCTGGGCTATAAGATGATAATAAAAATGTGGTTCCATGGTGGTATTGGTTTAAAAAATAGCGAAAAGCGAAAAGCGACCCGCCAGGGCGGAGCAAAAAGCGAAAAACGATTTTCCGGCCTAAATTAATAAAAAGGGCTGTTTAAAAATTTATAGTAAAGGATAATTTTAACAGGCAGGTTTGCAAATGCTACAGGTAATTACTTAAAATAGAAAGTAAACGTTCTGGCTTGATGGGTTTTGGAATATAATCGTTGCAACCTGAATCGATACAAAGTTGTCTTTCGCCTTCCATGGCATAAGCAGTTTGGGCAATCACAGGCATTTCGGGAAAAATACCTTTGATGCGTCGTGTTGCTTCATAACCGTTCATTACAGGCATTTTAATATCCATCAGGACAGCATCAACTTTTTGTCTTTCAGTAATTTCGCAGGCTTTTAATCCATTTTCGGCCCGTAAAATTTCGACGCCGGTTTTTTGCAGAATTTCATGTAAAAACGAAAAGTTATCGTCTTCGTCTTCAGCAATCAGTATGGTTTTTCCGTTAAAAGCCACATTGGAGGTCTGAGATTTAATCTGTGACGGAGCAAAAACGCTTCCGACAGGCTTAATAAATGGAAGGGTAAAATAGAAGGTCGATCCTTTTCCCATTTCTGATTCAGCCCATATTTTACCATCCAGCAGGGTGATAAGGCTTTTTGAAATAGCCAGACCCAGTCCGGCTCCTCTGAACAGCTTGGTTTTATCGTCTTCAATTTTTCTGAAACGGTCAAAAATCACATCAATTTTATCGGGCGGAATTCCTATCCCTGTATCCTTGACGTAGAAAAGAAGGGTATTTTCGTTTTGAATTTCATATCCGAATTCAACGTAGCCATTTTCGGTAAATTTGATGGCATTGCTTATTAAATTAGAAAATACCTGGTGAAACCTGAAAGGATCGGTCAGAAATACAAGCTCAAGGTTGCGCAAAGGATTGTTGACGCGTATTTCGAGCTGGTAACGGTCTTTCATGTTTTTAAATTCAATAAACGACAGGTATAACTCATCAAGCACCTGGTTGATACGGCATTCGGTTTTATAAATGCGTATCTGGTCGGCTTCAATTTTTGATATATCAATAATATCATTCACCAGGTTGAGGAGGTTATTGCAGTTTTTATTGATCAGGTTTACAAATTCACCACGTTTTTCGGGGGTTAGCTCTTCATCGGTTAATAGGTTGGAGAACCCGATAATGGCATTCATCGGGGTACGTATTTCGTGACTCATATTGGCCAGGAAAGCCGATTTGAGTTTATCGGCTTTTTCGGCTTTTTCTTTCTCAACCTGGAGGTTTTCTTCTGCTTTGTCACGCTCTTTCTCACGATTCTGAATAGCATCGAGCATATTGTTGAAACTATCGTACAGGTTGCCAATTTCATCTTCCGATTTACGGGTAAGACGGAGGGAGTAATCGCCATAAACCGATATTTTGCGGGCAATGGCACTAAGTTCGACAATGGGATTGGTAATGAATTTCTGAAGTGCCAAAGCAAGCAGATAGCTGATAATAAGCAGCACAACCGACAAAATAATTACAGTAATGATGTACTGATTTATTTTCATGTTCAGTTCATTGAGCGAAGAGCGTACCACTATTGAACCGTAGCGCTCGCCGTTATATACAATAGGTTCATAAATAATCAGGTAATCATCATAAAACTGGCTGCGGCTTTCGTTGTTGCTGGGGAAAATTTCGACCACCTGGGGTACAACACTAACGGTATCTCTGTTGTAGCCGGCAACAAGGCTTTGTTTTTCATCAAAAACGGCAACATTGGTAACCGATGAAATGGTCTGCATCCGTTCAAGTATTTCCTCAATACCACGGGTATCGTTAAAGGTAAGCGGAACAACCACATATTCACTTACCAGTTTGGTATTCATTATGGTAGAATTCAGCACATCGCGTTTGAAAGTGCTTACATCCTTGAGAATCATAAATGAAAATCCTGAAAGCAGGGTGAAAACAGTTACAAAGAGAATAGCCCCGCTGATTTTGGTTTTTATCGATAACGAATTTAACATCACTGTCCTTTAATGGGTTCAACTAATCTGGCAACATTTAATAATCTGAAACTGATATAAAATCTGGCATTACGCGATGCCGATTCATTAATTTCAAAGAGTATTTTCGATTGGGAAGTATAAAAATTAATATGTACTCCCCTGGCAGCAGCACCGTCAACATCGCTGATCAGTAAAACCGGTTTATCTTTCAGCGTACTGACAATTTTCGGAATATTATCTTTTTCAGATTGTGATATAAACAGCAAACTACAGTTTTCGACCAGTGAGATTTGCGAAATACCGCTGATTTTAACAATTTCAACGTTTTTGTTTTTTATTTTCTGGGTGGCATAAATTTTTTCCAGCGTATTCTCAAAAGGGTTTTTGCCAATTACTCCTATAATAAAAGGTTTTTCGGCATCATTCACATTCGATTCGGGGGGCCATTCAATAAAACGGGTAAATTTTTCGAACCATACAGCTTTCACGAGGTACTCATCAACCTGGCCAAAGGCGGGCTGCATGAAACTAATAAGTTCGGCGGTAATGACCAGTATTAAAAATGAAATCTTTCTCAAATCCGGTGAATAATAAATCACTAAATTGTCGTAAATATAAATAAAGACAATCTATTTTCAAATGTCTTTGGCAGTTTAAATAATATGATTACTCATTATTTTAAGGAAATATTGATGAGAAAATCATTAAAGTAATAGTGAATGAAAAAGTTATGCGTTTTTTGCGGATCAAACCCGGGCAATGATCCGGCATTCAGGCAGGCAGCGACCGAATCAGGATTATTTCTTGCCCGGAACGGGATAACCCTTATTTATGGCGGAGCAAATGTGGGATTAATGAAAACACTGGCCGAGTCGGCCCTTTCGGAACATGGAGAAGTAATAGGCATCATTACACACCTGTTAGCTAAAAAACATCTGACTCAAAAAGGATTGTCGCAACTCATTACGGTTGAAACGATGCATGAACGAAAGCAAAAAATGTTTGAGCTTGCCGATGGTTTTGTCATTTTGCCGGGCGGTATTGGCACCATGGAAGAATTTTTCGAAGCTTACACGCTATTGCAACTGAACATTCATGCAAAACCTATTGGCATTCTGAATATCAACGGATATTTCAATCCGTTGCTCGAAATGCTTGACAAAATGATCTCGTGCAGGATGCTGATTCCTCAGCATAAATCTGCTTTAATCATTGATACACAAATTGATCAGCTTTACCGCATGATGTGCAGCTTTGAAGCGCCGGTGATTGACAAGTGGATTGACGATATCATTGCCCGGTCTTAAAGAATTTCATACCGGGCCAGCGGAGCGATGGAATGGTCGGTGAATTGCTTATTTAGAAATTTATAATACCCTGTAACAGCTATCATGGCGGCATTGTCGGTGGTAAATGCAATGGGAGGAAGGAAAAGATTCCACTTTCGTTTTTGGGCGATCATTTCAAGGGTGGTTCGCAATCCGCTGTTGGCCGACACGCCACCGGAAAGAGCTATGGTTTTTATTCCGGTTTGCTTTTCTGCTGAGATCAGTTTGTCAACCAATATATCGATGATGGTTTTCTGAAGTGAGGCACACAAATCGTTCAGGTGGTTTTGAATAAATGATGGATCTTCGGCGAGCCGGTCACGCAGAAAATATAAAAACGAGGTTTTCAACCCGCTGAAACTGAAATTAAGCACATCAACCGAAGGCTTCGCAAAACGATAGGAAAGGGGATTCCCGGCCGAAGCCAGTTTGTCAATCACCGGGCCACCGGGATAAGGCAGACCCATTACCTTTGCTGATTTGTCAAACGCTTCGCCGGCAGCATCGTCGATGGTCTGGCCAATCATTTCCATTTCAAGATGGTTTTTTACAATCATAATCTGGGTATGCCCGCCTGATACCAGGAGGCATAGAAACGGAAAATCCGGAACCGTGCCTTGCATTTTTTCCTGTTTTATAAAATGTACCAGCACATGTCCCTGCAGGTGATTAACTTCAATAAGAGGTGCTGCTAAAGCAAGTGCCATCCCTTTGGCAAAGGAGGTTCCAACCAGCAGTGAACCAAGTAGCCCCGGCCCCCGCGTAAAAGCAATTGCCGAAATTTCGGTTTTTTTTATGCCGGCGCGCTGAATGGCAGCATCAACAACCGGGATAATATGCTGCTGGTGAGCCCTCGAGGCCAGCTCGGGAACTACTCCTCCGTATTCGTTATGAACACCCTGACTGGCAATAACATTTGAAAGCAAAAAACCATCTTTTATAATGGCAGCTGCCGTATCATCGCACGATGATTCTATACCAAGAATGGTTACAGGCATATTTTTTTCTGTAAAATCAATGTTTAAATCATTCAATTTCTTAATTTCAACCCCAGATTTTAAAGTTAAAATGCCAAAAATAATTTTATAACCTTTAAAAACAAAATCCAATAAGAACACTGCTCAAAATACTGGTTCTTTTTTTCAGCCTGATTGTGATTTTCTTCATTGCTGCCTATTTCCTGATCAGATCGCCGGAAGTTCAGACCTACCTTACTCAAAAGGTGGCTTCATACCTGTCCAGGATAACACAGTGTGAGATTAGTGTCAAATCGGTTGATATTGTCTTTTTCGATAAAATCCGTATTTCAGAGATTACAGTTCAGACTCAACCCGGCGATACTTTGGCATTTATTCCCATGATAGAAGGTACCATCAACCTGTTTGAGTATAACAGGAAAATTGTTTTTTTTGACAAAATCAGTTTTGATAAACCCTACATTAAGCTTTACACCAACCAGGACGGGAAAATGAACATTGACAAGCTGCTGGATGCTTTTTCCGGAAAAGAAGCACCCGATACGGCTGCCATGCCATGGAAACTGATGTGTGCCAATTTTGTCATTGCAGATTCGCACTTTTTGTACGATGATTTCAGGTCGCCTGAAACATTAGAAAAATTTGATTATAACCATATTAACTTCGAAAATTTCAATCTTGAAATCAATGATGCCGAAATAAAAAATGAACAGATAAGATTCGGTATTCATCATCTTAATTTCAAGGAAAAAAAAGGCTTTACCCTGGATCATTTCAGTGCTTTTATCAGCATTGACCCTATAAGGATTTCACTCAGGAATTTTTTACTGAAAACAGGGCAGACCGAACTTAATGCTTCCGCAATTAATCTGCGCAATATTGATAAAACTGACAAAAACGGTAAATCGAGAATGAGCTATACAGCATGGATCAATACTTCTACAATTCATTCCAAAGATATTCAGACGTTTGTAAACCTTGAAGGAGAACAGACCGATTTGTTTACATTTTCGGGTGAGTTTAAAGGCAATATTTCTGCGGTGGAAGGAAGGAAATGCAAATTTTTTTATAGAGACAAAACCCTTGCTTTTATTGATTTTTATGCACGCGATTTCGATTCAGAAAAAATGCGGTTTAAAATAAAAATCCAGAAAGTTGTTACCAATAAAAAAAACCTGGACCAGCTCACCATTACTCATCTTGATCTGCCCGATTTGGTTGAAAGTCTTGGACTAATAACCCTGAGCGGCGAAATACGCTATTTTCCCGACACCTTATTTACCAACCTGAGCCTTGATACCGATGCGGGGAAAATTGAGAACCGGTTGAATTTTGCCAATCCATTCACAAATCCTTTAATTTCAGGCACTTTATCAACACCCGATATGTATATCGGGAAAATTACCGGACTGCCAAAAACTTTGGGGAATATCAGGTTCTCGGCAGAAATAACCGGTTCTGTCAGGAATGAAGTCCCCGACCTGGAAATCAGGGCAACGGCCGATTATTTTGAATTCAACTGGGTAAAACTTCGTAATATCAATATTAATGGCTTGCTGCAGGGGAAAAATTACGACGGACAGCTCAGCATCAATGACCCCATCCTGAATCTCGATTTTGAGGGGAAAGTTGATTTTAACGGCGAACTGCCGGTTTTCGATTTTTCGGCCGAAGTTTTTAATGCCATACCTGCCAAACTGAATATCAGCGGTTTCAACGATTCAATCACAGACATTGCTTTTAAACTGCAGGCCAATTTTATGGGTGACAACATTGATAATATGGACGGAGCTATCAGGCTTGAAAATACTGAAATTGTTAAAAGCGGTGATATCTACAATCTTAAAAATATTGAGTTTTTCGTTATTAACGATACAGCGGAGAAATCGATCCTGCTGCGCAGTGAAATGATGGATGCCGAGATTTTTGGCAATTTTAAATTTGCCATGCTTGCCACGCAGATCAATGAATTTATTCATCATTATGCTCCAACTTTCAGTTTCGATACAAATCGCTCAGAATCAAGATTGCCCGATTTTAATTTTAAAATTGAGGTCCATAATTTGGACGATATCTGTAAAGTTTTTTTACCCTCTCTGCGCATTAGCCACAACAGTACTATTGAAGGACGTTACGAAAGCAACACCATGGTGCTTCAGATCGATGGCCGTTTCGACCAGATAAAATCAGGATCGAACCTGCTCGACGATATCAGGTTCAGAATTTTCTCGCGCAGCAGCCAGGTAAATATTGTTGCTGAAATAAATAAAATCAAAGCCGATGATCTTTTCAGTATCGACAACATTATTTTTAACAACACAATAAGAAACGATACCATAAAAATTAATCTAAACTATAACAACTGGAGTAAAATTAACAATTCGGCAAATATTAATGCCATCATGACTTTTCAGAAAGATTCACTCGATCGCCAGGTATATTGCTTCGATATTTTTCCATCCATCCTGACCGTCAATGATACCTTATTTGATATAGGCCGGTCAACGATTAAAATTGAACCTTACATGACCCGGTTTGAAAATATTCTGATCAGACAAAAAGACCAGTATTTTTCGCTGAACGGAATACTGAGTGATTTTCCCGAAGATACCCTGCATATTTCCATCAACGGATTCAGCCTCACCTATATCAATCTGATCACTAATTCGGAAAGCTTTGTATTAGGGGGAAAACTGAATGGGTCAACCTCAATTACCTCAAAAGACGGAGTGGCCATTATTTCGGCTGATTTTAACCTGTTAAATCCCTCAATCAATCATAAGAACCTTGGCGATACGCGGATAAGCACAATCTACAATCCTGAGGATGAGAAACTTCTCATATCGGTAAAACAAATCGACCAGCACCAGGAAATTCTTGTCGATGGCTATTATATTCCTTATTATGACTCGATAAACCTTGTCACGAAACTGAAAAATAAAAATGTTAATTTCCTGAATGCATTTATTGGCGACATTGTACCGTTGAAAAGCGGTAGTGCGAGCGGAAAACTGAAGATCAATGGTTTGCTCAGCGATCCAAAAATTTCAGGAAGCATTTTTGCCGATTCAGTATTGGTTTATGTCGAAGCCATCAATATAGATTTTCTGTTGAGCGATACACTCCGGATTGTCCCGGATGGTTTTGTATTTAAAAAGGTGAAAATTTATGATCCTGAGAATAATGTGGTTTTTCTGAACGGAAAAATATCGCACCAGTCGTTTTCCAGGTTTTTTGTCGATCTTGATTTCCAATCGCCTCATGTGCTGGCTATGAATACGCCCTATGGATTTACATCCTCATATTTTGGGAAAGCTTATGCCGAAGCTTCGGTTAAAATCAAAGGCCCCGAGGATGACATCCTGATCGATATTTCGGCCAATACCCATAAAGATACAAAAGTTTTTATCCCTTTAAGCGAAGGCAGCGACCTTGAAGAGAATACGTTTTTTACTTTTAAGCAAAAAAAGCCGCAGGAAATTGTTGAAAAAGCTGTCGTAAACTCAGCACTCTCTATTAACCTTAATTTCGATATTACCACCGATGCAGAAATACAGCTTATTTTTGACTCAAAAGTCGGGGACCTGATCAGGGCTTATGGTAACGGAAAGTTAAACATTGCCATTGACAAAACCGGTAATTTTTCTATGTTTGGTGAATATGTCATTGAGCAGGGAAATTATCTTTTTACCCTCCAGGATCTGATTAACAAAAAATTTGATATCGAAAAAGGAAGCTCCATCGTATGGACAGGCGATCCTTACGATGCTGTCATCAACATCGATGCGATGTACAGGCTCAAAAAAGTCAATATTTACGACCTCACCCTGCTCGAGGACGATATGGAGAAAAAAGTTCCGGTCAACTGTCACCTGATGATGACCAACACCCTGGCCAACCCGAATCTTAAGTTCAGGGTGGTTTTCCCATACAGCAATCAGGTAGAACAGTTACAGGAACAGTTAAACAACCTGCCTGAAGAGGATATCAATAAGCAGGTGATATACCTGTTGCTGATGAACCGCTTTTTCCCGCTCGATCCGAATGGTATTGATAAATCAAATGATAAAATTTCGGCTTCGAGTGTTAGTACCAATGCCAGTGAGCTGCTGTCGAATCAATTAAGCCACTGGCTCTCACAAATCAGCAACGATTTTGATATCGGGTTTAAATACCGTCCGGGAGACCAGATTACCACCGAAGAATATGAGCTGGCTTTGTCAACCCAGATGTTCAACAACCGCGTGAGTGTTACCACCAACCTTGGTGTTGGGGGCAACCAGAATATCAACAATACCAATCAGAACAGCAGTAACTTTGCCGGCGATGTGCTTGTTGAAGCTAAAATTAGTAAAAACGGAAAGCTCAGGGCAAAAGCCTATACCCGTTCAAACAAAGACCTGATGTATATCGCTTCGCCTTATACCCAGGGAGTTGGGATATCGTACCGTGAAGATTTTGATAATTTTAATAATCTGCTAAGTCAATATTTCAACCGCCTTTTCGGAACACGGCATAAAGCTGATTCTGCCAGGAGAAACTAAAGAAATTATAAACCGGCTTTTAAAATAATACTGACTGTGCGAAAGGTTTGTGGCAGGCGGGAATTATACCAGTCAGGGCTTGAAATAAAATTACCGTTAATATCAAAAGCATTTTCACCTGCCGAAGCTTCACGGTAGCCGGGATGGTAATACTCAATGTTAAAGATATTGTAAACTTTTAAGCCAACCGAAAAATGCTGTTTTTCGCCAGCATGAAATTCCAGGAATAAATCATTAATCATATACGGGTCAATATGCCTGATGGGGTTTGTTTTAACAGTTTCTGTCCGGCTCAACCACCGGTTCTGAAGACTTAACGACATATATTTTCCGAAATAACCGGTCAGCATCAGGTGAACTTTAACCGGAGCCATGTTACCGGTCATTTCGTAGCCCAGGTTGTCCTGATCGGTCAGGTCTTCTTCCGATTTGATATAGGAAACAAATAAATCGCATTTAACTTTCCGAAGCCACGGGTTGACATGGTAAAACATTGCCCTTGAATAAAATTCGCCTCCTATCATCTGTCGTTTGCCTACATTTACCGGTTTATTGCCAATATTTCCAATGGCATCGGTGCAAAGATTATAGAAAAAGGTTACTGAATTACTGACATTCTTCTGCGAATAACTCAGGCTGCTTTCAAAGGTTTTAATCCTTTCGGGCTTCAGGTCTTTGTTTGACAAACTGCCCACCCATCCACCATACAAACTACGAGGCGTTGGTTCGAGAAAAGCCGTTCCAAAAAACGATTTGAAATTCCAACTGTTTTTACCGGCAATAAAACCAACCCTGGGACTTATTATGGATTTGTAAATTGAATTATAATCATAACGCATGCCACCTATCAGGTCAATTAATCCGTTAATGGTATATTTTCCCTGCAGGTAAGCCCCCAGGTCGGTAACATAATAATGGCTGTATTCGGCAAAAGAAGGATGTAAGGGTAATATCTCATCGAATGGGTATAAACAAACTGAATCTTCAGCAATAGAAGGCCCGTAGCTGAGATCGTAAGCCTTTTGTAACTGGCGACGTTCAGATTTTATGCCGAAATTAAAAAACAATGAATTACTCAACGGATATGAAAAATCATGCAGGTAGGTAAAACTGCGGTTACAGGTTTGCCAATAGCTGGCATCAACATAACCATTGTAGCGGGTTACAAACATGCTGTTGCCCGGGTGTCCGCTTATGCGGTAACGCATTAAAAATTTTGATGTTATCTGGCCAATGTTTGTTTCGTGCCGCAAATAAACCGATTGTTCCATAAACTGCCACATTACATTATTCAATGCTTTATCGGCCGGATGCACAGTTCCATATCCCGATTCGTTAAACCAGTTCATGGCTCCAAGAGTAAATTTATCAAGGGTAATAAAACCATCGATATAATGTGAATACACCGGGGATGAATATCCGGCAAAATCAGTTTTAATAAATGGCCCCCAGATGGCAGAATCGATATAAATTTTCTCGCTGATATAGGGTGTGCGATCCGAAAGATCGGGACCATCGGACTGAAAAAACCTCCCGTTAATCCCAAGTTTAAAATATTTTGTTTCATTAATGCAGTGAATTTCACTCATAATGGTATTGTTTTCACCCATGGTGACCATCACATTATTAGCATTTTCATTATCGGTAATAATATGAATGACCCCGGAAAAAGCATTGGCACCATAAACTACCGATGCCGGGCCGTAAACAATTTCAATCTGCCTGATATTTTGCAGCGGATATTGCGAGAACAAATGCATATTATTGCTGTACAAATGATTCATCACCATACCATCAATCATAAACAGAACCTGATCGCTGGTAGTTTTGCGGTAACCACGGGGGTAAACAATATAATCGTCATCACCATGTGCCCTTGACAGGTCAAAACCAGGCAAGTCATTCAGAATATCGTACATTTCTATATATCCTCTTTCTGCAATATCTTCTTTGGTAATTACAATGACGGTTGCAGGTGCCCTGTTTAATTTTTCGGCCGTGTTTGATGCACTCATTACTTCCATTTCAAGCAGCTGGTCAAGACTCATACTGAACAGGCTTTGAGCAAGGCTGTCGTGATAAGGAATTTCCTGTGACCTTGCAACAGAAAAGACACATGTCAGCCACATAACTGCGGCAATGACCCAAAAATCTCTTTTCATAATAATATTCTTTAATTAAGCAGGTAAATCAAAAATACAAATTTTTAGCGAATATCAATGTTAATTAATCAAAATGCGTTAAAAATTGATTATCTTTTTAATATGAAATTATTACTTCGTAAAAATGCTTTCTTTATCCTTTTGGTAAATCCTGAAAATTAATATACTTTTGCCGATTCATAATTCAAACAATGGGGATAGATTATTCACAGGCCGCCATACGGCATTTTATTATTCATACTCATGGCTTTCCGGGCTATGAAAACGAAATGGTACTGTCAAAAAACACCATTCCTGTCAACGATGAATCATTAAAAAATCTGTTGCTCCATTTTTTTATCCACCCTTTTAAAAACCAGGCTTTTTTTTATTATTCCGAAACATCACGCATGGCCGGAAATACGGTTTATCCTGTTGTAAAGGAAATATTCGGGCATGATGGCAGTTTTGCCGAAGAATCGCAAAAACTGGCAGGCAGGCTCAATGAATTTACTTTTGGTAATCTGAAAAACGAAAGCAGGCTTTACGTGATTTTCTTTACCGGCCTTGTAGTCGGTGAAGAACTGGTTGATGCCATCGGTATATTTAAAACCGAACGGAAAGAACAGTTCCTGAAAATAGCAGGAATAAATAATGCTGACGGTATTGAAGTGCATGATGGTATTCCTTTAAATAAACCTGACTATGGTTGCCTTATTTTTAATACAGAAGCCGATCAGGGATACAAAGCCCTGGTAATTGACCCTTTAGGGAAAAAACCTGAAAACCTGGCATGGATCAACGATTTTTTGCAACTGCAACCCCGTCCCGATGATTTTTATGCTACACGTAATGTGGTAGAAATTATTACCGGGTTTTGCAGCCAGTTACCAGAACCGGAAAGCCATGTTGAACGCACCGAGCAAATTGTACTGGCCCAAAAAGCTGCCGATTATTTTAAAACACATGAAGATTTTGACTTTGCCGAATTCGAGCATTCGGTGATAGAAAAACCTGAAATAAAAAAGGCTTTCAATGATTACAAAAATATGTACCAGGAGGCCAATGAAATAGAGATTGATGAAACATTTAAAATTTCACCCGGTGCAATTAAAGATGCCAAAAAATATTTCCGTAGTGTGATTAAGCTCGATAAAAATTTTCATGTTTATGTTCATGCTAAGCCCGAATATATCGAAAAAGGTTTTGATCAGAAACGAAAACTGAACTTTTATAAACTATTTTACGACAACGAGAGTTAAAACATTCTAAAAAAAATCAATATAATTATGTCAAACCGTAGAAATCTAAAAAAGGATATCGATTTCTGTGCCACCGAAATCGTTTTTGAATGCAATATGAATGCTGCTTTTATACCAGGTGCCGAAACTGAAAAACTTGAAGCTATTGCTGGTGAAGCCTGGAAATTGCGTAACGAATTGCTTTACAAAGTAAATCATGCCCCGGAAAAAACTGATAAAAAAGCGGTTAAGCTTCATTATCGTGCTATTGAACAAGAGCTCATTTCAAAAACCAATGAATTGATAGAGAAACTTGGATCATTGCATAAGGAATAAAAAATTAAAGTTTAACTGATGATCAGCATTCCTTTTCCCGATCATTCAATATATTAAAACTGCACAAGAGAAATTTTTATAAGCTATCTGCGGAATAGGCAATGAATAATTTTATGGCTTAATTTAATGAATGAAGAATTATTGTGATATTTAACATGAAAAAACTGATCAAAGCATGCTGTCATCCTGTCTGGGCAATAAAACGTATTAAGCAGAAATTCATAGTGCTGCCTGCATATCAAAGAGAACACTTAAATTCACTTAAGCAATTATTGACCAAAAATGGGTATGATATGCAGGATTATGAAAATATTGTTAATGAGTTTATTGGTTGGTCAGAAATTCATGGCTTTGTCAACCGGCAATTGGCTGAACAAAAAATTGACAAAGTTTTTCCACCAGATAGATATAGCTGGGTTTCTTTATTATATTTTTTAATACGAAAAACAAAACCCGCAATTATAATAGAAACGGGTTGCTGGTATGGTAATAGCTCAACATGTATTCTGGCAGCATTGCATAAAAACAAAACCGGCAGACTTTATACCATTGATTTGCCTGCTTTATTTGAAACGGGCGGTTACTATGATGAAAATCCATATCTTAATGAAAAATCACGGACAGCATCTTTGCCTCAGGGGAAAATGCCTTGGTTTATAGTTCCTGACTTTTTAAAGGATCAATGGCAACTTATTCTTGGGCCTACTTCAGAAAAATTACCACCGCTGCTCGAAGATTTGAAAGAGATTGATTTTTTTCTTCATGACAGCCTTCATTCTGTGGATAATATGACGTTTGAATTTAGTACCGCATATAGTTATTTAAAGAAAAATGGCATTTTAGCATCTGACAATATCGATTGGAATAATGTCTTTCATTCATTTTCGGAAAATAAAAAATCCTTTACTTACCTGGCTTATTATGAGTCAGATTTATTAAAACATAATTTTGGAATGATTGTTAAGGAGTAATTCCGGTTTTAAAAAATAAAGTGGTGTTTATGAGCCCAATGAATTAATAAAAAAATTGAAGCAAAAATTATTAATAATCCAGCATTACTAACCATATGATTAAAATTACTTTTCCCGATCAGGCAGTACGTGAGTTTAAAGATGGCATAACCGGTCTTGAAATTGCTGCTTCACTCAGTCCGCAGCTGGCAAAAGAAGTACTTTCCATTTCTGTAAATGGTGAAGTATGCGACCTTACCCGTCCAATCTACAACGATGCTGCCATAAAACTTCACAAATGGGATGATGATGAAGGCCGTCATGCTTTCTGGCATTCCTCATCACACCTGATGGCCGAAGCACTTGAATCGCTTTACCCTGGTATTAAGTTCGGTATCGGTCCGGCCATTGAAAATGGTTTTTATTATGATGTTGACCTGGGCGATGGGAAAACCATTACCGATGCCGACTTTCCTACTATTGAAAAAAAGATGGAAGAGCTTGCACAAAGGCATTCACCCTATCAGAGAAAAGACATTACCAAAACAGATGCCCTGCAGTTTTTCGGTAAAAAGGGCGATGAATACAAAACAGAACTTATTTCCGAATTGCAGGATGGTACCATTACCCTCTATGAACAGGGTAATTTTACCGATCTGTGCCGTGGACCTCATCTTCCAAGCACAGAATATATCAAAGCTATAAAAATACTGAGTGTTGCCGGAGCATACTGGCGTGGTAATGAAAAAAACAAACAGCTTACACGTCTTTATGGTATTACATTTCCAAAAAAGAAAATGCTCGATGAATACCTTGTTTTGCTTGAAGAAGCCCGTAAACGTGATCATCGTAAACTTGGCAAGGAACTTGAATTATTCATGTTTTCACAGGCTGTGGGTATGGGTTTGCCTATCTGGCTGCCCAAAGGAGCGCAACTGCGTGAAAGGCTTGAGAATTTTCTGAAAAAAGTGCAGAAATCTTATGGTTATGAACAGGTAATAACCCCTCATATTGGCGGAGTTGATCTGTATAAAACCTCAGGACATTTTCAGAAATACGGACAGGATTCATTCAGGCCTATTACCACACCGCAGGAGGGTGAAGCCTTTATGCTTAAACCGATGAACTGCCCGCATCATTGCGAGATTTACAAATCAAAACCCCGGTCATATAAAGATTTGCCCATCCGTATGGCCGAATTTGGTACTGTATATCGTTACGAACAAAGTGGTGAATTGCATGGTCTGACAAGGGTTCGTGGTTTTACCCAGGATGATGCACATCTTTTTTGCCGCCCCGACCAGATAAAAGAAGAGTTTATCAAGGTGATCGATATTGTGCTTTATATTTTTAAAACGCTTGATTTTAAAGACTTTACTGCTCAGATTTCATTGCGTGACCCTGAAAACAAGGGAAAATATATCGGGACAGACGAAAACTGGCAGAAAGCCGAACAGGCTATTATTGAAGCTTCCAGTGAAAAGGGTTTAAAAACAACAATTGTGAAAGGCGAAGCTGCTTTTTACGGGCCTAAACTCGATTTTATGGTTAAGGATGCCATTGGCCGTAAATGGCAGTTAGGAACCATCCAGGTTGATTATAACCTTCCCGATCGTTTTGAGCTGGAATACATCGGTAGTGACGATAAAAAATACCGTCCGGTGATGATTCATCGTGCTCCTTTTGGCTCTATGGAGCGTTTTGTTGCCCTGCTTCTCGAGCATACCGGTGGAAAATTACCCCTCTGGCTGGCACCGGAACAGGCTGTTATATTGCCAATTAGCGAAAAATATAACGATTTTGCCAAAAATGTTTTAAATATCCTAAATAATTACGATATTCGCACCGCCATTGACGAACGTAACGAAAAGATTGGAAGGAAGATACGTGACAACGAGTTGAAACGTATTCCTTATTTGCTGATAGTTGGCGAAAAAGAAGCCGAATCAAACACCATATCGGTAAGACGGCAGGGTGAAGGCGACAAAGGGAGCATGACTATCGAAGCATTTTCAGCTTTGGTGAACGATGCAGTCAATGGTGAATTAAGTAAACTATAGTATTCATTAAAGTAAGGAGGACCAGATTATAGTTATTCCAAAACCAAAAAAAGGTTTCGAGAAACCTGATGATGAGGAACATAAATTCCGTATCAACGAGCAGATACGCGAAAAAGAAGTACGGGTGGTTGGTGATAATGTGACGTCGCCCGGAATTTATAAAATCGAAGATGCGCTGAAATTGGCCGAAGAAATGGAGCTCGACCTGGTTGAAATTTCACCCACTGCTGTGCCGCCGGTTTGTAAAGTCATCGATTTCAGTAAGTTTCTGTATTTGCAGAAAAAAAAGATGAAAGAGATGAAATCAAAGGCTACAAAAATTGTGGTGAAAGAAATACGTTTCGGCCCACAGACCGATGAGCATGATTTCAATTTTAAACTGAAACACGCCATCAAATTCCTTGAAGAAGGAGCCAAAATCAGGGCATTTGTGTTTTTTAAAGGACGATCGATTTTGTTTAAAGAGCAGGGCGAAATACTGCTGCTGCGATTTGCACAGGAACTCGAGGAATATGGAAAAGTGGAGCAACTCCCCAAACTGGAAGGTAAAAAAATGTTTCTGCTTATATCACCCAAAAAGAAAAGTAAATGATTTTTTAAATTAATTGAGAATGCCAAAAATGAAAACAAATTCCGGTGCAAAAAAACGTTTTGTATTAACCGGAACAGGGAAAATTAAACGCAAACATGCTTATAAAAGTCATATTCTGACAAAAAAAAGCAACAAGCGTAAACGTAATCTGGGTCATTTCACCCTCGTTAGCAAGGCTGATGAAAACAACATTAAGTTGTGCCTTGCAATGAAATAGTAATTAATAATTGTTTAACCGGTCGGTTTTGCCCCTAAGAGTCCGCCAGACGGAACGCAAACCGGTCAAAATGTAAAAAACTATGCCACGTTCAGTAAATCATGTCGCCTCCAGAGCAAGGCGCAAAAAAATGTTCAAATTAACCAAAGGATACTGGGGCCCCGGTAAAAATGTCCTTACGGTAGCTAAAAATATCCTCGAAAAAGGCTTGGGCTATGCCTATAATGACCGCAAAAACAAAAAACGCAATTTCAGAGGATTATGGATAGCCCGTATCAATGCTGCTGCCAGAATTCATGGAATGTCTTATTCGGAATTTATGGGAAAAATTCATGCCAACAACGTCAATCTTAACCGTAAAGCCCTGGCCGACCTTGCCATGAATCACCCTGCAGCTTTTGAAGCCCTGGTAAAAACCTTAAAATAAGTGATGTAAGCAGAAACATAAAAAGGGGGAGATTAATGTTCCCCCTTTTTTTATTTTATTTGAACATCAAAATTATACTTTTATCAATGAGAAGAATTCTTTCTGAATAGCAAGTATTTTAGTATAAATCAATATTTTTGTCTGATAGCCTGAATAAAAACCTATGATAAATGTTTCCGTGGTTTCACCGTCTTAATGTGATTGAAAAAAAAGTTTTCAGGCTGCATCTTATCTACTCACTGCTTGAAGGGTTTGCACTGGGAGTTCTGGCACTCAATGAATTTGTATTTCTTAAAAGCCTGAATGGTAATAATTACCAGCTGGGTTTACTGTTTCAGTTCAGCGTTGTGGTTTTTTGCTTCCTGATATTTTTTAATGAAATACTCAGACGAATTAATAATAAACGGAAATTGTTGAGAATTACCGCCCTCGTAACGCGTTTGCCTTTATTTCTATTACTTTTTTTTCCGCATACATTTAACCCTGACCCTTTCTGGCATTACCTGTTTTTATCGGTGTTTTTTATATATTATGCAAGCCAGCCCGTGGTGACACCGGTAATCAATATTTTGTTGAAAAACAGCTATTCCCATCAGTCGTTCGGTAGGCTTTACAGCATTTCACAATCAGCCAATAAAATCATTATGCTGATCACTACTTTTTTATATGGTTTTATTCTCGATGTTCATCCCTTTTCATACGCATATTTCTTATCAGCTACAGGAATCTGCGGCATTGTTGCTTTATATTTTCTTTCAGCCATTCCTTATACGTCCCGGCATGAAGGAGAAATATCTTTTTCGTTTGGCAGTGCAATCCGTAAATCGGCTTTACGAATGATTGATATCCTGAAAAAAAACAAGCCTTTTTTGCACTTCGAAACAGGTTTTATGATTTATGGCTTTGCCTTTATGATCTCGGTTACAGTGATAACCATTTACTTTTATAAAGTGCTTGATCTGAATTACGCCTCGGTGGCTTTTTACAGAAATATATACAACATACTTGCAATCATAATGTTGCCTTTTTTCGGACGAATCATTGGGAAGATTGACCCCCGTATTTTTGCCATTTATACTTACCTGAGCATTGCCATGTTTATCATATTTTTATCTCTTACCAGGTGGTACCCGTCATTTTTTATGCTTGGATCGGTGAAGATATTTTACCTGATGATTCCTTTTTTATTGTTTCATGGCATTTATGCTGCCACTATGGTTTTGTTGTGGAATATAGGTTCGGTATATTTTTGCCGGAGCCATGAGGCTGGCGACTACCAGGCGGTTCATATGTCACTTACCGGCATCAGGGCTTTGTTTGCCCCAACCAGTGGTGTAATAATTTATGAATTATTTGGTTTCCAGGCAACTTTTGCAAGTGCTGTAATAACTTTATGCATTGCCATGATCATTATGTGGTGGTCGTACCGCCGTGTACCCGTAATTATGCAATCATAAGGTTAATCATCGGAGATATCGGTTTTTATCCGGGTAAGCCACATCAGAACAAAGCCGGTAATAAAAAACAGACTGAAAAACAAGGCACTCAGTCTCATATTCCCTGTAATGTGTTCAATAAGCCCGAAGGTAAACATACCAATAACAATAGCCATTTTTTCAGTGACATCGTAAAAACTGAAAAACGAAGCCGTATCTGTTTCACCCTCAGGAATAATTTTCGAAAATGCTGACCTTGATTGTGATTGAATGCCACCCATTACTATGCCAACGGCCCCGGCCAGGAAATAAAAGTGAACCGGTTGATCAATAAAATAAGCACTGATACACACCATGATCCATATAACAAGCATAATAAGTATAGAAAACCGGTTGCTATAAGCGACAGATATTCTGGCAAATACATATGCTCCTGCCATGGCGACCAGCTGAAGCAGGATGATGGTGAGTATCATATTTCCGGCAGGAATAGATAGAACCGTTGCCCCAAAGAGTGTAGCAACAAGCATAATAGTTTGTACACCAATGCTATAGAAAAAATATGCAGCAAGAAATTTCACGCCATTGTGAATTTTCCAGAGTTTTTGAGCAACTTTTACAAGTTCGTGGTATCCCTTTACAATAATATATTGCCCCGGTACCTGGTGGGGAGGTGCATCTTTGAGATACCAGAATGCAAAACCCGAAACAGATGCCCACCAGAAGCCAACCATCAGGAATGAGGTGCGTAATGCATCGGATTGCGAAGCAAAATGCCATGTTTCCCATGTATTGATTAATAAAATATTGATAATAAGAAGTATCACACTTCCGCCATAGCCCCAGGCAAAACCCCGTGCACTTACTATATCCTGTAACCTGCGTGGTGCAATCAAAGGCAGAAATGAATTATAAAACACCAGCGACCCTGCATAGCCAACCACAGCCAGACCTGCCATTAAAAGGCCGAAATGAATATTATTCCCTTTGAACCAGAACAATCCGGCACATGACAGGGCGCCGAGATAAGTAAAAAACATCATAAAACGCTTTTTATTTCCCGAATAATCGGCAATTCCTGACAATAAGGGAGAGAGAAAAACAATTACCAGGTAAGCGGCTGCAATTATATAATCGTAAATAACTGTATTCCTGATGACAAAACCCATAAAAACCACATCGGGGTTTCCGTTTATTGCCTCGGTAACAGAAGTATAGTAAATGGGAAACAGTACAGTGGTAATTATCAGGTTGTAAACCGAATTAGCGATGTCGTATGAGCACCATGCCCTGATAACTTTTTTACTGTACATTATATAAGTATGGAAAGGTTTTTTATTCTAAATGAATATTTATCTAAACAAAATGTTAAACCATGCTCCTTTCCTTTTTAATGGTTTCGTATGCTTCGTTAACTTTTTTAAATTTTTCGGTGGCTTCGTGCTGCACGTCTTCTCCAAGGTGGCTTACTTTATCGGGATGATACTTTACTGCCATTTGCCGGTAGGCTTTTTTAACTTCTTCGTTGGTTGCCGTTGAATCGATACCGAGAATACGGTATGCCGCATCGGTATCGGGAACAAACATGGCACGGATAGATGTATATTCGGTATGAGGGATGCCCAGGTATCCGGAAATAGCTTCAATTACTTTAACCTCGCTGAGATCGAAACGTCCGTCGGCAGCTGAAACACCGAATAAAAAATGAATAAGCTGCAAACGTGAACTGTAATCGAGATTTTGCTTTATCTGCAGGCAAACCTGCTGTAGAGGTATTTCCTGTTTCAGAATATCGCGCAGCATTCTGACAGCTTCATTACCTTCTTCCTCGCCAAAAACACGTTTAAAATAATTTCTTGCATATTCCAGCTCTGAGCGCATTACCTGTCCATCGGCTTTCATCACGGCGGCAACGAGCACAAGAAGGCTTACCACAAAACCACCCATGGTGGTATTTTTCGATGTAGTGGTAGTAACCTGCGTATTATCAACGGCAGTTCCGATAAGGAAGCCAACAATGCCACCTATCGGGCCGAAAAAAGCCCATCCAAGTCCACCACCTATCCATTTTGCAAATTTTCCCATATAATTTAATGTGTTAACTGATGATGAATCTGCAATACCTGTGGAATGACAGCCATTTGGTCGTCATTGATAATACAGAAATCAACTTTGTTTTTTAAATCATCCTGATCGGACTGAGTTTTGATGCGTTCAATCACTTTCCGGGCCGTGGTATTATCTCTTTTGCATACCCTTGCAATCCTCAGCCCGGCAGGTGCCCATATTAACAAGGTTTTGTCGGTAAAACGGTCAAATCCCGATTCAAACAAAATTGCAGATTCAATAATGCTATAGACACTGTCATTGTTTTGTTCCAGCCAGTCTATATAATCCTGCCTGACAAAAGGATGTACCATCGCATTAAGTTTTTCGAGCAGTATTTTATCTGAAAAAACCTTATCTGCAATGAATTGCCGGTCTAAAACATTACCATCCGGATAGGCTTTGTCACCAAATATTGTTGAGATCCCGGTTTTCAGTTTGGCATTGTTTTCCATCAGGTAGCGTGCCTTCAGATCAGCATAATAAACCGGAACACCGAGTAAGGAAAAAAAACGGGCTAAGGTTGATTTTCCGCTACCGATACCCCCTGTAAGTCCTACACGGATCATCATTTTTCGATTAAAAATTCGACATATTGTGGTGAAAAGGTAACCTGGCTGACATGTTTGGGTTGCTTCAATGCCTGTATTTTAACTTTGTTTCCATTGGCGGTCCTTATTTCGTCATAGTCAACCACAAGGGTGAAATCATCGGGTTTTATTGTTTTAAAAAAACTCATCCCTGTGCGGAAATTGGTTTTTATTTTTTTGGGGAATATATGAACATCCACTCCCTCAGGAACATTGATAATCTTAACCTGTATCAATAGCTCAGCTTCCGTAAGCCTTTCAACCGGAATTGTAATTTTAACCTTGCGGGGCACTATCTCTATGTTACCGTTTGCAACAAGTTCTACGGTTTCTTCAATGGTTTTTGTCAGGTTACTGAAATTTTCGGAAGCCGTTTCAATCGATAGCAGGCTGTCAACAATAACTGATGGGCCACTGATCAATACCTCCGGGGGGTTAATGTCAATGTTTCCTGACATCACAAATTGTGGCTGAACGGAAAATTTTATTTTTGGCTCAACCGGTATCTTACGTTTTGATAATTTTGAAAACGTAATTGAGAGCGTGTCGGGGATAATCCTGTCAAGAGATATCTGATCGTCAAGCTGTGCTTTAATAGTTTCGATATGACGCCCGGCAATAAAGGTAACATTAAAATTGTGCTGCCCGGTATTTTTTCTGAAATTGCTTCTAAGGTCAATGATCAGAGGTTCGGCAGGAGTGCTGTATTTGTAACGCAACAGGTTATAACCGTATCCTGTAAGCTGAAGCACAAATGAAGATGGCAGTTTTTCGGTTGGAATATAATTTTCGGGATAGTTGATATAACGAACCGGAAATGATACCATGGTGGTATACTGCTTGCTCAAAGCATTGATAAGCCATAGAAATGACGAAATAAGAAGGAAAAATAAATATACAATGATTTTCCTGTCAATCCGGTGGAAACGTCTTTTCATTAATTGTTTGAACTTATAGATGAAAGAATTTTCCACGGTTTTATAATTTTACAGGTATCTGAAACCAAATGTGTATTTATTCCCTGAAATAGTTCTGATTTTCAAATCATTGATTTGTTTTCAATCTGCTATTTTGCTGTTTCAAGCGATCCCGGATCTTTAATAATGCCGGCTTTGTCGACTTTGATTTTTACATTATCGTCAATTTCGAGGAAAACGTAAGTATCGGCAACTTCGGTAATTTTTCCATAGATACCACCCATAGTCAGTACTTTATCGCCTTTTTTAAGTGATTCGCGAAATTGTCTTACTTCTTTTTGTTTTTTCACCTGTGGCCTGATCATAAAAAAATAAAAGATAATGATAATCAGGGCAAGCATGATAAGGGTTGAAAAGGCATTTCCCGAACCGCCGGGTTGAGCCATTAAAAAAAACATCAGTAAATTCATAATCAATGGTTTTATTAATAATTGATAAAAAACTAATTTTTGGTTTCCGGAACAATTACATCGGCTGTAAAAGTAAGTTGTGTTTTATTGGGTGTGGTATTGGCATAGATGGTCAGGTTTTTGATTTGTTTTCCCATTCTGCCACTGCTGTTAAAGATAACCTCAATCTGCCCTTCATCACCGGGTTTTATCGGTTGGCTGCTGAATTTCGGTACGGTACATCCACATGATGCTGAAACATCGCCAATAATCAGATCTTTCTTCCCTTTGTTTTTAAATTTAAAGATATGCGAAACTTTTTCACCCTGTATTACAACACCAAAATCGAAGTTATTCTCCAGTAATTCAATAGCTGGCTCGTCGGTATAAACGTTGTTTTTATCGGCACTTACCGGGTTACTGATAAGGTCGCTGTTTAGATTTCCCTGGTTCTGATTGTGGCAGCTGGCCAGCAATAATGCAAGAAGAACAAAAACAAATACATCAGATTTCATAACTCATTATGATTTAAATTGCCTGCCAAATGTAAATTATTTTACTTTATGCTCCAATAAACCTCTTCCGGTTTTCTTTATCTGGTTCTCTTCGGTAAGTTGTTTCACAATCCTGTCGAGTATTCCATTGATAAAAATATGGCTTCTCTCGGTACTGTATATTTTTGAAAAATCAAGAAATTCGTTCAAGGTAACTTTTACAGGGATTGTCGGAAACTCCATTATTTCAGATAAAGCTGTTTTCATCAGAACAAAATCCATTAATGTAATTCGTTCAGGGTCCCAGTTATGGCAGTTTTTAATGATCATCTGTTCATAATCATCAGATTTACGCACAGCGTGCAGAAAAAGCCTCCCGGCAAATTCACCGTCATCCTCATTTTTATATAATGGCAGCAGTGTTGCTTTTCCGTCTTGTTCCTGTTCAAAGGCTTTGAGTGTAACAATAATCATGCTGATGGCAAATTCAAAATCATCGTTCCAGTAAATGCTTTTTTCTTCAAGCACATTGATAAGGTCTTCTGATTGGGGAAAAATCTTTGAAAGGATATGTAAAATCAGGGTTTTGTCATCATCATAGGTGGTTTCTTTCCTGGCTTTATATCTGTTGAAAAAATCTGATTCATCAATTTGCCGGGCTAAATTTTTAATCAGGTCGGGGTGCTGCACCCAGCTTATTTTATGATGCCTGATAAATTCGTTTAATTGCTCGTTGCCCTCGAGCTGTGTTAAAAGCAGATTGTTGGCAAACAGTTGTTTTTCATCAATTTCTGTAGGGTCGGGGATATGCTTGCTGCGGGCAATATCAAGCCTTTTTGCATAATAATCTTTTATTTCCAGAAGCAATAAAAGAAGCAAATGGTATAATTCAAAAAATTTCCCGATGCTGAAATTTAACTCTTTTTCATGATGCATGATATTTTTATCGTCCGATTGAAAATATGCATACAGTATATGAATGGTTTTCAGCCTTAAAAGCCTTCGTGATATCATATAAAGAACTTCAAAATGAATGAACCTGTCAGGATGCAAAAATAACCAAATTTCAATGTTGTAGCAAAAAATCGACAGGTTAAGAAAAAATGGAACAGAATAAATTTGTTTTCAGACTCTTAGTTAAAAAGCACTATGTAGCCTGAAATTTAAACAATGGAAAAAACCCGTATTATTTATTTAAAGGCTTTTTCTTCGAGACCGTCTCCGCTGATGGCCAGCCTGCTGAAATAATCTGGCACCGGGCGTCCCATTAACTTGTCGACATAGATTTTTGCAAGGTATTGTCCAAGCATAAATCCTTGTCCTCTGAGACCTACAAGCAAACCAGCATCCGTATCAACTACCAGTCGGGGTTCTATGTAATAACCAGCCCATGTAGCCTGAAAACTTACCGATGACAATGCGGGTAACCAGTCAACAAAAACTTCTGAGACAATTTCAAGAAAATCTTTATCGTTGATTTTTACATTTTTATCCGTTTCCTTAGCATCCACTGCCGGAGATGCACAACCGATTATCTGTCCTGTTTCGTATAGCTGCTGGCCGTATACAGCGCTGAATCCCTTGTATCGGCGTCTGTCGATAAGCATATCAAGGGGATTGCCATTAATGCCGAGGAAAGGTAATCTTTGCGTAATAAAAGCCTGATGTTTAACAGGATATAATCCCAAATCATATCCTAATTTTTTAGCAAATTTGTGGGCTTCGTTACCCAGTGCATTGATAAAAATATCAGTCTGATATTCAATATACTCATTTTCATGGGTTTTAACCAGGACACGGTACTCATTGCCGGCTTTTTCAACATTGATTAACCTGCAGTCTTCCATAACAATACCTCCTTTTTTCAAGCCTATATTTCTGAGGGCTTCAATGGTAAGGCCGGGAGTAGCCTGCCAGCAATTATGAGTGACAAAAGCAGCTCTATAGGTTTTTAGCCCGGGATTAAAACCGGGAGCGATATCCCGGGCAAAATTTTTAGGCTCAACGATAAAAGCATCTGACCATTCGCGCGATTTCTCAAGCGCTTCGTAAGTAGCATCATCATGGGCAAATGTTACATAACGGATATTGCGGAAATTGATATTGTCGGTTTCCTGTAATTCTTTGAAAAGCCTCAGGTTGTTCATGGCAATATCAGCCAGTTCGGGTACTGAAAATACCGGGCGTCCACCGGCTATATTGCGCCATGATGCACCTCTGCCAAAGTTTATCATAACAGGTTTTAATCCTGCTTCGGCAAGGTAACGGAATGCGGAACTGCCGGCAATACCACCTCCGGCTACCAAAGCCTGAATTTTGATGGTTTTGCGTGAATGTGTGATGATATTTTCAGGGATATTACCCGGATAAAGTTCACCCATCGACAGTTGGTTCGACATAGGCCCTCGCGGTGTTGCTTCGTCAATAATATGAATCCCGGAACCACCCAGAGCCGACCGTAGCCTTTTTATACACCGTTTGCCACGGCACGATCCCATACCAAGACGTGTAATATGTTTTACTTCATCTACCGAAATAAATTTCCGTTTACCAATGGCATCAACCACCTCTTCAAGGGTAATATCTTCACAGTGGCAGATGTATTTTTCTGACGGAATTTTATCGCTGCTTTCCTTATAACTGATCGGACCGGGAAATTCACTTTTTAGTATAAATCCTCTGGCAGCCAGCATGGCCTCTCCCTCAAGGTTGGTTGTTTTTATTCTTGCCAGGTGGGTTTTATTTTCTTTGCGGGTAACTTTTTCCAATATCCCTTCACCGATGATTTTTCCGTTATTATCAACAACAAACACTTCCGATTTTTCGGCAACATCAAATTCAACTGGGAAGAAAAGCCATTGTTTTGAAAGGTTGTAGCCAAATATAGCTAATCCGGGGCAAAGGGTAACACATTGCATACAACCGATACATTTATCAAAATCGATTGCCGGAACTGTGCTGGATGAAGATTTGGAAATTGCACCATAAGGACATGCAAAAGCGCATGGGTTACAGGCAAAACCATAAAGACAGTCAATCTGGACAAATGGTTTACCCAACCGTTCTTTTCCGGGTAAAACCGGTTTGTCGATAATCAGTAATGGATGTTGTTGTGAATCAATATATTCTTTCGAAAGTTTGAGAAATTCATCATAATCGAAACGGATGCCCATTTCCTGGAATATTTCAAAGGCTACCTGTCTTCCTCTCAATACAGCGCTGGTTCCTTCACCAATACGTATAGCATCACCGGCTCCGAAGACTTTCCTGCCAAATATCTCTTTCCCTTTTTCAAGTAACTGGTCATCTGGTATCAAACCGGTACAAATATTTATAGCATCAATTCCATCAATCACTTTTTCAGTTCCCGCAATGGGTACAAAATTTTTGCATTCGGCAATGACAGCCCCGGTAATACCGGTATTATCTGCATTGGGTATAGCTTTTACCAGGGTATGTGAGGTAAGGATTGGTATTCCAAGCCTTCTCACGCGGTTAGCCTGAACCGGAAAACCTCCCTCGAAGGGCATCGCTTCAATGATTGCCTTAACATTAGCTCCGGCCTGCCTGGCCTGGTACGAAGTTAAATAACCTATATTTCCGGCTCCAACAGTAAGAATATTTTTGCCAAGAAGGGTAAACTCGTTGTTCATCATTTTTTGAACAACAGCCGCTGTATATACACCGGGCAAATCGTCGTTTTCGAAAGCTGGCATAAAAGGTACCGCCCCGGTAGCGATTACAAGGTAAGAAGCCTCGACATAATAGATTTTTCCGTTTTCGATGTTTTTAACAGCAAGGCGGCCTCCGTCAAGAATATCCCAAACAGTGCTGTTCAGCAATATTCCATCGTGATTATCACCGGCAAGGGTTTTAGCTATGTCGAATCCACGCATGCCACCGAATTTTTTTTCGTTTTCGAAAAAGAAAAACTGATGGGTTTGCATGGTAAACTGGCCACCTATTTTATCGTTATTGTCAATTACCAGGTTTTCGATACCTTTTCGGTTCAGTTCTTCACGGCAGGCAAGACCGGCTGGCCCGGCACCAATGATGGCCACCGTGGTGAAAAATACATCAAGGGGCTTATCTTTTTGATAGTCAGTGACTGGTGATTTATAATTTTTCGGAATTTCTGCAACTTCTTTTACCTGGTCAACTTTGGTAATGCAGATGCGTTTAACTACACCGTCGACCAGCATTTCACAGGCACCACATTTTCCAATGCCACATTCAAGGCTTCGTTCGCGGTTGCGTAAACTATGGCTGTGAACAGGGAAACCTGCCTGGTGGAGTGCGGCGGCAATGGTTTTGCCTTTTTCGGCTTTGATGGTTTTATTTTTAAACCTGATATTTACATATTCGCCCGAAGGTGTCACATCGAGAATAGGATGTTGCTGAATGCGGATCATATCATTAAATTTTATTGCAAAATGCTTAAATTTTAAAATAAGGTCGTCCAAAATTATATTTAATCTTTATTCATTCCATATTTTTTTTATGATTTTTGGCATAGAAGTGTATGTTTAAGGTCATGTCAGAATAGTATTGTTATAAATGTGTATGAATCAACTTACTGACAAAATAGATTAAGCCCGTTATTTCATGAATGAAAGTTGAGTAATCTTTAATATGATAAAGGAAGCAATATGCCGGAGGGTCATTTTATAAACTGTGTGACAAGTTCAATGAGTTTTGATTGGTGGATGGGTTTGGAGATATAGGCATCGCAACCTGAATGATAGGTTATTATCTCGTCTGATTCAAAGGCAAAGGCTGTCTGTGCAATGACAGGAATATTCATACCCATACTTTTTATAATTTTGGTAGCTTCGAGCCCGTTCATTACCGGCATTTTTACATCCATCAGAATCAGATCAACATGGTTGTTTTTTACCATATTAACTGCTTCGAGCCCATTGGATGCATGAAGTATATGGCTATGCGTTTTAGAAAAAATTGCCTCGAGCAACCTGAAATTACCTTCTTCATCTTCTGCAATAAGGATGGTTTTCCCTTTCAGTAAATTTTGCCTTTCTTCGGTCGGTTTTTGTTCCCTTGCATTCATATCGTCCTGTGAAGTGATATAAGGCAGGGAAAAATAAAAAGTCGATCCCGCATTCAGTTCAGAATCAGCGTGGATTTTACCTCCAAGCAGTTCAACAAGGTTTTTACATACGCTTAAACCAAGTCCTGCCCCGCGGTAAAGTTTTTCTTTTGAATCATCCGCTTTTGAAAACCGCTCAAATAATTTTGACTTTTGTTTTTCTGTCATACCAATTCCGGTATCTCTCACAAAAAAGTTGATTGACGGTTCGGAACCGGAGTTGATTTCTTCATAACCAACGGTTACTGTACCTTGTTCGGTATATTTGACGGCATTATCAATCAGGTTGGTAAGGATTTGTTTTAACCGCGATCCATCGGTATATAACATCAATGGCTTATTGATGTCATGGATAGTATGTCTTATTTCAACCTGTTGGTTTTTAGAATTTTGTATTTTAAAAATAAAATGCTGTATCAGTTCCTGAATGACCTGGTTGATATTGGTATTTTGCTTAAATATTTTGAGTTGACCGGATTCGATAATCGAAATATTCACAATATCATCAATAAGATTCATCAGAGAACTGCCATTCTGGATGATTCGCCTTATATATTCTTTCTTTTCATCATCGGTAACTTCTTCATCAATGAGCAGGCTCGAAAACCCGATAATGGCATTCATTGGTGTTCGTACTTCATGGCTCATATTGGCAAGGAAAGCCGATTTGAGCCTGTCGGATTCTTCGGCCCGGTCTTTGGCAATTTCGAGTTCGGCAGTGCGTTCCTTTACAAGTTGTTCAAGGTTGGAACGGTGTTTTTCGAGCTCAATATTCTGCCTGGCAAGCTCCTCGGCCTGGGAGGCAATTTCTTCTTTCTGCTGATTTATTTCATGGGTCCGTTCCCTGACTTTTTCAATCAGGTTTCGTTTTGACCGACGCAGGTTCTGTTCGCGGATGATGATAATGACATAAATTGCCAATAAAAATATTATTATCATTAAAATCCTGAACCATAATGTTTTCCAGTAAGGTGGATGAATAAGGATTACGATCTGAGTCGGGTTTTCATTCCAGATCCCATCGTTGTTCGTGCCTTTGACTTTAAAAATATATGCTCCGGGAGGCACGTTCGAATATCGGGCAAAATGAATGTTGCCAACCCTGTTCCATTGATTTTCAAAATTTTCAAGTATGAATGAATATTGATTTTTACCCGGCGACAGAAAATGCAACGAACTGAAACTGATGGAAAATATCGACTGATGATAATCCAGATGTATTGTGTCGGTAAAGATTAAAGGTTTTTTTAGCAGGTTATTCTTGCCAAATACAACAGGTTGGTCAAAAATTTTAAACCCTGTAATACAAACAGGTGGTATAAATGTCTGACCTTTAATTTCTTCAGGTTTAAAAGCATTAAGCCCTTCGGTACCGCCAAAATACATGGTTCCCGATTTTCCATAATGCATCGACCCTGTATTGAATTCAAACCCCTGGATACCATCGGACATATCAAAAGTTTTGAATTGTTTTTTATGTGGATTAAACCGGCATAAGCCCCTGTTTGTCGATATCCAGAGATCCTGATTTTTATCTTCAAGAATTCCGTAAACCACATTGTTTGGCAATCCATCGTCCTGCGTATAATGCGAGAATTTTCCCTGCTTAATATTCAATGCATTTAACCCTCCGTTATAGGTTCCAACCCATATGGTACTATCATGGCTTTGAAATAACGATAAAACGTATATATCGCTCAGTGAAGTAGTATCGTAAGGATTATTATTATAATGGGTAAACTGTTTGTTTACAATATCAAATTTATTAAGTCCTCCGCCTGATGTGCCAATCCAAAGGTGATTATCAAAATCAACCAGCAAAGCATTTACCCTGTTGTGCGACAATGAATTCAAATTATCAGCAATATTTCTGTAACGGGTAAAGGTTCCGGTTGTTTTATCAAAACTGCAAATACCCCCACCGCGGGTTCCGATCCATATAAGGCCGTTTTTATCCTGGGTTATACATCTTACATAATTATGGGGCAGCGAATTTGCATTGTCAGGATTGTGCATAAAATATTTAAACTTATCCGAATTCCGTGGAAGAAAGTTAAGGCCGCCTTCAGAAGTACCTATCCATAAATCGCCATCCCTGTCAAGAAATAAAGCGTATACATTGTAGTCATTAATAGACGTGTTGTTTTGATTTTTTTGAAAATGCCTGTATTCTTTGGTGATCAGGTTTAACCTTGTCAATCCGTTATTTGTGCCTATCCATAATTCGTTTCCATTTTCGAAAACAGACCATACTACATTCGATACCAGGCTATTATTATCATTGTTTATAGCATAATAATGATCAAAACTGCTTTCCAGAACAATATCTGCTCCACCGCCCCTGGTTCCAATCCACAGCAATTGCGATTTATCCTGCATCATGCAAAGTATCTGGTTATTGCTTAAACTTCTTTTATCGTTGGGATTATTGATAAAGTGAATCGTTTTTTTCGTTTTTGTATCAAAATAACAGAGCCCCTTATCCTGTGTCCCCATCCAGATGCGTCCTTTGGTGTCGGCAAAAATGGTTCTTAATCGGTTGTCGGGGATGCTGACAGGTGTTGTTTTTTCGTTGAAGTGGGTAAATTGGCTATTTTTAAAATCAAATTTTTCGAGTCCCGAGAAAGTAGCAATCCAAAAAATATCCTGATTAACAGGATCTTCGGTAATCTGCCAAATACTGTTGCCCGATATGGTATTTCTATTGCCAGGTTGTGGTTGGTAATGGATAAAATTTTGCGTTTTATCATCAAATAAATCAAGCCCACCTCCATCTGTGCAGACCCATACCCGTTGTGACCGATCGATATAAATTTGATTGATAGCATTATAGCTGAGAGAATTGGGATCGTCATCCAGGTGTCTGTAATGAATAAAACTTTGATTTTCACGGTTAAATATACTAATCCCTTCATCGGTGCCAATCCACAGAAGATTGTTTTTATCCTCAGCAAACGAATAAACTACATTGTTGCATAAACTGTTACCATTTCCGGGAATATTCTTGTAACGGGTAAATTTTTCTGTTTTTTTGTCAAAACAATCAATGCCGGCGCCAAAGGTTCCAACCCAGATTAAACCTTGTGAATCTTCATAAAGGGCAGTAATCCATGTATCAGAAATGGAAGTGCTGTCGAATAGATTGGGCTTATAAACTTTGAACGAATATCCATCGTATACATTTAAACCTTCCGATGTTCCCATCCAGATAAAACCATCGCGGTCCTGTATGAGCGCATATACCGAATTCTGTGATAATCCGTCTTCGTAAGTGATTCTGTTAAACCTGATATTGCTTTGCCCATACACAAAACCACACGGCCAAATCGGGCAAAAAAACATTATAAAGCAAATACAAAAAATCCTGCACCAATTCATTAAAAAACTATATAATTAATACATAATATATTATAACATTATTTAAGGTGAAATGTTCATGGCATAAAATCTGACAGCAAATTATTTATTTTTTTCTATTAAAAAAAATATTCCTGGTTTTTCAAAAGTACCTGTCAGAACAAATTTAAACGATTCATGTTGAATATAAAAAACTAATATATCATGTAAAATGAAAACATACGTCATATTTTTTATTATAAGCATTATTTCAATCATTCCGGAAATAAAGGCTCAACAAGAGATAAAATTTCCTGATCTGCCTTATGCCTACGATGCACTGGAAGTTTTTACGGATAAGCAGACCATGGAAATACATTACAGCCGTCATCATAAAACCTATTACAATAATTTTGTGAAGGCGGTAAATGATAACAACCTTGGAGGTTTAAGTCCCGAAGAAATGTTTTCAAAAGTCAGCCAGCTTCCGGTAGCCATCCGCAACCAGGGTGGAGGTTATTACAACCATTGCCTGTTCTGGAATGTCATGTCGCCGGCAGGAGGTGGAAAACCAGATGGTAAGTTATTGAATGCTGTTAATTTGTCATTTCAGTCCTTTGAAAAATTTGTAAAATCGTTTGAAAATGCTGCCAACAGCCAGTTTGGAAGTGGCTGGGCATGGCTTGTGGTTGATAATTCAGGAAAACTTGTTGTAACCTCAACCGCAAACCAGGATAATCCATTAATGGATGTTGTATCGGTAAGGGGAATCCCCATCCTTGCCCTCGATGTATGGGAACATGCTTATTACCTGCGTTATCAGAACAAACGCAGTGAATACGTAAGCAATTTCTGGAAAGTTGTTGACTGGAAAGCGGTTGAGAAGCTATATGACCAGGCCTTACAACAACTTAATAAATAAATTTTCAGGGTATTCCAAAAAAATAAACCCGTCTTCAATATGTATCAATCACTGATTTGAAAGACGGGTTTTTCTAATGGTTTAAGGGATGTTGTTATTCATCATCGGGTTTTTCCTGGCCGGGTGAAGGCATACATTTGTATTTTTTAAGCAAATGTCTTCTGAATTCCTCTTCGGCCATCAGAAATTTTATCATTTTCTGAGGTGTTAAAAACTGTTGCATTTTGTCGTACAAACCTGCATTGATTTCCATCTCCAGCTTGTCATATTTCCTGAGTTTTGTTATGGCTTTGATTGCTTCCTCGCTGGTAAGCTCATCTATATGCAGGTTGTAATACTCCATGGTGATTTTACGGTCTCTGTTCAGTTGATGCCGTTTTTGCTCAAAAGGATCGTAAATATCTGCAAATTTTTTTGTCTCCTCGGGATTAAGCCCGATAAACTGGCTGAAAAATTCCATTTTTTCACGTTTTACGGCTTCACGGACTTTTCTGCCTTGTGGCCCCTGAGCCTGAATTAAAGTAATTGTAGCCAAAAGAATTACTAAAGAAAGAAATATCTTTTTCATATGGTTTTGATTTTATTTGTTTTCAAGCATCTGCATCAGGTCGTATTCGGTAATACGGTTGTCAATATCATCATCTTCACCTGGGGTTGATTCTTCATCCTGATAAAGGACATCAACCAGCATATCTTCAGAAAAATCGCGCGCACTTTCCTGAGTATATTGTGCAAGGGTCTCGGGTGTAAGATGATAATCGTTTTTCACCAGCGAGCCAAAATAATATGCCGCAGTTACAATCATAAAAAGCACCATAACCGAGTAAACACCTATAAAAGCCGGTTTAAGTAATAAAGGTCCTGTTTTGAGTGTGGTTGGTTTGGGAATTACCATTTCCTGTACTTTTGCCGGAAAATCGTCGAAATAATGGTCCGGAACGGTGAAAGGTATTTTGTGCCCCTGCCCGTTAATAAATTGTTGTATTTTGTTTTCCTGGTTCATACTGTTTGCTTTGATGTTGAAAATAATAAAAAGTTTAACCGGTAATTTGTGATTTCAGAAATTTCTCGACTTTATTCATGGCATGATGGTACGATGCTTTCAATGCTCCTTCTGATGTTTTCAGAATCCGGGACATTTCTTCATAAGGCATTTCGTCGTAATAGCGCAGGTTAAACACCAGCCTTTGTTTGTCGGGTAGTTGCAGGATAGCTTTTTGCAATAGTTTTTGCATCTCATCGCCGTTGAAATAAGCATCGCTTTCGAGCTTAGCTGCGAGTTGTTTCTCTGTGGATGTAAGAGAGATAATATCGCGGAGTTTTCTGCTTCTTAAAAAGCCCAAAGCTTCGTTGGTTGCAATGCGGTAAAGCCATGTAAACAGCGACGATTCTTCTTTAAAACGGTCAAGTGCCTGGTAAGCTTTGATAAATGTATTCTGCAGTAAATCGTTGGTGTCGTCATGATCAATCACCATTTTGCGGATATGCCAGTAAAGCCGTTCCTGGTATTTACGTACCAGCAGGTTGAATGCATAATTACGGCGCGCTGGGTCGCGGAATATTTCTAAAATCTGGCGGTCTTCCATTGATTGCCTTATCAACTTTTACATAGATGCTTTTTATTATTCATGGTTTAAAACCTTCAGTACAATTTTATTCTCTGTGAACTGCCCGGAAGTATTTTAAATGATTGGGTGATGGTAGCCTGCGACTCTTTCACATTTTTTGACCTGAAAACCACTACATAGGAACCTGGCAATAAAGTGAGCGTTTCGGAAAGGTTTTCGGTGTTGATACTGCAAACCAAGACCTGCTGGTCTTTTTCCACGACATAGAGACTTGCATATCCGGAAGCAGGAAAATAAAAGGTTGCCAGGCCGGGCTGTGGAATCTGGATGGTGGTTGTATTGCTCTGTTTTATTTCAACGTCATTAATTTTAAGTCGCGGCAAAGTCAGGATTTCAAGATCGTACCTGCCGGTAAGATATTTAATTGTTTTATCAATATCCTGGATGTTAAGTGTTTCGTTTGAATTACTTTTTCTGACAATAAACTGAAGATTCCGGTAATCCGATAATCCTGTCCGTTTCAGGATTAAGTCTCCCTGGGGAGCGTCGACAGCAATGATGGTATGTTTTCCGGGAGTTATGACAATGCTGTCTTTTAAAACGGGAGGGATGGTTTGTACCACCAGGTTATAGGTGCATAGCGGATCGAGCAGTAAAGTATCGGGATTTCCGCGATGATTGATGGTATGGATGTAATTGTACCTGATTTTACCCGAAAAACGATCGTAAAAAGTCATATTGACATTTGTTTCGGTAGGTTTGCCATAGGTATCGAGCAGGTTCACCTGGGCGGTGGTATTATTCAGTGCCTGAGAGATAACTATACCGAGAACCTGGCGGAACTTTTTTTCGCTGCTGGCATCGAAATACTGACCAACACAATCGAAGGTGTTTTTAAAATTTTCATCAAGGCCCACCCCGATAACAAATGGTTTCAGGATAATACCCTGTTTCTGCAAAGCCTGTGAAACGGCACAAGGGTCTCCGTCGCAGGCTTCAATACCATCGGTAATGATAATGATGATATTGCGGCAATGGTCGCATTCGGGAAAATCGTGCGATGCCATTTCCAAAGCGTAAGCAATGGGAGTGGTGCCGTTGGGCTTAATTTGCCTCAATTTTTGTTTGATGGCATGAATATTTCCGGTTTCAAAGGCAACTTCGAGCCGTGTATCGCTGCAATCCTGTGGAGGAACCGGCCGCTGGTGGCCATAAACCCTTAATGCCAGCTCAAGGTTTTTTACACCCGACAAACTATCGAGGAGATTAAACATAATTTTACGCGAAGCATCCATTTTATCAGAATCTCCCCATTTTGTAAGCATGCTTTGTGAAGCATCGAGTACAAACAGGATACGCGTTACAGTCTGGTTTTCCTGAGTAAAAGACAGATTTACAACAAACTGAAATAAAACACAGAACAGGATAAGACGCATAATATTTTTTTCTAAATGTACGTTTCTGTTTTTAAGAATACAAACGTGTTCTTTGTCTTAAATATTGAGTGGGCAAACCAATGATTTCAGCATTGATTTTAATTCTGCTTTGCAGAACAAAAAAAAAGGTTTAATCCATAAACTTAAAAAAATCCTGTCCTTCTCTATGAGTATTTTTAGATATTATGTGGTAACTTGGCTGTAAATTTGAAATTTATTTTTCAAGGATTAATACTGCTATATGGGCATTTTTTTAAAACAGAACTTTATTAAGTGTATAATACTATCCATCAATATATTTCTGTGTTTAAGCAGCAATAGCCAAACTGACACCCTGAAAAAAGATATGTCATTCGACCTGGGGATTACCAGGGGTTGGAATATCGATGCTTTGCCCTTGCTGAAAGTTGAAAAAACGGCAACACAACGCGAAGTGCAGGTCATGTGGCCTTTGTTCAAATATGAGCGCGATCTTTCTGCACCACGCCGCTACAACCGGTTTTTGCCGTTCTTTATCAGCGATAGTACATCAGCCCTTCGCGAATTAAAAATTATTACACTTTACTATCCTTCTGTTTTCAGGTATACATTGCTCCCCGAAAGGCAGATCAGGTCGTACCGGTTTATCGATCTGGCCCCCGAAATTAATTTTTTAGAAATAAGCCGCTCACAAGATGGGATGTTTGTCCAGAACAACGCATTCTTTTTTATCTGGCATAAAAACGACCTGATAACCGGGCATTCACATCTTGTAATATTCCCGTTGTGGTGGCAGTTCAACTCAGCTTCAAGGACATCGCGTTCTCTTTTTCCTGTTTTTACAACAACTTTTAATCATAAAAAAAATACCCGTTTTACGGCTGTCACCCCGTTGTTTTACCGATACGCTTACAAAGGTGGGGCAAAATCGGTTTTATTCCCTTTATATTACGGGCGTACCGACAGCCTTGTCTCCAGTCATATTGTTTTCCCGGTATACTGGCAAAAGAAAAAGCCAAAATACCAATCACTAACCGTATTCCCGATTTTTTCAACCGGACATTCGCCCGATAATTTACAAAAACACCTTGTTATTACTCCTTTATTCTGGAAGAGCCGGACGGCAAATTCCGCTTCAGTCACTGTTTTCCCCTTGTATTGGCAGCAGCAGAGCGGGCAGGGCAAAAAACTTCTGCGAAGTGATATTCTGTTCCCTGTATACTGGCATTTTTCATCACCCTATGAGACTTCACATACCATTTTGCCAATATATTTTTATCATAAAACAAACCGGTTCACAACCCTGACGGTATTACCGTTTTATTCAAAAGGCATTTCATCAGACAGCCTTTCGGGGCACCTGATGATAACACCACTATTATGGAAATTACGCAGACCCGATTATTCACTTAACACATTTATACCACTTTACTGGGATTACCGCGATGAACTGACCCATTACCGTATTTTATTTCCTTTGGTCTGGAATATAAACCGTCCAGGAAAAGAAACTTTTGCCATATTCCCGTTTTTTTCAGTCAGTCATGACGATTACCTTAACAGGAACTCATTTACCATTACCCCGTTTTTCAGGCATGTAAAAGATGATAAGATACGCAGCAATGTCCTTTTCCCTGTATTCTGGGATTATACCCGTTACAGAATCAGCGATACCGCACGCACCGATGTGGTAGCCCTGGTATTTTGGTATTTTAAAAGCCATACAAGATTGAACCGGGTTCTGTTTCCTGTTATATGGAGCCTGAGAAATTCCGATTACCGGTCATTTACTTTTATTCCATTTATTTCTGAAGGGAATTCATCAGACGGTTTACGGAAGCACCTGGTTGTTACCCCTTTATTCTGGTATTTCAAAAACCCTGAAAGTGAAAGCTATTCGCTGTTTCCATTGTGGTGGAACCGAAAATTGTCTGACCAGAAACATACCCGTTATTTTAATGTTGTTTTTCCCTTTTACTGGACATTCAGAAATGGCGATAACCGATCGGACATCATTTTCCCTTTTTCATGGAGATTTAATTTTTTTGACCAGAAATCCTATACTTTTTTCCCGGTATTTTCATACGGGCGTAATGAAAAAAAACAATCGCATTATGTTGCTGTAACACCGGTTTACTGGCATATCAGGAATAATAAAGGTGTTACCGGCACAATTTTTCCCATTGTTTGGAATACAAAACGATATACAGATGAAGATACCATTGCAAGGAGTATCGTGTTTCCGCTTTTCTGGTCGGTAAAAAGTAAGGAAAAAGCCAATACCGTTTTATTTCCGGTATTGTGGAATCTCGAAAACAGCACTTACCGTTCGTTTACCTTTGTGCCGCTTTTTTCCGTCGGTTCATCACCCGATGGATATCAGAGACACAGGGTTATTACGCCATTGCTTTGGTATTTTGCTACAGAAAACGCCTACAGGCTTGCAATACTACCGGCTTTTTATGCTGCCCGAATCGGAGAAGGTGAAGATGCAGAAATCTCGCATGTTCTGTTTCCTGTTTACTGGCGTTATAAAGACCGGAAGACATCGGACCTGACAATTTTTCCCGTTGTATGGAAACGAGATAACGATAAATATCATTCATTGAGTGTTTTACCATTATTTTCCTTCACACACTCAAAAGATGAAAAATATAGCATGCTTATGGCAACACCTATCCTGTGGAGGGTGAAAAACCATGACCAGCAGTCGCTTCTGGTGCTGCCACTGTATTATTCACGGCAAAACAGGACAGATCGGTTAAAGGTAATACTACCACTCTATTATGCCCGCCACAACAAGGAAAAAGATCGTGCAGTGCTGTTTCCGGTATTCTGGAAACTTAAAAGCAAACAATACCAATCGGCTACCTTGATCCCTTTGTATTCTGCTGGCCGTTCAGCCGATTCGGCCGCATCACATCTTGTAATATCGCCATTGTACTGGAAAATAGTGCGTAAAGGGAAAACCAAATCCACCTTAATACCGTTATTTGCTGCCTCGCACGATGAAAGAGGAAACAGCAGTTTCAGCATGTTTTATTTCCTCTTGCGGTATAAAAATTACGAGCAGCGCCGGACATTGAGCTTTCTGTGGCCTGTTTGTGAGTATTCGGCCGATACACAATACAGGTATTTCCGATTTACACCTGTTTTGTGGTATAAAAAATCACCCGCCTTGTCATATTTCTCTGTTTTACCGTTTTATTACCAGCGAAACGATTCACTATCAAAATTTTATAATATATTCTGGTTTGTTTATCAGCATAAAAACATTTACGGGGTCAAACGTTCGGATGGTTTTTTATGGAAGACAGTTTACCGCGACCGGTATGAAAATAATGATCACGAATTCAGAGTTTTATACTTTTTATATACCCACATAGATCTAAACGGAACCCGTGAAAGAAGTTTTTTTCCTTTTTACAGGTTTACCTCCAATACCACAGGTGAATATTCGAGATCAGTAGGATTATTTTTCTATAATGCATTCCGAAAACGCATCCCCGGGACACATGAATTTTATCAGGAACAAAAAATTTTCTGGCTTATCAGAATCAGGTCAAACATCCGGACTCTTGAACAGAAAGGAATTGTAAAGCCTGGTGAGAAACTGAAGTTGTAGTTTAAATGACACCTGCATCATTCAACATACTTACCGGAAACGGGAATATGATTTCACCGTGGTGAAAAAGGTTTAAAAATTTCCGATATCAGACCTTTGATCATTTCGTCGCTGCGGATCGACTCTATTTTATGCAATCAGAGGTGAGATTTTATTTTTTCCTGCCACAAAATGACCAAAAAACCCAACACGGCAGCGGTGTTTTTTCTTTCTTCCTTTCTTCTGAAGCAGAAAATAACTCACATTTCATCAAATAATAAAACCTGCATGGAAAACTTATCCTTGCGGGCATGGTTTTACCAAAAAGGTTTTAAAGTCTCAGAAAATCACCGTATATTAGTATTCTGTTAAATGCTTTTTATTATGAAACCAACATTGTTAGTTCTTGCCGCTGGTATGGGCAGCCGCTACGGGGGATTAAAACAGCTCGACCAGGTGGGGCCTTCGGGCGAAACCATTATGGAATATTCGGTTTTTGATGCTGTCCGTTCCGGATTTGGTAAAGTGGTTTTTGTTATACGGAAAGATATTGAAAAAGAGTTCAGGGAATTGTTCGGAAACCGTTTCAGCCAGCATATTGCTGTTGATTTTGTTTTTCAGGAGCTTAACAATGTTCCCGATGGTATTGTCATCAGCCCCGAAAGAGCAAAACCCTGGGGCACTGCCCATGCTGTACTTACCGCCAGTCAAGCCATTGATGAACCATTTGCTGTTATCAATGCCGACGATTTTTATGGATACGGAACCTTCCGTGCCCTTGCAGGCCATCTTACCGCTGCTTCATTCAAAGGATCGATGGAATATTGCCTTGCGGGTTTTACCCTCGAAAATACCCTCTCGGAATTCGGAACCGTATCGCGCGGGGTTTGCCAGGCCGATAAAAACCATTATTTAATCAGTATTGAAGAAAGAAAAAATATAAGGGCAGAGAAAAATGGTATTTTTTGCAGCAATGAAGATGGTAAAGATATACCCCTCGGTCCGAAATTATTTGTTTCAATGAATGCATGGGCTTTCGGCAATGAGGTATTCAGCCATCTTGAAAATCAGTTCCGTGAATTTATTCAGCGAAATTCTTCCGACCTGAAAGCTGAATTTTATCTGCCTTCATTTGCCGACAACCTCATCAGGAACCAGATTGCCAGGTTCAGGATATTGCCTGTAAGCGAAAAATGGTTTGGTGTTACATACCGCGAAGACAAACCCATTGTGGAAGAAAACCTCCGGAAATTGACCAGGCTTGGTATTTATCCCGAACAGTTATGGGGATAAACCCCACTGTTCCGCAAAACCTGGACGAGATTCTGTATCATTTCTCATTAAATCCGGGACATTTCAGTGCCGTTTTAACGCCATGGAGCAATGAAAACTGGCTCCTTACCAATGAAATGAACGGTGACCTTTTCCTGCTGTCAAAATGGAAGAAATCTTCTGCATCGGATTTAAAACAGGTAAACGAAAACCTTGCCCAAATAAAATCATGGATAAGACAAAGTGATAAAAGTAAATTACGTATGTATTTTCCCGAATTTGTCCTTTGTGAAGCTGGTTTGCCTTATTATACAGACAGTACGGAAGAAAAATGGAGATTGATTCGTTATTCTACTCAATATCAAAGATTTAAAAATTGCCCCTCGACCGAAATGGCCTATCATGCCGGCGTCTTTCTTGCCCGATTCCAGGAAGTCACAGATGAATTCCCGATAGATGAAATATATACCAAATCAGATATTCATGATGTGGAATACCAGATTAACCTGTTGCCAGTGTTTTTAAAACAGGCAAAACCCGAACAAACTGAATTGATTAGCAATGAAATAGATCTGACAATTGGAATGGCAGCACATTTTCTTGCGCTTGAGAAAACTTTTAAATCAGATTTTTTCGATAAAAAACCTTTTTTAAATATTGCTGACGGAAGCAAATTGGTATATGACACTGCCGGCAACTGTACCGGGCTGGCTGATTATGATTTGTTGTCGGCGGGAAACCGGTTAATAGATTATGGATTAATTGCTTTGTATATGCTGGGGGATACGGTTACTGACCTGAATTTTAACCATTTTACCGCATTTTCTTTAGGATATTTATCAAGGATTTCCTTTCTCCTGAGCGATGCCGAAAAAGTTTACCTGCCTCATTTTATATCATACACAGCATTTGTTTTTACCATGGATCACCTGGCCCTGTTTATTAGTAATGAACAATTTGATTATCATTTAGTTATGTTCAGACATTATTGTGGAATTACCCAGGAAATTATAAAACAGCAAAAACTTATTGAACAGATTATACAACGATGTCTTATAGAGAAACGATAAACAGTGTAATTTTTGACATGGATGGGCTGCTTGCCGATACCGAACCATTGTGGAGGCAGGCCGAATCGGAAATTTTTTCGCAGCATGGCATGCCTGTTACACCCGAAATGGCAAGGCAAACCACCGGGTTGCGCATTAACGAAGTGATTGCCCACTGGCAGAAGAATTTCGGGCAAGATTCTATTGCGGTTGAAATAATAGAAAAACAAATAATTAACCGGTTGTGCGGCTTAATTTATCAAGGCATTTATTTGTTACCGGGAGCAGAAGAAACTTTGCAGTTT
The DNA here is from genome assembly GCA_964559985.1 of uncultured Bacteroidales bacterium. Taxonomy (GTDB): domain Bacteria; phylum Bacteroidota; class Bacteroidia; order Bacteroidales; family CAZLJX01; genus CAZLJX01. The sequence continues at coordinate 48,828 of CAZLJX010000012.1, forward strand.
TTCAACAGGAAAAAGATAAATCTGGCACTTGCCTCTTCATCGCCTGATATCATTATTGATGCTGTACTAAACACCACCAGTACAAGAGGTTATTTCCAATGTATTCAATCAGGGTTTAAACTCAGGTATGCAAAACCTCATCCCGAAATTTTTCTTATTGCAGCAGAAAGGCTTGGATCACTTCCGTTCCAGACCCTTGTTTTCGAAGACACCATCCATGGGGTGGTTGCTGCCAAAGCTGCCCGCATGAAAGTTGTGGCAATACCTGATAGCGCCATGTTAAATGATGTCCGGTTTAACCTTGCCGAACTGGTTCTGCCAGCTATGTCGCATTTTACTGAATATCACTGGGAAAAACTGAATCTGGTATCATTTGGGAAATAATTGAATCATGCGCCTGTAATTTTTTATTGCCCCTTATGAATGCATTTGTTATAAGTTTTGTACATTTATCCATCTTAATTAAACCATATTATTTATGATTCGGAGTATCATCATTTTGTGTATGTTTTGTTTCATCCTTATTTCCTGTCAAAGGATTCCACCGCCAAAACCGGGGACAGAGGCCTATAAAATAAGCCAGGCAGGATACAGGAGTTGTAAAATTTATACCGCCGATTTTTCTTTTGCCACAGCGCAGGAGCAGGGTAGACTGATGCAGGAATATTTTTATAATGAAAACGGGCATGTCACCGAAATGGTACGATATAACATTGATGGAACCGAAAACCACAGGATAAAGACCGATCTGACGATTGCAGATACCCTTGGGCAAAACGACCAGGTAAAGCATATTTCACAAACCATTGAGGTAACACAGATGGATTCACCCGGAGAAGCCGTACGTCGGGAATTGCAGGTATTTGATAAAGACGGAAATATGGTAGAAAAAGTGGTGCTGAATGCCAATAACGACACACTCCGTATGAATAAATATCATTACAACGAATGGGGTCTGATTACAGAAGATATATATTACGAAAACGATTTAAAAGTCCCTGTGCAGGTAATACGATATAGCTACTCCAGGTAATAAAGCGTTTTATTTTGCGCAATTCCGTCCCGGGAAACTGCAATGATCGCAGGTAGCATTTTTTCCGGCACTTTTATTTTTCCTGATGGTAATAAAAACCTGATAACCAATCCAGAGAAAACAGAAAGCCATGATGCATATAACAAGGATATTTTGTATCATATCAACGATTCGTAAATTATTCTTAAACAAGATAATAACGGACAGGATGTATGATTTGTTTCAAAAGGTTTAAAATCACTAAAACCGCCATCTGAAATTCAGCGATGGAATATAAGTAAGTCCTGCCTGGTTGCCTGATAGTTGATGATTGCGTATATTCGGCAATAATCCCATATTGATTGAAATATCCTGCTTGTTTTTTCTGTTTCCTTTATGAATCTGGCTTGAAGTAAGTAAAAATCCGCCAAAGGCACCAAGGGCACTTAACGGCATGGAGGTTGAAACATCATCTTTATTCATCAGGTATCCCAGGCCAAATCCACCGTACAAACCTGCCATGGTTCCGAGAATAACCAGGCCCGATTGTGAATAGCTGTAATCTATATTTTTATTAAAAACACTTCCTAGGTAAAAACCGGCGAGCGATCCTCCGATAAAAGCGGCTGAATATAGCTTTGAATCATCAGCTTCAGTAGCAACCAGCAATGAAATCGGGAAATATGCGCCGAGTATACCCTCCGTAGCAAACATGATGGCAGTACCTTGTGAATAACCAAGCTTTTTATTCAGGTAACGTCCTGCTGCAAGACCTGCATAAGACGAAGCAAACATTGTACTGTAGACAGCACGGGAATTATTTTCTGTCAGGCCTAGTAAATCACTGAAAGCCAAACCATAACCAAATCCAAAATCACCCATATTGGCCATCATGGCTGCATCGCCGGCTGATAACTGTGTATATTTTCCATACCTGTAAGCAGCAAGCCCCTGTATAATAGGCGTAAACAGCCATATTCTGGCATTTTTATCCATATCAACAGATTTTTCATCGCCAAATAACATCTGGGTTAATAATGCGCCATGAGCGATACCCCTGGTTTGTCCCCAGATACAAAGGTTTGCGGCACCTTCGGGAATTTCTTTTCCTTTAGTTACAAAAAACGGAACAAAAAAACCTGCCGAAATGGTTCCGAAATATAATGCCATGGCATCAGTTCCTTCCCTGATATTAAAAGCAAACATGGCTGTTGCTCCATAGTAAAACGACATAACTGTTGTGGCAGCCAGTAATTTACGTCTTGTGCCCGTAGAGGCTTCGGTGGTGATTCCCTTTTGTGCCATCGATGCATCAATGGCCGCCTGTAAATCGAGAAACTGCTGGTGTGAATATGTCTTTTTTATACGGCTTATTTTTCCTGATTCAGAGCATGTTATTTCAAGAATATAACTGGTGTCAGCAACCTGGTATAAACGCGCTTCAATAAAATTGGGATATTCGGTAAATACTTCCATTTCATGACCAAGTTTACTATCAATAGTCATAATAATACCTTTTGAATCAAAAGGAATCTGAATTTCCTGCGCATTTCCCTTCATGATAAAAACAAACAGGATCAAGCCTATACGCACAGAATGGGCAAACCATGCCGGGCTAAAAAAGAAAATCTGATATTTATTGGTTCTGTTTTTCATCAGCGTTGTACTTTTTTTTATGGCCAATTAAATTTTTAAAGCGAAATTAAGATATCATTAAAAATTTTCCACGCCAACCAATATTTCTTAATGCCTGGCAGGTTAACAAACTGTTTTTATAATAATTATTGCAGGTATGACCTGAATGGTTACATTTTATAGACAAGTTTGATGATAAATTCTCTTCCCAGTGAAGGTAACGGGTTATGGCCACCAACATAAGGCTGAACAAAAACATAATCAGAATTTAATATATCGTAAGCCGAAAGCTGCAGGGATAATCCTTCTGTCAGGAAATTCCTGTAGTTGACAGCAATATTGGCAAGGAAAACAGGGTTCCCGGTATCATAAACCGTATTTACGGAATCGATAACCCGAAAAGCATACTTTTCTGACAACCAGCTTAATGAAATGTTTGTGCTGATTTGTGAAGTCAGATTGATTTTTGAGTTGAGACAGATTTTGTGCTGCGGGAAAGCCAATAGTACCGACTTATTATCCGGCACTTTATAATCGTCAACTTTATTGATACCTTCAACATTATAATACGAGTAATTTGCTGCCACATTGCCGCGTTTACCATTGAAACGGCATTCCATTTCAACCCCCCTCGATCCTGTTTGTAATCCGTTTTTATATCCTTCACTGCCTGTATTTTCGTCGACAAAATATACGATTACATCTTTTATTTTCATTTGAAAAGCATTGATGGTGAAATACATATTCCGGCCAATTTTTGCTCCTGTTTCAATCTCAATAATGCTTGTTTTTTCCTCTTCAATATCCGGTTTGTTATTGATGGTATCAAAGTACGCATTGTAATCGATATTTTTTACCGAAGGCGACCGGAATGCCTGGCTGAAAAGCAGTTTATAATGAAAACCAGGAAAGGCTCTGGTCAAACTGATGCGGGGAGCAATGGCAGGACCTGTCTGGCTATGATTTTCAGCACGTCCGCCTATGGTAATATTAACAAAATCAGTTTTATAATAAGCTTGTCCGAAGAAACAAAGATTCGAAAAGTGGACGTTGTCTTTGCCATTGTAAAAAAATCTTGATGAATCGGTGAGAAAGGTTTTTGCCCTGTCGGTAAAAAATTCACCACCCAGCAGAAAATTCAGTTTTTCGTTTGCCGAATAATTAGCGGTGACATTGGCCAAATGACGGATAACCCGTGTATCTTCATGGGCTGATATATCGAATGATTCATTTTCGTTGGCCACCGGATCAGCGGTAATCTGGTATGGTCTGGTTTCTTTATAACTGTATTTTGGAGTGATGGTCAATTTATCCGTTACTTTAAAATCATAAGTTAATTCACCAATGATAGTTTTAAAATGTTCACGGTAAGCCGATAGAAAATTTTCGCCAAACATGTCGCGGGTCAAAAGCTGGTAATGGTCATATAAAAATTTCATTTTTAAACTTTTATATGTTATTGCGGTATTGAACATATTGGGATCCAGATCGGATTGATCTTTGAAGTTATATGAATTACCTGTATTATCCAGGAAATTTTTAGTACTTCTGATTCCTGAGCCTTTGAAAGCATGTAATGAAAAAGAAAAATCATCGCTGATTTTTTTTCCGATCGAAACGGAAAGGTTTTCGCGATAAAAGGTATTTTGCATTCCTCCCGCAGTAACTGATGCTGAAACTCCTTTGATATCTTCTCCCGCCCGGGTAATGATGTTTATGACACCCAATTCGGCAAATCCGCCATATATTGCTGATCCGGGTCCACGGATGATCTCAATACGCTTAATCTGGTCAACAGGATAATGATTTCCGTACTGAGTGGTCGAAAACGATAATTCATTTAATTCAAGACCATCCATCATTAATAGAATTTTTCCTTCGTGACCCCAGACACCTCTTAATCCAAGTCCAACAACTCCCTGAACATCACTGCCAAATTCAAATCCGGGAATCATACGCAGAAGGTCAATCAGGTCCCTGGCTCCACTGTTCTGAATTTCTTCTTCAGTGATAATGCTGATAATGCCGGGTGACTCCCGGGGTGTCATTTCTGTTTTGGAAGCCACACTTACCTGAATATTTAACAGGTCTTCGATGGATAATTCATAATATTTCTCATCTTCCTGTGCAATGCTGTTGTTCTGAAAAGCTGTAAATGCTGAAAACAGTATCAATGCTATCATTTTATTTTTCATGACACAAGTATTAGCAGGTTAGAACGTAAGGGTAAGTTATTTAATTTTTTTTTAAAAATCAAATATTTGTTGCGATTTTGCGAAAATGTTGCAGGTATTTATACTGATAGTGGGGCTATTTATAATATCTTTTCAGGTTATTTTCGAGCAATTGACGGTTTGCATGGTTGATGCCTGATATCACCGATTTAATTTTTTCACGGCGTTGTTCGGCGTCGGCAAACGATAAAGCATCATAATCGGCAAATTCAATTCGTTCAATTTTATAGCCTTCTTCATCAAGGGTCATGGCTACGGCAGCTTTAAATTCATCGAAAATAATGATCGATGGAAGGTTGTTGACCGAATATTGCATCACGGCTTTAACAACACAGCCCTGGATATAGTCAATCTGTGTCTGACCGAGATATGGTGCGCCGAGCATTAATTTTACAAGTTCTATTTTTGCTAAGTCAGCATAACGATGATTAAGCAATAATTGACCGTATTGTTTATCGTTGGTTGCAAGAAACAATTGTATGCTTGCAGCTGGTATGCCGTCAAGCTCACGCAGATTGTTTTCTTTCAGCCTGATTTTATATTCTTTACGAGCTTCTTTTTGCGTTACCGGTGCATAGTATTTCCATTTTTTGGTCCGCAGGTAAGTTTGTGTAACCGGGTTGGGTTTCCAGTTTGTAACAGGGCGTTGCATGAGAGGTGCCGTGAGGCTCAGGTTGCCGGTTTCGAAAGCGTAGAGCAGGCAGTTGATAAAATGAACCCGTCCACCGCCAAGATATTCATGAAGAGCACTCCAAAGGGTTTTACTTTTTTCTGCAGAACCTGGAATGACCGGTTGGGGGTTATTATCCAGCTTTTTATTTTTAAGTGCTGCAATAAAATCCGGGTCAAGGTTTACGGGGTAATAGACGTAATTATTATCGTTTTCAGATGGGTTAGAAGCATGATGCAAGGCACTTATGTCGTATACATAATTGGAATCGTTTGATAAAGTGATATAAATCTGGTAATCGACTCCCCAACGCATGCCTTTGATAAAAGCATTCTGGGCTTCCATGTCCATTGCATTTAACGTAAAGATGCATGTCATCATCAGGGAAAATATTGGGGCTTGTAGCCGATGGTATATCATGAGGAAAGTATTAAATGTTTGATCATAAGCAATATAAAAATGAAAAATCGTTTTTAAAAAACTTGAATTATTGATTATTAAATTAAGAAATTAAACCTTAAAAAAAGCGAATTATTATTTTTTTTGTAAACAGCTTATTGTGGAATACTTCTTGATATAAATCTTCTGACACAATGAGCCTAAATTAAGGAAGTAAGGGTGTATTCCTTTCATAGAATTTCCTGTAATCTTTTAAAAAAGCATTGTAAAACATACGACCAACCGAGTCGGCACCCCGTTTATTGAAATGGATAAAATCTTTGCGTGCCAGCGATGGCGAAGCATTAGCCCATTTAACCATGCTGTTTTTTCCACCCATAGCGGTAAATAAGTCCCAGAAAGAACAGTTAGCCCTGAAAGCTGCATTACGCATAGCCTCTTTTATTAATGACAGGTTTGGGTAGCTTTGCAGGTCACCGTCACCCATGAGCGCCATATCAGAAATACCGATTACTATAATTTCAGCTTGCGGAAAATACTTTTTAAGGAAAATCAGCTGGTTAAAAAGGCCATTTTCATAAAAGCGGTAATTCGAGGTGATAAATGGTGCCACATTAACACCAAATTGCAGTATCAGCAAATCAGGATGCAGCTGGTTTGCCAAAAAAACTGCTGAAGCAGTATCTGACTTATTAAAATCGAGTCCTGAACTACCCCTGAGCGGAATGTTATCGACTATCACACCTGTGCGGCTTTCTGTTGAAAAACCAATAAACTCTGGACTTTCAGGTTCAAACAGTGAAATACTAAGATCCATTCTGCGGGCTTTCAGGTTCCATGTTGCCATTTTGTAACCCGGTGTGGCGGGCAAAGTGTCAATCAATGGAGGTAACCCAGCCTGCTGAAGTAATACGGGCACTGATGAACGATTATTCCTGTATAACAGCCTGATTATTTCGAAACGTCGTGTTGAAACCGACGATACATGAACCTGTGAAAATTTTATATAAGCCTGTTCATCCATCTGCTGCGCCTGGCTTTCGACAGATTGTCTGTATCGGAAAACCGTTCCGGTGACCGGGAAAAGCTTGTCGTAATGAAGGTTTTCGGCCGCATAACGGCGTGTAATCATTTCCCAGTTGGGAGAGCCATCAATACGAACAGAAACACTGCCGAAAGGAAGCACAAGAGGTAGCATGCCTGCACCAAATCCTCCGAAATCCTCCTGAAAATGAGTTCTCAGGGTCGATGAAATATGATCGCCTTCTATCTGTGAATCGCCAAAATGCATAATGCGAACCTGTTTTGAACGGGCATGGCTTAGTTTCCTGAATAATGACCAAAGTAAGGTATCATTACCGTCAGGATATTCCAGATTACAGGGTAAACCTTGATGTTCGATTTTGCTTATAACTTTGGAATTGCTTTTGTAATTTTCCTGAAACAGGGTGGTATCCTTTTGATTTTCCTGAACTGAAATAGAATAATTATCAGTAATTTGATGTTGAACAAGTTGGGTATCGATTTGCTGCCTGTTGAGAAAATCAGGTGAATCATGGTCGGGTCCTTTGGTTGAAATGGCATTTTTTACCATGAAAAGCAATAATAACGACGCAACTGTAATGCAGAAGAAGATGAATATTTCAGATGGTCTGGTTTCAGTATGCATGAACAGAAATTCTGATTATTTCAATATTTAAATAATTATATTCTGTTAAAAATCTACCCGCATTATTATCAGCTCAGAATAAATATGTTCTGGTCTAAATGAGCATGGCAACAGAAGCCGGTAGTTTGTAAAAATAACGTTTTTAATGTTTATCCTGAAAGAATTATAATCAATATTGTGCTTTTAAGAATAAAAATTTAATTTATAATCTGTTCAGGTCAACGGAAGGATAAAATTCAAAGGTATTTAGCTGAAAAAAAACAGGCTGACCGGATGTTTACATGCACCAGGCAGCCTGTCAAATAACAAGTTTGAAATGAAGTTTTTATTTCAGAGCATCTGTATTTGTTCTCAGTGTCAGAAAACCATTAAGGTCATATCCTTCTGATTTTACAATGCCCAAACCGGGAACAAACCATTCGGTCAGGAAAGTGACCATATAACCCTGTTCGTTCTGGAATCCCATTTTGGCAATTTCTTTATTCGATTTTTTGGCAATTCTTTTGCTTACCCTGTCAAATGTTTTTTGGAAAGCCTGGTTATCAGCCTTTATGGTACTTTCATTGGCACCTTTCATCCATTTCTGGCTTTCAATAACAAATGCCTTGTATTTTGTGCCGTAAATTGTGATTTCATCCTCCCTGACAACATTGGCATTGATGTAATATTTTGTTTGCATCACAAACTGCGATTCCATTTTAAGGTTCACAGTAACATCATCCCATATTGCTTCGCTTCTTGTTTCGGTCACGATTCCATATTTAAACTTATGGTCATAGGTATCGAATGCCTGACCTTCATAAGTTCTGGTTTTTGTTTCGTAGCCAGTTATCATTTTGACTTTCTGTGTCCATTCATGATTGTATGGTAAGGTGCTGCTATAGTCCTCATACATGGGCAAAACATCACCAACTTTTAAATTTTTGGGTATTTTCTGTACGCCAATGATAGAGTATCCTGTAGTATCGCCATTAGCAACTGTAAACGAAAAGCAGTCGCCACGGATAAAGTACATAGTATCCGCCTTGCATACGGTTTTGCCGGGATATTCAACGCCTGCAATTATGGTTGATAGATATACAGTTTCGCCCAACCCATTTTCTTCAGGAATTACGTCCTTGACTGTGGTTTCAAAAGTACCCTCGTAACTTGGCTTTTCAGTACCCAAATCGGCATTTTTGTTATATTCTTCAATAAACTTTTCTTTTTGTGCAGGTTTCATTTTAGCCCAGTCGGGCATCATGGGCTGCATGCAAAACCATGATTTCATTGAACTTTTAACAACCTGGCCTTTTTCGTATAAGGTGCATTTTTGTGCATACATAACTGTTGTAAAAGCCATTCCGATTGAAAACAGAAAGATAAATTTTTTCATAGTTAATACGTTTAAGTTGCCTACTCATAAGCTTTTTGGTATCCGCGGTAGTATTTTTAATTGCCAGATACTACAACTGCATTGGTTAATTATTCTATAAAAGTAAAAATTTATCTTCAAAATGTGAAATGTATTTTTCAACCATACAATATTTAAAGATTAAATATCATAATTTCAATCAGATAGTCAGGAGGGTGACTTCCAGATTAATGTTTAGAATAAATGGTAATTGCTATAACTGACAGTCAGGGCACATCATCAGACGAAAACAAAAATTTCATCGAAATTTGCAAAATTGTAACTTTTAAGTTACCTTTGCGTTTAGATAACTGGTTGGACAATGGAGAAAATCCGGGAGATAATTGCATACAAACACTACTTTGAAGAATTTTTGTTGGAACAGCCAATAAAGGTTCAAGATAAGATTTACAAGGTTTTAGAAGCAATTGAAACTCTTGAAAGAATTCCAACAAATTATTTGAAACTAATCATTGGCACGAATGGTTTGTATGAGTCTAGAATACAGCTAGGAAATAATATTTGGAGAGTTTTTTGTTTTTTTTGACAACGGAAAATTGGTTATTCTTCTGAATGGATTTCAAAAGAAAACCCAGAAAACATCAAAGAGAGAGATTGATAAAGCGTTAAAATTAATGATTGAATATTATGAAAACAAAAAATAACATGCAGGAATTAAACTCTTGGACAGAGATTAAAGACAGAGTTTACGGGAAAAAAGGAACTGAAAGACGTGATAATCTTGAAAGAGAAACTGAAGCCTTCAGGATTGGGCTACTTTTAAAAAAAGCTAGAGAATCAAGGAAAATGACACAAGAGGATTTAGGAAAAATAATTGATAAAAAACGAACTTACATTTCTCGGGTAGAAAATAATGGAAGTAATATTACACTTAGCACGCTATTTGAAATCGTTGAAAAAGGGTTGGGAGGGAAAGTGAACATATCGATTGAAGTTTAAGCTGAAGAAAAATTACGTGCCCTGACAGCTGCTAAAATTCATTGGGGCAGACGTTTAGATAAGTCTTTATTTTGTATATTGGCAGCATTATTGCGTGGGACGACGACGCTGCTTCGAACTTTCCAACGCAATTTAGCAGCAACCAGTATACAAGCATATGGCATTTTTTAATAAAATTTTGAATCAGTTAAAACAATTCATTTTTTCCATTTTTTTAGTGCTTTATGTTCAACCACAAGGAAAATTTGAAATTAAAATTTAAATAAAAAGGGCTGTCTGATAATTGTTTATAAGACAGCCCTGTGCGAAAGCCTAACAGCAAAAATTATTTTTTCAGTACGGTGTTCAATACTTTTTCCTTGTCAAGTTTTTTGGTACAGAAAAACCAATCGTGGCATTTAACATCCGGGTCTTTTGTTTCCATGCGGTCTTTTGCGACTCCGCAAGATCCGGCTGTAGGCACGATAACATCATCACCCGGCCGCCAGTCGGCTGGTGTAGCCACCGAAAAAGCATCGGCAGTCTGTAAGGCCACTACAACGCGGTAGAGTTCGTCGAAGTTTCGTCCAAGGCTAAGCGGGTAATAAATAATAGTACGTATGGTTCCTTTCGGGTCGATGACAAAAACTGCCCTTACTGCTTTGGTATTGCTTTCACCAGGCATCATCATGCCATATTTTTTGGCAACTTCCATCGTGATATCTTCTATCAGCGGAAAAGTAACTTCGATATTTTTCATGCCTTTGTATTCAATTTTTTCTTTAATGGTTCGCAACCATGCTATATGGCTGTACAAACCATCAACCGATAAACCAACCAGTTTGCAGTTGGCTTTGGCAAACTGATCCTGCATACTGGCAAAAGTCATGAATTCAGAAGTGCAAACAGGTGTAAAATCGGCAGGATGGCTGAACAGAATGACCCAGCTTCCTTTATAGTCGTTGGGGAAATGAATGTTGCCCTGTGTGGTAACTGCTTTAAATTCCGGTGCAGGGTCGCCAATTCTTGGCATGGCTAATACTTTGTTTTCTTCCATAATAATTTGAATTTTTAAAAGGTTATTAATGTTTGTTACTTAAACGGACATCTGTGATAAATTGTTTAGTTTTTATATGTCTTTTTTATTAATGTTGTAAATGTTAGCATTTCAGGAGCAAAAAGTCAATGAAAAGCAAAATAAAAAAGGGTATAAACCCAAGGCTTATACCCGGAAAACATATAAAACGGAAAAAATTTATTTTACCAGCCCGGCAAAACCCATAAAGGCGAGGGATAATAACCCGGCGGTAATCAATGCAATGGGGAATCCTTTCATATTTTTCGGATACCCGGTAATTTCAATCTGTTCTCTTATTCCTGCCATCATAACTAGTGCCAGGGTGAAACCTACTGCTGTTGATGAAGCATAAACCACACTTTCTATCAATGAATAATCTTTCTGAATGGCAAGCAGGGCGATACCCAGTACAGCGCAGTTGGTGGTAATCAGGGGTAAATATATACCCAATGCCTGGTAGAGCGGAGGAGCAACTTTTTTCAGAATGATTTCAACAACCTGCACAAGTGCTGCAATGACAAGGATGAACGAAATGGTTTTCATGAAAGTAATATCGAACGGCAGTAATAGGTATTTATAAATGAAATAAGTAACCGTATTGGCAAGGGTCATTACAAAAACCACTGCTGCGCCCATTCCCAATGAAGTGGAAATTTTGTTTGAAACACCAAGAAAGGGACAGATGCCCAGAAACTGTGCCAGGACAACATTGTTGACCAGTAAGGCAAGTATAATGATGGTAATATATTCCATGGCGTTGGGTATTAAATGTTGTATTTCTTTTTCAGATTGTTAAATAATGCAATAAGCAAACCGTAAGTAAGGAAGGCTCCCGGAGGGAGGATAAAAATCAGGATAGTGGTTGCATCTTCTGCCAGCAGTCGGATATTGAAAAATGTACCGTTTCCGAGAATTTCCCTGATGCCGCCCATCAGCGTTAGTGCCAGGGTGAAGCCCAGGCCCATTCCAAGTCCGTCGAGGATGGCAGGAATAATATCATTTTTTTGAGCAAAAGCTTCGGCACGGCCTAAAATAATGCAGTTAACAACAATAAGGGGTATAAAAATACCCAGGGTTTTATACAGATCGGGGGTGTAGGCTTTCATTACCAGGTCGACAATAGAAACAAAGGTGGCAATGACAATGATAAAAGCAGCGATCCTGACTTTGTTGGGGATAACATTTTTTAACAGGGAAACAAAAAAATTGGCAAAAAGCAGTACAAAGGTGGTTGCCATTCCCATACCCAATCCGTTTGATGCAGCAGTTGTAACAGCAAGGGCAGGACAGGTGCCCAGCACCAGTACAAACGAGGGATTTTCTTTAACAAATCCTTTGGTAAATTCTTTCATATTACTCATAGTAAACCTCCTCTATTTATTGTCAGTTACCCGGTTGTGCATTTACTGCACTGCTGTCGGTTTGCTGAGTCATTTGTTTTTTTAATGCAACATACGCTTTCTCAACGGCATCGCAAAAAGCACGGCTGGTAATGGTTGAAGCAGTGATAGCATCAACGTTTCCTCCATCTTTTTTAACGGCAAGTTTAAAAGTTTCAGGATTCCGGCCATTAAACTGGTTTTTCCAGGCAGTTTTCATTTTGTCGCCCAGACCGGGAGTCTCTTTTTGCTCCAATACGCTTATTTTATTGATAGTACCGTCAGGCAATAGTCCTGCCATCAGGACAAACCGACCGCTGAAGCCTTTATTGGTAAAGGTGCGGATGGCATAACCAATGGTTTTATCGTTCATGCGGGCTTCATAAAATACAAGGCCATCAATTTCTTTGCTTAATGTTGTAGGATCGTTATTAAACATGGGTTGTCCCTGGGCATCGGACAAAACTTCCGTTATAGCGGCAATTTCTTTATTTTTGGCAGCATTTTCAATGGGCTCTTTGGTAAGCAGGTAAACATAGCCCAAAGCTGCCGACATACCCATGCAGATAAATACAAGAGACATGACCATATTGGGCAATGTTGATTCAATTCTTTTATTCATGAGCTGGTTCCTCCCCAAAACGTTTTGGTTTAAATCCACGGTTTATTAAAGGTGTTGCGGCATTCATCAGGATGATGGCAAAAGAAACTCCTTCGGGATATGCACCCCACAGGCGAATAAGGACAGTCAACACGCCACAGCCCAGTCCGTAAACCAGTTGCCCGGAATAAGTCATGGGCGAAGTTACCATATCGGTAGCCATAAAAAATGCCCCTAACATCAGACCACCGGCCAGCAGATGAAAAACCGGATCGATATATATTTCGGGGTTAACCATCCACATAATGCCGGTAAAAACAAAAACCGTTGCAATATATGATATTGGAATGTGCCAGGTAATGATTTTACGCCACATCATATACAATGCTCCCAGGATAATGGCTGCGGCCGATACTTCGCCCAGTGAACCACCAATCTGTCCCATAAACATCTGGCTGTAATCGGGTAGTTGGGCCGATATGGTACTCAGGGTTTCCCCTTTGGCAAGTCCTTCGCGGAGTATGCCCAGCGATGTAGCTCCGGTAAGTGCATCAACTGCTACAAATGGTGGATGTGGAACAGGCCAGCTGGTCATATCTACCGGAAATGAAACGAGCATAAATACACGGGCTGCCAGGGCAGGATTTATCCAGTTTTTCCCCAGCCCGCCATAGGCCATTTTAACTATCCCAATGGCTACCATACTGCCAACCACCATTTCCCATGCCGGCAGACTTGCAGGCACGTTAAACGCGAGCAGCATGCCTGTTACCACTGCCGATCCGTCGGTCACGGAAGGTTCGGTTTTCAGAATAAATTTCGAAATCAGGTATTCGAAAACCACACACGAAACAATACCGGTGAGGGTTATTGTCAGGGCAGGAATTCCGAAATACCACAACGATACCAGAAAGGCTGGTATCATGGCTATGACAACACCCCACATAATGCTGCGCACCGATTCCTGGTCGTGCAGGTGAGGAGAGCCGGAAACAGTCAGTAATTTCATGCTTTATTTATTTGATCGTTTTTTTAACATCAAGGTAACTTTTGATTTGCCCAGCCTGATATAATCGAGCAAAGGTCTTCCCGACGGGCAGGTATAGTGGCAACAGCCGCATTCCATACAGTCGAGTGCATGATGCAGCCATACATTTTCAATTTCTTCCCGCTCGGTAAGCTGTGCCAGTAAATATGGTTCCAGTCCCATCGGGCAAACGGTAATGCATTTTCCGCAACGTATGCAGTTTCTTTCTTTTACCCTCAGGGAATCATTCTCTTTCATCAGCAGAATGCCCGAAGTTCCTTTGGTTACTGGAATTTCTGGTGTTGCAACAGCTTTTCCCATCATGGGGCCGCCGTTGATGATTTTACCGGTATCGTCCTGTAATCCTCCGGCTGCATCAATGAGTTTCTGAACCGGTGTGCCTATGCGCACCAGGAAGTTGGATGGGTTCGGAAGGTTTTTTCCGGTTACGGTAACTACCCTTTCAACCAGGGGTTTATTTTTCTGAACGGCTTCATAAACAGCATAAACCGTACCGACATTATGCACCACAACCCCAACGTCAAACGGCAGTTTTCCCGATGGCACTTCCCTGCCAATGGCAGCTTTAATCAATTGTTTTTCGCCCCCCTGCGGGTATTTCACTTTAAGGGCATAAACTTCAATTTCATGATACTGGCTTACCAGCTCGTGCATGTGGTTGATGGCATCCGGTTTATTATTTTCAATACCAATAATTGCCCGGTTTACCTGCAGGGCTTTCATAAGAATACGTATGCCTGCAACCAGTTCCTGTCCTTTTTCCAACATAAGCCGGTGATCGGCAGTAAGATAGGGTTCACATTCTACACCGTTGATAATCAATACATCCACTTTTTTTCCGGCAGGTACTGATAATTTTACATGCGATGGGAATGTGGCTCCTCCAAGTCCTACAATACCGGCCTGGTTTATTTTTGCAATAATTTCGGCCGATGACAGGGAACATTCACCCATAAAGCGGTCAGACAGGTCAACACCGTCAATCCATTCATCGCTTTCGGTTTTGATGGCAATGGCAGGTTTACGATAACCTGAAGTATCGGCATACTGATCAACCGAAATTACTGTTCCTGCAACAGAAGCGTGTATGTTGGCTGAAATGAATCCTGCACTTTCGGCAATCAGCTGTCCGGTTTTAACTTTATCGTTTTTTGAAACGAGGGGTTTTGCCGGGGCTCCTAAATGTTGTGACAAAGGAATATAAACTGTTTCCGGAAGGGGTAACTTTTCGATGGGCTTGCCGGCAGATAGTTTATGCTCGTCGGGATGGACACCACCTAATGAAAATGTTTTTAACACGTTATACCTCCTGATTAATTGATTGTTAATAAATTATACTGCTGTTGCCGGCTGTTGGTCTTTGGGTGCCTCGGCTTTGGGCTTTGGCGGAAAATTAAGTTCGGTAATGGCATTTGTGGGGCATACAGCCACACATTTACGGCAAAGCTTACATTTATCGAAATTGATATAGGCTATATTATTTTCAACAGTAATAGCTTCAAACGGGCATTCTTTCTGGCATTTAAGGCAGGCAATGCAGGCAACGGCACAATTTTTCCGGGCAATGGCACCTTTTTCTTTGTTGATACATGAAACATAAATTCTGCGGCTTTTTGGACCTTTTTTTCTCAATTCAATGATCATTCTTGGGCAGGCTTTTATACATGCACCACAAGCCACGCATTTTTCTTCACTGATAAAAGGTAATCCTGTTTTCTGATCGATATAAATAGCGTCAAATTTACATACGGTAACACAATCGCCATAGCCAAGGCAGCCATTCGGACAGCCTGTTTTGCCTCCGTAAAGCGATGAAGCAATGGCACAGTTCTTTGCCCCGTTATAAGTGTTGATTACAGGCCGGTGCTCAGGAGTGCCGTTACACCGTACAACAGCAATCATCGGGTCTTTGGCTACTGTTTCCTGTCCCAGCACTTTTGCTATCTGGGCTGCAATGGCTGACCCTCCGACAGGGCAGGATAAATCAGCAATATCTTCTGTTTTGGTATAAGCCTCGGCAAGCGCCCTGCAACCAGCATATCCGCAACCACCGCAGTTTGCTCCCGGAAGCAATGCTTCTATCTGGTCGATACGCGGGTCTTCATATACTTTGAATTTTTGCGCTACAAAGTAAAGGATAACGGCAGCAGCTAATCCCATCCCGCTTAACGCCAATACCGTGTATAATAAAATCTGTATCATATATTAATCCATTGATTTCACAAAAAAACGAAATGAAGCGCTTAACTTTGCCCTGAAAAAATACAGTATTAAAAAATATATTCCCAATACGGAAAAAGCGATAAGGCCTGAAAATCCTTCGCTTTGGCTAAGCGTATAGCTGATTACCAATCCCGATATCAGCAGCAAAAAAGGTAAAATATAGGCCAGAAAAACAGCTTTATTGCCCGTTGCCTGGTGCATGGTTACTTTTACTGTATCTCCAATGATATAAGGATTGTTTTCAACCGGGATTTCAATGAGCATTTCTTCCGAGCCTGTCATCTGACATGCTCCTTTTGCATGGCATGAGGAACAGGCATCCATTTTTTCGATTTTTACTTCAATCGTATGATCACTAATGCGGGTAACCTGTCCTGAATGCTCAATATAATTCATTTCCGGCATGAAATACTCAATAACTATTACCGACAAAAATAGAATTGTTTGTATCATGTTGTACCAATCCTGTTATTTTTTTTTAAATAGGTTTATTAATTTAGAATTAATACAAATAAAACATTTTATCAGATAAGATGTTATTAATGAGTAGTTTAATGTGCTATTTTCCCTTCTTTTATAAGGTGATTGGTCAAGATTGAATTTAAATGAGTAATATTGGATGTTACTCAGCTTATCAGTCTCCAGTTTACTTTTCCGGCATGAAGTTTTTCAAGGGTAATCCGGATTGCCTTGTTTTTATCTTCAACCAGGTTAGGATCATCCTCCAGAATTTCGGCAGCGATATCCCTTGCCATTTGCAGAATATTGCCATCGAGTCCGAGGTTGGCAATTTTAAGTGATACTGCATCGCCACTCTGCCTTGTGCCTTCAATATCGCCCTGCCCGCGCATTTTCAGGTCTTCTTCGGCGATGATAAACCCATCGGTGGTTTGGGTAAGCAGCAACATCCGTTTGCGGCCGTCGTCAGATAGTTTTGACGAGGATAGTAAAAAACAGAATGATTGGTTTCCACCTCTTCCTACACGGCCACGAAGCTGGTGCAATTGTGCCAGTCCAAAACGCTCGGCACTTTCAATCACCATTACGGTTGCGTTGGGTACATCTACTCCGACTTCTATCACGGTAGTTGCAACCAGTATATTTGCATTGCCCGATACAAATTGCTGCATGGCGGCTTCTTTTACATCGGGTTTAAGCTTGCCATGAACCATTACCATTTTGTATCCTGGTTCGGGAAATACTTTTTGCAGGCTTTTAAAACCTGCTTCGAGGTTTTTATAATCCAGCTTTTCCGATTCCTTGATCAGTGGAAATACAATATAGGCTTGTCGGCCAGAAGCAATTTCGTTTTTCACCATGGTATAAACCTGTTGCCTGCCTGAATCGGCAAAATGCTTTGTTACAATAGGTTTTCTGCCAGGAGGCATTTGGTCGATAATGCTTATATCCAGGTCGCCGTAAAGGGTCATGGCCAGGGTACGTGGAATAGGAGTGGCCGTCATTACAAGAACATGAGGCCATATGTCGTTTTTATGCCACAGGCGGGCACGCTGAGCTACTCCAAAACGGTGCTGCTCATCAATTACAACCAACCCAGGGTTTTTAAAGATTACGGTTTCTTCAATCAGTGCATGGGTGCCGACAAGGATATTGATTTCTCCATTTTCCAGTTCAGTTAGGATTTGAGTCCGTTTTTTTCCTTTTACCGAACCTGAAAGAAATGCAATTTTCAACCCAAGCCCTTCCAGTTGCCTGGTAAGTGTTGTATAGTGTTGTCCGGCAAGTATTTCGGTTGGGGCCATGAGGCATGCCTGGTAGCCGTTATCAATGGCCAGCAGCATGGTCATCAGGGCAACCAGGGTTTTACCGCTTCCGACATCGCCCTGCAGAAGGCGGTTCATTTGCCTGCCCGAACCAAGGTCTTTTCTGAGCTCTCTGATTACTTTTTTCTGGGCATCGGTAAGTTCGAATCTGAGGTTGTGATGGTAAAACCGGTTGAAGTAGTCGCCAACTTTGGAAAAAACAAGGCCATGTGATTGTTTCTTACGTCTGATCAATGATCCTACCCGCTCAACCTGTATGTAGAACAATTCTTCAAACTTCATCCTGAATTCGGCTTTCCGCAACAATTCGGCCGATTGTGGAAAATGAAGCTGAAAGAGCGATTGCCCCAATGGAAGAAGATGGTATTTTTCGATCAGGTAGTCCGGAAGGGTTTCTTCTATTGTGTTGATATCTAACACCCTGAACAACTCATCGGCCAGCTGGTGCAGGGCATTTGAATTGAGAAAATGTTTTTTCATTTTCTCGGTGGTGGTGTAAAGGGGTTGCAAGGCAAAATTGAGTTTCCTGGCTGCTTTTCCGGCATCAATCATTTCAGGATGAGCCATATTGTAACGGCCGTTAAAAACACCCGGACGTCCGAAAGCGATGTATTCCTGTCCGATAATCAGCTGTGGATTAACAAATTGTATTCCTCTAAACCATAATAATTCCATCACCCCGGTTTCATCGGCAAATAAAACAACAAGGCGCTGATGCGGAATTTTTCCTGCCACTTCTTTGGCAATAACTTTTCCTTTTACCTGAATAAACGATTGCTGTATATCAATTTCCGAAATCCTGTAATACCTTGTGCGATCGATATAGCGGTACGGAAAATAATACAGCAGGTCACCAAGCGTAAATACCGAACACTCACTGTTGAGCATGGCAGCCCTTTTTTCGCCTACTCCTTTCAGGTAGGTAATGTTAGTGTCGGGTGTGTAAGAAAACATTACAGGTATTTTAATCTTGACAAAGATAATTAAACCTCTCAAACACGAATTATTTTGTATAAGACTGACATGGGAAAAATATTTTCAACCGGATGAAATCTGATTAAATCCGGAAAGTTTCAGCATGATTAAAACGATATTTGCATAGAATTCTGAAATAAAAATTAAAATTAATAAACAAAGTTTTGCATGATATTCCGGTATTGATAGCCCGAAAAAATTTAGGTTAATATTTTTGACCCTGAAGTTGAACATTAATTAAATTCTTATTACATTTGATAGCGTTGATAACAACCTGCTTATTATGCTTCGTTTTTTTGCTTACGGATTTTTCATTTTAATTAATATTCAGCTTATTAATTGATTATTGTCAAAACTTTGCCTTATGGTACGTATTTTATATTTTTCCCTGATAGCCGTTTTTCTTTTTAAATTCTCCGGAATATTTGCTTCAAATTCAGATAAGGGTTACCCATTGCTTGTCAATTACCCGGCATCGGTTTATAAAGCCGATCCTCAAAACTGGGATATTGTCCAGGATGACAGGGGAGTTATGTATTTTGCCAACGGGAATGGGGTTTTAACCTACGATGGCCATTTCTGGAATCTGATACCATTGCCCCATGAAATATCGGCGCGTGCACTGGGGAAAGATATGTTCGGTACCATTTATGCCGGAGGCACCAATGAGTTTGGCTATTTAAACATTGATGCAAACGGAAGGATGTACTTTATTTCTCTTGCCGATTCGCTGGGGATAGAAAAAATTGGAATTATCAGGCAGATCATCTGCAACGAAAACGAGATTTTTTTCCGTTCTTCGGATTACCTGATCCGGTATACCTCAAAAGGTTTTAAAAGCTGGAAAGCAAAATCAAGCTATTCACTGGCATTTGTTCTGAACCGCGATTTGTTCATTATTGATGAATCACGGGGTTTGTTTAAGGTTGCCAACGATACCATTGTTGAAGCTCCTGCCAGTCAGGATTTTGCCAATAAAAAATTCTGGTACGCCCATCCCTATCAAAACGGGGTTATCCTTGCAAACCGTATTAAAGGGCTTTACCGGTATGTGCCGGTTTCCATTTCTGATATGAAGCTTGAATCTGTGCAGGGTACCATCAATCCCAGGCTAATACGCGATTTTGTTGTGTGCGGCAAAGTACTCAGTGACCAGAAAATTGTGATGGGGACCAATAATGGTGGTTGCATTATTATGGATCAGGCTGGCAATATTGTAGAAGAGATTAATAAGAAAACCGGTTTACAACATAATAATGTCCATGCACTTTATACCGATAATTCCAATAATTTATGGATTGCCCTTGATAATGGAATTTCACGATGCGACATTTCCGGTCCGGTTTCATATTGGAATGAATTAAACGGTCTTGAAGGGTATATTATCTCCATGATAAAATATAAAGATGTTACTTACATTGCTTCACTGCAGGGATTATATTACCTGAAAAACAGCAAAATTTTTAAAATTGAAGGTGAGTTATCACAGGCATGGGCTTTCCTGGTTTTTAAAATCCCGGGCACCAATCGTGAATTGCTGCTGGTTGGCGGACAGGAAGGGATCTTTGAAATTTCCGGATTTTCTTTAACTAAAATCTGCGACGCCTCGGTGACTTATTGCATGTTCCAATCAAAAAAGAACAGCGAAATTGTTTATGTGGGTAAGACGAACAACATTGGGATACTTCAGTTTAAAAATGACCGGTTTCAATACCAGGGAGAAATACAGGGTACCGGCATCAGCATAAGATCGGTGGCTGAAGGTGAAAACAATGAATTATGGGTAACTACTTATCATGAAGGAATTTATTGTATCTACAACTCAACGGATATACTTCAGCCTGTTAAAATTGAGCATTTTGATATTACTGCCGGATTGCCTTCGCTTAAAAACAATATGATTGCTTTTCTGCATGATAAAATGGTATTTTCTACCCGAAAAGGAATTTATTTTTTTGACAATAAAACAATGAAATTTACCTGTGATACCTCTTTCTCAGGTTTTTTTACCGGTGAGTCAAAAGATGTATATGCACTGGCCGAAGATGCTTCGGGAAATGTTTTTTTGGCACAGCTTGCTGTTAAAGAGGGTTCAATAGGTTTGGCCACACGCAAAGGCGACGGTACCTATATCTGGGATCCATCACCTTACAATTGTTTTCCACCCATGACGCTTAACCTTATGTATCTCGACGATCACCGCAACCTCTGGATCGGTGGTTCTGACGGGCTCTACAAATACGATCATTCTGTCAAAAAGAAATACCAGTTCAGCTATCATACATTGATCAGAAAAGTATGCATCGGAAGGGATTCATGTATTTTTTACGGTAATTTCTTTGTTGAAACCAGCACGCGTAAAATATTTTCATTCAATCAGAACAGCGAAGCTGAATTTGAAATACCATTCCGTTGTAATACCCTGAAATTTGAGTTTGCAGCCCCCGATTTTTCCAATGAATTTGCTACAAAATACAGGTATAAGCTTCTCGGATATGATGATGAATGGTCAGAATGGACCAACTCATCACAAAAGGAGTATACCAATCTTCATGAAGGCGATTATAAATTTATTGTTGTATCAAAGAATGTATACAATATCAGCGGCAGTGAGGCATCTTTTGCATTTACTGTGTTACCACCATGGTACCGCACAGGTCTTGCTTACCTTTGTTACGCAGCATTGGTACTACTCATTGTTTTTGCCATTGTTCGCATCAGCATGTGGCGGTTGAGGCGCATTAATATAAACCTTGAGAAGCAGGTTAAACAACGTACCCTTGAAATTAACCAGCAAAAAGAAGAAATTACTGCACAGGCCGATGAGCTTGCCCGTCAAAACAAAGAACTTGAAAAACTTTCGATTGTTGCCAGTGAAACCGACAATGCCATTGCTATTGCTGGTGCAGATGGAAATCTTCAGTGGGTTAACGATGGTTTTACCCGTTTATACGGATTTACGTTCGATGACCTGATTAAAAGGAACTGGACTACTATTATCGATTTCAGTTTAACACCCAATATCCGCGAAAAAATTGAGCATTGCATAATAAACAAGGAAACCATTACCTATGAATCGCTTAACCGCACAAAATCAGGACAAAACATCTGGTCGCATACTACCATTACACCAATTGTCAATACAGAAGGTTTAGTGACCATGCTGGTTGCCATTGACTCAGATATCAGTAAGCTGAAAATGGCTGAAATGGAAATACTTCAGCACGAGCAGGAAATTGAAGCGCAGCGTGATTTTGCCGAGCAACAGAAAATTCTTATCGAACAGCAGAATATCGAACTCGAAAAGCATCATCATCACCTTGAACAACTTGTCAGGGAAAGAACAGCTGAACTCGAAATTGCCAAAGAAAAAGCCGAAGAATCAGACAGGCTTAAATCAGCTTTTCTTGCCAATATGAGCCACGAAATACGTACCCCGATGAATGCCATTATCGGTTTTTCCAGTTTACTGGTCGATGAAGAAGTCACAGATGAAGAAAAGAAAGAATACACCAGGCGCATCATCCAGAACAGCAGTTCGCTTATGCACCTGATTGACGATATTGTGAATGTGTCGATTATTGAAGCCGGACAGCTGAAAATTTTTAAGAAAAACACCGATATCAATATGATTTTCCGCGAATTACTGCAGGTTTATACATCAAAATTGCAAAACTACAAAGACTCGCAGATTGAAATCAGGCACAATATTGCGGATATCAATAAAGTTTTTATCCTTTCCACCGATGCATCACGCTTACAGCAAATACTTGCCAATCTGCTCGATAATGCAATAAAATTTACAGAAAGAGGCAGTATAACCATGGGTTATGAAGTGGTAAAACATGACTCTGATCCTGTCGTCAGGTTCTTTGTACGCGATACCGGAATCGGAATGAATGAAAAACAGAAGAACAGCCTGTTTGAACGCTTTTCAAAAGCCGATGATTCAAAAGAAAAACTTTACCGCGGAGCAGGTCTTGGGCTAAACCTATGTAAAAACCTGGTAATGTTATTAGGGGGTAGAATCTGGGTTGATTCTGAACTGAATGCAGGGTCGACATTTTATTTTACTTTACCTTATGAAACGGTAGCTGATGGAAGCCCCGACCGTGACCTGACTCATGAAGACCTGCCTAAAAACCTGCTCGACGGTAAAACCATCCTGGTAGCCGAAGACGAAGAAAGCAATTATAAATTGCTGGAGGCAATACTTTTAAAAGCCAATGTACGGATTCTTCATGCCACCAATGGTGTTGAAGCCATTGAAATGGTGAAAAACAACCATGTAGACCTTATTCTGATGGATGTCAAAATGCCCGTAATGAACGGGCTCGAAGCTACAAAAATCATTAAAGGCATGGGTTTGAATATTCCCATTATTGCACAAACGGCTTTCGCTTTTGAATCGGACGAAATAACCACCTACCATTCAGGATGTGACGCCTATATTGCAAAACCCATTCACCGGCCCAAACTGATTGATTTAATTAATCAGCTTTTAAAATAATATTTCATTCAGATCAATTTTATTTTATCTTTTCTGATGTAAAATATACCGAATCTCTCTTTTTTGTTACCAGATTATTAAATAGGACTTCCGGAGCAAAATATTGAAAAAAATAAGGATGGTATTTCAAAAAATATTGTATTTTTATTTTTTTTGATCAATATACCTGATTGAATGAAAGATCGGAATATTTTGCGCTATGAATAAGTTATAACCTGCTTGAAATGAAGAGTTTAATTTTATTTCCTGTATTGCTGATACTTACTCTGCACTGCTGTTTCATTTCCGGCCAGCAAATCAAAAATCACGGAATTCCCTTTATCAAATCATTTTCACCCGAAGAATACAGGGCTTCGCCGCAAAACTGGGCAGTCTGCCAGGACAATCGTGGAATGATGTTTTTTGGAAATACCGACGGACTACTCGAATATGACGGCATATCATGGAAAATTAACAAATTTGGCAATAAATCGACCTGCCGGTCATTGTTAAAAGCTACCGATGGCAAAATTTATTACGGAGCCCAGGATGAATTCGGATACCTCATCAGTGACAGTGCAGGCAAAATAGCTTTTCATTCTTTGCTTGGCCTTATTCCTGATTCTATGAGGCATTTCAACGATGTATGGAAATTATATCAGGTTGATGATAATATCGTTTTTTTCACTGCCGAACATGTTTTTATTTATAACGGCCATGAAATAAAAACCATCTCTACCGATAAGGAATTTCACATGGCTTACAGTATCAATCATAAACTCTATATCAGAAAATGGGGAGCTGGCCTGGGCGTGATTGAAAACGACAGTTTTAAACTGGTTCCGGGAGGCGAACAGTTTGCCAATGAACGTATTTACTCCATGCTTGCCTGGTCTGAGAATGAAATCCTTGTTTCAACCAGGAAACTGGGATTTTTTATATTCGACGGTAAAAGTTTCAAACCTTTTAAAACCGAAAATGACGATTGGATTCTTAAGGCACAGATTTATTACGGGATGAAAATCGGAGAAGAATATTTTGCCTATGGAACCAACTTCAATGGCTTGTTCATTACCGACAAAAAAGGGAAAATTATTCTCCATGTAAACAAAGAAAACGGCCTTGCTGACAATACAGTTTATTACCTGATGACCGATCGTGCCGGCAACCTGTGGGCAGCCCATGCCACTGGTATTTCATATATCGAAATTAATTCGCCCTTTACACGGTATGGCAAGGAATATGGGCTGAATTCAAAAATTTATATCTCAACGTTTTTTAAAAACCAGCTTATTGCGGGGGGTGATGTTCTGCTATTTGCAAAAGAATGGGAGCAAAGCGAAAACCCTTTGAACAGGCAACAGTTTACTGGCCTTGATAAAACAGAAGGACAATCATGGTTGATTAAACCCGTAAAAGATAAATTACTGGTTGCCCATAATCCCGGATTGCTGCTGATTGATGGGAAAAATGTCAATGAAATCAAATACGAAAACTACAATGTATGGACGTTTGTACCTTTAAAACAGCATCCCGGAAAATTATTTGTCGGTATCATCGACGGAATAATACTTTTTGAAGAAAAATCGGGTTCATACCAACCTCTCTGGAAAATTAAAGGTTTTGACAACCCGGCGCGCTATATATCCCCCATTGATGATCAGAACCTGTGGGTAAGTGTCCAGACCAACGGAATTTTCAGGTTAACACTCAATCCTGAACTTGATTCAGTGATTGCCATCAAACATTATAACACCCAAAACGGATTGCCATTTGATGCAGCCAATATTGGAACACTGATTGGCGATAAACTGGTAGTAGCCACTCCCAATAAGTTTTATCATTATAACCCCATCACAGACCGTTTTGAGCTATTCGATGCCTTTAACAGGCATTTGGGAAAGTTTGAAGAAATTAATATCAATACCATCGACCCCGATGGAAAAGTCTGGTTTACCAATGAAGAAGGCCCGGGTTATTTCCTGCCTGCCGCTAAAGATAGTTTCACGGTTTTTCGTACTCCATTCTTCAAGTTTGCAGGCATGAAGCAGCTTAACCAGATTACAAAAATCAATGATAATGAATTTATTATTGGCACCAATCCCGGATTTATCCATTACGATGCCTCTTTTAAAAAAGATTACCAGCAAAAATATGCCACCCTGTTGCGTAAAGTTGAACTCATTGGCTCTGATTCATTGATTTTTGGAGGTAATTTCCCGCTTAATGCCGATACTTTTTCCATGGATCAGCCTGAAGATCAGAAAATGGTTTTTAAATACCGGAACAACTCACTCAGGTTTGTTTTCGCTTCAGCATTTTATGAAGATGCCGGGAAAATCCAGTATCAATATAAACTCGAAAATTATGATGAGCAGTGGTCGAACTGGAGCAGGGAAACAAAAAAGGAATATACACGGCTGCCCGAAGGGGATTACATTTTCAGGGTAAAAGCCAAGAATATCTACAGGGTCACCGGTGATGAATCTTCTTTCAGGTTTTCAATCAATCCGCCATGGTACAGAACCTATCTTGTCTATGGTTTCTATTTGGTACTCATTATTTTTGCGGTGTTTATTGTTGTGCGCATCAGTTTATTGCGATTAAGAAAAGCGAATCTGTATCTCGAAAAACTGGTTCAAAAGCGCACGTATGAAATAAACCAGCAAAAAGAAGAACTGCTGAGCCAGGCTGAGGAATTACGTGCACAACGCGAAGAGCTTGAAAAAGCCAACCAGGAACTCGAAAAATTATCGATTGTAGCACGTGAAACCGATAACGCTGTGGTTATCATGGACGGAAAGGGAAATTTTGAATGGGTAAACGAAGGTTTTACAAATCTTTACAACCTTACTTTCAGCGAATTTATTACCAAAAGAGGAAGCAATATCTTTGAATGTACCAGTTCGCCGGAAATTATGGAAGAATTGAACCGGTGTGTCAGGGAAAAAGTGACTGTTTACTATGAATTTTTTTATCATACACCCAATAACAAAAAAGTATGGGCTAAAACAACCATTACACCCATTGTTGACGAAAACGGCAATGTTATAAAACTGGTTGCTATTGATTCTGATATTACCGATCTGAAAATTGCCGAAGCCGAGATTTTGCAGCATAAAACCGAAATTGAAGCCCAGCGCGATTTTGCCCTTCAACAGAAAGAGCTGATTGAGCAACAAAACACAGAGCTTGAAAAACACCGGTCAAACCTCGAACAACTTGTCAGGGAGCGTACTGCCGAACTCGAAATTGCCAAAGACCGGGCCGAAGAATCCGACAGGCTCAAATCGGCTTTCCTGGCCAATATGAGCCACGAAATACGCACTCCCATGAATGCCATCATCGGGTTTTCGAGCCTGCTCATCGATGAGGAAGTATCTGATGAAGAGAAAAAAGAATATATACGGCGTATTATACAGAATGGCAGTTCGCTGATGCACCTGATTGATGATATTGTCAATGTTTCTATCATTGAGGCAGGACAGCTGAAAATGTTCAAGCAGAATGTAAATGTTAACAAGCTTTTTCAGGAGCTTGTGCAGACCTATACCGTCAAACTGAAAAATTCAAAAGACCAGCAGGTTGAAATAAGGCATTCCATTGCCGACATTGACAAACCCATGATGCTTTTTACCGATGGATCAAGATTGCAGCAGATATTAACCAACCTGATTGACAATGCCATTAAATATACCGAAAAAGGCACGGTAACCCTGGGTTATGATAAGGTATTTCACGATACCGACCCTGCCATCCGGTTTTATGTAAAAGATACCGGTGTGGGAATGACCGAAAAGCAGAAATCAAAATTGTTTGAACGGTTTTCAAAAGCTGACGAATCGAAAGAAAAACTCTATCGTGGTGCCGGACTGGGGCTTAGCTTATGCAAAAACCTGGTTGAATTACTGGGCGGGCATATCTGGGCCGATTCGGAACAGAATGTCGGTTCAACCTTTTATTTTATACTGCCATTCGAAACCACGGTGGAAAGTGTAAGTATGGCAGATCATCTGAAAAATGGCGTTTCATCTGGAATCCTGGATGGAAAAACTATTTTAATTGCCGAGGACGAAGAAAGTAATTATAAACTTCTGGAAGCCATTCTTTTAAAAACAAATACCCGGATATTGCACGCCAACAACGGGCTTGAAGCGGTTGAAATGGTGAAAAACAACCATGTCGACCTGATCCTGATGGATGTCAAAATGCCCGTAATGAACGGCCTTGAAGCTACCAAAATCATCAAGGGCATGGGACTGAATATTCCCATTATTGCACAAACAGCTTTCGCTTTTGAATCGGACGAAATAACAACCTACCACTCCGGATGTGATGCCTATATTTCAAAACCTATTCACCGTCCAAAGCTCATTGACCTGATAACGCAATTAATGAAATAACAGCGAAAAACTTAAACCAATTAGTTAAATAACTGATCTTTTAATCTTCTTTGATCGATAGCTGCCCGGTTGAGCCGATGGTTAATGTCCATTTATGGGTGCCGTTTCCCGATATCGAAACCGTACCGGTGATACTCATCGAGTTGGAAGTAATACACGAAAAATCATGGTTGCCATCATCAACGGGCTGATAACCTGTTGTTGACCCGGTATTGATGGTACCGTAGCTGACCGAACCGATTTTAACATTGCTGGCGGAATAGGGGTAACTGTTTTTGATGCGGATGGAATGATCGGGCCCTAACTCACAACCTGTAAAAATAATACTGAATACAAGTATTAAAAATAACGATGTAAAAGTTCTCATCATGCACCTCCTTTAATTTTGTTAAAAATAATGTTTAAAAATAAGTTAAATTTTTTAAATATTTATTTTTGTTGATAAAATTTAGAAAATATATTCAAATACTTTGTCAAATAATGGGATTCACCGATTAAAATAATATTTTCTTTTAATAGCGATTATAGTCCAATAAAAAATGATTCTTAGGCAAATGTTGATTTCACTTTCAATCCTTTACATGGTTGTAATATTGATTATTCAATACGTGCTGGTATTAAAAATATGCGTCCTTCTTTGATGCAATCCATACTTTTTTTGTTGTAAATTAATTCTCCGTAAATCTTTTTAATACAGACAACCTGGTTTTACGTTTCACGGGGAGGTGAATTTAATTTCGTACCTATGCCATTGGTGGGAAAAATACGCAGGTCTTAACAAGCCGGAAAGGGTTGAAAATGACTTGTTGATTAATCGAAGGTTAAAAGCATGCAGGAAACCTGATCTGTTGTTTGCATATTTCATTTTTTTTATTAGTTTTAAACCGGAATAGCCGGGTCGACTATTAATAGCTATGCCAGAACAGATATCATGTTCTGAAAGCTGGTTTCTCAGGTTATATTTTATGTTTTTTAGTGTTTAACCATTTAAAATGATTACAACATGTTTGAACTTATGGTATTTGTGTTCATCCTGGGTTATACGGCTATAGCCCTTGAACACCCGTTAAAGGTAAATAAGGCGGCATCGGCACTTTTTATCGGTGCGGTTTTGTGGGTAATATATATTTTTGGTGCATCACAAATTCTTACCGGGCCCGGTAAGGAAGGATTCACTGAATTTCTTGCCCATCATCCGGAAGAGGTTGCCCAACCTGTGTTTCATCAGTACGTTGCTTATATCACCGACTGGGAAATCATCCATCATTTGGGAGAGATTTCGGAAATTCTGTTTTTCCTGCTTGGAGCAATGACCATTGTAGAGCTGGTTGACCAGCATCATGGGTTCAGGATTATAACCGATAAAATAACCACACGAAATAAAGTAAAACTGTTATGTATATTATCGGTGATCACTTTTTTCCTTTCGGCTGTCCTCGACAATCTTACAACTACTATTGTAATGATTGCACTTCTGCGTAAACTTGTTGCCAATCAGCGCGATCGCTGGATATTTGCCAGCATGGTGGTCATTGCAGCCAATGCAGGAGGGGCGTGGTCGCCTATTGGCGACGTAACCACCATCATGCTCTGGATAGGTGGTCAGGTTACTACCATGAGTATCATCATGAGGGTATTTATTCCAAGTGTTGTTTCAATGGTGGTTCCTCTCGCTATTATGTCATTCTTTGAGAGAGGACACCTTCCGGTACCCGAGACAAGGCAAAGCCAGGCGCAACCTGAACCCAGCAAACGAAAACGCAATGTCATGTTTTTTGCAGGCGTTGGCGCTTTGGTTTTTGTTCCTGTTTTTAAAACCATTACCCATCTTCCTCCCTATATTGGTATGTTGTTCGGACTTAGTGTATTGTGGGTATTTACAGAAATTATGTACCGCAAGCATGACGATGCTACCGAACCTCCAAAACCCAACGTAGTGAGAATCCTTACCCGTATTGATACTCCTACCATTTTGTTTTTTCTGGGTATTCTTTCGGCAGTAGCCGCATTACAGTCGGCCGGACACCTAAAGCTTCTGGCTGAATATCTTGACAATCAGTTTCATAATATTTTTATCATTGATGGCATCATCGGCATTCTTTCTTCAATTGTTGATAATGTGCCATTGGTGGCCGGTGCCATGGGTATGTACCCTGTTCATGGACAGGAATTTATTAATGCCATAACCGATCCTGCTGCTCAGCAATATGCCATGTTTTTTGTCCAGGATGGTTTGTTCTGGGAATTCCTGGCCTATTGTGCCGGTACAGGCGGAAGTATTTTAATCATTGGTTCGGCAGCCGGAGTAGCAGCCATGGGGATGGAAAAAATTGACTTTATCTGGTATTTAAAACGGATTTCGTTGTATGCCCTTGTGGGTTATCTGGCAGGTGCTTTTTGCTATTACCTTATGTTTTCATAACATTTGGTTAATAACATTGTTATTAAACGGGATATAATTTTTGAATATTTATCCCGTTTTTTACATAATTTCGCCTCAAAATTAAACTGATACAATATGTTTTTATTAAATCTGCTTCAGATAAGTGTCAACGAACTGGCAAACCAGACAGTTGCTCAACCGGTTGATGATCTGACATTATGGTCGCTTGCAGTAAAAGGCGGCTGGATTATGCTTGTTCTTGGTTTTCTGTTGATTGTCGGGTCGTATATCTTTTTTGACCGTTTTTTTGCCATCCGGAAAAGTGCCCGCGAAGACAACAACTTCATGAACCGCATCAAAGATTATATCCACGATGGAAAAATTGACTCTGCCCTGGCATTATGCCGCAATACTGAAAACCCGGTTGCCAAAATGATTGAAAAAGGTATTTCCCGTCTCGGAAGGCCTTTGGGTGATATCCAGACATCGATCGAAAATGTGGGTTCGCACGAAATTTCGAATCTCGAAAAAGGATTACCCATCCTGGCTACTGTTGCCGGAGGAGCCCCAATGATCGGATTTCTTGGCACGGTAATTGGTATGATTGATGCATTCTACCGAATGTCAATGGCCGGAAATAATATCAATGTCTCAGAACTATCGGGTGGTATTTATACCGCTATGGTTACCACTGTTGGTGGCCTTATTGTTGGTATTGCCGCATATTTTGCCTATAATTTCCTGGTTACACGCATCCAGGAAGTAGTGCATAAACTCGAGCTGCGTACCACAGAATTTATGGATCTTCTTAACGAACCTGCAAACTAAAAACCTCAGATTATGGCCATACGCAACCGTTCAAAAGTCAGTGTTGAGTTTAGCATGTCGTCGATGACTGATATTGTTTTCCTGCTGCTTATTTTCTTTATGCTTACGTCTACACTGGTTCATCCCAATGCGCTTAAACTTTTGCTGCCGCAAAGCAACAGCCAGACATCGGCCAAACCTTTCACCACCATTTCTATTGATCAGAATCTCAATATTTTTGCCGAAAACGATAAAGGGAAACTTATACCCGTTACGGTTGAAAATCTTGAAAGTTTCCTGGCCCAGCGCATTGGCGAAAACAAAGATATTTATATCTCGCTCCATGCCCATAAAACGGTACCATTGGAAGAAATTGTCAAAATAATGAATATCTGTTACCAGCATCAGTATAAACTTATCCTGGCCACAAGCCCTGCACCTAAAAATAAAAAATGATGACCGGAGAGCGAAAACAAGGAATTATCAGTACCATTATTTTTAACCTGGCGGTGGTTTTGCTTTTACTCCTGCTGGGATTAAAAACCGAACCCTCGCAGACCGAAGATGGCATTGTTATCAATTTTGGCACCAGCCAGGATGGTTTAGGTGCTATTGAACCACCCGAAGCTACCCAACCTGAAAATGTTACTGCTTTGCCAGCGCAGCCTAAAACACAACCTGTGGCAACATCTACGAAACAGGGCGAAGAAATCATGCAGCAGAATTTTGAAGAATCGGCACAGATAGAAAGCCGTAACCAGCAGGAGAAAAAGGAAAAAGAACTGAAAGAGCAGGAGCGGAAAAAACAACTTGAACAGGAGCGCCAGCGTAAACAGCAGGAAGAAAAAGACAGGCTTGCCCGTGAAGAGCAGGAACGCATTCAGCGCGAAGAGCAGGAACGCCTTGCACGCGAAGAACAACAACGGCAGATGATGAATAACCTGGCCAAAAATGCTTTTTCGGGCAAAAATCCCAATCAGACCAACAGCACCGGTGAAGGTGTAACCCAGGGCAATACCAACCAGGGAGATCCGAACGGAACCATTGACAGCCAGAACCGCAGCGGTGATCCCGGACATGGTATCAGTTTTACCCTTACAGGCCGTAAAGCCAGCTCGCTGCCCAAACCACAATATACCGTGCAGAAAGAAGGAAAAGTGGTAGTCGAAATTTTTGTCGATCGCAATGGCAATGTGGTAGATGCTATTCCCGGCAAAAAAGGCTCAACCACTACCGATGCCCAGTTGTATGAAGAAGCCCGTAAAGCCGCCCTGAAAGCAAAATTCGACAGCAACCCCAACGCACCCGACCGTCAGAAAGGCGAAATCACTTACATTTTCCTGCTTAATTAGAATCGGATTTTTATCATTAGGAGCAAAATTGCTTCACACAGCTGCTATCGAAGTGTTGTTAATTTTGGTTGTGTAGCCTGTGTTTTCAATCATCTCATAAACCAAAATCATCGGGCGAAATGTTTTTTGTATCTTCCAGAAAAACCTGAAATCTGCACCATTCAATCCTGCCATCGATATCAATATCCTGCTGGTCGGGGATGAGCATAAATTCAGTAATACTTTCAAAAACCGTTGTGCGTGCCCACTGATGTGTAGTATAGGTAAAATCGAAATAAAACACGGGAAGTTTTTCATCCGATAGATCTACATAATACTGATAATAGCTCTCGAGAATCATCACATGCCATGGTTTGAAAAAATGAATATCGTCAGGATGGTAAAATTTTAAAAGCAGGTCAAGCCAAATGGTATGGCTATGGTCGAGATCGCCCGCATTGATAAGTTTTGTCAGTACCGGATGGTTGAAGAGATAAGGATATGTTTCGATATATCGGAGGGCTTTTTTCAGTTTTTCGTACCTTTCTTCCCAAACCGAGTAAAAATGCTCAAAAAGCTGTGTTTTGACATGGTCGTTGTTTGCGTTTTTCATATTCCTAATTTACAAAATTCAGACTTCGGTTTTTCAGTTTTTTGTGTTTTAGTTTTCAACAATTCTTTATGCAGGTTTGTGTTTAGTTTTGCAAGCCATACATTTCTTCAGGGGTCTGAATGCGTGCTAATTTCCATCGGCGATCAATGGCCTGCAGGCTTCCAACCGATTCATAATCAATGGGTATATAATTTCCTTCTGGGATACCCCAGCCAGATATTTCTAACCACATATATTCAGACGGAATTTTCCCATTTACCTTTAATAAGCATAGGGCATGTTTATTTCGGGTTACTTTTCCAAAGCAGCCAATATAAGCAGTACGACCATAATAGTGAAGCATTTTGCAGGTAAAAATAGCCCAGTCTTCACAATCGCCGCCTCCTTGCTGTAAAAACTCGTCGGGAGTAAGGGCTGTAGGGTTATGGCGATAAACAAATTTTTTAGTCATAAAGCGTTGAAATTGTTCAATTTCGTACCAGCTAAGTTTATGGTCTCCATCAATATCAGCATTTTTATAGATTTTTATTACTGCCGGCGAAATGGTATAAGAGGCATATTTGAGTTTGATACTATCGTATGGGTTCATCAGGTTTTCTTCGTTATTAATATACTGAGATGAAGCCACGTAGGTTAAATTAACCATTACCAAAAATATGACAAGTGTTTTTTTCATGGTTCTGACATTTATTTTGTTTCAAGAAATTTAACCATCAGGCCTTTGCATTTCGGAAGGCTGCCCCGCAAAACAAGGCTGGTTTGCCTGATATTCATAGATGCAAGCCATTTGGCCCAGATGGTTTGCAACATATCAGCTTCGTCAAGGTTGTCGAATTTTGGGTTAACTTCGAGCACACATACCGAAAGCTGGGCAAATTGTTTTTCGACCGGAATGATGCCATAATTTGCACTGTCAATCAGTTTTTTCCAGTTTTTATTACCTCTGAGTTTTGATAAAAATATGCTTGTAGAATAAAGGTTTCCCGATTGTTTTTTGCGGTCGTACGATTCAAAATCGAAATATCCGTCGGTGAATACCAGCAGTTGGTTATGGGCATCGGGATCGAGGTCAGATGCAAGTTGCTCGTTAAAATATCGCCAGATATCGGCACCGGCAAAATCGGCGTTTTTGCAACGGCCTTCGCATGCCATTTTATACAATTGAGAAAGCCTTGGTTTAAGATTTTGCCTGAATTTATCGAGAGCGTCAATTTTTTCGGAGGCCTTAAGGTTTTTCAAATCAAGAATCAGTTGATCTTCAAAATATGAAGTTTCGGCAGGCATACCTGCCTGAGGTGCTGCCACAACCCTGAAACCATCGGCTGAATTAACTACCAGGTGTTGCCTTACAATCAGTTCAAACTGGACAAATGCGCTGCATATCAGTTTAATATCGCGGTTTGCCTGCCCTGGTAATAATAAACGGTCAGACATGTCGAGCAACACAACATAGTTGCTGTTGACAGGTTTTGGGCTTTTGTCGGGCATAGTGGCCGAACAGCCGTACATAACCATTATCAGGAGTGGAATAAGGTAATTTTTTTTCATAAAACAACGGGTTTTAAGGGTTCGTACCGGGGTTGAGTGGCCTCGGGGCCAGAAAGGTCAATTTTCAGGTCATACTGCCTGGCAAAATGAGTTACAGTTTCAAGACATTTTTGTTTTACATCATTATTATGGTCTATGCCATTTACATAAGCCAGCCATCCGTCGAAAAAGGCGGTAATGCTCTGGGCAATTTCAAGGGGGCTGAAAACTATTTTTTGTTTCTGATTTTCGAGCTGGTCAATGCTTAGTTGCAGGTTTTTTATTTCTGCTTCTTTGCGGCCGGCATCGGCTGTAAGTTTCTCGAGTATATCGTTCAGTTCTTTAAGTTCGCCGGCAATCATTTTGCGTTTGGCTAGAATAACATATTCGGGAATACTTTTCAGTTTTTCTTCTCTGAGAGCATAGAGCAGTGCACTCCAGCCCAGGCACGAGAAGAATCCGAAAACCAGCACCATATAAAACACCGGGCTCAGGTAAAAATGCCAGGGTTGATCTGATTTGGCAAGGCCGGTAAGTGTTTTTACCAGGTGGCTGTTGGCTTCGATAAAGTAGGCTATAAGCCCGTCGGCACACAGCACAAATAAAAGCACCATTACAATATGCAATACACGGTATTTGCTTTTTGAATCGAAAATGCGATGCAGCAGGGCTGCAAAAATAAAGAAAACAACCGGTGCTACCCAGTGAAAATTAATATCACCAAAAGCTTTGATGTTGAATACGGTGTTTAAAACCGACTGTATGCTGCGGGCATCGGCTTTGGCCACTTCGCCGGCAATATCACGCAACAGGGCACTATGGGTAGCCATAACATAAAACAGGTAAACAAACAAGGTGGCAGGCACAAAGAAAATCAGGTACATCAGATAATTGAAACGGCTTTCGCGGCTTTTTTCAATAGCCTCGGCACGTTCAATTTCAAGATTGCTGTTTTGGCTTTCGAGGTCGGCTATTTTGCTTTGAATTTTAGGGATGCGGTTTGCGGTAATATCGCTGCGGTCGGCTTCGGTGCGGTTTATTTCCTGTTTAAGCCGGTTTATTTCGTTGTCGGTTTGCTGGTGTTGCTGGTTTTGGCTGCGTTGCAGCATTTGTTCGTCGAGCAGGTGGCCGGTTCGGATGTTTTCGAGCAGATTGCCCAAAGCATGAACATCGCCATGGTGTTTACCGGCCTGTCGGAAGCCGTAGTCGCGCAGATTGACCACGGTTGACTGCCTGCTGAAGTTTTGCCCGCTGTTGTCGGCACTTATTGTTGGCTGCGCTTTTGCCATGATATGAATGTTATTGAACATAGATTTTGGTATAAAAGTTTATAGCCTTAACCTATAAAAATCGTACCAGCGTAAAATTGAGCCAAAATTTATCAAAAAACACAAAGGGTTGTCAGAAATTGATTGTTTTTATTGTTTGGCATAATGGCGGGGCATTTTTCTAAATTTATCTGTTGCGTAAGGGCGGGGTGGAATAGCGATAAAAAAAGAATATACTACTATGCATTCCTCCTGAGCTCAACATAGCGGGGAGAACCAGAGAATGTCACAAAAATGGTGATATAAAACCAACCGGTAAAAACGGCCTGGTCTTAATCCTTGTTTTCGTGGATATTCCTTTCGGAGGGGATGCAAATACAACCACAAGTTCAATTGATATTATGTCTTAATCCTTGTTTTCGTGGATATTCCTTTCGGAGTACGATACACCAATAAGAGATGCTTGCCATTATGGTTGTCTTAATCCTTGTTTTCGTGGATATTCCTTTCGGAGTATGAAAAACTGGAAACCATCCAAATCTCAGCGCAGGGTCTTAATCCTTGTTTTCGTGGATATTCCTTTCGGAGTTACCGCTGGCTATTCGATGATCCTGATATTGACGATGTCTTAATCCTTGTTTTCGTGGATATTCCTTTCGGAGAAAACAAAATTGTATAAAGCCTCTAAAGGTGAAGTCTTAATCCTTGTTTTCGTGGATATTCCTTTCGGAGGGCTGATATTCATACTAATAACGATGAACAAATCAAGTCTTAATCCTTGTTTTCGTGGATATTCCTTTCGGAGCAACGTGATGTGTTCAAATGGGAAGAACACAATCCGTCTTAATCCTTGTTTTCGTGGATATTCCTTTCGGAGTTTAAAATTATTAATCCTGATGGCCATAATGGATTAAGTCTTAATCCTTGTTTTCGTGGATATTCCTTTCGGAGAATTGCTGAATATGCGGAAGAGTTTTTAAAAGAAAAGTCTTAATCCTTGTTTTCGTGGATATTCCTTTCGGAGCTTGCAACCGAATATCAGTACGATTTTTGTATGAAAAGTCTTAATCCTTGTTTTCGTGGATATTCCTTTCGGAGGCATTATTCGTGTCAGCCTAGGTTTTTCAACAGGCAAGTCTTAATCCTTGTTTTCGTGGATATTCCTTTCGGAGGAAAAAAAATATGACACAAAAAAATGCTATAGTTCGTCTTAATCCTTGTTTTCGTGGATATTCCTTTCGGAGATCCGGGATTTGAGCCATACACTATTGCTGAATGGGTCTTAATCCTTGTTTTCGTGGATATTCCTTTCGGAGAACTCTGTCATTATAACACTTGCCCCATTTCTGCGTGGTCTTAATCCTTGTTTTCGTGGATATTCCTTTCGGAGTTTGCTATAAAAGTAACATCTATAAATAATGAGACATCGTCTTAATCCTTGTTTTCGTGGATATTCCTTTCGGAGTTAAATGCGGAGCTGATATTCATGCTAATAACGATGAAGTCTTAATCCTTGTTTTCGTGGATATTCCTTTCGGAGCGGGATGATATTGATTATGCAAAAAAATATTTATAGTCTTAATCCTTGTTTTCGTGGATATTCCTTTCGGAGTCAATAAATTTTGAGGTAAGTGGCGAAAAAAAGAACGGTCTTAATCCTTGTTTTCGTGGATATTCCTTTCGGAGCTACTGCCACAATAATGACAGAGACAAACTCCGTCATGTCTTAATCCTTGTTTTCGTGGATATTCCTTTCGGAGGCTGATATTCATGTTAATAACGATGAACCAATAAGGGTCTTAATCCTTGTTTTCGTGGATATTCCTTTCGGAGATGCAGCTTCGATGGCTTAACTTACCATTTTTCAATCGTCTTAATCCTTGTTTTCGTGGATATTCCTTTCGGAGGGCCGAATGAAAATCAATAAGTCAAAAGGCGGGAGGTCTTAATCCTTGTTTTCGTG
The DNA here is from genome assembly GCA_964559985.1 of uncultured Bacteroidales bacterium. Classification (GTDB taxonomy): domain Bacteria; phylum Bacteroidota; class Bacteroidia; order Bacteroidales; family CAZLJX01; genus CAZLJX01. The sequence goes on from CAZLJX010000012.1 coordinate 86,651, forward strand.
GATATTCCTTTCGGAGTCGATGGTAACAAATTAATTGTTACCATATTAATCGTCTTAATCCTTGTTTTCGTGGATATTCCTTTCGGAGCATCCCAAACAAGTAATTATGAAAATCAAAATAAGAGTCTTAATCCTTGTTTTCGTGGATATTCCTTTCGGAGAAAAATGCAGGGATTGAAGTAATTCCTGTATTTTGTCTTAATCCTTGTTTTCGTGGATATTCCTTTCGGAGGAGATAGAAAAGTATGAAAAAATAAAAGAGATTCTGTCTTAATCCTTGTTTTCGTGGATATTCCTTTCGGAGGGGCATACAAGGGTACAATTTGAAGCTACCCTGACAGTCTTAATCCTTGTTTTCGTGGATATTCCTTTCGGAGCCTCTTAAAAAAATTAAAACATCAAAATAATGTATGTCTTAATCCTTGTTTTCGTGGATATTCCTTTCGGAGCTGATTGATGCTGGTGCGGATATTCATGCTTGGAACGGTCTTAATCCTTGTTTTCGTGGATATTCCTTTCGGAGGATAGAATTAGAACCGTTCGGTAAGGGATATTTCGTCTTAATCCTTGTTTTCGTGGATATTCCTTTCGGAGGTATCTCAGTATCAAAGATTACGCAGAGTATTTTTATCTTTTTCAATGGTGTTTTTATTTATTGTAGTAAAATTAGACATAAAACCTGACTTGTATGCGCCAATAAAATATGTTCTTTAACATAATTTTGAGAAAATTCAATTTAAATGACTTATATAAGTTATTTGTCACTTCCTGTTTTCGGAACGGCAACCATCATTATCTGGTAATAGTTTTTGCTTTCAGGTACCGGCTCAAAAATATACCTTGTATTAAAATGGTTACCAAATTTGATATATTCGTTTTTTTGTATTTTTATCATCTGTTGGTCAATCAGGTCCCAAATACTGAGTATTTTTTCGGTGTTGGTTATTAAAATTACAATATAGCAGGTCTCTTTCTTTGGATCGAAAATATAATACCAAAGCTCTTCATCAGCCTCATTTATATAACTAATTGAAATATCTCCGTTTTCCAACGTTTTGTATGTAAATTCATTGCCTTTTTGCTGAATGGTGTCGCAAACGGTTTTCAGGTCAGAGCCAAGCATGTTTTGTGCATACTGTTGCTCTGCAGGGCCAAAGCTCAGTATTAAAGCCAGCATTGATGTAAAATAAAGTTTTTTCATAATGGGATTTTGTTTTCAGGCTGAACTTTCAAATTTTGTGCCTTGCACTTTTTCAGAAAAAAATCATCAGTTTCTGAAATGCCTTTTGGTATTAGAATAATTTTTTGAATGATTATGCATTTATAATTTGTTGTATTTATTATTTATAGCTAAATAGATTATTATTTTTATTTTCTTATCATTTTTTGCAAAAAAATATTAAATTTGATTAATTTTTTAAAAAACAACTATGGAAAAAATACTCGTTTCTTGGATCGCTTATCAAAATGATTTCAAAGATGGAGAAGTCAACAGGGAACAAAGCCCCAATTATCAGTTTCATAAGCATTACTGGAACTACAACAGGCATCTGCTGCTTTCGTCGTCGGCAGGCGACGATAACCGTATGATAAGGTTAACAACTTGTTTACGCAACGAATTTCCCGACCATACCATTGAAGAGGTATATATGGATGTGAAAGATGTAATCAATCTGCCTGAAATAAAACAGAAAACCGAACATTTGCTGCTCAGATACCTGGAGCATGAACTCGATTTGTTTTTTTCGCCAGGTACTTCTGTCATGCAGGTGGCATGGTATATATGCCATACAACCCTTGGCCTCAGAACCAGGTTGTTGCAGTTGCGTCCTGCCTCATTATCGCAAGGAAAAATACCTGAACTGCTTGAAATTAAGGTAGAAATGTCAGAAACACCCATATCAGCCATTCTGAGTGAAAAATCGCTGAATACCGAGCGGGTTTGGAAAGGCATTGATAATTACCTGATTTTACCATCAATAAAGCCAATATACGCAAATGCTTTCAAAGTAGCCCAAACCGAGGGGATTACTACATTGATTACCGGTGCCAGCGGAACCGGTAAAGAACATCTGGCCCGGTTTATTCATGCCAATTCGGTTCGCCGCGAAAAACCCATGATTACGGTTAATTGCTCGGCTTTTCATGACAGTTTGCTCGAAAGCCGGTTGTTTGGCTATAAAAAAGGTGCATTTACAGGAGCTATAGAAGACACCCCCGGTCTGTTCAGAAAGGCCAACGGTGGTATTATATTCCTTGACGAGATAGGCGATATTTCGCCTTATATGCAGCAGTCGCTACTGAGGGTATTGCAGGAAAAACAAATTACGCCTGTTGGTGGTACCCCCGAAGATGTAAATGTACAGGTAATTGCAGCCACCAATAAAAACCTGCCTGAATTGTGCGATAAAAATATGTTTAGATGGGATTTGTATTTCCGGCTGAATGTTGTACGGCTTGAAATGCCTTCGTTGCAGGAACGCGGGAAGAAAGAAGTAAAAGAAATGGTTAATTTTTTTCTAAAAATGATGAAAAAAGAGTTACGAAAAAAAAATATACTGAAATTCGAGCCCGAAGCTTTGAAAATGCTGCTTCAATACCCGTTTCCGGGAAATATACGTGAGCTTGAAAACCTGATAAAGCATTTTTATGTATTCTGTTCCGACATCATCACAGTCGACGATCTTCCTGCAACAATCCGCAATTCAGAAGTGCCGGGCTCGTTTCTTCTGAGCGAGAACGAAAAACAACATATTGTTAAAGTACTGCGGTATTATCAATACAACCTGTCGCAATCGGCAAATGCACTGGGGTGTGCATATAATACCCTCAAAGCCAAGATGAAAGAATACGATATTCAGATGCCAGAGAATTAAATGAACTGATAATGTTCACTAAAAGAAAGATTTGCTATAATTAAAGCGAATGCCTTTCAGAGTCATAATATGAAGTCATCGTAAAAAACCAAATAGATCTGCATATTCTTGAAACTTAAAACACCAGCGAAATCAACCTGCGTATGCCAAAAAACATATCGGTGACAGAAAGCAGCAAGGTGGCAATAATGAAAAACCTGATATAACCGGCTCCTTTTTTTATAGCTGCATGTGATCCCATCCATGCACCAATGCTGCTTCCTGCAGCCAGCAAAAGCCCTTCGAAAAGCATAACCTGTTGGTTGTAAATAAAGATAAACAGCGCAGGCACCGTAAAAAGCAGTACAATGAAAACTTTAATTGCATTGGCTTTTACCAGGTCATATCCCGATACCAATACCAGCCCTGCAAGCAGGAAATATCCTACCCCGGCTTGTATAAACCCGCCGTAAAAGCCAATGGCAATATAAACGGGCAATTCAATATACCTCAGTTTTTTATGGGTTTTCCGGGTAGCTTCTTTTTTCAGCCATATATCGGGTTTGAAAAGAATGATCAGAAGCATTAAGGCCAGAAAAATACCAATACTCACTTTCATGGTACGTTCATCAATCGATACTGCCGATAATGAACCGGCAATTGAACCGGCTATGGCCGGCAATCCCAGCCATAATCCTTCGTGCCATGCAAATATTTCCTGTTTTTTGAAATTTCCGGTTGCTACCAGGCTTTGGATCAGAATGCCAATCCTGTTGGTGCCGTTGGCCACTTTTGCGTCCATTCCGAGAAACATCAGAAAAGGCAGGGTCAGCAACGACCCTGCCCCTGCCAGTGTATTGATGTAACCGGCTATCAGCCCGACTACGATCATCAGGATGCCGGTAACAATATCCATATTTTTGCCGGTTTCAGATTTTTACCATGCAAACAGAGGGAAAGGCTTCATCAGCTCGTTCACTTCTTTTTTAACTGCTGCAATTACATCCTCCTTGTCAATATTCATAATCACACGGTCCATCAGGTCAACAATCAATGGCATGTGGTTTTCTTTCATTCCGCGGGTCGTAATTGCCGGCACACCAACCCGGATGCCCGAAGTCTGGAAAGGTGATCGTGAATCGAACGGAACCATGTTTTTGTTGATGGTGATATCCGCTTTAATCAATGTATTTTCGACCTGTTTCCCGGTTATTGCGGGAACTTTGGTGCGCAGGTCAATCAGCATGAGGTGGTTGTCGGTGCCACCGGAGATGACTTTATAGCCTTTTTCGGTAAATGATTTCGACATGGCCTGTGCATTTATTTTCACCTGTGTCTGGTATTCCTTGTACGATGGATCTAATGCTTCACCAAAAGCAACGGCTTTTGAAGCAATAACATGCTCGAGCGGTCCGCCCTGTATTCCGGGGAAAACAGCAGAATTGACAATCTGTCCCAGGGTTTTCAGTTCTCCTTTAGGTGTTTTTACGCCCCAGGTATTTTCAAAATCTTTTCCAACCAGAATAATCCCTCCACGCGGGCCACGCAGGGTTTTGTGGGTGGTAGAGGTAACGATATGGGCATATTTTACAGGATTATCAAGCAGTCCGGCGGCAATAAGCCCTGCAGGGTGAGCCATATCGACCATGAGGATGGCGCCCACTTTATCGGCAATTTCGCGCATACGTTTGTAGTCCCATTCACGGCTGTAGGCCGAGGCACCACCAACGATAACCCGTGGTTTATGCTCCATGGCAAGTTTTTCCATCATGTCGTAATCAACCATGCCGGTTTCTTCCTTTACACCGTATGATATGGCATTGAACCACATACCCGAAATATTGACAGGCGAACCGTGCGAAAGATGTCCGCCATGTGAAAGGTTTAGCCCCAGGAAGGTGTCGCCGGGTTTCATCACCGACATAAAAGCTGCCATATTGGCCTGTGCGCCGGAGTGGGGCTGTACATTGGCAAATTCGGCATCGTAGAGTTTTTTCAGGCGGTCAATGGCCAGTTGCTCGGTCTGGTCAACCACTTCGCAACCACCATAATAACGTGCTCCAGGGTAACCTTCGGCATATTTGTTGGTCAGGCAGCTTCCCATGGCCTGCATCACCTGGTCGCTGACAAAATTTTCAGATGCAATGAGTTCTATGCCATGCATCTGGCGGTTTTTTTCCTGTTCTATCAGGTCGAAAATCTGCTGGTCTCTTTTCATTATTTTGATGTTTTAAAGTTGTTGAATGGCGCGTTTAATTCATATTTCCGAAAATTGCATCAAATTACCGAAAAAAGCAAAAGGATTTTGCCATCAAGTGCTGAAATTCTATGATTACAAAGGAAAATAATTCAATTTTATCCTTTTTGTATAGCAGGAGGTATTTTGAATCAGATATGTTGTCATTGGGTTACCCTTTAATAAAATTGTAGGTTTTGTTGGCCGGAGCGTTTTAAATCATGATTTTACAATGTGAAGAGGCAATGGCCGCATAGCATATATAAACCAATGGCTTTATGGGCATACCTTCATTACTTTCAGGTGTACTTCCTTATTTTTACCTTCAATTCTGGCCAGGTAAATTCCTTTTTTAAAGCCGGACAAGTTAATTACTGTTCTGTTTGCAATAAGATGCTTTGTCAGGCAGAGGCTGCCTTGCATATCGTATAATTGCAACCTTGCCGGAAGGCTTTCGCACAGTATGGAAATTTCATTTTCTGCCGGGTTGGGGTAAAGGTTAAATTCTTTTTCCTGCATCTTTTCCACATTCGTATAGTTTACGTAACATCCCTCTACAGGTCCATAATTAGGAATCTGTAATGGATAATGGTAAAGTAAGGTCTCGTTATGGTTAAAACAGAGCATATGACTGTTTTTGTTTTCGATCCCGGCATTTAAAACACCCATGAACCCTGAAGTTATGGAGCCAATCCCTTCAATAATAGTGTCAGGGCGACTTTCAGGGAAAGTAGTGCCATACATATACCAGCGGTACCGGCCGGCATATTCTTTCATTTCGTAGGAAGTAATTACTACTCCATTTCCTCCGTAGTCGATAGTATGGGAGCCATATGTTGTAAAATAATATAACAAGAGGTCGGTGCTTTCTCCCAATTTTCTGAAATACAAACGATTGTTGAAAAGCATCCTTATATATCCCACGGTTTCCCATTCTGTAGAATTCACATTAGTGGATTTGCGAAGTTCGTGATATTCAACATCTTCAAAAAACACATTGTTTCCTATTTTATATTTTATCGACCTGTAGGTAACCGAATCCCCTTCACTTATAATTTCCACATCGGTCCATTTTTTGGTTTGAGAAATAAGCTCGTCCCAGGGCCATCCGCCTTCATAAAAGCAATCTTCAATAATCCCCTCTCCATAATTCACCTGGTTATGGTAGAGCAATTCCCCGTTCTGTTCAAAACAAAGCAAATTCCATATAGCACCGATTGCTCCAACACACTGAATATATAAAAAACCATAGTCTATTGCTCCAATCCCTTCTACTATCCTTACTGTTTCGGGATAAGAAAATGTATGACAATAAATAAATTTCCTTGTTTTACCTGCAAATTCATGAAAAACAACGGAATCTGCATATATTTTCCAATATTCATTACAGGCTAAACTGTCGCCGGGCTGCAGGTTAAAATCATAAAGTAAAGTCTCTGCTGTCTGATTCAATTCCTTTAAATATACCTTCCCATCCGGTGTTTCACGAATGTATCCTTTTAATGTCCAGTTCTGGAACTGAGGGTCCTTTTCCGAGACCCACAATTTAAAGTAATCCTGTCCGTTAATTTCTTCCATGCCCGACAACCTATAGGTTGAAGTGTGTCCCCCGTATATATCCTTGGCTGTGCAAAAACTTAAGTCGGTCCACCTTTTGGTTGTATCAAGAAGAGGTTCGAGGGTTTGTGCCCTGAGTCCTGCAACGGAGCAGGCTGCTGCAATAATTAATAAAATGGTTTTCATCGGATTTTGGGTTTAGTTGTTTATTAATTTTTTATTTTTTTACCTTTTCAAATTAGCCCCACTCCGTGAGGCTGTCTCAAAAGGACAGCTTTTTTTATTATCAATTATGCGGCAATTTTTA